>DASREP010000066.1:0-230732 GCA_035652015.1 Bradyrhizobium sp. | reverse complement strand
AGGAGCGCCTGCACTCGGCGCTCGGATATCAGTCACCCCTTGAGTTCGAAGCCGCCTTCGCGCAAAACAAAACCGGTAACCTATCGTGACAACCCCACTGTCACTGAAATTATCGTGTCTCACTTCAGGGGTGCAGTCCACCACTGTCACTGAAATTATCGTGTCTCACTTCAGGGGTGCAGTCCAGCCCGTAATTCGGACGCTGAGGCGTCGCGCTCCGATACCAGCCGAGCGGGACATCTGGGTCATCGCGGGACATTTGTCCCAAATGTCCCAAGGGTATCTCGCCTTAGCCTCCTACGGCGATGAGGGTCAATTTTGCGGAAAACGTAACTCCGGGTGCGTCTGCGGACGATCCGGTAGCGGTCATAGTGTCGCCGGTGACGTTGCCTTTGAGATTTATCGTGACTTGATCGCGTCCAAAGACGCTTGAGAAACCCGGGATATGTGCGTGTCGACCGGTTTTAACCTTCGCGGTGAAAGCGTCGCCTTCAAGCGAATATGCGCCAGTGTAATACATGAGGGAATCTCCACCACTCAGATTTCCATTGATGAGCGTGACGACACCAGTGCCAGAGCCGAGTGGTGTCCGGAATTCGACGGCGTAAAGTCCATCTTTCATCACTTAATTCCTCAGTGAGCAGCCAGCGTCGGATCGTCCTAAGCTACGACTGGTCTTCTCAATCACTTACAACCTCCGTTGCAACCTAAAGCAAGCACGGTTAGCCCCGATCAAGGCGACCGCAGTCGTTATCCACCGCCATGAACACGCGCCCACGTCTGGAGGGGACGCGCTAAATGCGTCGAGGGAACGTAGAGCGGGGTGGAGGCTAATCAGCCCCGACCCCGCGCTCTATCAGCGCAGACGAATCCTGATTGCCGCCAGGATCAGCAACAGAGTCATCGGATCAATATCGATGTGTATCATTGGATCGCGCTTTCAGTTGCGATCCGAGCTGTGGGGGATGGCTTCCGGTCATCGCATCCGCGGTGCTGGAATCACCCTCCACCGCATAGATCGCGCGGTTGAAGATGATCCGCCACCAAGTGCGTCTTGGACACGGAACGGCTGTCGTGCCAGACCTACGCGGCCATCCAACAGCGTTGATCTTGCGGTTGCTCTACAACTGGCCGAACTCGTGCTCCCGAAGCTGCAAGATCGGAACCACCGTACTGTAGACTGGGTGCGATTCGCATCCGGGTCTTTGCGGGTGTCCTGGGGGCGCGCGTGTCAAGTGCGCGGGAGCGGTTTCAGAGGCACAGCCGATGGGCTAGGCGGTACCTCCCGAGAATAAGACCGTCCCATCGAGGAAAAGGCCTTGGCTACGTTACCGACGCCAGAACAATGCGCGAGAGCGATTCTTTTGATTTTTAAGGCTAACAACGTGCGCCCCGGCCATGTGCTCATGGCAGGCCATGTGAATGTTTAGTTCCTAACCAACGGCGGCACTGCTGATGATTACAAAGCCGGGCTCACTTATGCCGGCGAAAAGGGTTGGCTCGAAGCAGACCCTAGCGGCAGCAGAAGTAGATTAACCCAAGCTGGATTCACCGAGATGTAAGTGCGGCGGCCGTACCGCCGCGGAAGTCGCACAAAGCTGAGCGGTAAGTCGCCGACATGGCGCTGAAGGCGCGCACTCCACGCGTGGTCCCGTCTTGAAATTTTTTTCGCGCGATTAGATTGCGCATAACGCGAGGCGGTTTATTTCGGACTAAGGGATTCCGCGGAATTTTGACGGAACTGGAGCGCAGTCTTCCAGCCCGATTTAAGAATCCCGAGAACTGATGTGGCTATGGGGCGGCCCATCGTCGGACAGGCGTCCCAAGCAGCAATTGAGGCACTACCAAATCGTCGCAATCGAGGTCCCATCGCGCTCTTGGTTGCCGGCTCGAGCCTCAGCGAAACCTGGCGATCCCAGCAGGACTCGAACCTGCAACCCGCGGAGTAGAAATCCGCTACTCTATCCAGTTGAGCTATGGGACCATTGCCATGTCGCCGGCCGGTTGTCCTGCCCTCGGACACCGGCTTGGGCCGGCTGAGTCGGGCCGGCCGGACCGTGCCTCTTGATAGCACCGTCAATAGGAAAAATCCGCTGGCGCGGAAAGGGTTTTTACGAACCGTTTCTGATGAATGCGCGACATAGAGTTTGAGAGCAGGGGACCCGTCCGGGCCCCCGGGACCATCGCGCCGCGCCGTCTCGCCGGCTTGCCATGGTTCCGTTACGGTTTTTGGCTGGACCATGCGGATTGCGACTGTTTTTTACGTTTGCTTTCGCGCCATCAGCCCGTCACCTTTTCGCAGTCATTTCAAGCGTGTCGCCGCTGATTTGCGGCACCCAGGGAGCTTCCCCATGATCGGTTTGGTTCGCGCTGTGGCAATCTGCGCCGCGCTGGCGCTTGGCCTCGCATCGGCTCAGGCTGCGGACAAGGCGTTCAAGCGCGACGATCTCGCCGACAGCGCGATCAAGCTGGAGGCGCAGATCAAGGGCGAGGCGGGGCCGGTCGCCAAATCGGCCTCCGCCCTCAAGGCGGACGCCGACGCCGCCTTCCGGCGCAACGACTTCCGCTCCGGCTTGCAGATCCTGGGGCAGATCGCCGCGGTCGCGCCGGAGGACTCTTCCAACTGGCAGCGGCTCGCGCGCGTGATCTTCCAGATCGTCCCTAAGAACGCGAGCGAGCAGACCTTCCTGCTCGAGCGCGCCTCGACCGCAGCCTATATCGCCTATCAGCGTGCGGCGAACCCGTCGGATGAGACGGATGCGCTGGCCGTGCTCGGGCGGTCGCTGTCGGAGCGGCATTTGTGGCGGCCGGCGCTGGATGCGTTGCGGCTGTCGCTGGAGGGCAAGGAGGTGGCCGACGTCCGCGGCCAGTATGAGAGGCTGCGCGACGAGCACGGGTTCCGGCTGGTGGATTACTCCATCGATTCGGATTCCGCCTCACCCCGGGCCTGCTTCCAGTTCTCGGAGGAGCTCGCAAAACGCACCGACTTCACGCCGTTTGTGGCGCTGGCCGGCAGCGACAAGCCGGCGGTGTCATCGGAACAGAAGCAACTCTGTGTCGAGGGGCTGAAGCACGGCGAGCGCTACACCATCAACCTGCGTGCCGGCCTGCCGTCGACCGTGAAGGAGGGGCTGGCGAAGTCCGCCGAGTTCAACATCTATGTGCGCGATCGCAAGCCGTTCGTGCGCTTCACGGGGCGCGCTTATGTGCTGCCGCGCACCGGCCAGCGCGGCATTCCCGTGGTCAGCGTCAACACGCCCGCGGTCAAGGTCGACGTGTTCAGGATCGGCGACCGCAACCTGATCAACACGGTGATCGATAGTGACTTCCAGCAGCAGCTCAGCCGCTATTCGCTGTCGGACCTTGGTGACACGCGCGGGCAGAAGGTCTGGTCGGGCGAATTGGCCACCGCGACCACGCTGAACCAGGACGTCACCACGGCGTTTCCAGTCGACGAGGTGCTCGGCGACCTGCAGCCCGGCGTCTATGTGATGACGGCCTCGCCCAAGAGCCCGGGCAGCGACAGCGATGACGGCCAGCTCGCGACGCAATGGTTCATCGTCTCCGATCTCGGCATCGCCGCCTTCTCCGGCAACGACGGCATTCATGTCTTCGTCAATTCGCTGGCGACGACCGATCCTGTTGTCCATGCCGACGTGCGGCTGATCGCGCGCAACAACGAGGTGCTGGCGACCAAAAAGACCGACGACAGCGGCCACGTGCTGTTCGAGCCGGGCTTTGCCCGCGGCGAGGGCGGGCTGTCGCCGGCGATGGTGACCGTCACGGGCGAGAAGGCGGACTATGCCTTCCTCAATCTCAAGACCAACCCGTTCGATCTGTCCGACCGCGGCGTGGCGGGGCGGCTGGTGCCGTCGGGCGCGGATGCGTTTGTCTATGCCGAGCGCGGCGTCTACCGCTCCAATGAAATGGTGCACCTGACGGCGCTGTTGCGGGACGGCAAGGGCAATGCGCTCGCAGGCACGCCGCTTACGCTGGTGATCGAGCGGCCTGACGGAGTCGAATTCCGCCGCGCCGTGCTGCCGGACCAGGGCGCCGGCGGGCGCTCGCTGTCCTTTGCGCTCAATTCGGCGGTGCCGACCGGCACCTGGCGGGTGCGCGCCTTCACCGATCCCAAGGGCCAGGCGGTCGGCGAGACCACCTTCATGGTTGAGGATTACATCCCGGAGCGGCTGGAATTCGCACTTGATTCCAAGGACAAGCTGATCAAAGCGGATGCTCCGGTGGAACTTAAGGTCGACGGCCATTTCCTCTATGGCGCGCCGGCCTCCAACCTGCAGCTCGAGGGCGACGTGCTGGTGGCACCGGCCGAGGCGCGGCCGGGCTTTGCGGGCTATCAGTTCGGCGTTGCCGACGAGGAGACCACCTCCAACGAGCGCACCCCGATCGAGGGCCTGCCCGAGACCGACGCCAATGGCGCCGCGACCTTCCCGGTCAGCCTGCCGAAGCCGCCGACCTCGACCCGGCCGCAGGAGGCGCAGATCTTCATCCGCATGGCCGAGAACGGCGGCCGTGCCGTCGAGCGCAAGCTGGTGCTCCCCGTCGCGCCGTCGGCGGCCGAGATCGGCGTGAAGCCCCTGTTCAATGGCAACGTCGGCGAGGGCGACAAGGCCGAGTTCGACGTCGTGTTCGTCTCGCCCGACGGCAAGACGCTGCCGCGCGAGGACCTGCGCTATGAGCTCATGAAGGTCGAGTCGCGCTGGCAGTGGTATCGGCAGAATTCGATGTGGGATTTCGAGCCGGTGAAGACCACGAGCCGCGTCGCCGACGGCGACCTCACCATCGCCGCCGATCATCCTGCTCGCATCAGCTTCAACCCGCAAGGCGGCCGCTACCGGCTGGACGTGAAGTCGAGCCAGGCCGACGGGCCGATCACCTCGGTGCAGTTCGATGTCGGCTGGTATTCCGACGGCAGCGCCGACACGCCTGATCTCCTGGAGACTTCGATCGACAAGCCGGAGTACCAATCCGGCGACACCATGACCGTGTCGGTGAACACGCGCGTCGGCGGCAAGCTCACGGTCAACGTGCTCGGCGACCGGCTGTTGACCACGCAGACTGTCGACGTGAAGGAAGGCACCACCCAGGTCAAGATCCCCGTCGGCCACGACTGGGGCAGCGGGGCCTACGTGCTGGCGACGTTGCGCCGTCCGCTCGATGCGGCCGCGCAGCGCATGCCGGGCCGCGCGATCGGGCTGAAATGGTTCGGCATCGACAAGAAGGCCCGCACGCTGGCCGTGAACCTGACGCCGCCGGCGCTGGTGCGGCCGAACTCGGCGCTGAAGATTCCGGTGAAGGTCACCGGGCTCAATCCGGGCGAGGACGCCAAGATCGTGGTTGCCGCGGTCGATGTCGGCATCCTCAATCTCACCAATTACAAGCCGCCGGCGCCGGATGACTATTATCTCGGCCAGCGCCGCCTCACGGCCGAAATCCGCGACCTCTATGGACAATTGATCGACGGCATGCAGGGCACGCGCGGGCAGATCAAGTCCGGCGGCGATGCCGGGGGCGAACTCTTGGGCGCGCCGCCGACACAGAAGCCGCTCGCGCTCTATTCGGGCATCGTGACGGTCGCCGCCGACGGCAGCGCCGAGATCGATTTCGACATTCCGGATTTCGCCGGCACGGCGCGGGTGATGGCGGTGGCGTGGAGCGCCACCAAGGTCGGCCGCGCCAATGTCGACGTCACCGTACGCGATCCCGTGGTGCTGACCGCGACCCTGCCGCGCTTCCTGCTCAACGGCGATCGCGGCACCATCTCCTTCGATCTCGACAATGTCGAGGGCGCGCCCGGCGACTACACCATCAGCGTGAAGACCTCGGGGCCGGTGACGGTCGCGGGCAATCCGGCGACGACCATGCATCTGGCCGCCAGGCAGCGCAGCTCAACCACGCTGGCGCTGAGCGGCGGCGGCGCCGGGACGGCACAGCTCGACGTCGCCATCAACGGGCCGAACGGGCTCACGCTGGCGCGCCATTATGCGCTGGACGTCAAGCCCGCGACGCAGATCCTGGCGCGGCGCTCGATCCGGACATTGGCCAAAGGCGAGAGCCTGACGCTGACCTCGGACATGTTCTCCGACCTTGTGCCGGGCACCGGCACGGTGTCGCTGTCGGCGAGCCTGTCGACCGCGCTTGATGCGGCGACCATCCTGCAGGCGCTGGATCGTTACCCTTACGGCTGCTCCGAGCAGATCACCAGCCGCGCCATGCCGCTGCTCTATGTCAACGAGCTCGCGGCCGGCGCGCATCTGGCGATGGACGGCGATCTCGATGAGCGCATTCGCGGCGCCATCGAGCGCCTCCTGGCGCGCCAGGGCTCCAACGGCTCGTTCGGCCTGTGGTCGGCGGGCGGCGACGACGCCTGGCTCGATGCCTACGTGACCGACTTCCTCACCCGTGCCCGCGAGAAGGGCTTTGCGGTGCCGGACGTGCTGTTCAAGAACGCGCTCGACCGTATCCGCAATTCCGTGGTCAATGCCAATGAGCCGGAAAAGGACGGCGGCCGCGATCTCGCCTACGGCCTCTACGTGCTCGCGCGCAATGGCGCCGCTCCCATCGGCGATCTGCGCTATCTCGCCGACACCACGCTGAACAACCTGGCGACGCCGATTGCGAAAGCGCAGCTTGCGGCGGCGCTGGCGCTGGTCGGTGATCGGCTGCGGGCCGAGCGGGTCTATGCGGCGGCGCTCGACGGCCTCAATCCGAAGCCGGTGCTGGAATTCGGCCGCACCGATTACGGCTCGCAGCTGCGCGATGCCGCAGCGCTGGTCTCGCTTGGATCCGAGGGCAATGCGCCAAAGGCGACGATCTCGCAGGCCGTTGCGCGGGTCGAGGTCGCGCGCGGACTGACGTCCTACACCTCCACGCAGGAGAATGCGTGGATGGTGCTGGCGGCGCGCGCGCTTGCCAAGGAAACCCTGGCGCTCAACGTCAACGGCGATGTTGTGAAGACTGCGCTCTACCGCAGCTACAAGGCATCCGAGATGGCGGCCCAACCGCTCAAGATCACCAACACCGGCGACGCGCCGGTGCAGGTGGTGGTGTCGGTCTCCGGCGCGCCAATGGTGCCGGAGCCCGCGGCCTCCAACGGCTTTACCATCGAGCGCAACTACTACACGCTTGACGGCAAGCCGGCCGACGTGAGCAAAGCCAGGCAGAACGACCGCTTTGCGGTGGTGCTCAAGATCACCGAGCCCAAGCCGGAATATGGGCACATCATGGTGTCGGACTATCTTCCCGCCGGGCTTGAGATCGACAATCCGAACCTGGTGTCCTCGGGTGATAGCGGCACGCTGGACTGGATCGAGGACGGCGTCGACGCGGCGAACACCGAGTTCCGCGACGACCGCTTCACCGCCGCGATCGACCGCGCCACCGATGCCAAATCGGTGTTCACGGTCGCCTATGTCGTGCGCGCGGTCTCGCCGGGCAAATACGTGCTGCCGCAGGCCTATGTCGAGGACATGTACAACCCCTCGCGCTACGGCCGCACCGGCACAGGCAGCGTCGATGTGCGGGCGGCGAAATGAGTGAGGCGGAGATGAGCAATGGCACCGTCATTCCGGGGCAGCCCGCAGGGCTGAACCCGGAATCTCGAGATTCCGGGTTCGGTGCTTCGCACCCCCCCGGAATGACGGAGTCACATGTGGGCGGAGCAAAACGGCGGCGCTTCCTCCGCATGGCAACCATCGCCGCCGCGATCCTCCTCGTCACCACCAGCATCTTCATCACCTGGGCCATCTCCCTCGGCCCGCTGCCGCTCGAGCAGGCGCGTGCCGTCTCCACCACCATCGTCGACCGCAACGGCAAGCTCTTGCGCGCCTACGCCATGGCGGATGGGCGCTGGCGGCTGCCGGTCGATGCGAAAAAGGACGTCGATCCGACCTATCTCAACCTGCTGCTCGCCTATGAGGATCAGCGGTTCTATTCGCATGGCGGCGTTGATCCGCTGGCGCTGATGCGCGCGGCGTTTCAGCTGGCGACCTCCGGCCATATCGTGTCGGGCGGCTCGACCATCACCATGCAGCTCGCGCGCCTGATGGAGCCGCGGCGCGAGCGCTCGCTCTCGGCGAAGCTGCGCCAGATCGTGCGTGCGCTGGAGATCGAGCATGCGCTGAGCAAGGACCAGATCCTCAACCTCTATCTCGCGCTCGCGCCTTACGGCGGCAATCTCGAGGGCATCCGCGCCGCATCGATCGCCTATTTCGGCAAGGAGCCGAAACGGCTCTCGCTGCCGGAGGCTGCGCTCCTGGTGGCGCTGCCGCAATCGCCTGAGACCCGCCGGCTCGACCGTCATCCCGACGCCGCGCGGGAAGGGCGCGATCGCTTGCTCGACCGCATGGTCGAGGAGCATCGGATCTCCACGGATGACGCGGCGCAGGCCAAGGCGGCGCCGGTGCCCAGGATGCGCAAGCCCATGCCGATCCTGGCGCCGCATTCCTCCGACCAGGCGATTGCCGTGACGAAGGACACGCCGGTCATCAAGCTGACACTGGATGCGAACCTGCAGAAGGTACTGGAGCCGCTGGCGCGCGATCGTGCGCAGGCGCTGGGGCCGAACATTTCCGTCGGCATCATCGTCGTTGACAATGAGAGCGGTGACGTGCTCGCGCATGTCGGCTCGGCCGATTATTTCGACGAGACGCGGGCAGGCCAGGTCGACATGACGCGCGCGGTGCGTTCGCCGGGCTCGACCCTGAAGCCGTTCATCTATGGGCTCGCCTTCGAGGACGGCTTTGTGCACCCTGAAAGCCTGATCGATGACCGGCCGATCCGCTTCGGCAATTACGCGCCGGAGAATTTCGATCTCACCTATCAAGGCACGGTGCCGGTGAAGCGGGCCCTGCAGCTGTCGCTCAACGTGCCCGCGATCGAACTGCTCGACCGCGTCGGCTCCAGCCGGCTGGCGGCGCGGCTGCGACAGGCCGGCGCCAACCTCGTGCTGCCAAAGGACGAAGCGCCAGGGCTTGCGATGGGGCTCGGCGGCGTCGGCGTCACCTTGCAGGATCTCGCGATGCTCTATTCCGGGCTGCCGCGGCTTGGCACCACCAGGCCGCTGCGGGAGATCATGGGGAAGGACGACACCCGCGAGCCCTTGAGACTGATGGACAAGGTCGCGGCCTGGGACGTCGGCAATGTCCTGCTTGGAACACCGCCGCCGGAAAACGCGCCCCAGCACCGCATCGCGTTCAAGACCGGGACCAGCTACGGCTACCGTGATGCCTGGTCGGTCGGCTTCGATGGGCGCATGACCATCGGCGTCTGGGTCGGCCGCCCCGACGGGGCCTCGGTTCCCGGTTTGATCGGGCGCAATGCGGCCGCGCCTATCCTGTTCGACGCCTTTGCCCGCAGCGGCAAAGTGCCCCAGGCCTTGCCAAAACCGCCCAAGGGCGCGCTGGTCGCCACCAATACAAAATTGCCGCTGCCGCTGCGCCGGTTCCGTCCCCTGGGGGAACTGGTGCGGACGGGCGGAGAACAGGCCGTTCACATCCAATTTCCCCTCAATGGCTCCCGGATTGATGTGGATCGCTCGGGTGGGGCGGACAGCGCAGCCATGCCAGTCAAGGTGTCCGGCGGGGTTTTGCCCATGACCATGCTGGTGAACGGGCTCGCAGTGGGCGAAATCGATGGCCGCAGGCAGCGCCTGGTCGATCCGCCCGGGCCGGGCTTTGCGCGCCTGACGGTAATCGATGCGACTGGCGCGGCCGACACAGTCGTCGTGAGAATACAATAGTTCCGGCTTAAGCGGTTGTGGAGGATGGTGGTTTCAGCGTATGCGGAACCATGGTCGAGACCTATACCCGCCCCCGTTTTGGCGCCGGACGCGAGCCGAAAGACCTGGTCAATCCGGGCAGCCGGCTGGCGCGCGCCATTGACTTTGTCACCGGCAACCACGCCCGCGCCGTGGCCTTCCTGCTGCTCTGCGGCCTGCTTCTGTTCCTGCCGGGATTCTTCAGAATTCCGCCTGTCGATCGCGACGAGGCGCGCTTTGCGCAGGCGACCAAGCAGATGGTCGAGACCGGCGACCTCGTCGACATCCGCTTCCAGGGCGACGTGCGCTACAAGAAGCCGGTCGGAATCTATTGGATGCAGGCGGCCGCCGTCGAAGCTGCGAGCGCGCTGGGGCTTCCCGGCGCACAGCTGCGCATCTGGGTCTACCGGATTCCCTCGCTGATAGGCGCGATCGGCGCCGTGCTGCTCACCTACTGGACTGCGCTCGCCTTCACGACGCGGCGCGGTGCGGTGCTTGCGGCACTCTTGATGTGCAGCTCCGTGCTGCTCGGTGTCGAAGCAAGGCTTGCCAAGACCGATGCGATGCTGCTGCTCACAGTGGTGGCCGCGATGGGCGCGATGGCGCGGCCCTATCTGTCCTGGCAGCGCGGCGAGGACGAGGCGCATCCGCCCTGGAGCTCGCCCGCGATCTTCTGGACGGCGCTGGCGGCCGGCGTGCTGATCAAGGGGCCGCTGATCCTGATGTTCGCAGGGCTGACCATTGTGACGCTCGCGATCCTCGACCGCAGCGCCGCCTGGCTGTGGCGGCTGCGTCCGGTCTGGGGCCTGATGTGGATGCTGGTGCTGGTGCTGCCCTGGTTCATCGCCATCTTCTGGAAAGCGGGCGATGCGTTCTTTGCCGATTCCGTCGGCGGCGACATGTTGAGCAAGCTCGGCGCCCAGGAATCCCACGGCCTGCCGCCCGGGGTCTATCTGGTCCTGTTCTGGATCACCTTCTGGCCCGGCGCGCCGCTGGCCGCCATGGCCGCGCCTGCGGTGTGGCGGGCGCGGCGCGAGCCCGGCGCGCAATATCTGCTGGCCTGGCTGATCCCGTCCTGGATCGTGTTCGAGGCTGTGCTGACCAAGCTGCCGCATTACGTGCTGCCGCTCTATCCCGCGATCGCAATCCTGACGGCGGGTGCGATCGAGCGGCGCGTGCTGTCGCGCTCCTGGCTGATGAAGGGGTCGGCCTGGTGGTTTGCGATCCCCGCAATCACCTCGCTGATCGCGGTGATTGGCGCGATCTGGGCGACGCGTCAGCCGGCATTTCTGGCCTGGCCCTTCGTGGCGGGCTCGCTGATCTTCGGGCTGGCGGCGTGGTGGCTCTATGACGACAACCGCGCCGAGCAGTCGCTCTTGAACGCGCTGGTCGCTGCGCTGTTTCTCGCCTTCACGGTCTATGGCGTGGTGCTGCCGTCGCTGACGCCTCTGTTCCCCAGCGCCGAGATTGCGCATGCGCTGCGCAACGTCCGCTGTGTCGGACCGAAGGCGGCCGCGGCCGGCTTCCAGGAGCCAAGTCTCGTCTTCATGACGGGCACCTCGACCTTGCTGACCGACGGCTCGGGCGCGGCGGACTTCCTCAACCAGGGAAGTTGCCGCTTTGCACTGGTCGAGGCGCGCACCGAGCGCAATTTCGCGCAACGGGCCGAGGCCATCGGCCTGCGCTACAACGTCTATAGCCGGATCGAGGGTTTCAACATCTCGCAGGGGCGGGCGGTGACGATCTCGATCTTCCGTTCCGAAGGTACGGAGTGATGTCGACCTCCGTCGCCACGCTCGAAAATCGCAACTATGCCGTCCAACTCTTTGCGCTGCTGCGGCTGTCAGTCGTGCAGCTCGTGCGGGCGCCGACCCACACCCGACGTGCCGTTGCCGCGCGGCGGTTTGGACGCGACGCGTTGCTGGTGCTCGGCGTTGGCGGTGTCGTGGTCGTCGCGCTGATGTACGGCTTCGATGCGACGGAGATCGCGATGGTGCCGCCACGCGGCAGCCCGGGCGTTTGGTGGGCGCACGCCTTGACCGATTTTGGCAAGGATACCTACGTGCTGACGGCGCTGTTCGCGGCGCTGATCGTGATCGTGCTCGCTCTACCGCTGCGCCATGGCGCCTCGCGCGCGCGGCTTTTGCGCTTTGGCACGCATCTCCAGTACATCTTCGTCTCCGTCCTGTGCGCGAACCTTCTGACCGAGGTGCTGAAATACGCCATCGGCCGTGGCCGGCCCTTTGTCGGCGGCAAGGCCAATCCATTCAATTTCATGCCCTTTGCCGGCACTGAGCCCTATTTCAGCCTGCCGTCCGCACATGCGGTGACCGCTTTTGCACTCGCCTTTGCGGTCGGCGCGATCTGGCCCCGAACGCGGCTCGTGATGTTTGCCTATGCGCTTCTGATTGTCGTTACCCGGCTCGTGCTGCTCGCCCATCATCCGAGCGACGTCGTGGCGGGCGCTGTGATCGGCATCGCCGCATGCGTTGCCGTGCGCTACTGGTTTGCCGTGCGCCGGCTCGGTTTTGCCATCCGAAACGACGGCCAAATTGTCCCGATTTGAGATGATTTAAGGGGTTGCCCGCGCCGCCTCCGCCCCATAAGAAGCACGCGCCGCGGGGCGATTTGCTAAGGGCGCGGCCAGCCAACCCAGGGACGAGCGTCGATTGCCTTCCACCGAGACAGCGGTTTCCATCGTCGTCCCCGTCCGCAACGAAGCCGACAACATCCTCCCGTTGATCGAGGAGATTTCGGCTGCGCTCGATGGCCGCTGGGCCTACGAGATCATCTACGTCAATGACGGCTCGACGGATGCAACCGCGGAACGGCTCAGCGAGGCCATGACGCGCTGGCCCAATATCCGCCAGCTCAAGCACGCCGCCTCGGGCGGCCAGTCGGCCGCGGTGCGCAGCGGCGTGCGCGCCGCGCGCGGGTCGATTGTTGCGACCCTTGATGGCGACGGCCAGAACAACCCGGCCTTCCTGCCGCAACTGATCGCAGCTGTCGAGCAGGGCGGCGCGAAGGTCGGCCTTGCCGCCGGCCAGCGCGTCGGGCGCAAGGACACCGGGTTCAAGAAGTTCCAGTCGCGCGTCGCCAATGCCGTTCGCAGCTATATTCTAAGCGACGGCACGCGAGACACCGGCTGCGGGCTCAAGGCCTTCCGCCGCGAGGTGTTCCTGATGATGCCCTATTTCGACGGGCTGCATCGCTTTCTGCCGGCGCTGGTGCGACGCGAGGGCTTCGATGTCGCCTATGTCGACGTCATCGACCGTCCGCGGCGCGCGGGCGTGTCGAATTACGGATTCTTCGACCGTCTCTGGATCGGGATCCTGGACCTGTTCGGCGTCTGGTGGCTGATCCGCCGCAAGAAGCCGACGCCCGTTGCGACCGAGGTGACGTGATGCTGATTCAATACGGGCAGGCACTGAGCGATTATCTCTACGATATTTTCGTCGCCAAGTTCGACTTCTGGCTGGCGTTCGGGCTGATTGCGCAGCTCGCCTTCGCGGCGCGTTTCCTCGTCCAGTGGATCGCAAGCGAGCGCGCGGGACGAAGCGTGGTGCCGCTGGCGTTCTGGTTCTTCTCCATCGGCGGCGGCCTGCTGACGCTGATCTACGGCCTCGTCAAACGCGAGCCGATCATCATCATCGGACAATTGGCGTCGAACATCATCTACGTGCGCAATTTGATGCTGATCTACAAGAACCACGCAAAGGCATCCGAGACGCTGGATCAGTGAGGGCGCTGCGGCTCACCTCTCCCCATCGGGGAGAGGTGAGATTGCCCGTTGGCGCAATCCGGGTGAGGGGCCGCAGCTCTATCGAGAGACCGTAAACCCTCACCCGATTTGCTGCGCAAATCGACCTCTCCCTTCGGGAGAGGTGAACCCGCGGCTCAAATCGATTGAACAAATCCCAGCGCGCTTCAGGCCTTATTGAACGCCGCAAAGCCGCGCTCCAGATCCGCCTTCAGATCATCGACATTTTCCAGGCCGATATGGAGCCGCACGGTCGGGCCCCCCGGCGCCCATTTGGTGGCGGAGCGGTACTCCGCGCAGTCGAAGGGAATGGCGAGGCTTTCGAAGCCGCCCCAGGAATAGCCCATCCCGAACAGAGTGAGAGCGTCGAGGAAGGCGTCGACCGCGCCTTGCGGCTTCTTCTGAAGGACGATGCTGAACAGGCCGGAGGCGCCGGTGAAATCGCGCTTCCAGATTGCGTGGCCCGGATCGCTCTCCAGCGCCGGGTGCAACACCCTGACGACCTCGGGCCGGCCCTGCAACCAGCGCGCCATTTCGAGAGCGGACCGGTAGTGTTGCGCGAGCCGCACCGACAGCGTGCGCAGGCCGCGCGTTGCCAGGAAGACATCGTCGGGACCCGCGCAAATGCCGAGCAGCTGGGTGGTCTCGCGGACCGTCGGCCATGCGGCGGCATTGGCCGAGATCGTGCCGAACATGATGTCGGAATGGCCGCCGATATATTTGGTGCCGGCCTGGATGCTGATGTCGACGCCTTGCTCCAGCGCGCGGCGAAACAGCGGCGTAGCCCAGGTGTTGTCGTCGATGACAAGCGCGCCGCGCGCATGCGCCACATCGGCGATGGCGCGGACATCGGGCATTTCGAAGGATTGCGAGCCCGGCGCCTCGACAAATACGGCCCGGGTATTCGGCTTGAACAGCGTCTCGATGGCCCCGCCGATCAGGGGATCGAAAAAAGTGGTTTCGACGCCAAGACGCGCGAGCACGGTGTTGCAGACGTTGCGCGTCGGCCGGTAGACATTGTCGCAGACCAGGACGTGATCACCGGCCTTGAGCACCGCAAGCAGGGTGGTCGAGATGGCGGCAAGTCCCGACGGGGTGATCGCAACGCCGGCGCATTGCGGCCCCTCGAGGGCCATCAACGTCTGCTGAAAAGCCTTGGTCGTCGGCGTGCCGTAGCGGCCGTAGCGGTACTCGCCCGTATGGGCATGCAGGTCGGCTGCCGTCGGGTAGAGCACGGTGGAACCATGAACGACCGGCGGATTGACAAAACCCTTCTGCGCCTTGGTGTCGCGGCCGGCGGTCACAAGCCGCGTTTCCGGTTGTTGGGGATGGCCTGATCCGGTGTCGTTCACGGAGCTCATTCTTTCGTCGCTACCCAAGGTTTTGCTCGCCGCTTGTGGGCGAAGGGCCGGCGTGGTGGGCGGAATTGTTAATAACAGGACATCGAAGAGGTGCGTCAACCCCTTGACCCCGACGGCCAGTCGTTCTGTGATGCAGGGGAGCTATTCAGTCGCCGCACGTTGAGGGGCTTGCCGCGACCTTCGATCCATTGCTTTGACCGATTGGGGCGTTAACCGTCTTTGGTTTGACGTTTGCCAGGGGATCACAGGCCTTTGGGATCGTGGGACTGGGCATCGAGGGCTGGCCCCATCGACGTTGCACGCATTGGATTAGTGAACGTACCCAAGGACCCCCTTGAAAAGGCCTAAGCTCATGAAACGCGTATCGTTCCTGTTCACCCTCGCTGCCGCCGCTGCTTTCTCGGCCCAGGCCGCTTCTGCGGAAACGCTCAAGACAGTCAAGGATCGGGGCCTATTGTCCTGCGGCGTCAGCCAGGGCCTGCCGGGCTTCTCCTCGCCCGACGACAAGGGCAACTGGACCGGGCTCGACGTCGACGTCTGCCGCGCCATCGCCGCCGCCATCTTCGACGACCCGACCAAGGTCAAATTCGTGCCGCTGTCGGCCAAGGATCGCTTCACGGCGCTGCAGTCGGGCGAGATCGACGTGCTTTCGCGCAACACCACCTGGACATTGTCGCGCGACACCTCGCTCGGCGCCAATTTCACCGGCGTGACCTATTATGACGGGCAGGGCTTCCTGGTGAAGAAATCGCTCAAGGTGAACTCGGCGCTCGAGCTCAACAGCGCCTCCGTCTGCGTGCAGACCGGCACCACCACCGAGCAGAACCTCGCCGACTACTTCAAGGGCAACAACATGAAGTACGAGGTGATCGCGTTCTCCGGCGCCGACGAGACGGTCAAGGCCTATGAATCCGGCCGCTGCGACGTGTTCACCTCGGACGTCTCCCAGCTTTATGCCGAGCGCCTCAAGCTCGCCAATCCCGCCGACCATGTCGTGCTGCCCGAGGTGATCTCCAAGGAGCCGCTGGGCCCGATGGTGCGCCACGGTGACGACCAGTGGTTCGATATCGTCAAATGGGTGCTGTTTGCGATGGTCGATGCCGAGGAGATGGGCGTCACCCAGAAGAACGTCGACGAGATGGCGAAGTCGGACAAGCCCGACCTCAAGCGCGCCTTCGGCACCGACGGCAATCTCGGCGAGCAGCTCGGCCTGACCAAGGACTGGTTCTCCCGGATCATCAAGGCAGTCGGCAATTACGGTGAATCCTTCGACCGCAATGTCGGCGCGGGCTCCAAGTTGCAGATCGCCCGCGGGCTGAACCAGCTCTGGAACAAGGGCGGTATCCAGTACGCCCCGCCGATCCGCTGATCCCGCGTCAACGCCAACGGTTGCGGCGATGAGCATCGAAGCAAGATCACCACCGCCGCAATTCATGTTCCGGCTGAAGCGGACGCTGGGCGGCCGCTCCGGCTGGAGCGGGGTCGCGTTCCAGATCGTGTTCGTGATCACCCTGATCTGGATCGGCTATGAGATCATCGCCAATGCCCGCGCCAATCTCGAGGCGCAGCGGATCACCTCCGGCTTCGGCTTCCTCAACAACACCGCAGGCTTTGACGTCAGCCAGAGCCTCATTCCCTATAGCGGCTCCGATACCTATACCCGGGTGTTCCTGGTCGGCCTCGTCAACACCTTCCTGGTCTCGATCATCGGCATCTTCTTTGCCACGGTGATCGGTTTCACTGTCGGCCTCGGGCGGCTGTCGCCGAACTGGCTCTTGTCGCGCATTGCCGGCGGCTATGTCGAGCTGGTGCGTAACCTGCCGGTGCTGTTTCAGATCCTGTTCTGGTATCTCGCGGTGCTCGCCGCGCTGCCGGGCCCGCGGCAAAGCATTTCGCTGTTCAACAGCTTCTTTCTCTCCAACCGTGGCCTTGTGATTCCCCGCGCCATTGCCCAGCCCGGATGGGAGGCGTTCGTGATTGCCATTGCGATCGCGATCGTCGCGGCGGTGGCTGCGCGTCACTATGCGCGCCGGCAGCTGTTCGAGAAGGGCAGGGTGATCCGGATCTGGCCTTACGTGCTCGCGCTTCTGATTGGGCTGCCGCTGGTGAGCGTGCTCGTGTTCGGCGTGCCCGTGAGCTTCGAATTACCGCAGCTCAAGGGCTTCAATTTCGCCGGCGGCACCCGCGTCATTCCCGAATTCGTCGCGCTCACGGTGGCGCTGTCGACCTATACCGCGGCCTTCATTGGCGAGGTGGTGCGCGCGGGCATCCAGTCCGTGCACAAGGGGCAGATGGAGGCGGGCGCTTCGCTGGGACTGAGCCGCGGCGCCACCTTGCGGCTGATCGTGGTGCCGCAGGCGATGCGCGTGATCCTGCCGCCGCTGACCAACCAGTATCTGAACCTCACCAAGAACTCCTCGCTCGCGGTCGCCATCGGCTACCCCGACCTCGTCTCGGTGTTCGCCGGCACGACCTTGAGCCAGACCGGGCAGGCGATCGAGATCATCGCCATCACCATGGGCGTCTATCTCCTGCTGTCGCTGACCACGAGCGCGATCATGAGTTTCTACGGATGGCGGCTCGGCCGGAGCCTCGCGCAATGACTGATATCACCGCATCCTCCTTCGTTCGCGATGCGATTGTTCCCGAGCGGTCCGCGCCGGTGAAAACCACCGGCGTCATCGGCTTCATTCGTACGCGGTTGCTCAACTCGCCGACCAACATCCTGCTGACGATCCTCGGCATCCTGCTGGTCTGGTACACCGTCGTGCCCGCGATCAGATTCATGCTGGTCGATGCGGTCTGGCACGGCAGCGACCGCAACGCCTGTCTGGAGCAGACTACCGGGCATGCCGTCGGCGCCTGCTGGCCCTATATCGGCGCCAAGCTCGACCAGTTCATCTATGGCTTCTATCCGCTCGAGGAGCGCTGGCGGGTCAATCTGACCTTTGTGCTCGCGGTCGTGCTGCTGGTGCCGATGTTGATCCCGCGCCTGCCGGCCAAGAGCCTCAACGCCGGCCTGTTCTTCCTGGCCTTCCCCGTGGTCGCATTCTTCCTGCTGCATGGCGGCGGCCTGAGCGGCTTTGGCGTGAGCTGGATCACGAGCCTGCTGACGACCTTTGTCGACAGCATCAAGGGGGCAGGCGACGCATTGGTGCGGACAGGCTCCAGCACAGCAGTAATCGGGCCGCTGTTGTGGATCTTTGGCCAGATCGTCACGCTGATCGGCGTGACGCTGTCGCTGATTCTCGCGCCCCTGGTCTGGGCGCGCGACCAGATCCAGAGCTCTCATTATCCGGTCTGGATCGACTTCGTGCTCACCGCGATCATCGTCTCCGGCCTGTTGTTCCTGCTCTCCGGCGGCGTGCGCACGGGATGGCGGATGCTCGTCACATGCCTCGCCAGCTTCGTCGGCCTTGCCCTCATCATCGCCGTGATGGGTCTCGACCGCGGCGGCCTAGCGGTGGTCGACACCAGGCTGTGGGGCGGCCTCCTGGTGACGCTGGTGGTTTCCGTGACCGGCATCGTCACCTCGATGCCGATCGGCGTGGCGCTGGCGCTCGGCCGCCGTGCGACCATTCCCCTGATCCGCATCTTCTCGATCGTCTTCATCGAATTCTGGCGCGGCGTGCCGCTGATCACGGTGCTGTTCTTTGCGACCTACATGCTGCCCTTGTTCCTGCCCGGCAACTTCACCGTTGACGGACTGGTGCGGGCGTTGATCGGCATTGCGCTGTTCGCCGGCGCCTATCAGGCCGAGGTGATCCGCGGCGGGCTTGCGGCGATTCCGCGCGGACAGGGCGAGGCGGCGGCGGCGCTTGGGCTCTCCTGGTGGAAGACAACGGCGCTGGTCGTGATGCCGCAGGCGCTGCGCCATGTCATTCCGGGCCTCGTCAACAGCTTCATCGCGCTGTTCAAGGACACTTCGCTGGTCTCGATCGTCGCGTTGTTCGATCTCTTGGGCCAGCTGCGCGCCTCCTTCTCCGATCCAAACTGGGCGACGCCGACCACCGCGTTCACCGGCTTTGCCTTCACCGGGCTGATCTATTTCGCCTTCTGCTTTGGCATGTCGCGCTACTCACTCTTTGTCGAGCATCGGCTCAATCCGTTCCGGCGCAACTGAACCGAGACCATCATGACCGAAAATCCGATCGTCAGCATCAAGGGCCTCAACAAGTGGTACGGCGACTTCCACGTGCTGCGCGACATCAACCTCGAGGTCGGCAAGGGCGAGCGCATCGTGATCTGCGGCCCGTCCGGCTCGGGCAAGTCGACCTTGATCCGCTGCATCAACGCGCTTGAGGAATTCCAGGAGGGCGAGATCGTCGTGGACGGCATCGCGCTCGGACCGAACCTGCGCCGCGTCGATGAGGTGCGCCGCGAGGTCGGCATGGTGTTTCAGAGCTTCAATCTCTTCCCGCATCTCACGGTCTTGGAGAACTGCACGCTGGCGCCGATCTGGGTGCGCAACATCCCGCAGAAGGACGCGGAGGTGGCGGCGATGAAATATCTGGAGCGGGTGAAGATCCCGCACCAGGCGCACAAATATCCGGGCCAGATGTCCGGCGGCCAGCAGCAGCGTGTCGCCATTGCGCGCGCGCTCACCATGAGCCCCAAGGTGATGCTGTTCGACGAGCCGACCTCGGCGCTCGATCCGGAAATGGTCAAGGAGGTGCTGGACACCATGGTCGACCTCGCCAAGGAGGGCATGACCATGCTGGTCGTGACGCACGAAATGGGCTTCGCGCGCGAGGTCGCCAATCGCGTGGTATTCATGGACGCCGGCCAGATCATCGAGTCCAACACGCCCGCGAACTTCTTCGCCAACCCGCAGCACGCGCGCTCGAAGCTGTTCCTGAGCCAGATCCTGCGGCACTGAGGCCGCTCGACGCCGCCGAACCTATTCGCCGAACCTATTCGAACGGAACGTCGATATTGCTGCGCGTCTCCAGCCATTCCGGCACCGGCAGCTTCTTCGAACGCATGAAGTCCGGATTGAACAGCTTCGACTGATAGCGGCCGCCGCTGTCGGCGAGGATGGTCACGATGGTATGGCCCGGGCCGAGCTGGCGGGCGAGGCGGATGGCGCCGGCGACATTGATGCCGGTCGAGCCGCCAAGGCACAGCCCCTCGTGCTGGGCGAGATCGTAGATCACGTTGACGGCTTCCTCGTCAGAGATGAGATAGGCCTCGTCGACCTTGCCTGCACTTTCGATCACCGGCGTCACACGGCCAAGCCCGATGCCCTCGGTGATGGAGTCGCCCGGCGAGCTCTTGACCTGGCCGTGCTTGAAATACTCGTACATGGCAAAGCCATGAGGGTCGGCGCAGCCGATCACGATGTCTTTCTTTTTCTCCTTCAGGTAACGGCTGATGCCGGCGAGGGTGCCGCCGGTGCCGACGGAGCAGATGAAGCCGTCGATCTTGCCGTCTGTCTGTTGCCAGATCTCGGGCCCGGTCGATTCATAGTGCGCCTTGGGATTGTCGAGATTGTTCCACTGATCGGCGAACAAGACGCCATTGGGCTCGGTCTTGCGCAGCCGCGCGGCGAGACGGCGACCGACATGCTGGTAGTTGTTGGGATTGGAAAACGGCAGCACCGGCACCTCGAGGAGCTCGGCGCCGGCGAGCCGCAGCATGTCCTTTTTTTCCCGGCTCTGGCTGTCCGGAATGAGGATCAAGGTGCGATAGCCGCGCGCGCTCGCGACCAGCGCAAGGCCGATGCCGGTGTTGCCGGCAGTCGATTCCACCACCAGCCCGCCGGGCTTGAGTTCACCGCGCTTCTCGGCTTCCAGGATCATCCATTTGCCGGCGCGGTCCTTCACGGACTGGCCCGGATTCATGAACTCGGCCTTGCCAAGAATGGTGCAGCCGGTCGCTTCAGATGCGCGCTTGAGCTTGATCAGGGGGGTGTTGCCGATAGCCTCGACGACGTCTTTGTAAAAGGTCATGTGCTGGAAATGCCGGTGTTTCCTGTAGGGGTCCAACCACAGGTAATAGGTCGCGGCGGAAGGACAAGCCAGCTGATTCATCGCTGCTTTGCGAAGACAACCTGCCGCACATCGATGTTGCCGGACAGGAAACCGGCCTCACAATACGCCAGATAATACTCCCACAGCCGCCGGAAGCGGTCGTCGAAGCCGAGCGGCTTCAGGTTGGGCCAGGCCGTGTGAAAATTGTTCCGCCAAGTCGCGAGCGTCTTGGCATAATCTTGCCCGAAAATGCGTTCGCGGATGACAGGAATGCCGAAGCGGTCGCCGAGCGTCTTGAGCACCTCGGGCGATGGCAGCATGCCGCCCGGAAACACATAGCGCTGGATGAAATCGACCTCGCGCCGGTAGGACTGGAATATGCTGTCCTGAATGGTGATGGCCTGGATCCCGGCAAGACCGCCCGCCTTGAGGCGATCGGCGATTTGCGAAAAATATTTCGGCCAGAACCGCTCGCCGACCGCCTCGATCATCTCGATGGAGGCGATGCGGTCATAGTGATCGCGCTCGTCGCGATAGTCCTGCAGCTTGATCTGGACCTGCTCGGCAAGGCCCGCATCGTGGATGCGCTTCTGCGCAAAATCGCGCTGCTCCTTGCTGATGGTAAGCCCCACGACCTTGGCGCCAAAGTTCTTGGCGACATATTCCGCAAAGCCGCCCCAGCCGCAGCCGATCTCCAGCAGTTTCTGCCCGGGACGCAGATCGATGGCTTCGGCGAGCCTGCGGTACTTGTTCTTCTGCGCCGAGGTGAGATCGGCTGTGTCATCTTCGAACAGCGCCGAGGAATAGGTCATGCTTGGATCGAGCCATGCCGAATAGAAGGCATTGCCGATGTCGTAATGGGCGTAGATGTTGCGCTTGGCTTGCCGCCTGGTGTTGCGGTTGAACCAGTGCCGGACCATCTGCACGACGCGCACCAGCGGCTTATTGGCGAGCATCGCCTGGATCAGATCGTGATTGACGCAGAAGAGATAGAGGAATTGGGTCAGGTCCGGCGTGTCCCAATCGCGGTTCAGATAGGCCTCCGCAATCCCGATGTCGCCGCCGTTCACGAGCCGATAGGCAAAGCCGTAATTATGGACCATCATCGCCGCGGCGGGGCCGGGCTCGAGCCCGCCCATCCGCAACGTGCGGCCGTCGGGCAGGGTGATGTCGAGCGTGCCGCGCCTTAGTCGTGCGGCGAAGCCGAGCGCCAGCTGGACCAGCCGCGGCAGGCCCGCCAGCTTTTCGTGCAGATTGTCAGGGGTGACCGAGATGATGTCGGGCATAGAGTCCACCACTTAACGTGGCTCTGCGTCCAAACATGCGTCGGGGGTCGAGGCTCCCTCGACCTTCGCTGGACCAGAGCGCGCCCCCGGCGGGCGGTCAGCGCAGCTTTAGTATTAGCCTTGGTTCCAGGTTGCGCAAGGCGGCATACGGCTTGTTGAAGCGCCCAGCCCGGCGGCGTATAGCCAGCCCATGCCTGATCCAACCGAAGGTGCCCAACGGGCGCAAGACGAGGCGGACGCCGCCGCTGCGCTTGCGGACTGCCCGCGCTGCCACAAGCCGTTGCCGCTCTGCATCTGCGACAGCGTCGTCCCGCTGCAGAGCCGGCTCTCCCTTCTGATCCTGCAGCACCCGCAGGAGCAGGATCGGGCGTTGGGCACCGCGCGGCTGGCGGCGCTGCATTTTGCGAACGCGGTCGTAAAGGTCGGCCTGTCCTGGCCGAGCCTTGCCAAGGCGCTGGCCCGGCCGGTGGCCGACCCCTCGCGCTGGGCGGTGCTCTATCTCGGCTCGGCGAAGGCGGCCGAACTCGATCCGGGCAGGGAGGTGCTGGCGCTCAACCGCAAGGGTGAGGTGGCCGAGAACCAGCGGGCGATCCTGGAGCGGATCGAGGGCGTTGTGCTGCTCGACGGCACCTGGAGCCAGGCCAAGGCGTTGTGGTGGCGCAATCCGTGGATGCTCAAATGCCAGCGTGTGATTCTCGGGCCGAAACGCCCCTCGGCCTATGGCGAGCTGCGTCGCGAGCCGCGCCGCGACGGGCTGTCGACGCTGGAAGCGGCGGCGCTGCTCATCAGCGCGCTCGAGAAGCGACCGGACACGGCGTCTGCGCTGCAGGCGGCCTTCGCACGAATGCTGGCGCGCTTTCGCGAGGTGCAGGCCTCAACTCCGGAGCTTGCACCGCGGCCGAAGCCACGGCGCGATTTCCGCCGGCGCCGCAAAGCGTGAGCGGAGATGATTACTGCTCGAATACCGCGCGGCAGGCCTCGCTGAGGCTCGCCTTCTGGCGCCGCAGGCACGCGGTAATGGCGCGGACATTGGGAATTTCGCCCGCACACAGCCGATAGACGTCGGGCGTGCAGGCCCGGCGCTGCTCCGGCGTACCGATGGCGAACGCCGAGCTTGCCGAAACAAGCGTCAGCAGCAATCCGAGCATCGCTGCGACGGTTCGCAAGGATATTCGACCCGGTCTCGCTTCCATGGTTGCAATCTCCTTTGCCACTGGCGCCGTCCGCCAGTAAGATCATCGATGATCGCGTCGACTACGGGAAAGATTTCCGGGGCGATGTGATTGTTCTCACACTTTCCGCCTGCTGCGATCGGCTAGGGTCCGCGCGGCGAATCGAAGGGTCTGGTTAACCAAGGCGACTCGGCGCGCCCGGTCGTTACAATTTGAGCGATCTACTCAATTAGGAAACAAAGGTGTTTTGCGACGTTGCGCTACCCGACACGGGGGAATGCGCAGATGAGCGAAGCAGAATTTGATCTATTGCTGAATGTGGTTCGGGACGTGATGGCACCGGACCGTGGGCAGGATCTTGGTCAGGATCTTGGTCACGCTCTTGGGGAGGACCAAATGTTCGCTCTTCTCGCTCAATTGCCGCGGTTGTTTTGTTTGCCTACGAAGCGGCGTGCCGCCAACGACAATGGCAAGGTCTGGCCGCTGGTCCCGTTCCCGGAAGGCTGGTACGCCGCCTGCTGAGGCCGCGGCGGCGATCCGACCGGCCTAGCCCGTTGCGTTCTCGCTGTGGTCGCGAGCAACGGCCCGGCCGCGCAAATCCAGCCGATTTCCGCAGCATATCCACAACACGAGGCGATGCGATTCCTTCCGCACTCACAAGCAGTTGCTGCGCAGGAATTCACAGGCCCCGGAAAACCCGTCCACAGGCTGCGATGCGATCAGGGCTGTGCGAGTCGAGACTTGCTGCGTTCACAAAAACAGACGCGGCGCCCCGTATTGGGACGCCGCGCCCGGTAGGTCTCACATCACCTTAGTTCGGAAAACAGCGGCCACCTCCCGGCCCAAGATGGAATCCCGGGGGACATGCGCGCTCAAAGCCCTGATTTGGCCAGCATCGTCTCCCCTCGGGTCCCAGGTGCCAACCGACAGGGCACGCGCGGGCGACCGCCATTGGATGACAGAAGCCACCAGGTCCACGCCACCAGCCAGGACCACACCCCTCCGCGGCATTGGCGGCGCCAATGGCCGCGACGCTGACGAACAGAGCGGCCGCACCAAGCATCAAAGTCCTCGACATCATCAATTCCTCCAACCTATTCCCCACTGGGGAAACGCACCCATCCAATGCGACATCGGCTTAACCGGAACTGAATGGGGCAGCTGCCCGGTCGGGCTGGCCAGCGGCGATATTGTCGGGAGGATTGGTGCGATATTGCCGGTTCAATACGGGACCTGACCGGACAGGGGGCAGATTGGGCAGGCAGGTTCGGGACATGATTGCGGAAGTCGAGTTCCGGAAATCTGCGACGAAGCGGCCCGGCCCGAGTTGCGTAAGTTGTTGATGTTGGCTATTGGTCCGGCTTGCTTCGGGGCCACGTGGCGGAGTGGTTACGCAGCGGTCTGCAAAACCGTTTACACCAGTTCAATTCTGGTCGTGGCCTCCAGCAACAAAATCAACGCGTTACGCCTGATGTTTCAGGCCTTGCCCGAAGCTCTCCGAATGGCAATTGGCTTCGGCTTCGCTTTGACCGGGCTGGCTAGATTCCGAGCACCCAGACCGTGACAATGGTGGCGAGCACGGCGATACCGCTGATGGTCCAGCCGGCCAAATAGGCCGCGCCATCGTTCAGCTCTGGCCGATCCACCATGGTGTCGCGCCAATGGTTCATGACAGCCTCCAGGAGATGTCTCCCCCCTTGTTGGTTTGGTCGGCGAAGGCAGCCGAAGGTTCAAACAGGGGTTGCAGGCGTGGGATTGTCCGGGCCCTTTGCATCGTCAAACGCGCCGCTGCCGTCCCAGTTCTTGAGCAGCACCTGCACAAATTTTGGCAGCGGCCGATCCAATATTTTGTACGCCCCCGGACAAGTTTTTTGGCAAGGCCCGGTTCAGGCTTCCGCGATGGAACATGGCGAACGCCATGCAAACGTCGAAGGAGCTGGCATCATGCTGAAATGGCTTTTGACCGGGCGGCGCGCATGGCGCCTGGTTGCTTTGGGTGTCGTCCTGGCTGCGGGATCAGCCTCCGCCTCGCGCGCCGAGGCCTCGACGCCGGCGGGCTGTGCCGCGCCGCAGGCAAAATATCCGCAGTGGAAGGGCAAGACGCTGGTCAATGCCATCAACCCGCATACGCCCGGCTATGAAGCGATCGATCCCAAGGATCCCAGCAAATATGTCGGGTTTGATATCGATCTCGGCGAAGCGATCGGCGACTGTCTCGGCTTCAAGCTGACCTACAAGCCGGTGGTGTTCGCTGCGCTCTTGACGACGCTTGCGAGCGGGCAGGCCGATATCGTGATCTCCGATATCTACGCCACCAAGGAGCGCGCCAAGGCGGCCGACTTCATCACCTTTTCGAAGGTGTTTGACGGGGTCTTGGTCGCCAAGGGCAATCCGAAGGGCATCCATGGCATCGACCTCACCTTGTGTGGCGCAGCCGCGGCGGAGAACACCGGCTTTGTCGAAGTGCCGCTGGTGCAGGACATGGCGCCGAAGTGCAAGGCGGAGGGCAAGCCGGAGCCGACGCTGCAGCTCTATGACAACAACGCCAATTGCATCCAGGCCATCCTCGCAGGGCGAGCAGATACCTACATCAACGATGTCAACACCGTGGACAACGCGGTCAAGGCCAATCCCGACAAGCTGGAGAAGGCGATCGCGGTGACGATTCCCTATTCGGTCGGCATCGCCGTGCCGAAGGACAAGCCGGAATTTCGGGACGCCGTGCTGGCGGCGCTGATCGAGGTGCAGAAGGCCGGCATTCACATGGACCTCCTGAAGAAATGGGAGCTCGATGTGAACAACTTCAAGGAACCCGACATCCTCACCGCTGACTGATGTCGCTGTCGGTTGATGTCGCTGTTCCTGCACTATCTGAGCCTGCCGTATCTGCTCGAGGGCATTGAGCTGACCTTGCAGGTCACCGCCCTCGGGCTTGCCGGCGGGCTTGTCCTCGGACTGATCCTGGCCTGGATGCAGCTCAGCCGCCTCGCGCTGCTGGCGGCATTCGCCCGGGGCTACACGGTGATCTTTCGCGGCACGCCGCTGATCCTGCAGATGGTGTTTGCCTATGATGCCCTGCCGCACATCGGCATCAAGCTTCCCGCCGTGCTCGCGGCAGGACTGGCGCTCGCCTGCAACGAGGCGCCATTCATCGCGGAGATGCTGCGCTCCGGTGTGCTCGGTGTGGACCGCGGACAAGTGCTGGCGGGGCAGGCGCTCGGGATGACCCCGGCCGTCCTGATGCGGCGGATCATCGCGCCGCAGGCGATCCGCACCATGATCCCGGCCTTTGGCAATGAATCCGTCAGCGCGCTGAAGAACTCCTCGCTCGCCTCGGTCATCGCGGTTCAGGAGCTGACGCTGCGCAGCACCCAGCTCGCATCCTCGACCTTCGATTTCTTCTCCATCTTCTTCGCGTCCGGCCTGCTTTATCTCCTGCTCACCGGCGCCGTCAGCGGCATTCAGCTTGCCTTGGAATGGCTGCTCGATCTCGATCGCGTGCCAAGGAAGCGGAGCTTCATCGACTATCTTCCACGGCCTCGGGCTGAACCGGCGGCGGACCTGCTGCTTGCCGAGGCAACCAAGCTCTCTGCCGACAATGCCCCGGCGGGGGCCATGGCCATCGGCGCGCGCATCCGCCAGCTCACCGGCGAGGAGCGCACCCGGCGTGCCGCGACCATCGCCCGCAACAACATCGCTGTCGAAATCGCAGATCTCCGCAAGAGCTACGGTCCGCAGACCGTGCTCGAACGGCTGAACCTCACGGTCCGTGTGGGCGAAGTGGTGGCGCTGCTCGGCGCCAGCGGCTCGGGCAAGAGCACGCTGCTTCGCTGTATCAACCATCTGGAAGACTGGGACTCCGGCACCGTGCGCGTCGGTGGTCGGCAACTCGGCTTCAGCGACAACGGCCAGAAGCTGTCGCCGCGCGACATCGCCAATGAGCGCGCCGGTGTCGGCGTCGGAATGGTATTCCAGCAGTTCAATCTGTTCAGCCATCTGTCGGCCAAGGAGAACATCGCCGGCCCGTTGCGCTGGGTGCACGGTCTCGGACGTACCGACGCCGACCGCCGCGCCCACGAGCTTCTGGACCGCGTCGGCCTGGGCCATCGCGCCGATGCCCTGCCGCGGCATCTGTCCGGCGGTCAGCAACAGCGGGTCGCGATCGCGCGGGCGCTGGCGCCCAATCCGAGCGTGCTGCTGCTCGACGAGCCGACCTCCGCGCTCGACCCGGAGCTGGTCAATGAGGTCCTGGAAGTGATCCGGCGGCTCGCGATCGACGACGGGCTGACCATGATCATCTCCACCCATCAGATCCGCTTTGCCGACGAAGTCGCTGACCGCGTGGCCTTCCTCAATGCCGGCGCGATCCTGGAGGAGGGGCCGGCGCATGAGGTCCTGACCCATCCGCGCCATCCGCTGACCGCGCGCTTTTTGAGTGTGGTGCAGAGCGACCGCACGATCCCGACGCCCGAGGTCGCCCGATGTCGATAGCGCGCCCGACCATCATTCTCCGGTGCGGCGAAGAGGAAATGACCAAGAGGCCATGAGATGAAGCATTTCACCCTGCCGGTCTCCCCGGCGACCGTGCACTGGGGCTATTTCAGCAAGAAGGTTGCCCCGGCGCTGACACTGCGCTCCGGCGACCGCGCCACCATCGAGACGCTGACCCACCACGCCAATGACGATTACGAGCGGATGATCGCAGATGATCCCGGCGCAGAGAGCGTGTTTCACTGGACCCGCGAGCACAAGGCCGTGGCGCGGCGCGGGTCGGGTCCGACCGAAGGCCCCTTTATCCGGGGCGCTGGTGAGGGCCTTGGTGTGCATCTGTTGACCGGACCGGTTGCGATCGAGGGAGCGGAGCCGGGCGACATTCTCGAAGTGCGCGTGCTTGACGTGCGGCCGCGGCCGAGCTGCAGCGCCTGCCATGCCGGCAAATGCTTCGGCTCCAACGTCGCAGCCAATTGGGGCTTCCACTATCACGACCTGATCGAGGCACCGAAGCCGCGCGAGGTCGTGACCATTTTCGAGCTCGACACCTCGGGCGAGCCGTTTGCGCGCGCTGTCTATAATTACGTCTGGACGCCGCAGACCGACCCTGATGGCATCGTGCACCCGACCATCGACTATCCCGGCGTGCGGGTCGATCACGGCACGATCAGGAAGCGCGAGAACATTCTGCGCAGCGTGAAAGTGCCGGCCCGGCTGCATTTCGGCACCATGGGCCTGGCCCCATCGGAAGCCGATTATGTCAGCTCGATCCCGCCGAGCTATACCGGCGGCAATATCGACGATTGGCGCATCGGGAAGGGCGCGCGGATGTATTACCCGGTGGCGGTGCCAGGCGCCTATTTCTCGGTCGGCGATCCCCATGCCGCCCAGGGCGATAGCGAGCTCGGCGGCACCGCGATCGAGACCTCGCTGACCGGCGACTTCGAATTCATCCTGCACAAGCAGGGCGACCTCGCCGGCACGGCGCTTGAGGGCCTCGCCCATCCGATGCTGGAGACCGAGCAGAGCTGGTCGGTCTATGGCTTCACCTATCCAAATTACCTGCAGGAGCTCGGCGCCAATGCCCAGACCGAGATCGCCGACCGCTCAAGCCTCGACCAGGCCATGCGCGATGCCTTCCGCAAGCTGCGCCGGTTCCTGATGACTGTGCACCGCTTGAGCGAAGATGAGGCGATCTCGCTGCTGTCGGTCGCGGCGGATTTCGGTGTGACGCAGGTGGTGGATGCGAATTGGGGAGTCCACGGCACGATCCGCAAGAGCGTGTTCCGCTGCGAGTAATGCCTTGAGCAGAAGCCGCTTTTCGTTGCGCGGCCGGACATCAGTGACGTTTTGACGGCGCGCGCTCGCCGGCCCGACCGGCGCCTCTGGCACGGGGGTTGCTTGCAACCCGTGCTGGGTTGCCGCATGAGCTTTCGTCCGTTCACCAGTGAGTCCTATGCCGAGCACGATCGTCCGGAAGCCTGGCGGGACGTGTTGAGCGCGGTTGGCCTGAAGCCTGCCCACACGTCGGCTTTTTATGACGGGCATGCGACGGCCGCGTACCGGCACACGCAAGGCGTGGCGCTGTCCCGGCTCTCGGCCGGCGCACAGGCGATTTCGCTGGAAGCGCCGTCACATGATCATTTGCCGATCGCACTGATGCCGATCGAGGACGGCGTCATGTTGCGGACCGGCTCCACGCACCGGATCGTGCCGGTCGGGCATCTGCTTTTGCTGCCACGCAGCGGCGATTGGAGCCTGGTGTTTCAGCGAGACATGCGCGCGATCGTCCTGTCGGTGACGTCGGAGGCGCTACACGGCCGCATCACGGGCAAGCCGCGACTGAGCGAGCCTCAGGTGATTGCGCCCGGCGGCCTTGCCGATGTGTTCTCGCGGATGCTCGACGCGACGGCACGTACGCTGGAGAGCTTGAGCGATGTCGAGTGGGCGGCGATCGCCCAGAGCCTGGTCGATCTCCTGCTGACGCTGGTGCATTGCCAGCCCGCGCCGACGGCCGATGGCGGCCACAGCGTGACGCAGGCCGCTATCCTGCATCGCATCTGTCAGACCATCGAGCGTCGGCTCGATGATCCCGGGCTGTCGCCGTCACGGGTGGCGCAGGCGGAAGGTATCTCCGAGCGCTATCTTCAAAAGCTGTTCGAAGGGGTCGGCGACAATTTCACCCATTACGTTCGGGAGCGGCGGTTGCAGCGGGCCTGGGCCGATCTGTCCAATCCGGCAGAGGCGCAGCAGTCGATATCGGAGATCGCGTTTCGTTTCGGCTTCAGTGATTCCGCGCATTTCAGCCGGACGTTTCGGCACCGCTTCGGCGTCTCACCGCGCGAATTCCGTCAGCAGGAGGCGGAGCGGGTCACGTCGTCTGCGGCCGCACGTGGACAGCGGGGCTGGCCGCATGATGCGCTGGCGCAGTTGCGCGCACACCAGACCTCCGGCGAGGTGCGGAAGCCCGCGGCGTTGCGTTGCGGCACGGCCGCGCGTCTGCAGAGCGCAGAGCCCGCGCATCATCACCTGGCTGTGGAAGCGGCGCGGGTGCACTGGGGCTATTTCAGCCGCTCGCTGCCGCCCCAGGCCGAAATCGCGTCAGGCGACACCATCACGGTGGAAACGCTGACCCAGCATGCCTCCGACGATCCTGAATTGATGATTGCAGGCGATCCGGCCGCGGAAAGCGTATTCGGCTGGACGGCCGCCAAGAAGAATGTTGACCGGCGCGGCGCCGGCCCCATGGATGCCTCCGTGTTCGGCCGCGGCGCCGGCGAAGGATTTGGTGTCCACATCTGCACCGGCCCGATCGCGGTCAAGGACGCGGAGCCGGGAGATGTGCTGGAGGTGCGCATTCTCGATATCGTGCCGCGGCCGAGCAGAAATCCTGCCACCAGGGGCAGGGTGTTCGGCAGCAGCGTTGCCGCCTGGTGGGGCTATCACTACAACGAATTTCTTTGTCCGCCCAAGCCGCGCGAAGCCGTCACGATCTATGAGATTTTCGCCGAGGATCAGACGCCGCATGCGCGTGCGCTCTATTCCTATCGCTGGGAGCCGCAGACCGATCCGTTCGGCGTCGTTCACACCACCTACGACTATCCGGGCATTCCGATTGCGCCCGGCAGCGTCAAGCGGCGGCATGCGGTGCTCGATGGGATCCGGATCCCGCTGCGGCCGCATTTCGGCGTCATCGCGGTGGCCCCGCGCGAGGTCGACTTTGTCGACTCCATCCCGCCCTCCTATTTCGGCGGCAATCTCGACAATTGGCGGCTCGGCAAGGGATCGACCGTGTATCTTCCCGTGGCCGTGCCCGGCGCGCTGCTCTCGGTCGGCGATCCCCACGCGGCGCAAGGCGACGGCGAGCTGAGCGGCACGGCGATCGAATGTTCGATGACGGGGACACTCCAAGTGATCCTGCACAAGAAGCCCGAGCTGTCGGGACAGCCGTTCGCCGATCTCAGCTATCCCCTGATCGAGACCGAAACCGATTGGGTGTTGACCGGATTCAGTCATCCGAACTATCTCGCCGAGTTCGGTGCGCAGGGGCAGAGCGAAGTCTATGCGACGTCCTCGCTCGATCTCGCCATGAAGGACGCGTTCCGCAAGATGCGGCGCTTCCTGATGAACATCAAAGGCCTCAGCGAGGATGAGGCGATCGCGCTGATGTCGGCCGCCGTCGATTTCGGCGTGACCCAGGTCGTCGACGGCAATTGGGGCGTGCACGCGATCCTGAGCAAGCGCGTGTTCGACGGCGGAGCTTGAGCAACGCGACCAGAAGGACCAGCCAGTGAAATTCCACATGATCGAGGGCGGGCCGAAGCCGGTGGCGCCGTTCAGCCATGCCGTCGAGACCGACGGCTTCGTCTTTGTCACCGGCCAGATGCCGGACAGCCTGGCAACACCGGGGATCCTCCCCGACGGCATCGTCGCCCAGACCCGTGCGGTGATGGACAATCTGAAAGTCGTGCTGGCAGGGGTCGGTCTCGGCCTTGAGCACGTGGTCATGGCGCGGATCTACCTGACCCGGTTCAGGGAGGACTATGCGGCCATGAACGAGACCTACCGCCAATATTTCCCGCCCGACCGCCTGCCGGCGCGGACCTGCGTTGGCGTGACCGGCCTTGCCTATGATGCGCTGATCGAGATCGACCTGGTCTGCCGGCGGTAAGACAAGGGACATGCCGCTGCGCCCGGGGGCGGCGTTCCACCTTGATGCCAGCGCATTGGCGCAAATTCTCCCCGGCTTGGTCACGTTTTCGTACCGCCAACCTGCGAATCTTCGAATCGTGGGTTGCGGATGGGGGAGTACCTGGGGATGACTGATCTTCGCGAAAAAGCCGAAAAATACGAGAGCAAGGCGGCCAAGTGCCAGGAAACCGCGCAACGTGCGGCCGATGGCGCCCAGAAGGCACTCTACGAGGTGCTGGCCGGCTACTATGGCGGGCTCGCGACCGATTTTCGCCACGTCCTCGCCAAACAAGTGACGGTTTAGGCCCCGGAATCGGGGCCATGGTCGCTGCCTTCGGCGAACGGGTTTTCGCCAAAGTTCTGTTTCTCGGAATCTGCTGTTCTTGATGTTTTCATTTGGCTGTGACGATCGCGGCATGCGCAGCGACGCGAAAATCGACTACCAGCACAAGGCATTGGCGGCCATGAAATTGGCCGTCGACGCGAGCGGGTTCGAGCGCGTGAAATGGGTGCGCCTCGCCCAGGCCTGGCAGGACATGGCGCGCTGGCAAGACGTGGCGGGCGGCCGCGAAGGGCGCGATGCTGCGGCGCCGAGCCCTTCCGTGGTCCGCGCAGATCACGACTGAGCGGGCCGCCTCATGCCTCGGTTGGAACGAATGCGCCCGGCGGCACGTGGCCGTCGACATAGGCTGAATACAGCGCATCAAGCTGGGCCCAGAGCACGTTGGTCTTGAAGATCAGCGCTTCACAGACGGAGCGGCGCTCGGCGGCGGTTGACGCGTGCTGCTTGACATAACCGAGCGCAAAGATCGCATCGCGTGGGGCCTGATCCAGCCGCCGCTTGAAATAGCTCATGGTCTCCGGGTTGACGAAATCGTAATGCGCGAGCATTCCGGCAATGCGCTGCTCGTGGATGCTGGGCGCAAACAGCTCGGTCAGCGATGACGCAATGGCTTCCAGCGGCGTGCGATCGCGCACGAAATGAACGTAGGCGTCGACGGCAAAGCGCGTCGCGGGAAGGATGCCGTCGGTCGATTCGACATAGCCGCGGTCGAGCCCGAGACCGTCGGTCAACTTCAACCAGCGCTCGATGCCGCCTTCGACCCCGTAATCGCCGTCATGATCATTGAGCCGGTGCCGCCATTCCAGGCGGATGTCGCGGTCGCGGAAGCGCGACATCACCAATGCATCCTTGATGGGGATCGAGCTCTGGTAATAGTAGCGGTTGAGCGCCCAGGCCTGCACCTGCCCCTTGTTCAGCTTGCCGCCGTGGAGCAGACGGTGGAATGGATGCAGGTCGTGGTAGCGCGCCGCACCGATCTGGCGCAGCGTTGCCTCGAGCTCGTCGCCATTGGCCAAGTTTGAGATCGCAAAGCGCTGGCCGGCCTGGGGATGCGGCCCGCTGCTGTCGCGCACGGTGGCGTCTTTCTCGGCCCTTCCGGCCAATGCGGGTGACACTCGATCCTCCCTCTGTTGTTTTCGACGAAAGCATGGATGGCGATCGCTGTAACCGCGATCTTGGTCGTAGGCGGCCGCGCGCGGCCTATTTGAGCGTTTGCAGATAGGCGATGACGTCGGCGCGATCCTTCGCCTCAGGCAGTCCTTTGAAGAACATCTTGACGCCATGAACGTCCCCGCGGGGATCGGCGAGATAGGCATCGAGCGACGAGGCCGACCAGATGCTCTTGTTGTTCTTCATCGCGTCCGAATAGACGAAATCCGGCACTGTGGCCGCCTGGCGGCCGACCACGTTCCAGAGGCTTGGGCCGACCTTGTTGATGCCGATTTCCGAGGAATGGCAGGCCTGGCAGATGCGCTGGAAGATCGCGCGGCCGGCGACGGCGTCGCCGCTTGCCTCCGCCGCCAGTGCATGCGAGGTCGATGTCAAGAGCAGCGCGACGGCAGTGATACGCCCGATCATGCAAGAGGCCCTTTCTGATCTTGCCGCTCCGGTCAGGGAGCGCCGTTCCCAATGTTTCGAAATCCCAAAACAAGCATGCACGCCGCACGTGCACGCGTCTTTGTCTTGGATCAAGCGGAGCTCCTGCTCCGGTTGCTAGAGGTGCGAAAAGTCCCTATTCTCGCAGACTTGGCGGCAGACCAGCGACCAATTTCAGGGAGAGACCGCGTGGGGCAAACCGATGCCCGGTTTGGCGATGCCTCCGGCGTCGTGGTCGCGAAAGCGAAGGCGCAAGGGCTCGCCGACGCGGCGGCCGATATCGCGCGCCAGCTGCCGGCCGGCGGCCTTGCGATGGTCCTGGTGTTCGTGTCGCCTTGCTATGATCCTCATCAGTTCATCGCGGAGATGGCGCGGCGGTTCGGCGATACCCCGGTTTATGGCTGCACAACGGCAGGCGAGCTTGCGCCCGACGGCTGGGACGAGAACAGCATCGTTGCGCTTGGGTTCAGCGCCGCCGATTTCACCGTCGTCGCGCAGCCCGTGTTCGATCTGACCAGCTTCCGGGTCGAAGAGGGGCGTCGCATCGGAAACGAGCTGCGGCAAAAGCTGTTGCGGCAGGATCGTGAGGCGGATGACGCGCGTTGCTTTGGCCTGGTCCTGATCGACGGGATGTGCAACCGCGAGGAAGCCATCATGTCGGCGATCTACGCCTCGCTCGATGATATTCCCATGGTCGGAGGCTCCGCCGGCGACGGCTTGCGCTTTGAGAAGACCTGGGTGTTCTTCGACGGCAAGGCCCACACTGATGCGGCAATCCTGATCCTGTTACGCACAACGCTGCCGTTCCGTCCGTTCAAATGCGACAATTTCGAGCCGACCGGGACCAAGATGGTGGTGACCGAAGCCGACCTCGAGCAGCGCGTCGTCAAGGAGCTGAATGCCGAACCGGCCGCGGAGGAATATTCGCGTGCGGTCGGCATTGTCGATTCCAAGCTCGACCCGTTCTCCTTCGCATCCCATCCGGTGCTGGTGCGGGTCGGCGGCGCCTACTACGCGCGCTCGATCCAGCAAGTCAACGAAGACGGGTCGTTGCGTTTCTTCTGCGCCATCGACGAGGGCATGGTGCTCACCGCCGCGAGGTCGCGCAATCCGGTTGCGGCGACGCGCGAGATCTTTTCGCAGACGGAAAGCGAGATCGGGGACGTCGCGGTCTATATCGGCTTCGAATGCATCCTGCGTCGGCTCGATGCCGAGCAGCACCAGTTCGCGCGCGAAATGTCGGAGCTCTACCGCAAGAACCGCGTCGTCGGGTTCCATACCTATGGCGAGCAATATGGCTCGATGCATGTCAACCAGACGCTGACGGGCGTTGCCATCGGAAGGCGCCGGGCATGAGTGACTTGCCGGAAAACTCCCGCTCGGTGGAGGAACTGCAGCGCCAGGCGGTGAAGCTCAAGAAGATCAATGCCGCGCTGATGTCCCGGGTCGAGCGATCGATGGATCAGCAGTTCAACGCCTTTTCCCTGTTCGAGACCGCAATCGCACTCGACCACCAGGTGCGCGACCGCACGCGGCAGTTGCGTGACGCGCTGCATTCGATCGAGAAGACCAATGAGAGCCTGTATCGCGCCAAGCAACAGGCGGAAGCTGCGAGCTCGCTGAAATCCTCGGTGCTGATCTCGGTCACGCATGATCTGCTGCAGCCGCTCAACGCGGCGCGGCTGACGCTGTCGACGCTGGCGGAGATGATCGCATCAAGGAACGGGACGGCGCTGGTCGAGCAGGTGGACCGCTCGCTGTTGACGCTGGAGGATCTGTTGCGTTCGCTGCTCGACATTGCCAAGCTCGATGCCGGGGCGCTGCGCCCCGACGTGCGGCCGATCCTGGTCTCGTCGCTGTTCGGGCCTTTGCTCGACGAGTTCGGCCCCGAAGCGGCCAAACGTGGCCTGCGGCTGCGCATCGTTCCATCCTCGCTGGCCGTGGTCTCGGATGCGATGATGCTGCGGCGGATCCTGCAGAATCTGCTGGCGAACGCGCTGCGCTACACCAGGAGCGGCGGCGTGGTGATGGGATGCAGGCCGCGCGGAAATCGGCTCCGCATCCAGATCTCCGACACCGGGCCGGGCATTCCGCAGGCGCAGCAGGAGGCGATCTTTGTCGAATTCCAGCGCGGTGAATCCAGCATCGGCGACCTCGCCGGATTTGGTCTTGGCCTGTCCATCGTTCGGCGTTTCGCGGGCGTGCTCGGGCATGGCATCCAGCTTGCCTCGCGGGTCGGCCACGGCTCGACCTTCGCCGTCGAACTCGACCGCGCTGACGCGGCGCTGGTCCGTGATGAGCGACACGAAGTCCAGCGCATTGATGTCGAGTATGGCGGGCTGGAGAATGCCAAGATCCTCCTGATCGAGAACGATCCCTCCAGTGCGCAGGCCATGGCCGCGCTGCTGGAGAAATGGGGTTGCGACGTCGTAACCAGCATTTCGCTCAAGGACGCGCTGGCGCGGATAGCCGCTCTCGGCGAACTGCCGGATGCAATCGTGGCCGATCTGCATCTCGATCATCACGAGAGCGGACTGGCCGCCGTGCAGGAGATCCGCCAGCAGTTGCAGCTCGATGTGCCCGCCGTGATCGTGACGGCGGATTACTCGGAAAAGGCGGCCAAGGAGGCGAGCCTCTATGGGCTGGAAGTGCTGACCAAGCCCGTCAAGCCCGCGGAGATGCGTGCGCTGTTGTCGTTCCTTATTGCGTAATGACGGCGCGCAACGGTCAGGCGCGTTCCTGCATGGGCTTGGGCGCGGCGTCGACGGCAAGGTTCGCAAAGTCGATCTTGGACATCTCGATGATCGCCTTGGTACGGCTCATCACGTTGAGCTTGCGCAGGATTTCCGAGACATGCACCTTCACCGTGGTCTCGCGGATGTTGAGCTCATAGGCGATCTGCTTGTTCTGCAGGCCGCGGCGGATCATGTCCAGCACCTTCAATTGCTGCGGCGTCAGCTCGTGCAGACGCTTCAAGAGCTCCTGTGCCGGCCCCTTGCTGCGGCGTCCGGCGGCGATGCCGCGGTAGCAGCTCGGCAGATACACCGCGCCCTTCAGCACTCCGCCGATGGCGTGCGCCAGTTCCTCTTTCGATGTCGACTTCGGAATATAGCCGGAGACGCCGAGCGAGAGCACGCTGGCGACGATCTGGGCGTCCTGGTGACAGGAGATGACCACGATCGGACTTCTGGGAAAGGCCTTGCGGATCCGGAGGAGGCCGGAGAGACCCGTCGTGCCCGGCATCGACAGATCGAGAAAGGTCAATTCGATTGCGTTCGAGCTCAGCACTGCGAGCGCTTCGTCGATGCTTGTCGCCTCGACAATGTCGGCATCGGGCGCGGCCCAGCGGATGGCGTTCTCCAGCGCCTCGCGAAACAGCGGATGATCATCGACAATGAGAAATCGAGTCACGGCGGCGCGAAATCCTTGGGTCCCTCGGGTTTTGTGGTTCAGGATGACCACTTGCGGCAATGCCATTTTGATCTGAATCAAGCGGCCTCGGCAAGATGGCCGATAGTTCGCCGATGGCGGATCTGGGCCGTCAGTATTGTGATACGGTCACTGCAGCTTGGTTCGTTCGGGCTTGCCGGCCTGGCGCGGCTTCGCATTGGGCAGATCGATCTTGCCGATCTCGATGATCGCCTTGTTGCGGCTGTAGAGCCGCAGCTTGCGCAGGATTTCGGTGACGTGGGCCTTCACAGTGGATTCGGCAAGCTGAAGCTCGAGCGCGATTTCCTTGTTCTGGTAGCCGCGCCGGATCAGGTCGAGCACGCGCAGCTGCTGCGGGGTGAGCTCGCGCAGCCGCGCCTGCAACGCCGTTGAGGATCCGGCATGGCCGCGGTCGGCCATGAACTCCTTTGGCACGGAGATCGAGCCGCTCAGGAGCCGCTCGATCGAAGCCGCCAGCTCGCGTTTGGATGTCGATTTCGGCAGGTAGCCCGCCGCTCCCAACGAAAGGGCTTCCCGAATGACATGCTGATCCTCTTCGCTGGACACAATGGCGACCGGCAGCCGCGGATGTGTCTCGCGCAGCCGCTGGAAGCCGTCGAAGCCGGTCGCATCAGGCAGCGAAAGGTCGAGCAGGGCCAGATCGATATCGTGCTCGCCGGCAAGGACTTGGAGCGCCTCCGCAATCGACGTTGCCTCGAAAATCTGTGCCTCGGGGTGCGCAAGCCGCACCGCACCGCCAAGGGCGTCGCGAAACAGCGGATGATCGTCGATGATCAGGAAGCTGGTCATGTCACCCGCCTACGCTGCGCGGCAAATACCGGCCGGCGCTGCCTTCCGATGATGGTCCCCGCAGCATTGGTCGCGCGGGACCGCGGCTCTTGCGATCTGTCACCCGCCTTGCGTCTAGTTGGTCGGATCGACCGGCGCCTGCACGGTGAGCAGGAAGGCAAAAATGCTCTCGAATTGGTCGTCGGTAAAGACCTCTTTCCAGGACGGCATGCCCTTGGCGGGGCGTCCCTCATGCACCGTCGTCCAGAACTTCGTGCGCATGTCCTCGCCATAGCGGTTGTGCAGCAGCCGAAGATCGATGCGCCGTTCGCTCTGCACGGCATCGGGGCCATGGCAATGCGCACAGGTGCCGTTGAAGATTTCCTTGCCGGCACTGACCTCCTCCGGCTTCGGCGCGACGGCGGCCGGAGCCGTTGCCGTGGTTGCGGCTTCACCAATTGTCACCGGCGCAGTGGGCGTCTGCATCGGCGCAGCCGCGGGCTGAGGCTGCGGCGCAGCTTCGACTGCGGCAGACTTGCTGAGTATCTCGGCCGCATTGAGCTGGATCGGCTGGTCGGTCGGCAGCCCGTATTTCACCGCGAGCTCGGCGATGGTGTGCTCGAGCTGCGGCAGCGCGGCATTGACCCGATCGCGCAACGCCCCCGACGTCTTGGCGAATCCGATCGCGACTTGCCACGACAGGCCACTGCCCTCGACCGGCCGGATGCGATAGCGGTTGGCATAGGCTGTCTTGTTGAGCCAGCCGGCGACAGGTCCCCAGATGAAGGCGACGTCGACCTTGCCCTGATCGAGCGCCGTCATGCCCTCGTCGGGGGTGAGCACGGTGATCTTCTCGATGTCATCGCGCTGGGCGAGCAGGTTTTGCGGCGTCGTCTCATACTGAACGGCGACGCGCTTGCCCTTGAGATCATCGATGCCGGAGATGGTCTGGTCGGCCGCGCTCACCAGCGCGTAGGCTTCGCTCGCGATCTTGTCGGAGAAGATCACCGACGGTCCCATGAAGTCGTCTGACAGGGGCAGGCCGATAAGGGCATCACACTGCTTGCCGAGCAGTGTGACGCGGACTGTGCGCTTGCCGAAATAGGACTTGTACCAATCATGACTGACCGGCCGGCCCAGCGCTTGTCCAAGGGCCTGGCCGATCTCGAGATAGAAGCCCGGCTGCGACGGGCTATCGCTGGAGAAGGGGAGGTTGGTCGGGTCGGCACAGAGCCGCAACGGGCTTGCGTCCTCCGCGTTTGCCTGCGCGCTCATCGCTGCGAGAGCTGCGACGATCGCAACGCCGATCATGCGCGAGCGCGCGAGGACGAATTGTTTGCTCCTTGAGCCGGTCCCGCTGCGAGAGCGAAGGGCACGCATGTTCAACTCCCTGTGTTGGCATTGGTGGAGCAGGTCGGACGATCGTTCGTCGTTGCCGGACCGTGCTCAATGCTTGCGCGAAATGAGGCGCGTGCCCCGACATCAGCCAGGGCACGCGCTTGCTGCGCTCAGTCGACCTTGAACACGAACAACGAGCCGCCCTCGGGCGCTGCGGCCGTCATCTTTTTACCGACTTCCCCGAGGAAGGCAGGGATCGAGGCGGTGCGGCCGACCACGACCGCGACATACTGCTTGCCGTCGACCATGTAGGTCACCGGACCCGCGCCGATGCCCGAGCCGAGATTCTTCTTCCACAGGATCTTGCCGCTCTTGGCGTCGATCGCGCGGAAGTCGCCGTGCAGATTACCAGAGAAGACGAGGTCGCCGCCCGTGGTCAGCGTGCCGCCGTTGAAGGGCAGGTCTTCCTTGATCGACCACACCTTCTTGTTGGCAACGGGATCCCAGGCCACGAGTTCGCCCAGGAAGCCGCCCGGACCTTCCTTGGTCGGGAACTCGGCGCCGAGATAGAACACGCCGCGCTTGTAGGAGACATCGCCCACCGACCAGTCCATGCAGACATTGTTGGTGGGGATGTAGACGAGGCCGGTCTGCGGATTATAGGACATCGGCTGCCAGTTCTTGCCGCCGATCAGGTTGGGGCAGACGTCCTTGACTGGATGCCCGGGTCCCGGACGCTTGTCAGCGTCCTCGGCCGCGCGCATGGTGTTGACGTCCCATTTTTGCGCCCAGTTGGCATAGACGTATTTCTCTGCCGAGACGACCTTGCCGGTCTCGCGATTGGCGACGAAGAAGAAGCCGTTGCGGTCGGCCTTCATCAACGCGGGCACCGTGCTGCCGCCGATCTTGAGATCCGCCAGCACAGCCTCGTTCACGCCGTCATAGTCCCAGGCGTCGGCCGGCGTGGTCTGGATGTGCCACTTGATCTTGCCGGTGTTCGGATCGAGCGCCAGCGTCGAGGCCGTGTAGAGATTGGTCAGCTTGCCGAAATCCGCGTTGCCCGTGGAGCGCACCGCGGTGTTCCAGGGACCGGGATTGCTGGTGCCCCAATAGACCGTGTCGCTCTTCGGATCGTAGGAGCCGACCAGCCAGGCCGCGCCGCCGCCATGAAGGCCAGTGTCGCCCTTCCAGCTCTCGCTGCCGGGCTCACCGGGTGCAGGAACGGTATAGGTCTGCCAGACCAGCTTGCCGGTGTTGAGGTCGAACGCCTGCAGCGAGCCGCGCACGCCATATTCGCCGCCGCCGAATCCGGTGATGACCTTGTCGCGCACGACCAGGGGAGGCGAGGTGATGACCGAGCCCTGCTTGTAGTCGACCACCGTCGACGTCCACAGCGCCTTGCCCGTATTGGCATCGAGCGCGGTCAGCTTGCCGTCGAGGCGGCCGACGAACAGTTTGCCGTCGGCATAGGCGATGCCGCGACTGTTCACGTCGCAGCAGGCATATTGCAGCACGTCGTCGGGAATATCAGGCTCATAGGTCCATTTGCGTTCGCCGGTCGCGGCATTGAGCGCATAGACGTATTTCGGACCCCAGGATGTCGAGACGTAGAGCGTGTTGCCGACTACGATCGGTGAGGCTTCGTTCGAGCGTAGCGAGGCGAGCGAAAAGGAATAGGCGAGCGTCAGCTTGCCGGCATTCTCCGCATTGATCTGCTTGAGCGGGCTGTAGCGGGTGTTGCCGTAATCATGGCCAGCCACGACCCATTGCGCGGGGTCGCTGGCCGCCTTCAGGATGGAGTCGTTGGCGCGGACGCCCGCTGTGCCGATGGCGAGTAAGGCCGCGATCGAAATGCCGGCCAAAAATCCCCTGTGCCTTGAAATCATCTGTTCCCTCCAGGTTGTCATTATCTGCGACCGTTTCGTCGCGCGGCGCGAAAGCTGAACTTTCCGATGTGCAGACATGCTGCAAACATCCTCAGGGATTACAGCATTGGATTTTCGCGCGACGTATAGGCGGAAGGTAGTAGTGAGAGATCGCAGTCCATTTCCGTCGATTCTTGTTGTTACTTCCTGTGTTTGTCGCCGCACGCGATCATGTGAATCGCAACCGCTTCGTCAGTTGGATGACGACCGCTCTGGTCGTCGTTGATTGACGAGGAGATTGGTTTGACCTCGCAGCGGGAAATCAGCTGGCGCCAACATGCGCCGAACGCACCCGATCTCGCCGCGCTGCGCGCACGGCCTGAAGCGCCCGTTCGAGCCCACGGCGCTATCGCGACTGCGTCTACTACCAAGATCGCGATTACAAGACGTTCCGCCCGTGCTGTTATTTCGATGATTGATGACCCCGTCCCAACCTGGCGAGAGGAGAACGTGAAATGACCTGGAAGACTCCGAAGATCATCGAGCTGGCCGTCGGTCTCGAAATCAACATGTATGCCTGCGCGGTTCGCAGGTAACCCAAGCAGCAACCGCACGGCGGCCGTCTCGGCCGGGCGATCGGACGACCGCCGCGATTGAGACGGCTGCACGCGTTGGCGTAACGGCATGCCGCTTGGCACTCCCAGGCGAAGGCGCTTTGCGTTTTCGGTCGAGGGGCGCGGCTGGGTGCAAAATTCGGGTCGGCCAGCCGGACGCTGCCCAAGGCGCTTGCAGGCTCTAGAGGAGGCTTTCGATCAGGCCCACGCGTGCGGACCGCCCCATGGCGTCTCCGGATTAGCTTGGCAGAGCGAGCGGCAATTGTCGCAGCGCGGGCGATACCTCATGGCCTGCAATAACATAAGACGGCCCCACACGCGGGGGAACATGGGGGCCGTCCAGCCCAGGTGGTGTAAGGGCTGTCTCCCGGTTTGGGGGCTTTGGGGTAATTTGCCGGGAGCACAGAATCGACTCCTGGCGAGACCACGCGTTCCCTGGATATTAGGTTCAATGCAAAATTGACCCGCACCCCTCATAGGCGTGGCCGGCTCTGCCAGGCGCCGCGCGGCGCCACACGTTGCCTCAGACCCGCATCTTAAGCCTGTAGGTGTAGAGATCGCCCCGGAACAGGCCTTCGACATATTCAAGCATCCGACCGTCTCGGCCATAGCTGCGGCGCTTGAGCAGCAGGCAGGGGATCGGTTCGGTGAAATCGAATATCTTGCATTCCTCCGGCGTCGGAGAGGCGGCCTCGATGGCTTGTTCGGCATAGGCGAGAGGAGCGCCGCACGCGGCAAGTTGGGCGTAGATGGATGTCGTGATGTCGCCGTCGACGAGCCCCGGCGCCGCGGCGATGTTGTACCACGCCACCTCGTGCGACAGCGGAACGCCGTCACCATAGCGGATGCGCACAAGCTTGAGGACACGTGAGTTCGGGGATAGCCCGAACATCGATGCAATCGACGGTTTCCTGGTGACCTTTCGTTCCAGTATCTTTGAGGACGGCACGCGGCCAAGTTCGCGCATCTCCTCGGTGAATCCCTTCAGCCGGTCCAGGCCTGGGTCAAGCCGGTGAGGATTCTCCTGCACAATCGAGCCAAGACGGCCATGCGCTGTCAGCAGCTTGCGCTGACGCAGCGCGCTGTAGCTGCGCTGGACAGTGACGCGGCTGACGCCAAGCTTTTCGGCCAGTTGTCGTTCCGCAGGCAGCGTCGTGCCAGGAGCCAGCGAACCGTTTTCGATCAGGGTTGTAAGCTGCTGTTCGAGCTGCTGGTACAGCGGCATCGCGGTGTCATCCCGCAAGCGCAGTCTGTCCACCAGGGATGAATGCTCCTGACCTCGCGCGGTTTGAGCGTCGTCAATCATTGATTGGTTGTGTCAGAGCTGTCCGTGAGCCACTTTACCACCCATAGGCCTTATCTGGACGAGAGACAATGGTTGGTAAGGATAAGGGCGGCGGTGATGCCCCTCGCATCTTTGTGCTTGGAAGCTTCGTCGTCGCCTGCTCGGCCAAGGTCGACCGGCTGCCGGGCCCGGGCGAGTCGCTTCGGGCTCACGCATTCATGCTGGAGGCCGGCGGCAAGGGGTTCAACCTGGCCGTCGGCGCAAAGCGGCTTGGCGCCGCGGTGGACGGCGTGCTTGCCGTCGGCGACGATTTCTTCTCGCAATTGGCGCGGCCTGCGCTCGCAGAGGCCGGTCTTCCGCTCCGGATGCTGCGCGTTCAGAAGGGCGCGACGGGCAGCGGAATTGGCTTTACGGATGCGACGGGAGAGAATTGTCTCGCGATCTACCCGGGTGCCAATCTTCTTCTCTCGGCGGCAGACATCCGCGATGCCAGGAGTGAAATTTCCAGCGCACAGGTCGTGCTCGCGCAATTCGAGATCGGCGACGAGCCCATCGCAGAAGCGTTTCGAATGGCGCGCGAAGCCGGCGCGCTGACCCTGCTCAACCCGTCACCGTATCGAGATGTGGCGCCGGAGATTCTGGCGCACACATCGGTTCTTGTCCTCAACAGAGTTGAGGCCCGGGATATGGCCGCGCGACTTGGATTGGCAGACCCGCAGGCTGTCGCGTCAGGCGGGCTGGACGCGTTGCAATTGCTGGCAGGGGAGCTAGGCGCGCGCGGACCGGAGACAGTCATTGTGACCCTTGGTGCGGACGGCGCGTTGGCTTGGCGGGGCGAGGGGCCGTTGTTGTATCGGCCGTCATTTGTGATCGATGTCATAGATACATTGGACGCAGGCGATGCATTCTCTGCGGGCCTGGCGGTGAGCCTTGCGGAGGGGTTGCCGTTGGCACAGTGCCTGCGACGCGCGGCAGCCTGCGGGGCGCTTGCGTCACGGCGGTTCGGGGTGCTGAAGGCGCTGCCCTTTCGTGCCGAGCTCGATGAATATTTGAGCAGCCACGAAGACGACGCCTAGATTATTGGACCGTTTTTGGTCTTTCCTTAGAGGGCTAATTTTGCTAAGGATTTCACAACTGGTTTGAGGGAGGCGTATCCATGGCTGTGGAGAGAACCCACGCCGCAAGCCTTCGGCCCGATGACGCCGCCGCCCCCGCCGTGGATGCGGTCGCTCAGCATTACAAACTGACCACTGCCGAGCGACGCGTGCTCTCGGCCGTTGTCGAAACCGGCGGGGTACGCAGCGTCGCCGTCGCGCTTGGCATTTTGCAGGCAACCGTCAAAACGCATTTGCAGAATATTTTCGGCAAGACCGGCGCGCGCCGGCAAATCGATCTTGTGCGGCTCGTGATTGCAGGCACCATGGCTGACCAGGGTGGCGGGCCAGCGCAAGACCAATGGTTTGCGCGCACCAATTAGAGCCGCTCCAGCGTTTGCGCGAGACCGTCGCTGGCAGTGCGGTCCGCTTGCCATGAATTGAGCCGGTAACAAAGCATTGAAAGCCCGAGGGCAGCGTGCAAGGCGAGGCGAGTTTTTCGACCAATTCATTGCGGGACGAGCGCGGCGATCCCTCGGTTGAATCCGACATCTGGCGCGTGCTGGTCCAGAGCGAACGTCTGTCGGATTTCGCCCGTGCATGGATCACCCTGCTATGCCAGTCGGCGTCAGGTGTTCGCAGTGGCGCGCTGCTCCTGGGGCCACCCGATCGCGGTCCTTACGATCTCTTTGCTCGCTTTCCCGCACCGCCGGCTGGAATCGATGACACCTTTGCTGCCGATTGCGCGAACGTACTCCGCGTTGCGATCGAGAAGCGGCGCCCGGCGATCGAGGGCGGCGACGAGGCCACCCGGATAGGCTATCCGCTAGTGTTCGCCAATCTGCTGCACGGCGCGGTTCTGGTGGAGATCACGGAGCGTGGTGCCGCCGCGGCACGTCGCACCGTGCGCCATCTGCAATGGAGCGCGGCGGGAGTCGAGGCATTCCTTGGCCGCGATGCCTATCGCCAGAACCTGACCGCGGTCGACAAGGCACAGTTCCTGATCGGCAGCATCGATGCGCTTGCGGCCGAGGAGCATGGTCTCGATGCAGCGCGGGTGCTCGCCAATTGTGCGGCGCGGCGCCTTGGCTGTGACGGCGTCGCCATTGGCCAGTGCCGGCGGAGGAAGTCGCACCTCGTTGCGGTGTCGCAAAACGCGACCGTCGACCCGCGCAGCGCGCTCGCGCGGGACATCGAGGCCGCGCAGGACGAGGCCATCGACCAGGAATCGGCGCTGATATCGCCGCGCGCCGGCGCGTCGTCGCTGGTCGCGGCGAGTGCGCATGACAGGCTCGCGCGTGCATTCGGCGGCGCGCGGCTCCTCACGGTGCCGCTCTTTGTCGGCGAGACGGTGATCGGAGCGATGACCTTGCGCCGCAACGGCGAGCCGTTCGCGCAGGCCGACATCGACCTCGCCGATGCGCTTGGTGCGGCCGCGGCGCCGCTGTTGATGGAAAAATGGCGGCAGGACCGCTCGCTGCCCGTGCTCGCCTACGAGCGCGCCCTCGGCGTGGTCAAGAAATTTGTCGGGCCCCGGCATTTCACCCTGAAGGCGGTCTCGATCGCGCTCGTCGCCGGCACGGCCTACCTGGCGCTCGCAACCGACATCTACCGCGCCCGCGCCCGCGCCCAGATCCAGGGCGAAACGCGGCGGCTGGTGTCCGCGCCCTTCGACGGCTTTGTCCGCGCGCAATTCGCCCGCGCCGGCGACGTCGTCAAATCCGACACCCTGCTGGCGGAGCTGCAATACAACGATCTCGAGCTGGAACGCCTGCGCCAGATCGCGCGCAAACGGCAGTATCAGACCGAACTTGCGAAAGCGCTGGCCAAGCCGGATCTGGCGGCTGTGAATATCGCCCGCGCGCAGATCGAGCAGACCGACGCGGAAATCGAGCTTTCCGAACAGATGATCGCACGTGCCAAGCTGCGCGCGCCGTTCGATGCGGTGGTCGTCAGCGGCGATCTCAGCCAGTCGGTCGGCAAGCCGGTGTCGCGCGGCGATACGCTGTTCGAGCTTGCGCCGCTGGACCGATACCGCATGACCGCTATCGTGCCGGAGGCGGATATCGGGCTCGTGAAGGTCGGACAGCGCGGCGAGCTGCTGTTGTCGGCGCTACCCGACCGCACCTACGAGGTGGAGATATCTTCGATCACGACAGTTGCGCAATCCGAGGCCGGTGTGAACGGCTTCGAGGTGATCGGGACGATCGAGGCGAGGGACCAGACCATGCGCCCCGGAATGGAAGGTATCGTCAAGATCGATGTCGGCCGCCGATATCTGGCGTGGATCTGGATCCATCCGATCATCGACTGGATGCGCATCAAGATCTGGGCTCTCGTGCCGTGACAAGGTTGGGCGGGCTATGAGCGGCGGATCGATCCATTCCTCGTTGTGGCACCGCGTCGAGAAGCTGAAACCGCGCCTGCGCGAGGATGTGGCGATCGAGCGCCAGGTCGTCCGGGACGAGGTCTGGTACGTGGTCCGCGACCATTTCTCGACCCGCGTTCATCGCTTCTCGCCGGCGGTGTATTTCGTCCTGGTCCGGATGGATGGCACGCACACCTTTGACATGATCTGGCGCGAGGCCGTCGAACAATTCGGCGAGGAGGCGCCCTCGCAGGACCAGATCCTGCAGACCGCCTCGCAGCTTTACCTGGCGAATATCCTGCAATCCGATGCGCCCGTCGACGAGTACGACCTGAGCGAGCGCGCCATTGCCGAGCGCAACAGGCTGTTTGCATTCAATCTCAAGAATCCGATGTTTGTCCGGGTTCCGCTGTTCGATCCCGATCGCTTCCTCAATGCCACGCTGCATCTGGTTCGGCCGTTCTGCAGTTGGCTCGGCGCCCTGGCCTGGACCTTCGTGGTCGGCTGGCTGGCGCTGCAGATCGCCGTGCACTGGGAGGAACTGACCAGCGATCTCGTCGACAAGGTGCTCGCGGCCCAGAGCCTCGTCGCCATCATCCTGATCTATCCGGTTCTGAAGATCCTGCACGAATTCGGCCATGCCTACGCAACCAAGCTGGCGGGGCAGGAAGTGCATGAGATGGGCGTCATGCTGCTCACGCTCTTGCCCGCCCCCTATGTGGACGCCTCTGCCTCCGCCATGGTGGCGAGCAAATGGCAGCGGGCGCTGATCGCTGCAGCCGGCATGATGGTGGAGCTGGTTGTCGCAGCCGGCGCCATGCTGGTCTGGCAGGAGGCGGAGCCGGGCCCGGCGCGCTCGCTCGCCTACGACGCCATGCTGATTGCGAGCGTATCGACGGTGATCTTCAACGGCAATCCGCTTCTGCGCTTCGACGCGTATTACATGCTCTGCGACGTCTTGGAGCTGCCCAATCTTGGCTCGCGCGCGCAGCGCTACTATCTCTATCTGGTGCAGCGCTATCTGTTCGGCGCATCCGATGCACGCGACCCCGCCATGGCCCGAGGCGAGCGGTTCTGGTTCGCGATCTATGCGCCGGCATCTCTCGTCTATCGCTTGTTCACGCTGTTCAGCATCGCGCTGTTCGTCTCCTCGAAATATTTCGTGGTCGGGATTGTGCTGGCGATCTGGGTCGTGGCTGCATCGATCCTCTGGCCGGTTCTCAAGGCGCTCAAATTCGTGGTGCTGTCGCCGACGCTCGTGCGGACCCGCTGGCGCGCGGTGAGTGTCACCCTGCTGGGCTTGGCAGCACTGGCGGCGCTGTTTGGGGCCGTGCCAATTCCAAATGGGACCGTCGCGCGTGGGGTAGTCTGGATCCCGGAGGAGGCGCGCGTGGTCGCCTTCACGTCCGGCAGCTTCGACAAGTTCCTGGTCGCGCCCGGAAACGCCGTGGCAAAGGGTGAAGACCTGGTACAGATGGAGGACCCATTCAAGCAGGCAAAGCTCAGGGACTCCGAGGCCAAGGTCAGCGAAATCGAGGCCCGCTTGCGCGCGGCGGAAGCGCGCTCGCCATTTGATACCGTCGGGCTGACGCATCAACGCGAACTCGTGGTGAAGGAACTCGAGGACATCCAGCGGCGCGACCACGACCTTGTGATGCGCAGTCCCGCCGCCGGGACTTTTGTCGTGCCGCATGCGCTGGACCTTGCGGACAATTTCATCAAGCAGGGGCAAAGCATCGGCTATGTCATGGCCGACGGGGCGGTCAGCATTCGTGTCTCGGTGCCGGAAAGCCAGATCGAGTATGTGCGTGACCAGACCAAGTCGGTGGCGATCCGTTTTGACGATTCGCCGTGGAGCCAGATCGACGACGTAAGAATCACCCGCCAGGTGCCAGAATCGAGCCACAAGCTGCCCTCGCCGGCGCTCGCCACGGCAAATGGTGGCCCGCTGGATCTCGATCCGAATGCGAAGGACAGGGACAAGTTGATCGAGCCGATTTTCGAGATCGACCTGAGCCTGCCCCGGGAATACGCCGTCGGACGCTGGGGGCAGCGCGTCTGGGTTCGCTTCGATCATGGCGCAAGTCCGGTGATCGGCCGCCTCTATCGCGCCGCACGCCAGCTGTTTCTCGGACGCTTCCATGTCTGAGGTGACCTTCGAGCTCTCGCAGGCGCCAAGCGCGGAGCTCGTGCTGCCGCGGGCCGCGCCACGGCGCCGCCGCCGCGCGCATCCCGATATCGACTCGCCGGTCAGCTGGATCGCCTCGCGACTGTCCGTCGCCGCCTCGCCCTGGCGCTCGCGACGGGCGATGCAGCAAGGCCGGCTCGCGCTCGCGCGCAGCAAGGCGCTGGCGTCGCTCTCCGAACCGGAGCTGGTTCAACGCCGCACGGACGTGCGGCTGGCGCTCCGGGCCGGGGGCTTGACCCGCACGGCAGCCGTCGAGGCGCTGGCGGTCGCCTCGGAATATGCGCGCCGGACGCTCGGCATGAGCCCCTACACCGAGCAGCTGGCCTGCGCCAGCGCGCTGATCGCGGGCGCGGTTGCGGAAATGGAGACCGGCGAGGGCAAGACACTCGCCGCCTTTCTGGCAGCGAGCGCATTCGCACTCGCCGGGCGCATGGTCCATGTGATCGCGCCCAACGATTATCTCGCTGCGCGCGACGAGCAGGATCTGCGGCCGGCCTATGCGGCGCTGGGTCTGAGCAGCGGGCTCGTGATCGGCGGTGATGCCGTGCCGTCGCGACGCAAGGCGTACGGCGCCGATATCGTCTATGTCTCGAGCAAAGAGGTCGTGTTCGACTATCTGCGCGACGGACTCGCGCGCACTGCCAACAGCCACAACTCCGCGCTGATGGCCAAGCTTGGCCGCGCGCTCGGGCGACCGGATGGAGGCGAGGCTGAACCGCTGCAGCGGGCGCTTGACGTTGCGATTATCGACGAGATCGACAGCGTCCTCGTCGACGAGGCGGGAACGCCGCTTCTCATCTCGACCAACCGCACGGGCGACATCAGCGAGGCGGTGGCACGACAAGCGCTGGGCATCGCCGCCCGTTTCGCGCCGGGCGTGGACTTCACGGTGGACCCGATGGATGCGATGCCCGCCTTGACCTTCCGCGGCCTGCAGCGCATGGAGAGCGAGACCGAAGGATTGGGCGGCCCGTGGCGCGTGCGGCTGATCCGCGAGGAGCTGATCCGCGCAGCGATCGCCAGCCAGCACATCCTAAAGCGCGATCACCATTATCTGGTGCGCGACGGCAAGATCGTGCTGATCGACCAGCAGAGCGGCCGCGTGACACCGGACCGGCATTGGAGCCACGGTCTCAGCCTCATGGTCGAGGTCAGAGAGGGGTGTCTGTCGACCGGCGAGAAGAAGTCGCTCGCCAGCATCAGCTTCCAGCGCTTCTTTCGCGGCTATTCCCGTATTTGCGGCATGAGCGGCACGGTCCGCGAGGTGGCGAGCGAATTGCATGCGGTGTACGGGCTCAAAGCCGCGTCGGTGAAGCGGCGGCTGCGGCTCCGGCGCAGGCACAAGCCGCGAAGGATCTTCACGGATCGCGATCGACTGTGGGAGGCGGCGGCGCAGGCTGCGCTTGGTCTTCACCAGCAGGGCCTGCCGGCCCTGGTGGCGGTTCGCAGCGTGGGCGAGGCGGATCGGGCGAGCGCCGCGCTCACCGCACTTGGGGTTCCGCACAGTGTGCTGAGCGCGGCGCAGGACAAGGCCGAGGCCGAGATCGTGGCCCGCGCCGGCCAGCGCGGCGTCATTACGGTTGTCACCAACATGGCCGGCCGCGGCACCGACATTCGCCTGGGCGAAGGCGTCGCCGAGCTCGGCGGGCTGGTTGTGATGCTCTGCGAGCGCCACGATTCACGCCGTGTCGACCGCCAGCTGATCGGCCGCTGCGCGCGCCAGGGCGATCCCGGCGTGGTCATGGAGTTTGTCTCGCGCGAGGACGGCGTGTTGCGCTTCCTCGCTGGTAGCTGGCGCGGCGTGCTGGCGCGCTGGCCAGGTTTGACGCCGCGGGCGATCGCGTGGGCGCAACGCATCTCCGAAAGGCGCAACAAGGGCGGCCGCCTGCAGCTCTTGCGCCGGGACGAGCAGTTGGCCAAGCTGATGGCGTTTGCGGGAGGGCTGGATTGACATTGAGAGCGCAAGGCCGGGCAGCGATTGCCGCTTTCGTGCTGCTGGCCGCTGCTGCCGCGCGGGGCGAGACGCTGGCGGACTATGCGCGTCATGCCTCCTGCCTGATCGGCCCGAACAACGTCTTCAAGTTGTCGATGGCGGTGCAGGGAACGCTTGCAAGCGTACTGGTCGAGCGCTCGGACAGGGTCCAGAAGGATCAAGTCATTGCGCAGCTGGAATCGGGCGTGGAGCAGGCCCAGCTCGACGCTGCCAAGGTGCGCGCCGAGACCGACGTCATCATAAGGCTCAAGCAGGCCGTGCATGAGACTGCAGCGGCCAAGCTCGAGCGAATGAAGACGCTGCGCGCGGAGACCGCAGCCACGCAGCAGTCCGTCGACGACGCCTCGTCGGCGGCTGCGATTGCATTGTCCGAGCTCGAGCAGGCCAGGCTCGACAAGAAGCTCGCAGCGCTCGAGGTCGAACGGCTCGAGGCCAATCTGCGGCGCCGAATCCTGCGCGCACCGGCCAATGGTGTGATCACCGCCGTCGATCTGCATCCCGGTGAATACGCCGACCCTGCCAACTCGGTGGCCACCCTCACCGAGATCGATCCGCTGAAGATTGCGGTCTACCTCCCTGCGAATGCCTATCCCCTGGTGTCCGTCGGAATGCATGCGCTGATCACGCCGCAGGAGACGTCGAGCAAGGTGCGCGAGGCGGTCGTACGGGTCAAGGACCCCCAGATCGACGCATCGAGCGGACTGTTTCTCGTGCAGTTGAAGATGGGCAATCCCGGCGGCGACATTCCCGCCGGTATCAGTTGCCGCGTGGAGTTTCTCGGCGAGAAGTAGCGCGTTACCGGGCTTCGTGAGGTGCGCAACTGGCTGGATATGCTGCGCATTCCAGCGTCAATCCGCGTGAAAACAGCAAGCTCGGCAATCAGTTGCGGCAAGGGCAACAGGGCGCGCCCCGGCCAAAAAAGAGCCGCGTTGCTCGTGCGTATCGACCGTTCGGATGATGCCGGCCCGCAAATCCAGGCGTAGGGTCATGGTTGATTTTTTATGAATTTCGGTCGCGGCAGCCACACCGCTAAAACAAGGGCCTTTGTTTATGCGCAAGGCGTTCGGATCGGGTCCCTTGTCAGGGCTAGTCGCTCAGCCAAAACAACGCGCAAGGCAAGGGGCCGTCGAGCCGCCTCAACGCAACCGTGCCAACCTGTTCGCCTTTGAGCAACTGGAGCCGCGGCTCTTGCTCTCGGGCGAGCTCAATCCGGCGGCGGGACTTGCCATCATCAACGGTTTGCAGGCGCTCGACACGGCGACCACCAATCTGTCGTCGACGACGGCGCTGTCGTCGAGCACCCCGTTCATCAATCGCACATTGGGCGACCTTGCAGCACTCGGCGATCCCGTAGCCGCAGTGCAGAGCGCGGCTTCGACCTACCTCAACAACAATTCCGCGACGGCCACCATTCAGGGTCTGGCCACCGCACTCCAGCATCTCACCGCTGGCACGACGACCGTGGCGGCGACGCCGACAGTCAATGGCAATGTCGATAAGATCTCCTTGACGTTCAGTTCGACGAGCGGCGCGCCTGGCACAAACACCGCCCTTGGCGCCACCGCAACCGGCAACTCCTTCTCCACGACACAGAGCCTGACGCAGGCAACCGGCCAGAGCCTGAACCTGACATTCGACGTGGACACGACGAACGCGTCGACGCCCGTCTTCCACGTCGATAGCGCGACGGTTTCGTCGAACAACGAGCTGAAGAACGCAAACCTGACCGGCGCGGCAACGGTCAATGGCACGCCGGAGACCGTGGCCGGCGGTTCGGCGGATATCGTCGCCGACGTGTCTGCCCAATTCAACACCAGTGGCGGCGCGTTGACGACCGCCCAGCTGCAGTCGACGCCAGCCGCACAGATTGCGCAGATAACGACCAGCGGCAATTCGACCATCAACGCCACGACGGTCACTTCGGGCGGCACCGATGCCGCGTCCCAGCTGAAGGCCACCGACGATCTCGCAACCGCCAACTCGCTGGCGGTTTCGGTCACGGCGATCCCGCCTTCGGCGCTGGAGGGGCAGGTTCTTTCCGTATTCAACGAGCTCAGCAGCGATATCAGCCGGGTCGGGGGGCAGATCGACAGCGCGACGTCTTTCGCGTTCAACTTGCCGTTCATCGGCAACCAGCTCGCAAATGATCTAAATCCCAGCAAGCTGTTCCAGCCGATCCTCAACGAGATTTCGGCGCTGGAGACCCAGGTCAAGATCGATTTCGCCAACAGCGGCACGCTCCTGACGCAAGTGCAGTCAGATATCGTCTCGGCACTGTCGTCGGTCAACCTGCTGCCCGACGCCAATCCGACGGCCGATGTCGTGATCAACTATCTGGACACGGACACGTCAGGCACGCAGACGCTGGCTGCCGGCTCAACCGTCGATCTGAGCCATGTCACGCAGATCGAACTCGATCTCATCCTGGGACAGTCCGTCAAGAATATGGTTCCGGTCGGCACCAATATCGGCCTGCCGGGCCTGGGGCTGTCACTGGCACCAGGCTCGCAGGTCACCGCATCGGTCGGATGGACGTTCGATGTCGGGCTGGGAATGACGACGAGCAATGCCTACCTGGTGTCCGGCAACGCCCAGAACAACGGCTCGCCAATCAATTTCAACGTCCAGTTCTATCTCGACAACGGCTTCCAGGCTGTCGGCATCATTGGTTTTCTGCAGGCTCTCCTGACCGAGCCCAACGAGAGCTCGCCCTCCGCGCATACGGGCCTGTTCGGGTCGATCGGCGTCGCCATCGGCGGGGCCACCGGTGGAACGGCGCTGAACGGTGGCACGCAAATTCAGCCGTCTGATATTTCCAACCTGACTGCCACGCCGAGTTTCAGCCTCAACGCGCAATCGAGCCTGAATCTCGCCTTCGGTGTCAATTTCCAGAAAGATTCGAGCACCGGAATCTATTCGGACATCAGCAAGTTTCCAAGCCTCACCGCGCAGCTGCAATTTACCTGGGCGATCAGCGGCACGTCGTTATCGACGGGTTCCCTGCCTTCGCCCGCCGTCGGGCTGGAGAACATCCAGCTCGATATGGGCACCGCGATCACGGATTTCCTGAGCCCGATTCTCAAGCCGTTCTACGATGCGACACATCCGCTCGTACCCTTGTTCCAGTTTCTCACCAGCGAGATGCCGGTAGTCGGCCAGATCCTGAGCTTCGCGGGCAGCGCGGTGCCGGCGTCGGTGATCGAGGGCGTGTTGCCGAGCTATCAACCCGGGCAGACCTATGACTGGCTCGATTTCGCCATCGACATGGCGGCCGATGACGGCGACATTTCGCCAACCGAGGCCAGGATCATTTCCACCGTAGGCAACTCGGCGATGTCCATCATCATCGAGATGGACCAAACCTATTCCGACATCGGTGCATCGCCGACTTCGCTCAACATTCCTTTGGGGAACTTCAATTTCACCGGCAAGAACCTGGCGTTGCCGCAGATTGACGTCACCAGCGACAGCCAGCTGGCGAGCCTTGGCGATCAAGTTGGAAACTTCGCCAATTTCGCGACGGCGGAGGGCGACAGCTCCGTCACTGACGCGATCATGGGGCTCGGCTCGAACCTCGCCGGTGACGCGCTCTCCACGCTGCAAAATGCTGCCGGCGCGATCGCCCAGGTCGGCAACGATATCTCGACGGTGGTTACCGACGTTTCCGATGCCACAGGCCAGGCAGGCGGATCCACGACGACGACAAATTCGGTCGAAAACGTCACTTTCCCGTTCTTCCAGAATCCGGAAAGCATTATCGGCCTGCTGTTTGGCCAGCAGGTCCAGTTCTTCAACCTCGATCTCGGCTATTCCGCGCAAGTCGCCGACAAGATACCGCTGTTCGCGGTCAGCTTCTTCGGCATCCTGACGGCGTCGCTCGATCTCGATTTCAAGTTGACCTTCGACGTCGGCGTTCAGTTCGGCTACGACTCCACCGGCATTCTCGACATGCTGAAAGGGTCGACCGCGAGCGGTGGCACGCCGAGCCTGCTCGATGGTATTTATCTCGGTGGCGATCCGCTGCTGGCCAATACGCCCAATCAGGGGGACGTGCTCAAGCTCGATGCCTCCATCGGTGCTGCCCTGGAGGCAAGCCTGCTGCTTGGTCTCGCCGATGCCGGAATCGAAGGTGGCATTGATCTCCAGGCGCAGGTCAAATTGACCGACGCGACGGCGGCTCACCCACTCGTTCACTACGACGTGTTCTCGCAGGAGACCACCTTCAACCTGGACCAGGGCATGCTGGGTCCGTTCTCCGTCTCTGCGTCCGGCTCGGTCTATGTCTCGCTGTTCTATGACACTTTCTGGGGTCTCGGCCCCAGCGGATCGACAGTGATCGCGAGCGCCACGTTCTTCCAATGGCCGAGCCCTGTACCGCAGCCGCAGGATCTGGAGCCGCTCGGCTTCTACGACCCGTCGACCGGCGTGTTCGATCTCTATGTCGGTTCGACCGCCAACAAACGCGACAACGGCAACGATACGCCGCTGTTCGCCAATCCTGACACGCCGCAACAGGTGCTGGAGAACGACAGTTCGACCTACGTCGTCGACATCGGCGCCAACAACACGGCGACCGTCCATTGGTACAATCCGGTCACCAAGGTCTGGGAGAGCCAGACACCCAGCGGGCCGGTTTCCGAAATCATTGCGCGAACCGGCGACGGCAACAACACGATCCTGGTCAACAACGACGCGCCGAACACCGTCGAGACCTATTTCACGGGGACGGGCGGCATTCAGTACAATGCCGACCCGAATTCCGTGACCGGGGGGACCGATCCTCAGACCGGCGTTCCCCTGACCACCCCGCAAACCGGCAGCCTGATCGGCGGCAACGATGTTTTCGAATCCGGCGGCGGCTCGTCGACCCTGCAAGGGGCGAATGGCAACGACGTTCTGGTCGGCAGCGCCAATCCGACCCAGGGCACCACGCCTGCAGATGCGATCGACGGCGGCAACGGCAACGACACCATCGTCGCCGATACGGGCAACAGCACGATCCAGGCGGGCTCCGGCAATACAATTGTTTATGCCGGCCAGGGCAATCAGGTCATCGAGAACCAGAAGCCGCCGAAAGGCCTGAGCGGGCCGTTGCAGGTGGGCCAGGTGCCGCCGGTCGGCAGCGGCGGCGGCGCCGACACGATGGCGCCCGGCAACGATACGATCGTTGCTGGCGCGCCAAGCTCCTTCATCGTGCCGTTCGGACCGGGCGGCGACGAAAACATCAGCAGCGGCGTTGGTACCGACGGCAACCTCGTCATTATTCCTGGCGGCCAGACCAACGCCGTTCTGATCAGCAATGAAGGCGTCGGTCCGGGAACCTCGTCCTGGTCGATGGTCGACGGGACCGACGTGCTCGATTTCACCACGTTGCAAAGCGCGGTCAATGTCAACCTTGCAAACAGCGTTGCGACCGGCGCTGACATCGGCACCGTCTCGCTCACCGGCTTCAACGTCATCGAGGGCGGCCCGGTCGCATCGACCTTGATCGGCGGAACGGCGGCTCAGGGCTCGGACAGTATCTACGGCGGCTCGGGCGGCGACTCCATCGTCGGCGGCGGTGGCGACGATCTCATTGTCGGCGCAACGCCGGTCAACCCGGCCTACACCGGCAACAACATCACCGGCGGTACCGGCAAGGATACGATCTATGGCGGCAACGGCCATGACAGTATCTATGGCGGTACCAACAACGATTCCATCATAGGCGGCTCCGGCGGCTCGTCGATCAATGGCGGCACCGGCAACAGCACCATCTATGGCGGCGCGGGCGACGACACGATCTCTGCGGCCGACGGCAACAACATCATCTATACGGGCGGCGGCAACGATTCCGTCAAGGTCGGCAATGGCCAGAACAGCATCACGGGCGGCGTCGGCAATGACAGCATCACCGCGGGCAACGGCAATAACACCGTCAATGGCGGCACCGGTGAGGACATCATTGTCGTCGGCTTCGGCAACAACATCGTCAATGCCGGGATCGGCAATGAGTCGATCACCGCCGGAAATGGCGAAAACCTGATCACCGGCAATCAGGGCGATGATGTCATCATCGTCGGCGACGGCCAGAACACCATCTACGGCGGTATCGGCAACGACCTGATCGAAGCCGGCGTCGGTTCGAACTCGATTTACGGCGGCCAGGGCGACGACACGATCATCGCGGGCGTCATCGGCACCGGCCAGAGCAGCACGGTCGGCGGCCAGGGTGCCAATTCCATCATCGGCGGCACCGGCAACATGTCGATCACCGCCGGTGACGGCAACAACACGATTTACGGCGGCCAGGGAAAGGACACCATCACCGCCGGCAACGGCCAGAACTCGATCACCGGCGGCCACGGCGACGACGTGATCAAGGCCGGCAACGGCGACAACACCATCTATGGCGGGACCGGCAACATGTCGATCACCGTCGGCGACGGCGACAACATCATCGATGGCGGCATCGGCGATGACATCATCGTCACCGGCTTCGGCGACGACACCATTCTCGGCGGCACCGGCAACGACCAGATCACCGTTCACGGCGGCAATAACGTCATCAATGCCGGCACCGGCAACAGCACGGTCGTCGGCGGTACCGGATCGGACGTCATCACCGCGGCCGACGGCAACAACTCGATCGTCGGCGGCGCGGGGCTCGACCAGATCTCGCTCGGCGACGGCAACAACACCGTGCAGGGCGGCACAGGGCCGGACAACATCGCCGTCGGCAATGGCAACAATTTCGTCTATGGCGGCACCGGCGACGACAAGATCTCCGCGGGCTCCGGCAACAACGTCATCTTCGGCGGCAAGGGTAACAACTACATCGCGGATGGCGCGGGTCATGCCACCATCGTCGGCGGCGGCGGCAATAATACGATCTATGGCGGCGCGCTCTACAGCGTGATCATGGGCGGCGGCGGCAATGATCTGATCGTCGCGGGTGCCGGCGGCAACATGATCATCGGCGGCAAGGGCAACGACACCATCGAGGGTGGCACCGGTAACGATGTCATCTATGGCGGCCTCGGCGACAACGTCATCCATGCCAATGGCGGCGCCGACCAGATCCACGGCGACTATGCCGGCCTTGCCTTCATGATCTCCGCGGTCGGCGTGCTGACCACGTCACAAGCGTCGCTTGCCACGAGCGTGTCCAATCAGCGCAACGTGATCTATGGCGGGAGCGGGGCCGACAGCCTCTATGCCGGTGCGGGCGGCGATACCGTCTATGGCGGTCCGGGCACAAGGCTGATCGTCGGCGGGGGCATGCCGACGCTGATCTATGGCGGTCCGGGACAGGGCGTCACGATCAATGGTGGCAATGCCGGCGATGTCATCATCGGCTCGGACGGCGGCGGTGACAGCATCACCGGCGGGGCGGGCAACGACCGCATCGAGCTGCGCGGCGGCAACAACCATGCTGATGGCGGCGGCGGCGCCAATGTCATCATCGGCAGCAGCGTCGGCAATGACGTGCTGGTGGGTTCGTCGGGCAAGGATTCGCTTGTCGGCGGTGCAGCCTCGGACGTGTTGCAGGGTCCCGCGACCGACAGCCTGTTTCCGAACTCCGGCACCAGCGGCGATGCGTTGTCGGCGAACAGCATCGTGGCGGCGCCGACCACGCTGTCGCTGCCGAGCGACAATGTCGCGCAGGGTTGGTGGAGTCCCGTCGCAGGCCCGGCCGGCATCGCGCTTGGCGGTCCGAGCGGCAATGCGTCCTCCCCGGCGATTGCAGCCGATGCGGCCGGTCCGTGGGTGGCATGGACGCAGACCAATGACGGCATCCAGGGCCTTTACGTCGCCCACGAGGTCAACGGCACCTGGGTCGGCGTCGGCGGCAGTGTGACCGGCGGCGGCTTGACGCTATCCGGCGCCAGCGCGTCCAACCCGTCGATCGCGATGGTCGGCGGCGCGCCGATGGTGACATGGACGTCGACCACGGCCGCAGGCAACACCATCCAGGCCGCGATCTACAGCGCCAGCGCCAACAATGGGGCAGGCGGCTGGATCGGGCTCGGCAACTCCGATGCGGCAGGCGGCATCAGCGGTGTCGGCGCCTTCGATAACGCGCAGATCGTCGCGACCAGTTCCGGACCGGTCATCACCTGGCGCAGCCTTGGCGGCACCACGCCCGATCTCTATGCCATGCAGTTCAACGGCACGAGCTGGGTCGCGTTGGGAACGGGCGCCGCGTCCGGCTCCGGTATCGCCGGTTCGGCCGGCATCGGCAGCAAATACGCGCTGGCGAGCGATGGCACGCAGGTCGCCGTTGCCTTTAGCGCCAAGGCGGCGAACGGCGAGGCGCTCCACGTCCTGCAATTTTCCGGCGGCGCTTGGGCGGCGCTCGCCTCGCCCAATCCGACCTCCGCTGCTTCCTCCGATAACGCCTTCAGCACGGCGCCGACGCTGGCCTATTCCGGCGGCAAGCTGTTCATTGCCTGGGTGCAGCAGGATCATGACACGACCTATCTGCCGCGCATCTATGCCGAGACAGAGAGCGGCGGCAGCTGGTCGCCGGCCGGCGCGGGGGCAGCCAGTGGCGGTGGACTGACCGGAGCGATCAACGTGTCGGGCAATCCCGTGCTCGCCGCATCGGGCGCGACCCTCACACTGGTCTGGGTGGCGACGGTCGACACGGCGGCCGGACAGACCCAGAACTACTACAGCATGAGCTGGAACGGCACGAGCTTCGTGCCCGTGCAGCCGACCGATGTCACGGGCACGGGCATCGGCCGCATCGCTGGCATTCCGAATACGGTTGCACTTGCGATCGATCCAAGCGGCCGCGCCTGGCTTGCGACCGAAACGGTCGGCGGCAACGCAGCTCTCGAAGTCCTCGCCGGCCAAACCAGCGCCGCGCATATGTTCATTGCCGACGCGACCACGAGCATCGCTTCGCTGCTTGCGGGCGGACAGCTCGCCGCGGGCGATCTCATCCTGGTCACAGCGACCACGGCCGACACGACGCTGACGCTTGACGCCTCGGCCGCCGGCATCACCATCGCCGGCCTCGACGGCGTCAGCGTGACGGGCGGATTGACGATCAGTGGCGCGAACGGATTGACCGTTCGCAACTTGATCATCAATGGTGCGGTCTCCGTCACCAACACGGCCAATGTCATCTTCGCCGAGAACGTCTTCAACGCGCCGGTCACGCTGGACGGCGCCACCGGGCTTTTGATGCGCGATAACCGCCTTGGCGCGCTGACCATCTCTGCTGCGTCGCAGGGCGAGATTTATCAAAACCAGTTTGCCGGCGCGCCGACCGCGCTGGCCGTCAACGCCGTCTTCAGCGGGCAGATTTTCGATAACGACATCTCCGCGATGAATACTGCGGTTGTGTATGCTGCCGCTGCGGCACTCTCCAACAACCGCATTCATGGCGCCGCGATCGGCGTATCGACCAATATCTCGGACCCCGCCACCCTGTTCGGCGCGGTCGCAGGTTCGACACCAAACATCATCACCGGCAATGGCGTCGGCGTCTCGCTGGCAAATGCGCAAGTGATCGACCAGGACATCGCCGGTAATACGGTTGGCCTGTCCGGGTCCGGTATCATCGGCGGTGTGGCACCTGCCGATCTCAACCTGATCACCTATAACCAGACCGGCATTTCCGGCTTCACCGGCCTGGTCGAATACAATCGCATCGAGGACAACTCGGTCGGCATCAATGCGACGAACGGGCTGAACATTTTCAGCAACCAGCTGCTCGCGAATGCCGCCGATGGCATTCTTCTCTCGGGCGTCGGCAATGTGGAGATCGCCGGAAATACCATCCATTCCTATCTCGGCGATGCCATCCACCTGACTGCGAAGGCCTCCAACGTCGAGATCGTCTCGAACATCGTCTGGGCGGACACCGGATACGACCTCTACGTCGACAACAACAGCGAGAACGGGTTCTGGAGCGACTACAACACGCTCTACACCACCAATGCAGGCAGGATCGGTTTCTGGACCCAGGACTTCAAGGATATCCTGGACTGGCAGGATGACGTTGCCGCCTTCGACCTGCATTCGGTCGGCACCACGGTCGTGAACCCGAACTGGGCCGAGCCGCATTTTGCGGTCGATTCCCATGACTTCGAGATCACGCGGCCGCTGGTGGCGAGCCAGCGCCCGACTGATCCGACCATCGATGGCGGCGACCCCGCCGGCTCCTTCGTCGGCTTCAACGGCATCGCCAACCTGGTCGCCAACGCCAATTTCGAGAACGGCCTGACGGGCTGGACAGTCACCCAGGGGGGAACGACCTCGACCTCCCTGCTGACGCCCTGGCAGAGCACGGCCGAGTTCTATTCCGGCACCGCGGTCAATGCGGTGGCGCAGCAGACCATCAGCCTGCTGCAGCAGGGCGTCACGGCGGCCGAGATCGATCAAGGGGCGGTCAAGGTGGCGTTCGGCGGGCAGGTCGCGCTCCTGTCGCAGGCCGTCACGACCGCGCAGATCTCGATCCAGTTCCTGGATGCCGGCAACAACGCCATCGGCAATGCGATCGTGGTGCCCGCCGGCACCAGCCTGAACACGTGGATGCGGGTGTTCGATACCGTCGTTGCCCCTGTTGGTGCGCGCTCGGTCGAATACCTTTTCGGTGTTGCCAAGTCTGACGGGTCGAGTCCCGGCGCGCTGCTCGACGGCGCCTTCCTCGGCGTCGCCCCGCAGGGCGTCGGCACCGACCAGGGTGTGCGCACGTCGGCCGACGTCATTCCCGGCAATTCGATGCTCGGACGGATCGCGCTGCGCTCGCCTGATCTGTATGTCAATTGGGACGTCGATACGCCCAAGTTCATCAGCTGGGACAGCTATGGTGCGGCAGCGGGCCAGCCGGTGGCGATCCAGCTCTGGCAGGACAGCGGCAGCGGGCCACAATTCCTCGCGACCATCACCAGCTCGACGCCGGACACCGGCGAATATATCTGGACGCCGAGTCAGAGCGGCATTACGGCAGGCACCACGGGCCTGCGTATCCGCATCGCCAGCGTCGCCAATTCCTCCGTCTACGACATGTCGACGGAGACCTTCGCGGTTCCGCGCGCCGGCTCGACCTATTATGTCGCCACCAGCGGCTCGAACCGCAACGACGGTATGGATTCGGGCGCGCCACTGCCCAATCCTGATGTGGTCTTCCGCGACTATGCGATCGGCGCAGGCTCGGTCGTCAATATCGCAGCCGGCATCTATCCGCTGATCCAGCCGCTGCAGCTGAGCGGCACTACCGATTTCGGCTTCGGCCTCGACACCGGCTTCACGATCAACGGCGCAGTCGGCGGCGGCACCGTGTTCCTTGCGGCCAACCCGGACTTCATCCCGCAGGCGCTCGTTCAGATCACCGGCGCCTCGTTCGTGTCGCTCAATGATCTTACCCTGCAAGGCGCGGTCGACGCGCTGCTGGTGAACGGCGGCAGCAACAATTTCACCGCGTCCTATCTGACCTCGACCGGCGCGAGCGGCGCGGCGTTCAATATCACGACCAATTCCACCGGCGCTCTCGATCATCTGTCGGCAACTGGCGCTGCCGGTGCTGGCCTCCAGTTCAGCGGTACGATGGGGTCGATCACCTATTTCACGGCGATCGGCGACCACGACGGCATCATCGCCAACGGCTCGATCGGCCTGATCGCGCATTCGACCATATCGGGCAATGTCGATTACGGTCTCGATCTGACGCTGACTGGACCGTCGCTGATCGAGGGCAATACGATCACCGGCAATTATTACGGCGCCTGGCTCAACGGCTCGGGCATCGTGTTCGGCGATTCCAATCTCGCCGACGGCCTCGGCAATGTCGTGTCCGGCAGCAGCCAGGAGGCCGTCGTCGCCATTGGCGCCGCCGTCGTCGGCAATACCATCAGCAACAACACCGAACGCTTTGAGGCCGTTGACGTCTACAGTGGCGGCTCGTTCGTCGACAATCTCGTGTTCGGCAACGCCGAGGGCGCGGAGATCGACACCGCGACGACGGTGTCCGGCAACCGGATCTTCGAAAACGTCGGTGCGGGCCTGATTCTGAGTGCGACCGGCATTACCGTCACGCAGAATACGCTCTACTCCAACGGCTTTGGCATCCAAGCCTATTTCTCAGGTCACACGATCTCGAACAACCTGATCTACGCCGACACCTACGCGGGCATTTCCCTGGAGAACGCAGCCAACACGACGATCGTCAACAACACGATCTACGAGCCCACCGCGGGAACCGTGACGTACGCGCCGAATCCGAATTACAACGTCGGTGCGGTGGTGCTCGATGGCACGTCGAGCGGAGCGACGCTGTCGAACAACATCATTGTCGCCCTGTCCGGTATCGGCGTCGTCGTCTCCAACAACAGCCAGGCCGGCTTTGTTTCAGACTACAACCTTTTCCAGACCGGAGCCGGCGGACGGATCGGCAGCTGGCTCGGCGTGTCGCAGGCAACGCTCTCGCAGTGGCGCACGACGACCGGCCGCGACGCGCATTCGCAGTCGGGCAATCCGCAGTTCGTGTCGCCGACCGGTGCCGATGGCCAGCTCGGCTACTTCTCGCCGAGCATGAACGGCAACGACGACGACTTCCATGTGATGAGCCAGCAGGGCAGCGATCACGGTGGATCGCTGTCGGTCATCATCGGCGCCAATGGACTGCCGCAATTGACCGTAGGCGTCTACACAGCCGACACCTCGTCGTCTCCGGCAACCGACGGCGGCAACCCGGCTAGCTCGATCGGCGCACAACCGTCGCCAAACGGCGGCATCATTGAGATCGGCGCCTATGGCGGCACCAATGAAGCCTCGCTAAGCCCATCGGCCTTCTTAAACGTCACCTCGCCAAGCGCCGGCGCCACGGTCACCCAAGGCACGACGACCTCGATTACCTGGAACTCGTTCAATGTCTCCGGCACGGTCAACATCTCCGTGTCGGCCGACGGCGGCTCCACCTTCACCGCGCTCGCGAGCGGAGTTGCCAATACCGGCTCATATTCCTGGACGGTCGACCCCGCAACCTATGCGGCGGGCTCGACCTATGTGGTCGAGATCGCCTCAGTTGCGACGCCGACCATCTTCGGAGAGTCGAGCGCGTTTTCCGTCGCGCCGCCCGTGCATGTCTACTACGTCAACGGCTCCGCGAGCGGCGGCCAGTACACGACGGCCGCGGGCAATGATTCCAATGACGGCGAGTCCGTGGCCACGCCGATGGCGACGTTGGGCGCACTGCTCAGCAAATATACGCTCGGCCCCGGCGACATCGTCTATGTCGATGCCGGCACCTACAACCTGACCCAGAATATCGTTATTCCCACCGCCGATTCCGGAACCGGCAGCCTGTCGTCACAGACCGTGACGGTCCAGGGTCCAACACAGCCGGGTCTCGCGGCCGTGTTCAATCGCCAGTCAACGTCAAGCGGCTTCTACGCGTTCGAGTTCAAGGGCGCGCAGAACGTCACTCTGGCCAACCTGACCATCGAGGGAGGCGCGATCGGTGTTGCGATTGACGACAACACCAACAGCACCGGGATCACGATCGCCAATTCGACGATCCAGGGCAACAGCCAGAACATTTATGACGGCGTCGGCGACAATGGCTTTACGCTGACGGGCTCGACCGTCGGAGGTGCTATCGAAATCAATAGTGCTTCCAACGCGCTCATTGCCAACGACACGATTCAGATGGCGTCGAATGGCAGCTTCGCATACGGCCTCGAGCTGAATTCGACCGACAAGACGACGGTCAGCAACGACACCTTCGTCGGCGCGGGCTATGCTCCGACCTTGCTCTCGGTCAGTGGTTCGACGAACCTGCTCGTCAACAACGTCCAGATGAGCGGCTCGACCTATTTCAGCATCAGCGCCTCCAATACCACCGGCATCATCGAGAACAGCACGATCGATTCCAGCCACGGCACCACGGGCATCGGGATCACGGGCCCCTACGGCGGTGGGACCATCATCGCCGAAGGTAATACGGTGTTCGGTCAGATCGCCGGCAACGCCTATGGTTCGGCGATCTATCTCAACAATGCCAGCTCGGAAGCGCTGAACAATATCGTCTATGGCAGCGACATCGGCGTCACGGTGGCAGCCGGCTATGCCGAGGGCAACCAAGTCTACAACAACCGGATCGGCGTGCTGTTCTATTCGAGCGGGACGGTGCAATCCAACACCATCTACGACAACACGCTCGGCGTCGTCGACGACGGCTCGAACAATCTCATCGAGAACAACACACTCTACGGCAATGCTACCGGCATCCAGATCGGGCAGTATTCGATCTCGTCGAACCACTCCGTCCTCAACAACACCATCGTGCAGTCGTCGGGCGTGGCGCTTAATCTGCTCAACGGCAGTTCGAGCAACACGAATTTCCGCGACAATATCGTGTCGCTCAGCAATGCGACCGGCATCGTCGGACCTGCGGCAGCGCAGGTCGGCTTCAAGAGCGACTACAATCTGTGGGACCTCGAGGCGGGCGCGACGTTTGCGACCTGGAGCGGTCAAGCCATCTCGACCCTGGTTGGCTGGAAGACCGAGGTCGCACAGGACCTCAACAGCATCGGCGCGGCGCCCGGCTTCATCGATCCGGCCAACAACAATTTTGCGGTGACCGCGAGTTCGCCGGCCATCAATCGCGGCGACCCTGCGCTGCAGGCGATCTATGAGCCGGTCGGCAGCGGGACCGGCAATGGCGATCGCATCGATATCGGAGCGCAGGGCGGGACGGCACTTGCGAATTCCAGCCCGGCTCAGGTTGTACAGCTGCTGGGCGCCACGGGCGGCCAGCGCTATCAGGTCGGCCAGTCGACGACAATCTCCTATCGCTCCGCGGGCCTTGCCGCACTCGGTCCGGTGGTCTTCAGCAATGCCGGCGGCGGCGCCGCGCAGGGATCGGAAAGCTGGAACGCGTGGCAGGCGAACGAATTCGCGACGTTGGCGGGCAGCGCAAGCACCATATCCTCGACGGTGAATGCCAATGGCTATGACATCCCGCAGGCGGTGTTGCAGGGCTATTCCGCCTTCACCGGAAATAACGACACCGGCAAATACGTCGTTCCGGTCGCGGACGGCACCTACCAGATCTCGCTGGTCTTCGTCGATCAGTACTCGAGCGGCGTCGGGCAGCGCCTATTCAACGTCATTGCCAACGGTGTAACGGAAGTATCGAGCTTCGATGTTTTCAAGGCGGCCGGTGGCGCTGACAAGGCGACAGAGCTGACGTTTGATGTGACGGCGAGCGGCGGGCAGGGGATCTCGCTCACCTTGCAGGGTGTCAACAACTACCCGGTTCTTTCCGGCATCCAGATCTCGCGTGTCAATCCGTCGCCGACGACCTGGACGGCGAATGCCCAGGTCTCCTACGACAACGGCACCACCTGGACCACAATTGCTACCGGCTTGACGTTTGATCAGTTCGGGGCGGGGTCGTTCAGCTTCACGCCCACGACGACCACGAGCGCAGGATTGTTCCGGATCGCTGCCAGCAACGGCACGCAGACCGTGTCCGACACGTCGCAAGGGACGTTCACGGCGGCGCCAACCGGCACGAATTTCTATATCAGCGCCACCGGCAGCGATTCCAACGATGGCAAGTCGCCGAGCACGGCGATGGCGAGTCTCGCGGCCCTGCTGAATGTCTACCAGCTGCAGCCCGGCGATGCCGTCTATGTTGGTGCCGGCACCTATACGCTGCCCTCCAGCGTCGTGCTCGGCGCGTCCGATTCCGGAACGCCCGGCAATCCGATCCAGATTATCGGCACCGGCACGACGACCATCTTCAATGCCGGCACGACAGCGTCGTCAACCTCGATCTTCGATTTCAACGGCGCGCACGACATCACGCTCGAGAACATGGCACTGGTTGGTGGCGGGACAGCCGTTGCAGTCGCGCCGAACAGCGGCAGCACCGACATTGCGCTTCAGGGCCTCGACATTTCGGGCTTCTCCAGCGACGGCCTTAGCGTCGGTGCGGGCGCCGCGAATTTCTCGCTGACGGGATCCGACATCCACGACCCGGCCACGCAGCAGATCTACGATGGCATCGATATCGACGGCTCGGTCAACGCGTTACTTTCCAATGATACGTTCGTAAAGACACGCTATGGCGTGAACGTCACTGGCGCGACCTCGATCACGATCAGCCATAGCACTTTCACCAGCAACAATACCGACATCAATGTCGGTTATTCCGGTCAGACCGTCTCCGGGTTGACAATCGATTCAAACGTCTCCACCGGCTCCTACTACGGTATCTATGTTTCGACACCGGCAACCAGCGCCAACGTCGTCTTCATCACCAACAACACGGTGACGGGCGCGGCCAGGAACGGCATCCAGGCCTTCGGCGCGATGACGGTCGCGTCCAACACGGTGACGAACGATTATGACGGCATCGAGCTCTCTGGTAACGCATCGGCTGTTGGCAACACGGTTACCGGGAATACCTATAGGGGTATCGAACTCGACGGAAGCACCGAGTTGGTCCAAGGCAACACAATTTCCGGTAACAATGTCGGCCTCTACAATCAGGCCAGTTCTGCAACTGTCGTCAATAACCTGTTCCTGAACAACACGACAATCGGTGTCGAGAGCCGTGGTCCGATCACGGTTCAGAACAACACCTTTGTCCAGGCAGGCGGCACGGCGATCCAGAACGACTATTCGGTCGCCCTCTCGGTCGAGAACAATATCTTCCAGATGACGAGCGGTACCGTCTTCACCATACCGGCAGCCTATCAGGGCGCGTTTTCGTCGAACTACAACATGTTCGATCTGCTGGGCGGTGCGACGATCGCTGTGTGGGCGGGTCTGACCGTTCCCGATCTCAATTCCTGGATGTTCGGCACCGGCTTCGATATGGCAAGCCTCTCGGGCGATCCTCAATTTACCAATCTATCCGCAGGCAACTACTACCTGTTGCCGACGTCGCCCGGCATCGATGCCGGCGATCCGGCCTCGCTCTACGACAGGGAGCCGGGCAACAATGGCGGTCGAATCAATCTCGGCTTCGAGGGCGATACGCCGCAGGCGACGCAAAGCACGGCGCTGACGGTCCAGGTGACTTCGCCCGATGGCCTCAACAAGCTGCAGATCGGCGAGCCGACCACGATCACGTTCTCGACCAGCGGCGTCAGTGGTCTTGAGGCCATCAGCCGGCAGAGGTTCGGTGGATCGAACATTGCTGGATCGAATGTCGCGACGAATTTCATCGGTAGCACCCCGTCCGGTACCAGCGTCGCCACCACGTCCTCGGCAATCGACACGTCCGGTATATCCAACGGGACGCCCGCGTCCGTTTATGCCAGCGAGATCTATAATTACTACGGCCAGCCGTTGATCACGAAGACGGCCGTCGCCGACGGGAGCTACGTCGTCACCCTGAACTTCGCCGAATACTACAACGTCGGTGTCGGAGGCCGGGTCTTCAACATCAAGATCAACGGTACGACCGTTGCCACTAACTTCGATGTCTATGCGGCCGCAGCAGACCAGCTCAATAAAGCCGTGAACGAAACCTTCACCGTCACCGCATCGGGCGGCAATGGCATCACGTTCGAACTCGATAGCCTGACCAGCAATGTGGCGGTCCTGTCCGGCATCGAGATCGACCGGCCCGCGGGGCCTGCGGCCAGTCAGACCGCGAAGGTCGAGGTTTCACCGGACAATGGCACGACCTGGGAGCTTGTCGCCAACGCGGCGCCGGTTGATGCCTATGGCAATGGCGCGGTCGCCTGGACACCAAATTTTGTCACCAACGGCAACGCCGCTCTGGTGCGCGTGACGATCGACGGCGTTTCCGCCCTGTCGCGGCAGCCGTTCCTGGTCACCAATGCGGGCAATGCCTATTACATCAACGACAGTTCGACGGCCGGCGACGAATACACCACGGCCGTCGGAAACGATCTCAACTCCGGCAAGACGCCGGACGCGCCCATGGCGAGCCTGACGGCGCTGTTGCGCAACTATACGCTCGGTCCGGGCGACATCGTCTATATCGATACCGGCTCCTATCAGATGCTGAGCGACGCGATCGTCACCGCCGCGGATTCAGGAACGGGACCGGCGGCCAACCAGCAGGTCACTTTCCAGGGACCGACCGACAATGTGGCGACGCTCAATCGCGAGAACGTCAACGGCAACGTGTTCCAACTCGCCGGCGCGGGCGACGTCACGATTACCAGTCTGACTCTGACCGGCGGCGGCATCGGCGTGCTGCTCGACTACCAGTCGGGCGCCAACAACGACACTGTGACCAATGATGTCATCGACAACAACCAAAACGATGGCGTCGTCGACTATCAGGGCAATAATGGCTTCACGCTGTCGAACTCACAGATCTTCGGTTCGGTCAACGGCGTCCGCGATACCGGTGTCTATCTCTATTCCTACTCGCCGCAGACGACTGCGACGATCATCAACAACCAGATCTTCGGTCAATACACCGGCATCTATGACGGGTACGCGGGTGGCCTGATCGAAGGCAACAGTATTCACGACAATGGGGCCTATGGCATCAACGCGGTGAATTCAACAGGCTCGGGCGTCCTCGCGTTGACGATCACGGACAACAACGTCTTCAACAACGGCAATTCGAGCACAAGCAATTATGGCATCTTCGCCCAGGGCGCTGTGAAAGTCACGAGCAACAACATCTACGGGCAGGCGGCGACCAACGATGTCGCACTTTGGTTGGGTAGCTACGCGGTCGCGACCGACAACACGATCTACCAGAATTACGACGGCATCTTCATCAACGACTTCTCGGTGACTGCGACCCAGAATCGAATCTTCGTCAACAGCAATGCCGGAGTCGTGTTCGGCGGAAGCGGCGGCATGCTCGAGGACAACCGCATCTATTCCAACGGAACGGGCATTCTTACCAGCTTCTATTCCGCTCGCGTCGTGATCGAGAACAACCTGATCTACAGCAACAGCAACGGCGCGATCGTGCTGTCGGGCAGCAACGTGGCTCCCGGCACCAGTATCATCGGCAATACGATCTGGCAATCGGTCGGGACGTCGATCACGTTGACCAATTCGGCGAACACGACGATCGCCGACAACATCATCTGGGGTGACGAAGGCACGCTGTTGTCGATCGATGCGAGCAGCGAAACCGGCCTTGCCGTGCTCTACAACCTTTATTACCGCGGCAGCACCAGCGCGGCCAACCTGGTCTCCTATGGCGGGACGACTTATGCCACGCTGTCCGCCTGGCAAGCTGCCCAGTCCGCCTTGAACGCAGGCAGCCTGGAAGGAAATCCGCAATTCATCGATATCGCCGGCGCCGACAATGTTCTCGGCGGCCCCGATACCCCGCTGGGCGGCGGGCAGGACGACAATTTCACGCCGGGCAAGGGGTCGCCCGCGATCGATGCGTCGAACGCTTATCTGCAACTGCCGACCGACTTTCTCGGCCAGTCCCGGCACGACGATCCGGCGACCGCCAACACGGGGACCGGACAGCCGGTGTACGATCCGTCGGTGGTCACGGCGTCCACCATCCCGACCGGGACGGCGCTGTCCGGCGGCCAGACTTATGCCGGCGGCTATGTCGCCTACACCTTGCCGTTCAACTTCAGCTTCTACGGCGTCAATTATTCGACGATCTATCTAAGCCCGACCGGCGCGATCTTCTTCTCTACGGCGGCGGCGCAGAACAGCACGCTGGCGGGCACGCCTTCGCTCGCCAACCTGCAATCTGTTCCGATGATTGCTCCGTTCTGGGCGGCGGTGGACACGCGCTACGGCGCGGATTCGATCTCCGCTGACACATCCGTGAGCGGTTATGTCACCTTGCGCTGGGCCGCGACCCCCTACAGCGGCAACTACCAGACCTCGCCGTCGATCTTTGCCGTGCGGCTCGGCGCCGACGGCAGCGTGCTGTTCCAGTATGGCGACAATCTCAACGGCATCGCCGCGGTGATCGGCGTTTCGGCTGGCACCAACGCAAGCTATACGCTCGCCTCGATCAGCGGCCAGACCAATCTCTCCAACAGCAATTCGATCGCGTTCACGCCCAATGCCGCCGAGGGGTTGGTCTATTACGATATCGGCGCAATCGAATTCCAGGGATCGTCGAGCAACAATTCGCTGCTCAAGATCACCGGCACCACCAACCTGCCGGCGAGCGGTACGACGACAGACGCGGTCTTTACGGCCATCACGCTCCAGTTCAACGAAACGCTAGACGTCATCAGCGCCACCAGCACGGCGAATTATCAGCTGACCGCCGCAGGTCCGGACGGGGTGTTCGGCACGGCCGACGACATCAAGATTGCGGTCACGCCGGTCTATTCGGCGACGGCGCAGACCGTGACGCTGCTCCTGAGCCAGGGCGCGCTCGCCGACGGTTCGTATCAGCTGACTGTGAACGGTTCAGGCGGCCTGCGCGACAGTTCGGGCAACGGCCTCGACGGCGCGGGCAACGGCACGGCGGGGAGCGCCTTCGTCAGCACGTTCACCATCGATCGATCCGCCGATCTGCCGCCGGTGTTTGCCAACAGCAGCGTGACGACGCCGGACGACGTGCAGCTGCCGGTCACGCTTGCGGCGACCGACCCGCAGGGCAATCCGATTACATTTGCGATCGTCAGTGGCCCGCAACACGGGGTCATCAACAATTTCAGTCCGACGGCGGGGACCTTCGTCTACATTCCGAGCTACGGCTATGTTGGCACCGATGCCATCAAGATTTCCGCGACCGACAGCAAGCTCGCGCAGACAACCGCCACGGTCAGCATCAACCTGACACCGGCCAATACGCCGCCCGTCGCGTCGGACGAGAGCGTCAATGCGATCGCCGGCGCGCCGGTCACGATCACCCTCGCCGGGGCGGACCTCGAGACGCCCGCCGGTCAGCTGGTCCTGACAATCACCACCCAGCCGAGCCACGGCACACTCACCGTCACCGGCCAGAACACCGTGAGCTATGTCGCGACCAACGGCTACAAGGGCGCCGATTCCTTCGCCTACACCTGGACGGATACGGGATCGCCGCCCGGCACCGCGGGCAACGTTCTCACCAGCGCGCCGGCAACCGTGTCGATCGCCGTGACGACAATCAATCATGCGCCGACCACCGGGCCGGCAACGATCTCGGACGGCGAAAACCAGAGCTATACCTTCCTGGTCACCGACTTCCCGTTCGCGGACCCGAATGATGTCCCGCCGAACCTGCTGGCGGCTGTGATCTTTGAGACGCTTCCGGGTATGGGAACGATCACCGACAACAACGTGGCGATCACGGCCGGCGAGGCGATAGCCGCGGCGGATATTGCCGCCGGCAAGGTCGTGTTCACGCCCTCGCTGAATGCCTATGGCTCAACCTCTTTCACCTTCGCAGTCCAGGACAATGGCGGCACAGCCAATGGCGGCCTGGATACGTCGGGCACCGCGACCGCGACGGTCAATGTTGCGCAACGCGTCGATCACGCGCCGACCACGGGCAGTGTGACCATCGGCGCCCTGCAGAACACCGCTTACGTCTTCGCGCTGAAGGATTTCCCGTTCGCCGATCCGAACGATTCGCCGCCCAATTCGCTGCAGGCCGTCGTGATCGTATCGCTGCCAGGCGCAGGCGCTTTGAGCCTGAACGGACAGGCCGTGATCGCCGGCCAAGTGGTGCAGGCCAGCGATATCGCGGCCGGCAAACTCACTTTCCTGGCTGCTTCGCAAGCGACCGGACGGCCCTATACTTCGTTCAGCTTCGAAGTACGGGACAATGGTGACACCTCCGGCGGCGGCTCCAACACCTCGGCCGCAGCGACCGCGACCATCAATGTCACCACGGCCAGCGGTGCCGTGATCAAGAATGTCTACAAGAATGGCGTTCTGTATTCGACCGAGACCGACCAGGCGGACGGCAGCTACGATATCCGGATCTATGTCGCCGGCACCTTCAACGGTGTCGCTTATACCTCCCATGACAATGCCTACACAGCGGCGAAATTCCGCTATCTCGCGACTTACTACGACGCGGGCGGGAATGTGGTCGCAAGCGAGAGCTTCCTGGCGAATGGCGGCTACACGATCACCATCGGCGGCGTGGTCCGGCAGCAGAAGACCGTCAACGCGGATGGCTCGTACCAGATCGCCTATACGGGGGTGACCGGCGCCGCGTTCACGTCCTACACGGTGCAGTACGGCACCAACGGCAAGCCGGTCAGCGCCAGCTACAGCAACGGGATGAGCGCAAGCTGGACCTTCAATGCGGACGGGTCGTACCAGATCGCCTATACCGGGGCGACCGGCGCGACGTTCACGTCCTATACGGTGCAGTACGGCAGCAACGGCAAGCCGGTCAGCGCCAGCTACGGCAACGGGATGAGCGCAGCCTGGACCTTCAATGCGGATGGGTCGTACCAGATCGCCTATACGGGGGTGACCGGCGCCGCGTTCACGTCCTACACGGTACAGTTCGGGACGAATAGTCGAGCTGTCAGCGCCAGCTACAGCAACGGCATGGCCGCCGCCTGGACCTACAACGCGGATGGCTCCTACCAGATCGCTTATACCGGCCTAACCGGCGCAGCCTATACGTCCTATACTCTGCAATTCGCCAGCAACGGCAGGCATACGACCGCCAGTTACAGCAATGGCATGACTGCAGTCTGGACGTATAACGCCGACGGCTCGTACCAGGTGGTCTATAGCGGCGTTACGAGCGCAGCCTACACCTCCTACACGGTGCAATATGGAGCCAATGCCAGGGCCGCTTCCGCGTCCTACAGCAACGGGCTCAGCGCCCTCTGGGCCTTCAATACCGACGGCTCTTACCTCGTCACCTTCTCCGGCGTGCCGGGCACCTTCGATGGCAGGGCCTATGCGACCTATACGCTTTCCTATACATCGAGCGGCTTCCTGAGCATCAAGACGTACTACAATTCCAGCGGTGGCGTGGTTGCCACCGTCACCTACTCGCCGAGCGGCGGCCCGCCCGTGATCAAGCTCGCGCAACTCTTCACAGAAGGCGGCAGCCTCGACGGCAATTCGCCCGACCAGGACGCAGATTTACCTGCAGACGTGCTGCTGGCGGACGCCGGGCTCATCGAGGCTGCAATTGCGAACGCGCCTGGCGCCGTGACGGCCGGATCGAGCCAGACCGGTCAGCATGCGGCGGACCTGGTCCCGGCGGTGCCGGGCACAGCGCCACCATCCGACGCCAAGCCGTCGGGAGCCGGCAAGTCGCCATATGGCACGCTCGCTTATGCCTTCGTCGGCGGCATCCTTCTGCCGACCGTTCTCAGCGCAAGGCCCAGCCGTTTCACGCACGCCGCCACAAAGGCAAGGCCGCTTGCACTTTCAACGTTCGACCTGCTTGCCGATCGCTTCGAGCCGCTCGAGCCGGAGGCTGACCCGGCTGACCTTCCATGTCCGATGCCGGCCGATGATGGCGTGGTCGATTGGATCGTCATGAACTAAAGCGCGATGAGATTGGGCTCTAGCGGCCGGAGCTCGCCCTCGACGCGGTCGAAATCCGGCCTAAACTGCTGGGCGATTTCGCTCAGCCGCATTTTGCCAGATGGATATCCTTTTCGTTCACCAGAATTTTCCCGCGCAATTCGTCCATGTGGCACGGGCGCTCAAGGACAGGCCGGGTTTGCGGCTGGCAGCCGTGACGCACAAGGGCAATGAGCAGAGCGAGACCCTGCCAGGCGCGCGCTATGGCTGGGAATCCGGGCGCGCCGGATCTCCGCACCGGATTGCCGCGAATTTCGCGCTGCGATCCTCCCAGGGCCACATGGCTGCCAAGGCCATGATGGCGCTGCGCAACCGTGGATTCGACCCCAGGTTGATCATCGGCCATCTCGGCTGGGGCGAGACCTTGTTTGCCAAGGACGTCTTTCCCGCGGCAGACCTCATCGTGCATGCGGAGTTCTTCTACTCCGCGCGGGGTGCGGACGTCGGTTTCGATCCGGAGTTCCCCGATGGCGGGATGGACCATTTGTTCGAACTGCGGGCCAAGAACGCCGCGATTCTTGCCGCGATGAATGACGCCGACATCGCGGTTGCGCCAACCCGCTGGCAGGCAAGCCGGTTTCCCTCCTATCTGCAGTCGAAGCTGAATGTCGTGCACGAAGGGATCGATACCGGTTTGATCCGGCCCGATCCTGCCGCGGCTTTTCAGGTTGCGGGAACCGACCGCGTCTTCAGGGTGGGAGACGAGGTCATCAGTTTCGTCAACCGCAATCTGGAGCCGTATCGCGGCTACCACATCTTCATGCGCGCTCTGCCCGCGATCCTGGCCGCGCGCCCCAAGGCGCATGCGGTGATCGTTGGCGGGGACGGTGTCTCCTATGGCAGCGCCCCTTCGAATGGGCAGAGCTGGAAGGAGATCTTTCTCGCCCAAACTCGCGACCGGCTACCGATGGAGCGCGTGCATTTCGTAAACAGGATACCGTTTCCGAATTTCGTGTCGCTGATGCAGGTTGCTGCGGCACACGTCTATCTGACCTATCCGTTTGTGCTGTCCTGGTCGCTGCTGCAGGCGATGAGCGCGGGGGCACCAGTGATCGCCTCGAACACAGCACCCGTGCTCGAGGTGATCGAGGACGGGGTAAACGGCCTCGTCGTCGACTTCTTCGCGACCGAACAACTGGCGCAACGCGTGATTGATGTCCTTGCGCACCCGCGCGACTACGCGGCCATGCGGGCAGCCGCGCGGCGCACGATCGTCGAGCTCAAGAGCCTGTGTCTGCCCCGTTGGCTGCAGCTCCTTGGACTTCCTTCGCAAAGTGAGCCCTGACCTGTCTCAGGTACAAACCGAGATTTGTACCTTTCCCCGGAAAAGTGCCGGGGGAACCTGACGGGGTAGGGGGCCGCATATGAGGCCGGGTCCCTCCGCTTCCGGGGACCCGCATTCCTCTCCATGGCTTCCATTTTTCAACTGGCAATGTTTGCCAGTTGGCCTTCTCTGGGCCGGGAAAACTAAGACAACGGTGGACAGGATTTGAGGCGCGGCTCTAGGAATCCAACCTGCGGAGCTGGCGGCGGTCCTGAAGCACGATCTGGCGCTGGCTGGTCTCGGAGAATTCGAGAATGCCACGGCCGCGGAAATCGGACAGCGCACGCGAGACGGTCTCGAGCGTTATCCCTAGATAATCGGCAATGTCGCGCCGCGACATCGGAAGCGCGATCATGCCAGTGCCCTTGAGCCGCCGATCCATTTCCAGAAGGAAGGCAGCGACGCGCTCGAGCGACGTCTTGCGCCCCAACAACAGCATGTGGTTCTCGGCGTGCAGGAGATTCCTGGCCGTCATGCTCAGAAGATTGCGCGCGACCGCTACGTCGGTTGCTGCAATATATTCGAGGCTGTGCCGCCGCACCACCCGGACCGCTGTCTCGACGATGGCCTCCGCCGTGAAGCGGTAGACGGCTCCGTTCTCCAGCCCGAAGATGTCGCTCGGCAGGTGAAAGGCGCAAATCTGGCGTCGTCCGTCGGACAGGAGCTTGTAGCTCCTGACCGCGCCGCTGATCACCTCGAAAATGCAATCGGCGGGCTCACGTTCGCCATAGATTTCCTCGTCCTTGCCGAAACTCGACTCCGAGGCTCCGAATCTTGCGTGAATGGCAATCACCGGGGCCTCGGGCACAAGAGGACTGGTGATGGGATGGTTGGCGGCTTGCCTAGAACGCGTGAGCATCAGCGCACTCCGCATGCGGGGCGGTTACAGGAATGTCTTGATGAAGAGCCTGCACCGATCTGCATGATTTCGCGGGATATCGCGCCGCGCCATTGTCCCTGAGGACAATTTACGGCAGCGCAACTGGGTCGAGTGAGGGTTGCGTAAGTCTGGCCGAGATGATCGTCGCAGCGCGCGCTGTGGTGCCCGGTTTGACCCAGATTGCGCTCGTCGGCGATGCCTGGAATGACCAGGCGGCGTTCGGTCATTGGATGGACGAAATCCCCCAAATCGGCGGGAACCTGCTTTCACAGCCCGACAGTCTGGGAGGAATATCGGTGGCAGTCCTTGACCGCCATGACTATCATCCTGGTACAGGCGCTCTCGATCACGGGCCTGTTCTATGAACGCGAGCGCAGGCGTGTGGCCGAGATCGACGCTCGCCGGCTCATGTCGGAGCTCGCCGGATCTGGGCTGAGGAGCGGCAAGGGGGCGGCGCGTTTTCTGCGTGGCCCCGCCGCTTGCGTCGGACGACGGGGGAGAGGCTAAGTGACCGCTGCCGTGCATCTCGTCGATGATGATGACTCGTTCAGGAAAGCGGTCGGACGCTTTCTGCGAACGGCGGGCTATCGGGTCTTAACCTACGAGACCGCGGCTGATCTCTTGGCACAGCTGCCCTTGACGGTTCCGGGCTGCGTCGTTCTCGACGTCAGGTTGCCCGGCATGAGCGGTCCTGAGTTGCAGCAATGCCTGATTGAACGCGGCGCAGACGTGCCGATCATCTTCCTGACGGGTCATGCCGATATTCCCGTGAGCGTGCGGACAATCAAGGCTGGAGCCGAGGACTTTCTGATCAAGCCGGTGGAGGGAAAGCTGCTGATCGAGGCAATCGAACGGGCGATCGCAAGCCATCGGATCGATCAGGGGCGGAGTGGCGAGATTGCTGCAGTGCGTGCGCTGTTCGAGCAGCTGACGCCGCGAGAACGCGAGGTATTTCAGCTGGTCGTGCATGGCAAATTGAACAAGCAGATTGCGCATGAACTCGACATCACCGAACGCACTGTGAAGGCGCACCGCCAGAGCGCCATGGAGAAATTGAAGGCTCATTCCCTGCTTGAGATGGTGTTCGCGGCCGAAAATCTTGGCATCCTCTCACGATCCGATCGGCATGCCATGCTGGCGAGGAGTCTCAAGGAGGAGCCCTCCGGAACGAATGGGAGCGGTTAGTCAAGAAAGCCTGGGCATATTGTCCGTCGAGCCAATATGCAAGGCAGCCCCGGCGGATCAGAGTTTCAAGAGTTCTCACCCCTGTGACGGCTCATGGACCAGCGCCCTTGCCGAACAACAAGGTGATCATCATCGACGACGATCCTTCCGTGTTGAAGGGTCTCGCGCGCGTGTTGAAAGTTGCGGGCTTCGACCCGGTTGTATTCGACTGCGCGGAAAACTTTCAGAACCAACGGGACGTTGGCAAAGCCTGTTGCCTGGTGATCGACATCCACCTGAAAGGGAAGTCCGGCCTGGAGCTGAAGCAGATGATCGGAGACCTGCTGCCGGTCATCTTCATCACGGCCAGCGACAGCGAGACAGTCGCAACCGCCGCCCGCGAAGCTGGTTGCATCGCGTTCCTTCGCAAGCCGTTCCCGGCCCAATTGCTGATCGATCCAATCAGGCAGCTGTCAAAAGGTGAGCAGCCGCGCGTGATTGAGACCTAGACTAGAACGAGATGAAGGTCGGAACGCTCATTTCGTCCAGGGCGTCGCGGGTGACGCCGCCTAGCACGAACCGACCTGCCTTCGAATGTCCGTAGCCGCCCATCACGAGGAGCTTGCTGCCGGCCTCCGCAGCGACAGCCATCACGGCGCGGTAGACGCCGAGCTGGTCTGATTTCGGTTGCTTGAGGCGGATGTTGAGCTGGCGCCTGGCAAGATGCGATGCCAGGGCTTCGGCGGAGCATTCGACAGATGCATCGGGCTCGTGCACCGTGATGATATCGACGCAGCCGGCGAGTTCGAGCAACGGAATGGCGTCATGGAGGGCTCGTGCCGCACACCGTCCGCCATCCCAGCAGACGCCGACGTGATCGAGCGTGATGCCGACGCGGTGGGTGCGTGGGATCACAATGACTGGCCGGCCGGAATCGAACAGCATCGCTTGGGGCTGCGCATTATACGGGGTCGGCAGATCAGGCTGAGGGATGATCGAGAGATCGTAGAGGCGGGACGCCTGAGCCAGCATCCTTTCGGCCCTATCGCTGCTGTCGGCGATCAGGCGCTTGCCGTAGGATAGTTCTGCCTGTTGGGCGGCGGTCTCGAACTGAAGCAGCACGCGCGCGGCGGCGTCAGCCGTATTCTCGAAGGCTGCAATCCTCTGCAGGCCGCTCGCGGTTGTGCCGGAAGATCCATGGCGGTTGTCGGAAGGCCCGACGACAGCGACGGCATCGAGATGGGCGGCAAACAGGCGTGCCACCGAGACGGCCGAGCCAATCACGCCTGCCGCAGACGCGTCCGCGGGCACGCGCGCAAGGATCTCCTTGAAACAACCGGTCGACGGCAGTTTCGGCAAGGAATTCATTCGCTGTGCTCGATCAGTTTGTCGTTGCCTCGAACAGAAGCGGCGCGAGTACGCGCCTAAGCTACGGACTGATATCTCGCGTCGGCGTTGACATAAATCAATCGGCAGCTCCAGACGCAGTCTTAGCAAGGGCAGACCGCTGGGGCTCGGCATCGCTTCGCTCCTGACGGCCGAGGTACTCGCTTGGGGCAAGTCACATGGACCAGCCAGTGAGACCATCTTCTGCGACGTCGGCGCCGCCGAATGATCCCGTTCAGCTCGCAATCCGGCTCGGGCTTCTCGCCTGCCTGATCTACTGGTCCTATGTCCTGATCCTGCCTTTCATCCCGATTCTGTTGTGGAGCGCGATCTTGGCCGTTGCGCTTTATCCTGCTTTCGATCGTCTTTCGCGCCTTCTGGGTGGACGACCGGCATTGGCGGCGATGCTGATAACAATGCTCGGCCTGTCGATTGTCATTGGGCCCGCGAGTTGGCTGGCAGTCGGGCTCGTGGAGGGGGTTCGACTGGTCGCCGATCAAGTCGGGACGGGAAGCGTCTCCTTGCCGGCCCCAAAAGAGTCGATCAAGGCGTGGCCTCTGGTCGGCACGGCAGTCTTTGATCTCTGGCAGCTCGCGTCGACCAATCTGGCCGCTGCGCTCGGCAGATTTTCCCCATATGCAAAGCCGGTCGCAAAGACCATCCTTTCCGCAATCGGGAGCGTCGGAATTGAGATGTTCAAATTCCTCGCTGCCGTTGTCGTGACCGGATTCTTGTTCATTCCGGGACCGCGGCTGGTGTCGGCGGCGCGCACTTTCCTTGCGCACGTGATTCCGGAGCATAGCGAGGAATTCGTCGCGCTTGCCGGCACGACGGTCCGTTCAGTCTCCCGCGGAGTGATTGGCATCGCCATGCTGCAGTCACTGCTTCTCGGGATCGGCTTCATCGTTGCGGATGTTCCAGGCGCCGGCCTCTTCACATTTCTTGTTCTGCTGCTGGGGATTGCCCAGATCGGCTGCGCCGTCCTGCTCCTGCCAATGATAGCCTGGTATTGGTTGACGCGTGAGCCGTCGGCGGCGTTGTTGTTCACACTCTACGTCGTGCCGGCCGGACTTATTGACAACGTGCTGAAGCCGCTCGTCATGGGACGCGGCTCGCGGACGCCGATGGTGGTGATCTTCCTCGGCGTGCTCGGTGGCACCCTGGCCCACGGCCTTATCGGCCTGTTTATCGGCCCGATCGTGCTCGCGGTGGGCTGGGAGTTGCTCGCGGCATGGATGCGCGAGGAGGCTGGTAGCCAAGACGTATTGGCGGACGAAGGGGACGTGATTGCATCCGACCGCACCTCAGCCGATGGCGCTCCGCCAGGAATTGTTCTTCCCTGAGCTCAGGTGCAATCGCCTCACCAGATCATTCATTCTTCATCATTCGGGACCTCATAGGTCTTGCCCGGCGGCCCCTTGTGTACGGCAGCGAACTGATCCAACGAGATCGTGGTGGGGACGGTCAGCAGGTTGGAGTCTACGACTTCCAAGGTCAGCTTCCGGCCGGATTCCATTGCGCGCACCAGGCGCGGCGCAAGCACATTGCCGGCCACGCAAACATTGGTCATGCACCAGCCATAGGGGATATGGGCAGCGGCTTCGTCATCGATGGTCAGCTTTACGCCGGCCTGCAAGTAAAGGCCCACCGGAAGAAAAATCTGCACCCGGGTGGCGGTGTCGCCCTTGCGCTCAACCAGGTCGATCCGGACGGCCGTCTGGCCGGTGTCCCAACTGCCGCTGGTCGTCGTGCGGCAGACCGTCTTACCGAGCGTGTCCTCGTAGCAGAGCTTGCGCCAGGCGGAATAGGTTATGTTGCGTGGCATATGCTGGCCGCGCGGGCCGACCTCCGCCTCGGACGGTCGCCCGCTATCCTGCGCGGGATGTTCGGCCTGCTGCGCGACAGCTGATGCGGACATCGTACAGGCCAGCAGGATCGCAGACACCGTGTTGGCCGAATGCAGAATTCGCAAAGCCATATCGCCCTCCCTTTGCCATTGGATCAGGGATGTCGTTTCAGGAAATCGATGATCAGTGACGTCCATTGCGTCATGGCATCCGCTGAATGGATCAGGAAGTGGCCGTCGTCGCCGACCGCAGGCAGCATATGGTACTCGGCATCACCGCCAGCTGCCGTGAACGCGTCATGCATGCGGTTGGCCAGCCCCGGGCCGAAGTAGGTATCATTCTCGCTATAGAGCCAGAGCATGGGTATCCGCGAAGTCTGTCCGAAAGCCGCGGTCGCCTTGACTAATTCGTCGGGGGCGCAGTTGTTGTTTGGCTTGCCGCCGACGCGGCCGCCGCGCCCCGCCGCAAAGATGATGATGGCGCGAACGGCCGCCGGGTTCGTGCTCGAGAGAGCGATGGCGCCCCAGCCACCGGCAGACTGGCCGACGACCAGCACCTTGTCGGGCTGCACCGCTTTGCGCGCGATCATGTAATCGATGATCCAGCTGTCCAATGTCGCGATCGCGAGCCCGGCACCACGGAAATTTGGCTTTTCGCAAGGTCCGACATGCGAGAAAAACGGACCGAACAACCCGCGTTCGGGAACGTCGAAGCCGCCACCGCCATATCCAGGACCGACCGGAGCAACAACCATGTAGCCCTGCCGCGCGAACCAGAACGCGGCATTGCGGAATTCGACCAGTGGAAACACGCTGCGCGCTTTGGCGTCGAGCGAGACGCCATGGTTCATCACGACAAGCGGGAACGGACCATTGCCGACCGGGTGCACGACATAAGCGAGGGTGGGCAGGTCGAACGGGAGGCCCCAGACCTCCTCTTGCAGCTGTGGTGGGAACGCTGGCTCTGCCGTGCCGGCTGGTGCGCCTGCAAGGACGACCAGAGTCACCAGGAATATTTGAAGTATCGCACTGCGCATGTCGCCACCTCGTCTGGAGAAGCTGCGCGAACGCAGCCTCAGCTTCGAGTTGGCGCGACGCGCGGGCGTTGACATAAATCAAGCCGGACACGGAGGCAGTTCGAGCAAGATGGTGATCGCAGGCCGCTCAATTTAGGGAGGGACGCCATGACTATTCCCGTTTACCCCGAGACCAACGTCGCCCTCAAAGGCCGCAAGGGACTGATCGTCGGTATCGCCAACGACCAATCGATCGCCTGGGGCTGCGCGAAAGCGTTTCGTGCGCTCGGTGCCGACCTCGCTGTGACCTACCTGAACGAGAAGGCAAAGAAATTCGTTGAGCCGCTGGCGCGGGAACTCGAGAGCGAGATCTTCATGCCGCTGGACGTCATGGCGGCGGGACAGACGGAAGCCGTGTTTGAGCAGATCGGCAAGCAATGGGGACGCCTGGATTTCCTTGTGCACTCGATCGCCTTTTCGCCCAAGGAGGCGCTGCACGGTCGCGTCATCGACGTCAAGCGTGACGGATTCCTCGCCACCATGGACGTGTCGTGCTGGTCCTTCATCCGCATGGCGCATCTGGCCGAGCCCTTGATGAAGAACGGCGGCACGCTATTCACGATGACCTATTACGGCAGCCAGATGGTGGTCGAGAACTACAACATCATGGGCGTGGCCAAGGCGGCGCTGGAATGCGCGGTACGCTACCTTGCAGCCGAGGTGGGGCCAAAGGGCATTCGCGTGCATGCGATCTCGCCCGGACCTTTGGCGACACGAGCCGCGTCAGGCATTCCCGAATTCGACGAGCTGATGGACAAGGCTCAGTCCAAAGCACCGGCGCGCAGCCTCGTCAGCATCGATGATGTGGGGCGCGCGACCGCGTTTCTGGCGCTCGACGGCGCCAAGCTGATCACTGGAACCACGCTCTTCATCGATGGCGGCTATCACATTATCGACTAATGGGCCTGCGGTAAGCCCGGTTCGGGCGCAAACGGCGGGGTGCATTGCTCAGCAATAGTGCTGGCCGATAACCTCGGCGACGCAGGCTGGGCGTTCGCCGCCCTCGATCTCGATCGTCACCTTGTATGTGACCCTGAGCGCATTTGGCGGAACCTCCTGGGCTTCCAGGATGCTGAGACGACCGCGCAGGCGCGAGCCCGCGGGGACGGGCGTGAGATAACGGATCTTGTTGGCGCCGTAGTTGAGCGTGTTGCGCAAGTCCTTTACGCCGATGATCTGGCGGATGAACATGGGGATCAGCGACAGCGAGAGCAGGCCATGAGCGATAGTCTTGCCGCCCGGCATTTCGCGCGCTGCGCGCTCCGGGTCGACATGGATCCATTGCTCGTCGCCGGTGGCGTCCGCGAATTTGTTGATCCGATCCTGGGTGATCTCAAGCCACTCGCTGACGCCGACCTCGGTGCCCACGGCGGATTTGAGCTCGTTCAAATCGGAAAATACCCGCATGCGGCGTCTCCGCTTGTCGCTGAGGTCAGAGCTTCATTTCCGGAACGTTGTCGGGGACATCCAACTCGGCCTCGGTACTGGCCCTGATGTCGGCAACGCTGACGCCAGGCGCGCGCTCCAGAAGCGTCGCACGACCGTTTGCAAACCCGATCACTGCAAGGTCGGTAATCACAAGATCGACCGGCCGGGCCGAGGTGAGGGGCAGGTTGCACTTTTGCACGATCTTGGATTTGCCCTTGGCCGCGTGCTGCATGGCGACCACCACGCGCTTGGCGCCGGTCACCAGATCCATCGCGCCGCCCATTCCCGGCACCATCTTGCCGGGGATCATCCAGTTCGCAAGGTGCCCGCGAGCGTCGACCTGAAGTCCGCCCAGCACGGTCATGTCGACATGGCCGCCACGTATCAGCGCAAACGACATCGCACTGTCGAAGGTGCAGGCGCCGGGTAGCGCCGTGATCGGCCGCCCGCCGGCATCCGTGAGGGTCGGGTGCTCCAGGCCCTGTTCGGGAATCGGGCCGGTGCCGATCAGGCCGTTCTCGGACTGGAAGAACACCTTGATGTCACTGGGGACATAGTTCGCGACAAGGGTCGGAATGCCGATCCCGAGATTGACCAGCATGCCGGAGCGCAACTCGGCCGCGACACGCCGTGCGATGATCGTCTGGCTGTCCATGGTTTCAGCTCTGGGTTACGAGGTAGTCGACAAGCGGGGCCGGCGTGTGGACATGATCGGGCGCAATCAGCCCCACGGGAACGATGTTCTCGGCCGTCACGATCACGGTGTCGGCGGCCATTGCCATGACGGGATTGAAGTTTCGCGCGGTCAGGGCGTAGGAGAGATTGCCGAGATAGTCGGCCAGGAAAGCATGGATCAGCGCGAAGTCCGCGTGCAGCGCGGTCTCGACCAGATAGGGCTTGCCATCGACATCGATGCGGGCCTTGCCTTCCTCGACCACGGTCCCGATCCCGGTCGGCGTCAACACGCCACCCAGCCCCGCGCCGCCGGCACGGATGCGCTCGACCAAGGTGCCCTGCGGCACCAATTCGATTGTCATCGTCTTTGCCATCATCTGCTGCTGGGCTTTCGGATTGAGGCCGATATGGCTCGCGATCAGCGACGACACCAGTCCGGCGTCGACCAGCTTGCCAATGCCCTTGCCGGGTGAGCAGGCGTCGTTGGCAATGACTTTGAGGCCGGATTTGCGCTGGCGGACGACCTCGTCGATCACCCGCTCGGGCGTGCCGACGCCCATGAAGCCGCCGATCATCAGGCGCGCGCCGTCTGGAATCAGCGCCACCGCATCTGCTACGGACATTGCCTTCATCGCCAACTCCGTCAATGAAAGTCGAGATCCTGCGCTAAGTACAAATCCTGGCGGCGGCGCCGCTCGCTTGGCTTGATCTGTATCAAGCGCGCCGCGGAGACTGCTTGCTCTCCAGCTGCACCTCAATTCCAGTCAACATCGCCTCCCAGGCTTGGCGGACCTGGCGATGGCGCTGTTCCACTGCTGCAGTGACGGCCTCCCGGACCGGCAAGAGATCGGGACCTTTGAGAAACACGATCTGCGCCTGGATCAGGCGCGAGCTCTCGAACTCGATCCGGCGCAGCGCCAGGACGAAAGCGTCCTGCGGATCGGCGTCGACCGGCAGCAGGGCCGCCGGTCTGATCGCGCCATGAGCGGCGTGGGCCAAGGCAGCCAGGTCTATCCATGGACCCTGGCTGAGATCGGCTATGGCCGCCGCGGCCTGCGGAAGCCAGGCTATCTCCCAGCCAAGGCACAGCGCCGGCAATTGGAAATCCGGGATCCACGCGGTTGCTCGCATCATCAGCGTTGCGATCTCGGCTTCGCGATGCAGTTGCGAATGCCATTCGGTCTGCCAGCCATGGCGGAACATCAGCGGCAGTCCCAGCGTCAGGCGCCGCGCCAGCGCACCATGCAGCGAGACCAGGAATGCCCCGACCCGGGTTTGCTGGGCTGGCGGGACACGGCCGTGATCCAGGGGGCCAAGGAACGCGCTCATGACGGCTCCTTGCGGATGGGGACGGCGCGGAGATGGTCGTAGTCAGCGGGGAAAGGGACAAGCTCGCCGCCGGCGTCCTCCGGCGCGATCCAGATTGAGCGCGCGCCTCTCCATTTTTTCGCCAGCACGTCGGTCGCGAAGCGGGCGAGCAGGTCGGCGGTCAGCGCGGCCTTCTCCAGCGTGAAGGCATGATAGGCGTGCGGGATGATGACGAGCGCGCTGTCTGGAATGTTGACCCGCAAGGTCTCGTGCAGCGAACGCGGCGTGAGGAAATCGAACTCGCCGTTGAGGATCATGGTGGGTTTGTTGATCCTGCCGAGCTGGTTCGTGAGCGGCTCGAAGTCGAGAAATGACTCCATGAGGTTCTGCAGCGCGTAGACGTCGTTGATGAGCCAGCCCTGGCGCTTGATCGTCTCCAGGTTCTTCAGCTGCGGGCCGAGCCAGGCGTCGGAGAGATTCATGGGCAGGAGCAAGTCCTGCAGATAGCTCGTCCCGCCCAGGATCAGCCCGGTCCGCAGCGCATTGCCGAGCAGCTGGAGTTGCGGAGAAAGCTCGGCGAAGGAGCTCATCTGCACCAGGCCGGCAAGTGTCTCGCCGTGCGCGATTGCATAGCGTAGCGCGATCAGGCCGCCGAAGCTGATACCGGCCAGAAACACCGGTCCTTCGCCAAGCAGGTCGACGAGAGCACGTACCGCCGCGACCTGATCCTGCTGGTCGATAAACAGACTTGGCTTGTCGGACTCGCCCTGCCCGAGCAGATCGAAGGTGAGGACGCGGAAGTTCCTGGCAATCAGCCCGTCGCGGTAGCCGCGCCATAGCTCGGCATATTGCGTGAGGCCATTGACGAGCACATAGGCCGGCCCGCCTTCAGGACCGTCGAGCTCATAGCGTATGCGGTGCGCACCGTGGGAGAGAAACGGCATGTCATGCTTGCGTGTCGTTTTGCAACCGCAACAGTGACGTGACGACGCCTTGAACACCCTTGAGATAGATCAATACTCCGCATTGGTCGCAGACCGAGGCTTCCGCAAAAGCTCCATAAGGGAGGCCTTCCATGAAGCGGTTCGTTGTAGGTCTTGTGCTGCTCGTCGTCTCGATCGGCTTCGCCTGGGCTGATCCGCCTTATACCCGTCGCTCTTCGCAGATGCAGCACGATGGGATCAAGCAATACTACGAAATTGCGAATTTCCGGCTCGGCGGCAAATACGATCTGGCCGATCCCTCGAAATGGGAAGATGGCGGAGTGGGCGGCGTGACGCTGGAGTCGCTTGGCGGCGGCAAGCTGCGCACGGCCTATATCGCGGTCGGGACGCCGCGACGCAATTCAGCCGGTGAAATCACCAATGCCGTTATTGTCAATTCCTACTACTCCGGCGATTCCACCGACATGTACGAGCAGTGGGTGAAGGGCACGGCGTTGTCCGGCGGCACGCCGATCATCGGGCCGGGACGCCCGATCGACACCGACCGCTACTACGTCATCATGGTCGATCCGCTCGGCACATGGGGGGCGAGCAAGCCCTCCGACGGGCTCGGCATCAAGTTTCCGCCATACAGCTATTTCGACATGGTGCAGGCGAACTATCGCATGCTGCGCGACAAGCTGAAGGTCGCGCACGCGGCGCTGGTGACCGGCGTATCGATGGGCGGCACGCAGACCTATGTCTGGGGTGTGATGCATCCGGATTTCATGGGCGCGCTCATGCCGATCGGCGGCACCACGCAGTCGGACGCCGAGGATCCCGTCGGCAACTGGACCTTCCAGTTGATGTCGGCCGCTATCGAGTCTGATCCGGTGTGGCAGGCCACCAAGGGCGATTATTACAACCTGCCGAAAGAGAAACATCCGCTCCAGGGCGTCGCGTTCGGCTGGTCCGTGCTGTCGTTGACCGGTTATGACTTTGGATTCCGCACCACCCAGAATTTTGCCTCGGTACAGCCCGACGTGTTCTATTGGAACCCGCCGAACGAGAAGGCTGGCAGTAGTGTGACGAACCGGGCCAAGCTGTTCGACGCAGTCGATCTTGTCTGGCGCAACCACGTTGGAGAGATCTACAACATCAACGACGATCTCGGCCGCATCCAGGCCCGCACCCTCGTGATGCACATCACCAACGACAATTGGCTCAACTTCAAGCTGGCCGAACGCGCAGTAGAGCGCATCCCCGGCGCCGATCTGATCTCGGAGGAGAGCCCGGTCGCGCACTATGGCGTCTTCTCAATCATCAACCATCGAAAGAACGATCCCAAATTCGTTGCGTTCATGGATGATGTTGCCGCTCTCGATCGAGCGCAGAAGTTCGACGACAAGAACTATCGTGTGCCCGGCGTTGCCGCGAATATCGATCCGAACAAGTCGTTCTGGAAAAACTATGTGACCTATCCCTATCCGGTCAAATACGCGACCGCAAAGGACGATCAGGGAACGTCCTGGCAGATTGGCTACATGGACGAATATGCCGGCACCGAGAAGAATCCGAAGGTGCTCGTCATCATTCATGGCAAGGGGGCGTTCGCCGGCCACTACGGCAACATCATGCAGTACGCCTTGCGCATGGGCCTGCGGGTGATCGCTCCCGACCTGCCGGGCTATGGCATGTCCGGACCCGGCAATCTCGACAAGAATCCGGCGCGGACCATGGAGGACATGCGCGACGCCGTGCATGATCTCGTCGTCAATCGGCTCGGCGTGAAGAAGGCCTACTATCTCGGCCACTCGTTGGGCGGCCAGATCGTGATGGGCTATGCCTTGAACTGGCCCGATGCGGTGCAGGGACTGGCGCTCGAAGCGCCCGCTGGACTGGAGGAATATCCGCGCGAGATCGCGATCGCGCCGGGCAAGAAACTGGCTCTGTTTGACCCCTCGTTTGCACGCAATTTCGACAAATGGAAGCAGACTTGGGACCAGACCGGCATCCTGGCCAACGAAATCGCGCGGCCTGAGGAGGATATCCGCGCCTTCTACTATTTCAAGAAGCGCGATCCTCAGACCGGCGTCATTTCGGCGTCCAAAAGCGGCTACTTCATGAACGACAGTGAGTATGCCCGCCTCCACACTGAACAGCGCGCGGGACTTGCCAAAGGCAATCCAAAGGAGCTCGAGCAATGGTCGAACGAGTTCATCTACGACGTCTACGGGATGGTGTCCGAGCTTCAGCAGGACGATCCGAAGAACCTTTATGAGCGCCTCACCCAGATCAAGGCCCCGATCTTCCTGGCTTTCGGGGACAAGGAGCCTTTTATTCCCGGCACTCCCTTCAACGGACTGAGCGATCTCGGCCGCGATATCATTACCCCGTTCATGTCGCGGATGACGAATGCCGGCAACCGACCGATCCTCAAGATCTATCCGGACACCGGTCATTTCATCCACACGGACAATCCAGTCGAGTATCCGGTTGATGTCGTCGACTTCGTCACCAAGGGCTCGGTCGACACGAGTTCGCCACTCGCAACCGACCGGATGATCCGTGGTGCTGTGGCATCGGCTTTGCCGGTGGCACCCACACCGGCGGGTGCATCGCCCACCGCCGGTCTGAACAAATAGGTGACACATGCCGCGGGTGCGCGCTGGCAAAATTGAGCTGGGCTGGCGGGAGTGGGGTGAAGGCGACACGATTGTCGTCTTCATCCATGGCAATCTCGCCAGCAAGAACTGGATCGATCTTGCGGCGCCGCTGTTTCCGCGCGGCATTCGCACCATCGGCATTGACTGGCGCGGCTGCGGCGAAAGCGATCGGCCGCAGCCTGCGAAGGACTATGCCAATTATTCGATGCGCCAACATGCGGCGGACATGCTGGCGGCGCTTGATGGCTTGAAAATCGCGCACTGCCATCTCGCGACGCATTCGACCGGGGGCATCATCGCGGCGCGTATGCTGCTGCAACAGCCCGAGCGTTTCGGCAGGGTGCTGGCGCTTGATCCCGTGACGCCGCTCGGCATGGCCTTTAACGAGGAGCAGATCGGGCTCTTCCGGGCGATGATGGCAAGCCGGGAGGTCACGCGCGCCGTCATGGCGACGGCGGCTGCCTCGCTGTTCGAGCCGGAATCCCTGGTCGCAGGCGCCATGCCGCGCTTCCGCGCCGGCGTTGGGGAGAGCCAGGCCTTTTTCGAGGGCATCTTGGCGCAGACTTTCGAAGTCTCGGAAGGCATCTGGATCGGCACGCCGTTCAATCTCAACCTGGAAAAGGAAAGCCGCGAACTCGCGCGGCGCATGGGCGAGATCAGGCAGCCGCATCTGGTGATCTGGGGCGAGAAGGACGGCTGGATTCCACCGAGCGATCTCGCGGCGATGGCAGAAGCGATGCCGGATTGCCGCCTGGTCAGGATACCCGGCGTCGGTCACTCCATGAATGTGGAACAGCCGGCGCTCTATGCTGGATATTTCGGCGCATGGTTTGGCGGGCTCACCCGCGCAGGAGAGTAGCCATGATGATTTGGCGGAGCGCAGTTCTGGTCATCGCCGTGCTGTTGTCGGCTCTGACCTCGGCCATGGCCCAAGGGAATCAGGGAAACCAAGGGACACAAGCAACTCAGCCGGCAAGCGAAGGCGCCCCGCAGCAACCGGCTGCGAATTTGCTCAAGCCCGAGCAACTCGATGCGTTGGTGGCGCCCATCGCGCTCTATCCGGATCCCCTTCTGGTCAATGTGCTGGCGGCGGCGACCTATCCGCTCGAGGTGGTGCAGGCCGATCGCTGGGCAAGCGAGAACAAGAACCTCAAGGGTGATCAGCTGAAGGCCGCCGTGGACAAGCAGGCCTGGGACGACAGCGTCAAGGCGCTGGTCTCGACGCCCTCGGTGCTGGCCATGATGAGCCAGAAGCTCGACTGGACCCAGAAGCTCGGCGATGCGCTGCTGGCGCAGCAACCCGATGTCATGGATGCGATCCAGCGGCTGCGCACCAAGGCCTATGACAACAAGAAGCTGATGACGACCAAGCAGCAGACGGTCACGGTCCAGCAGGACCAAGGCCGGCAAACCATCGTCATCCAGCCCGCGGTGGCCGATCAGGTCTACGTTCCCTATTACGATCCGGCGACGGTCTACGGCTCTTGGCCTTATGCGGACTATCCGCCTTACTACTTTGGCTATCCGTCCTATATCGGCGCCGGCGTCATCGCGGCCGGGCTGGCTTTCGGCGCGGCATACGCCATCGGCCGCTGGGGCAATTACTGGGGTGGCGGCGCCCGCTGGGGCAACAACAATTTCTTCATCAACCGCTCCAACACCATCAACAATATCGGTAACAACTGGCAGCACAATCCGGCGCATAGGCAGGGCGTCCGCTACACCAATGCCAATGTCCAGCAACGCTTTGGCAATAACAACTTGCGGGCCGGTGCCGCAGATCGCATGGATTTTCGCGGCCGCGGCGGCGAGCAGGTGTTGCGCCCGAACGCTGGCGACCGGGCTGGCGTCGCTGATCGTCAGGCCGACCGCGGTGATCGGGCCGGTACAGGCGATCGGGCTGGCAATCGCGGCGGCAATCGCAGCGATCGTGGTGGCGACCGTGCAGCCAATCGAGGCGGCGACCGCGGTGCTAATCGCGGTGGCGACCGCGCCGGAGCCGGCAATCGCGCCAGCAATGTTGGCAACAGAGGTGGCGGGCGCAACAACGCGATGGGCAACATCTCGTCAGGCCGTGCAGCCAATATCCAGTCCGCGCGGGGCCGGCAGAGCTTCGCCAGCGCGCGCAGTGCCGGCTTTGGCGGCGGTGGCGGTGGTGGCTTCCGTGGCAGCGGCGGTGGTGGTGGCTTCCGCGGCGGTGGCGGCGGGGGAGGGCGGCGCTCCGATCTCGCGCTGAAGCACGACGTCGTCCTGCTCGGCTATCTTCCAGACGGCCTCGGCTTCTATCGCTTCAGCTATAATGGCAGCGACATCGCCTATGTCGGCGTCATCGCACAGGAGGTTGAGCAGGTGATGCCCGAAGCCGTGACCCGCGGCCGTGATGGCTATTTGCGGGTGTTCTACGACAAACTTGGGCTGAAGCTGCGCCTCTACAAGGATTGGCTGGCTGATGGCGCGCGTATTCCAGCACAGGCGAGGTGACCCATGATGATCTCGCGCTCACCCTGTCTTCCGTTTGCGTCGCTTGCGGCCGCTATCGCGATCGTCTGCCTGATAGCGTCGCAATCCAAAGCCCAACAGGTGTTCCAATCACCGGACGAGGCGGCGGCAGCGCTTGCGACCGCCGTCAAGTCCGGGGTCAAGCAGGAGATGCTGAAGGTGTTCGGACCGGACGGTGAGGACATCATCTCCTCTGGCGATGAGGTCTCCGATGCCGGCTATCGGGAGAAGTTCACCGCCGCCTATGAGGCCAGGCACGCGATCAGCATGGAAGGCGAGAAGAAGGCGGTCTTGATGCTTGGACCGAAGGACTACCCGTTCCCGGTGCCGCTGGTCCACCGCAAGACCGGCTGGGAGTTCGACACCGAGGCCGGGCGCCAGGAGGTCCTGTTCCGGCGCATCGGACACAACGAGCTCGATGCCATGCAGACCTGCCTCGCTTATGTCGATGCGCAGAACGAATATGCCGAGAAGGATCGTGGCGCCGGGCCGGGCGTCTATGCACAGCGGATCGTCAGCACGCCCGGGCAGAAGGACGGGCTCTACTGGCCCGCTGACGGCGACCAGAGTCCTTTCGGCGAGCTCGCGGCGGAAGCGTCGGCCGAGGGCTACAAGGTCGGCGGAGGGCCGCGGCCCTTCCATGGCTATTACTACCGCATTCTCACCAGGCAAGGTCCACACGCGCCCGGCGGCGAGCTCGACTATGTCGTCAACGGCAAGATGATCGGCGGTTTTGGGCTGGTCGCCTATCCTGCGGAGTACGGCAACTCAGGGGTGATGACCTTCATCGTCAACCACGCCGGCACGGTGTACCAGAAGAACCTCGGGCCTGACACCGCCGAACTCGCCAAGCGCATCACCTCGTTCGATCCCGACAAGAGCTGGACCGCGGTGAATGTGGAGGCCCCGGTGCAGTAGCTCGCTCAGGCGAGCACGAGAAGGAGGTGGACCGTGCCGAAGTCGCGACCTGGCACGGTTCTGAAGCCAAAATCCGCGAACAGCCGCAGCATCGCCGTGTTCTCCGGCAGGACCTCGGCGGTCAGCGCGCGCAGGCCTTGCTCTGCGGCGATCGCGATGAGGTGTTTCATGAGAAGACGGCCGATGCCCTGTCGCTGGTAGGCGTCGATGACGAGGAAAGCGAGCTCGGCCTCATCCTCCTTGATCAGGACATAGCGACCGCCGCCGACGATGGTCGGCTGCCCGTCCTCCGACAGCAGGGCCACCAGCGAGACGTGGCTGTCGAAATCGACATCCATGAAAAACGCGATCTCGGTGTCCGAGAAGCCGCGCTTGATGGCGAAGAATCGGCGTTGCAGCGACGGTCCGCTGGTCCGTTCCACTGCGGCCAGCATGTCCTCGCGATCTGACCTGCGCAGGGCGCGGATTTCGATCTCTCGCCCGTCGCGCAGACGCTCTTTGGCCGTGTAGCAGGCGGCATCGGTCATGGCGCGTTTCGTCCTTCTCGACAAGGGCACTGCACGCCGCGCCTTGTCGCGGTACGTTGACCTAGATCAATACGCGAGAAGTGGAAACGGGAGGACGCTGGCCTTCTCACATCCAGCATTGAGGTGGACAATGACTTTCCCGGCCAACCGATCGACCCGCGCAACTGCGCTGACAGTCCTTGCGGCGCTGCTGGCCGCAGGCTTTGCCATTTCGCCTTCCGTTGCCGACACTGGCCTTGTTCGGGCCGTCGTCACCAAGGGCGGATTCATCATCGGTGTCGGTGGCGGTACCGGCGTGCTGGTGTTCCGCGGCAAGCACTATCCGCTGCAGATCAGCGGGATGAGCTTTGGCGCGACCATCGGGGCCTCGACCACGGACCTGCGCGGGCACGCCTATCACATGCACTCCCCCGCCGACATCGAGGGGACCTACAGCACCATCGGCGCGGGCGCCGCGATCGCCGGCGGCGCCGGCGGAGTTCGTCTGCAGAACGCCAGGGGCGTGGTGCTGGAGCTGAGCGGCGTCAAAGTGGGCGCCGAACTGTCGGCTGCTGTTGGCGGCGTGGAGGTCAGGCTCCGCTGATGACGCTCCGGGCTACAACCCAGGCCGCGATCCGCCGTTGATTTTGGATCCGAAACAGGGGGAAGAGCGGAGACACTGGCGGCAGGACAACGTCCATGTTGCCAATGGTACGCTCTTTGAGTTCGCCCATGACTCGGCTCTCCAGCCTTGAGCGGTGAGTTCTCAAGGTGGAGGGTAGCGCCTGTGCGTTGCACGATTGCTTCCGCCCTGAACGGCGAACTCCTGCGTCTGCCGAGCCTGGGCAACAGGGCGGCGAGTACGCAGGAGCTCGCGGTCCTAGTTTCGAGGTTTCTGGGGCGCCTAAATCCGCGCAATATGTCGCGATCGGCCAGAAGCAATCATTGAGACTGATCCAACGGGAGTCGGATGTGAAAGACTGCGCCTCGACCAGGCAGGTTCTCTGCCGACAGCTGTCCGCCGTGGGCCTCGACAATCGTCCTCGCAATCGACAAGCCCATGCCCATGCCTTCCGGCTTGGTCGAAAAAAATGGCTCAAAAACCCGCTTGAGATCGCTAACGGCAATGCCGGGACCCTCATCGGAAACGGAGAGGCAGGCGGAGTTTCCATCGCGTGCCGTCGAAACCTTGATACGTCGTTCAGCGCTCGGCATGCCTGACATCGCATCCATAGCGTTGACGATCAAATTTAAGGTCAGCTGCTGAAGCTGGATTTGATCACCTTTGATAGGGAGGGGCAGCGGCGTGATCTGTCCGATCAGATCAACTTCCCTGGATATCGCCAGCGCCGAAAGGAAGCGCAGGGTATCCTGCGCAACGTCGTTAAGATCGAGACTTTTCAGCTCGAATGGAGTCTTCTTGAGGAGCATCCGCAATCGACTAATCACTTCACTTGCGCGCATATTGTCGCGGCGAATGTCGGCCAGGATTTCGCTGATCTCTGTCAGATCGAAAGCATGAGATTTGACCATTAACTCCGCTGTTTCGACGTTGCTTAGAACCGCGCCTAGCGGCTGGTTGAGTTCGTGCGCGATCGCCGCGGTGAGTTCACCGGCCAAGGAGAAGCGATTATTGTGGGCCAATTCCGCTGAGCGTTGACGCGATTGAACTTCGGCATAGAGGCGCCGGCGTCGCTCGAACAACAGTGCCGAAATAAGAGCGCTCTGGAACAAGATAAGCCCAAATGTCAGAGCGATCTGCGAGCTATACTGCTGCAAGACGGTTGGTTCACGAAAACGAATGATGCTGCCGGCGGGTAGGCGCGACTCGCTGATCTTCCAACGCTGCAGTTCCCGCCAATCGTACTGCGGTGTGGCAGTGGCCAAAGGCGGCATGTCGATATCGCCGGGGACCTCGCCGCCGAGGATGCGAATGGCCGCTTCGGCCATTCGTCGTCCTAGTTCGGCGCTGGACATAAGTGGGCCGCCGACGATGCCGTGTCCAAGGTAGTTTTCGACATAGCTGAAGATTGGCGCGTTCGTGGCTGCTCTAAGTCTTGGCAGTACAGAATCCCGATCTAGCGGGACGCCGGCTGCATCAACGCGCAGGTCCACGAAGAATACCGCAGAGTGCGGCGGTAACCTCGATACGCGATCCAACATCTCTTCGAACTTCAGGTCGTTGAAGTATTCGAACGATATCCTGTCCGTGAAGGGTTCGGAGACCTTGTGAAATTCCTTCGTCCAGAACCGCTCCAGGGGGGAGGCGCCAACGGCCCATGCGATATGATTCGTGTCGGGAAGAACTTGCAAAATGCTTTCAATCCACTTTTTAAAATCCAACGTGACAGTGACGGGCGCATCGTAGGAAGTGAGTGTATTGCTATTGATCGCGCGCTGCTCTGGTCCACCGATGACCATTGGAGTGGATGAGAAAAACTGGCTCCGGTATTTTTGAACAAAGAGAGCGGCCGGAGCCCCGATGGTAACGATCAAGTCGAGCTTTCGTGCTTTGAAAAGATTATTGAGGTATTCGACGGTCGGGCCTTCATCCTCCGGCTGTTGGAACCGAGCCCCTTCAAGCGAGGCTTCATAAAGATCAATTTTGTCGGGTGATTGCTTGAAGAGCTGCTCTCGAAATTCAGCAGCTATGAAAACCCAGGGGACAAATTGTGGACCGAAGGAATGCAGCAGGAGCACACGTTTGGGTTCTGCCGCTGCGGGACAGACTGCGCCGAAAACCAAGGCCATAAGAATGAGCCAGCGCGCCATCAACACTGCGCAGTCACCTGGATTAACGCCTCGGCGACAAAGTGGCATCTTGGAAGCCTAACGGCAATGCGAAGGTTGTGCCATATCTCGGCGCGGTGAAGGCCGGCCGCGTACGGCGGCAGACGAGGCGTGGAGGCATTCCAGCGCGTCACCGTCCCGGCTTACGCCGCTCTGATCGAGACGACCTTAGCGGCGCGCATCTGGTCGGTCATGTCGGCCCAGAATTGCATCAGCTCGATCCGCTCGGGGATGAGAGGAACGCGGTCATAGATCGCGCGGGTCGAGGCGTCGAGGCGACTTTGCTGGATCTCGATCAAGGCCCGCTCGAATCGGCGCCGCCCCTCGGCGGTCCTTTGGCGGTTGAGGATGGTCGAGGCGCTCGGTCGGAAGCCATGGGCGCAACGAATGCCTTTGTAGCCGAGCGCATGAAGCGCATAGTTGATCGTGTTCTCGCTCATGGTCTCGCCCGTGTATTGGCCCGGGAATAGATACTTGCTTTCGCCCGTGATCTTACGCAGTTCGCGTAGAAGCGCGACCGCCTGCCGCGAAAGCGGGACAAGGTAATCGTCCTCTTGTTCGCCGGCCTCCTTGCGCTGGGTAGCCATCTTCACTCCTCGAAGGGGATGGTCCACATGGCGCGCTTGAGCTCGAAATGGGCCCATCTCGCCGCGGCCACGGTGCCCGGGCGGACGAACGTCAAAGCAAGGAGCTTGAGCGCGTACATAGTCAGATTGTCGACGCGCCCCTCGTACGCATCGATCTTGCGCAAGGGTGAGCCGGTCTGTGGTGCAACGAAGTAGAGGCCGCCGCAATCCGAGAGCTTGTTGCCGGGCTTTGCGGCTCTGATCTGCTTATTCGGTAAGCTTATGAATGGTCATGGTTTCCCCATTCATCCGATCAATATTCGGATGGTCTGCTGGTAGAAATCATTATGTTTCGGAAAATCGGCGCGGTCTACCAGCAGCTCTACCAGCAGAGGCGGCGCGCATGGCGCCTTCTGGCGTCGTCCCGTGACGTGTCAAAGTCACAAATAGTATATATTTTTGGGGGACTTGCGCCACTCCTGTCCCTCCGTGTCTATCGATGTCTTGGAAGGATCTGGCTCCCCGGGCTGGATTCGAACCAGCGACCATCCGATTAACAGTCGGATGCTCTACCGCTGAGCTACCGAGGAATGAGCGATACAAAAGTTCGCGAGCGCGGAGCGTATAACAAAGCCTTTTCCCCTTGCATAGGAGAAATCGCGCACCGGTTTGCGATTGTTGCCGGATGTGGAAATTCCTGAAACTGCAGCAGGTTGCACTGGACTTTTGAGGCGGGGGAGGGGCCGCGCGGGGGTAGTCCGGTTTCGCCCTTCGCCCTTGATCCGCCCTCCGGCCGCTGACGCCAAATCGACTCAATTGGCCCGAAAACATCGCCCCTGCCGGGTTTCACGGAGGTTGATTCGATGAAAGGCAGCTTTGGAACCGATCGCATCGACCAGATGCCCTCGATCGTTCCGAACGATATCGTCGCATTGAGCGACGATGAATGCGTGGCTCGTCTGGCGCGCGCCGTCGAAAACCATGATTCCAGCCATTTGGATGAGGTTGCTCAACTGATCGGGCGACTTGCCGTGACCATCGAATAGGTCGCTGCAAACCGGACGCAATCCCGGGCAGGGGCTTTCCGTCTCTGCGCCCGTGTTGCGTTTTGGCGGAGCTTGTTCCAAAGATGGCGGCTGTCCAGTTCACCTTCGCGGACTCGCTCCGCCTCTGCTTCTGACAGGCTTTTCCAATGTCCGGTTTTGCGACTGCGCGCCAGAAAATGGTCGATGGCCAGGTGCGCACCAATGACGTCACCGATGTTCGCATTCTCGAGGCGATGCTTGCGCTTCCGCGCGAGCTGTTCGTCCCCGAAAGCCGGCGGGCGCTTGCCTATCTCGACCAGGATATGGATGTGAGTGAAGGCGGAGCTGCCAAGCACTATATGATAAAGTCACAGACGCTGGCCAAGCTGCTGCAGGCCGCCGAGATCAAGCCGACCGACAACGTGCTCGTGGTCGGCAGCGCGACCGGGTATGCCGCCGCGGTGGTGTCGCACCTGGCGGCCAAGGTCACCGCGATCGAGAGCGATTCCGCCCTGGTCGCGAAAGGTAAGGAATTACTCGGTCAGCTCGGCTTGACCAATGTTGCGATGGAGGTCGCCATCCCCGCCGAGGGCGATCCCGCGCACGCGCCCTATGACGTCATCGTCCTCAACGGTGCGACAGAAGTGGCGCCGCAGCGGCTTTTCGAGCAGCTCGCCGAAGGCGGGCGGCTGGTCGGCGTCTTCGCTGCGAGCAAACCGGCGCGCGCGATGATCGTGACCAAGTCACACGGCGACCTCGGCCATCGCCCGCTTTTTGACGCGGCCGCCCCGGTATTGCCCGGAATGGAGCGGGTCCCAAGCTTCGTCTTCTAAGTTAGGCCCTGTTAAAATCCCATTTTGAATCAGAAGTGTGACCCGGAAGCTGCAGCTGCAGAGTTTCCTTTGGGTTTAGGCTCCGGGTGGTTCCGTCGCGCGTGGCCCCGGCTTATGTTCGAGCGGGGCGCTGACTCGGGCGGGCTGACCGGTAGGTTCGGTTGGTCGCGCGGGGCTGACACTAGAATGAATGGAATAGCAGGAATGGATGGGGTGAAGGTCGTTACCGGAGCTGCGGCTCTGGTCCTTCTGATGGTGTGTGCGGGGCCGGCGCCTGCCCTCGCAGACACGATCGAAGGTGCTTTGATTCAGGCCTATCAGGGCAACCCCCAGCTCAATGCACAGCGGGCGCAGGTGAGGTCGACCGACGAAAACGTCCCGCAGGCCTTGTCGGGCTATCGCCCCAAGATCGCGGTGACTGCGAGCGCGGGCTATCAGTACAACGATACGCTCAGCACCCAGGGCGGCACGCCGCAGCAGCTCGTGCGAACCGATCTGCATGGAACCAACCCCCCGCGCAGCGCGGCCCTGACGATCAACCAGACGCTCTATAACGGCAATCAGACCGCCAACAAGACGCGCGCCGCCGAAGCGCAGGTGTCGGGCGCGCGCGAAGCCCTGCGCGTGCTTGAGGAGACCGTGCTGTTCAACGCAGCCAGCATCTACATGGACTATTTGCGCGACTCCGCCACGGTCGAGGTGCAGAAGAGCAACGTCCGCGTGCTCGAACAGACGCTGAAGCAAACGCGCGATCGCTTCAATGTCGGCGAAGTCACCCGCACCGACGTCGCGCAGTCGGAAGCCCAACTCGCCGCCGGCAAGACACAGGAGCTGCAGGCCGAGTCGACCCTGAACGCGACCCGATCGAACTATCGCCGAATCATCGGCAGCGAGCCGCAAAATCTCGCGCCTGGCTCTCCGGTCGATCGTTTTTTGCCGAAAACACTGCCGCAGGCGGTCGACATCAGTCTCATCGAAAATCCCAACGTCACCGCGGCCATGTACGGCATCGACGTGAACTACCTGACCGTCAAGGTCAACGAGGGGGCGCTGCTGCCGACGGTGAGCCTGCAGGCCACCGCGCAGGAGGCCTATGAGCAGACCCTGATCACGCAACGGGCGTTCACCGCGAGCGTGGCGACCAACCTCACGATTCCGCTTTATCAGGGTGGCGCCGAATATTCGCTGATCCGCCAGTCCAAGGAAAACCTGGCGCAGCAGCGCCTCACCCTTGAGCAGACCCGCGACCAGACCCGCGCGACCACCGTGACGGCCTGGGGACAGCTGGAGGCCGGCAAGGCGCAGGTCATCTCTGCGCAGGCGCAGGTGACGGCATCGGAGATTGCGCTGAACGGCGTCCGCGAGGAAGCGAAGGCGGGCCAGCGCACCACGCTCGACGTCCTCAACGCCCAGCAGGCGCTGGTCAATGCGCGCATCGCGCTCGTGACCGCGCAGCATGATCGCGTCGTCGCGTCGTATGCGGTGCTGCAGGCAATCGGGCGGTTACAGCCGCAAGTGCTCGGCCTCAACACCACGACGTATGATCCGAGCGTGCACTACCACCAGGTCCGAGACAGCTGGTTCGGCATGCGCACGCCCGACGGGCGCTGAGGTCTGAGTCAGCTCGAAGGGGCTACGTCGGCGCAGCTTGTGCAGCGGCCTGACGAATGGAACATGCTCAGCAGCAGAAGGCGCGGTGAATCCTCATCGCGCTTTTTTGCGCGCGAGAATTGAAGCGTTGGAAGATAAGTTGAGCAATTCGGTGCCTTGCTTGCAATCACTTAACGCCATGACATAGCCTTTGTTTGAGTGGCGGAGCGATTCGTGCCGCCGGCGAGGACCGCTGGCTGCATCGCTTCACTGCTTCTGAACAAAGGGCGGGGGGCTCGCGCGAGACTCGCGTCGAGCGACGCTTGATCTGGGGACAAGGGAGCGCCTTGCGATGAAATCGCCGGCCGCTCGCACCTGGAGCCGGCAAATCCGTCGCGTCTGGTGTAAAACAACGTGATGCGAGCGCGTTGATGATCTGGAGTCGGAAATGACGCAGCCTGCAAAGGTCCAAGAACCCTCGATGGAGGAGATTCTGGCCTCGATCCGGCGCATCATCGCCGACGACGAGGCAAAGCCGCCTGCGGCCGCGGAAAAGCCGGCTGCACCGGCTGCCGCCAAGCCGCCGGAGAAGCCTCCGGCACCGGCGAAGCCGGCGATGACCGACATTCCGCCCTCGAAGATACCGGCCGCGGTCGCCAGGACGCCCGCACCACCCCCGCCGCCACCACCACCTGCGCCGGCCGCGACCGCTGCCGAAAAGAACAATCAGGATGACATCGATGCCTTGCTGGCGGGACTCGACGAGACCACCACGCCTGAAGAGGTGCGCCCGCCGCAGCCGGACGGAGACGTATTCGAGTTGACTGACGAGATGGTCGCGCCCCCACCGCCTCCGCCACCCGCACCGAAGGTGGCCGGGCCGGCTTTCCACAAGGTTGAGCCGGACGACGACCTGGAGTTCGCGGAATCGCCTGCCTCGCGCGTCATGCAACAGCCGCCGTCCTATGCCCCGGCGGCCGCGAATCCGCCACCCGCCGGGCCGCACCAGGCGATTCTCTCACAGTCGACGGTCTCGGCGGTGGAATCGGCGTTCAACACGCTGGCCAACACCGTTCTCAGCAACAACGCCCGGACGCTTGAGGATCTGGTCAAGGAAATGCTGCGGCCGATGCTGAAATCCTGGCTGGACGACAACCTGCCGGGCCTGGTGGAACGCATCGTCAAAGCCGAAATCGAGCGGGTGTCCCGCGGCCGCTAAACCCTGCATCCGCAGGGTTGACCATACGATTTCAAGCCATTAGCTCGGCTTTTGTGCGACCCCAACCGTTGACTTGGCGCGCGGGCGCGGCTTTCTAGCCCATTCCACCCCCCGATTGCATGGCCATGATCGAGAAAACCTACCAGCCCGCCGATATCGAAGGCCGCATGTCCCTCCTGTGGGAGGATGCCCGCGCGTTCCAGGCGGGGCGCCCCGACCGGCGTCATGCAGATCCGTTCACCATCGTGATCCCGCCGCCGAATGTGACGGGCTCGCTGCACATGGGGCACGCGCTCAACAACACGCTGCAGGACATCCTGTGCCGGTTCGAGCGCATGCGCGGCCGCGACGTGCTGTGGCAGCCGGGTACCGACCACGCGGGCATCGCGACCCAGATGGTGGTCGAGCGGCAGCTGATGGAACGCCAGCTGCCGGGCCGGCGCGACATGGGCCGCAAGAAGTTCGTCGAGCGCGTCTGGCAGTGGAAGGAAGAGAGCGGCGGCACCATCATCAACCAGCTCAAGCGGCTCGGCGCCTCCTGCGACTGGTCGCGCGAGCGCTTCACCATGGACACGGGCCTGTCGCGCGCGGTGGCGAAGGTGTTTGTCGAGCTCCACCGCGAAGGCCTGATCTATAAGGACAAGCGGCTGGTCAACTGGGACCCCAAGCTGCTCACCGCCGTCTCCGATCTCGAGGTGCTGCAGCAGGAGGTCAAGGGCAACCTCTGGTACCTGCGCTATCCGTTGGAAGGCAAACAGTTCAGCCCGGATGATCCCAAAAGCTTCATCGTGGTCGCGACCACGCGTCCAGAGACCATGCTCGGCGACACCGGCGTCGCCGTGCATCCTGACGATCCGCGCTATGCGCATCTGGTCGGGCAGTGCGTGATCCTGCCATTGGTCGGGCGCAAGATTCTAATCGTCGCAGATACCTATTCCGATCCCGAGAAGGGCTCGGGCGCGGTGAAGGTCACGCCGGCGCACGATTTCAACGACTTCGAAATCGGCAGGCGTCACGGGCTGCGCCAGATCAACATTTTCGACCAGGAAGCCTGCCTGACGCTGGTCGGCAACGAGGACTATTTGCGCGATCTGCCGGAGGGCGCGATCCACTTCGCCGAAGAGTTCAACGGCCTCGAGCGCTTTGCCGCGCGCAAGCAATTGGTCGCGCGCCTGGAGAATTTCGGCTTCCTGGAGAAGATCGAGCCGAACACGCATACGGTGCCGCACGGCGATCGCTCGGGCGCGATCCTCGAGCCTTATCTGACCGACCAATGGTTCGTCGACGCCAAGACGCTGGCGAGGCCCGCGATCGAGGCGGTGCGGTCGGGCCGCACGGTGTTCGTGCCGAAGAACTGGGAGAAGACCTATTTCGAATGGATGGAGAACATCCAGCCCTGGTGCATCTCCCGCCAGCTCTGGTGGGGTCACCAGATCCCGGCCTGGTATGGACCGGACGGCAAGGTTTTCGTCGCCGAGACCGAGGAGGAGGCGGTCAGCAACGCGCTGGGCTATTACGTCGAGCAGGAGGTCATCACGGCCGAGCAGGGCAGGGAGATGGCGCTCGACCGCAACAAGCGCGAAGGTTTCATCACCCGCGACGAGGACGTGCTCGACACCTGGTTCTCATCGGCGCTGTGGCCGTTCTCAACGCTGGGCTGGCCCGACGACACGCCTGAAGTGAAGCGCTATTACCCGACCGACGTGCTGGTCACCGGCTTCGACATCATCTTCTTCTGGGTGGCGCGGATGATGATGATGGGCCTGCACTTCATGAAGGAGGCGCCGTTCTCGACCGTCTACATCCACCGTCTCGTCCGTGACGAGAAGGGTGCCAAGATGTCGAAGTCGAAGGGCAATGTCATCGATCCACTCGGCGTCATCGACGAGTATGGTGCGGATGCGCTGCGCTTCGCGCTGGCGCGCGGCGCCGCGCAGGGCCACGACATCAAGCTGTCCTCGCAGCATGTCGAGACCAACCGCAAGTTTGCCAACAAGCTGTGGAACGCCTGCCGGTTTGCGGAGATGAACGACTGCGTTCAGCCCGAGGGGTTCGACCCGACCAAGGCCAAGGACACGCTGAATCGTTGGATCGCGCACGAGACCGCGCGTGCCACTCGCGACGTCACCGAGGCGCTGGAAGCCTACCGATTCAACGATGCCGCAAACGCGGTCTATCACTTCGTCTGGGACGTCTATTGCGACTGGTATGTCGAACTTTCCAAGCCGACGCTGACCGGCGAGGAGGGGCCAGCCAAGGACGAGACCCGCGCCATGGTCGCCTGGGCGCGCGACGAGATCCTGAAGCTGCTGCATCCCTTTATGCCGTTTATCACCGAGGCGCTGTGGGAGACGACTGCGCGGCGAGACACCTTGCTTGCCTTGAGCCCGTGGTCGCGCAAGGCGGATGCGATCACGCCGGAGCAGGCCGCGGAGATTGCGGTGCTGTCGTCGGCCACCGCCAGCGACCCCCTGGTCCCGGCGGTGCTGCTGGCCTTTGATACCGACTTCTCCGACCAGGCCGCCGAGGCCGAGATCGGCTGGGTGGTCGATCTCGTCACCGCCATCCGCTCGGTGCGTGCAGAGATGGACATTGCGCCGAAGATCTTAACCCCGCTGGTGCTGGTTGGTGTCTCCGCGGAAACCAAGGCGCGTGCCCCGCGCTGGATCGATGTGATCAAGCCGATGGCGCGGCTGTCCGATATTTCCTTCGCCGACACTCCGCCGCAAGGCGCGGTGCAGCTCGTCGTGCGCGGCGAAGTTGCGGCGCTGCCGCTGAAGGGCGTGATCGACCTTGCCGCCGAACGGGGCCGGCTCGACAAGGAGATTGCGAAAGCCGAGGCCGACATCAAGCGCGCCGATGCCAAACTCTCGAACGAGAAGTTTGTCGCCAATGCGGCCGAGGAGGTCGTCGAGGAGGAGCGCGAGAAACGCGATGCCGCGGTTGAGCGCAAATCAAAGCTGCTCGAAGCCCTGGAGCGGCTGAAGCACGTCGCGTAGGCGGCGGGCAGCCTTATTCCCCCGGCGCGAAGGGCTTGCTGAGGAATTTCGAGCCTCTCGATCCATAGCGCCAGGGCAGCTCGACGGCCTTGGTAAGTCCGATGCGGATGCCGGCAACGACGTCCACTTTGGAGGTCCGTGCGTAGAGCGCGAACGGCGGTTCATCAAGCGCGAGCGCATTGTGGTCATGCGTGATGCCGAGTGCTTCCGTCAGCTTGCCCGGCCCCGAGCAGAGCGCGCGCGCGTCTTCAACGCCGCGCCGCCGCCGCATCGCGGCCAGCCCGTGCGTCGGCTCGAGTGCGCGGATCAGCACGGCGCTGGCGGAGCCCTCCTTCTCGCAGACAAAGTTCACGCACCAATGGATGCCGTAGGAGCGGTAGACATAGGCAAAGCCGGGCGGGCCGAACATCACCATGTTCCGCGGCGTCGGCCCCCGGTAGGAATGGGCGGCCGGGTCGGTGTGGTGATAGGCCTCAACCTCCACGATCACGCCGCCGACGCCATTGAACAACAGCGTCGCGCCGATCAGGTCGGGCGCTACCTCATGCACGCTGCGGCCAAAGAAGCCGCGCTTGAGCGGCTTGCCGAGGGCAGGCGCGGGGATTGCGGCCGATTTGGAGTTTGGAGCCATTTTGAGGTGGGAATCAGCTGAAAATGCCCGGCAAAGCTGCCAATTCCCGCCCCCTTCTGCTAGCCTCTGGCGGCAGCAGGTTGCGGCGCTTGGTCATACGGATTACGTAACACCCCATCATGGTCACCATTATCGATACCATCTCCGATTCCCAGTTGCGCCCGCGCCACCCTGAAAAGGTGAACCGGCCGGATGCGCTGTCGCCGCCCAAGCCCAACTGGATCCGGGTACGCGCGCCGACCACACGCGGCTATGCCGACACCCGCAACATCGTCAAGGAGCATGGCCTCGTCACGGTCTGCGAGGAGGCAGGCTGCCCCAATATCGGCGAGTGCTGGGACAAGAAGCACGCCACCTTCATGATCATGGGCGACACCTGCACCCGGGCGTGCGCCTTTTGCAATGTCAGGACCGGCCTGCCCGACGCGCTCGATGCGTTGGAGCCGGAGCATGTGGCGGATGCGACGGCGAAGCTTGGCCTGACCCACGTCGTGATCACCTCGGTCGACCGCGATGATCTCGCCGATGGCGGCGCTGCGCATTTTGCCGAAACCATACGTGCCATCCGTGCGCGCTGCCCGACCACGACCATCGAGGTGCTGACGCCGGATTTCCTGCGCAAGGACGGCGCGCTCGAGGTCGTCGTCGCCGCCAGGCCCGACGTCTTCAACCACAATCTCGAGACTGTCCCGTCGCGCTATCTCAATGTTAGGCCGGGTGCCCGCTACTTCCATTCGGTGCGGCTGTTGCAACGGGTCAAGGAACTCGACCCCACCATGTTCACCAAATCCGGCATCATGGTGGGCCTGGGCGAGGAGCGCCAGGAGGTCTTGCAGGTGATGGACGACTTGCGCTCCGCCGACGTCGACTTCCTCACCATCGGGCAATATCTGCAGCCGACGCGCAAGCATCATGCTGTCATGAACTATGTGACGCCCGATGAGTTCAATTCCTATGAGAAGGTCGCCTACGCCAAAGGCTTCCTGATGGTGTCGGCGAGTCCCTTGACCCGGTCTTCGCATCACGCCGGCGAGGACTTTGCGAAGCTTAAAGCGGCACGGGCGGCGAGCACGCGCTAACGAAGACGAAGCCAAGGACGAACTCACAGATCAGCCTGGCGTCGGGGTGCGATGAGGGTGCCCACCACCAGCGCCATGCGAACAATTTGAAGACAAATGCCGAGATTTTCCAGCAAGCGTCGCGTTCCCCACAGTGCCGCACAGATGTTCGACCTGGTCGCCGATGTCGAGCGCTACCCGGAATTCGTCCCCCTCTGCCAGGCGCTGAAAATCCGCGAGCGCACACCCCGACCTGATGGCACCGAGGTGGTCATCACCGACATGACCGTGTCGTTCAAGCTGGTGCGGGAGACCCTCACAACCCAGGTGACGCTGGACCGGCCCAACTTGAAGATCCTTGTCGAGTATCTCCGCGGTCCGTTCAAGAACCTGGAAAACCGCTGGACGTTCGAGCCCAAAGGCGGCGAGAAGGGCGACGACGTCTGCGACGTCGGATTCTACCTGTCCTATGAGTTCAAAAGCCGGATGCTCGCGAGCCTGATGGGGGCGATGTTCGATACGGCGTTTGCCCGCTTCTCGGCTGCATTCGAAAGACGCGCGGACGTGATCTACGGCAGGAAGCCCGTGACGTCGCCGAGCTAGTTCATTGGGCCGAGCACGTCCGGTTCAATATTCAGGCGGCGTGGCCGCTTCAAAGCATCGACGCGACCAAGAGCACGAGCTCGGCCTGGCGGCTGGTGCCGGTCTTGGCGAAGACGCTCTTGAGCTGGTTGCGGCCGGTCTCCTTGGCAATGCCGAGCCGGTCGCAGACGGCATCGAGCGGGTCACCGCTGGCGAGTTGAGAGGCCAGCCGCGCCTCGGCATGGGTCAGATGGAATGCGCCGCGCAGGGTCGCCTCGGGCGTCCTGCGGCGGGCGTCGGTGTCGACAAGCACGATCGCCGCATGGCATTCGGCGAAGTAGCTGGCGCTGAGCCGCGACATCTTGACCGGATAGGCCAGCACCGGCCGCTTGTCTCGCCGCGGCAGCATCACCGGCGGCAGCAGCGAGGCTCCGGACGTCTTCCACAACAGCTCGCGCAGCGCGCGGCTCAGATTGTCGTTGGCCGCCTGATCCCCGCTGCAGATCCGGCCCTGCCGGAGCTGCAGGTCGCCCGTCAGCAGGCGATCGGCCGCGCGATTGGTGCGGGCGGCCTCGCCCTTGCTGTTGAGCAGCACGACCGCGGTGTGGCTGAGATCGAACGCCTCCAATGCGGCTGAGGAGGCCGCAAAGCCGAGCGCGCGCGCAAGGGCCGCGGCCGAGCTCAGGCGGCGTGACAGCTGCTTGAGCTTGTCCTTCTCTTCCGGCGAGAACGGGTCCTGGTTGATGCCGCGCTGGATCGACAGGCACCAGACCTGGTCGTCGACCCGGACCGGAACTCCACCGAACCAGCGGAGCCCCGTCGGCGCCAGGAACTCCTGGTAATAGGGCGTCCGCTCCATCTCCTCGGGCGAGATGAAGTCGAGATCATCGACGACATTGCCGTCCAGCAGCGACTTGAGCGGGGAGTAGCGAAGATCGCGTTCGGACCAGCCGTCGTGGAAATAGACTTCGGTCGCTCGCGCGACGCCCTCGCTTGCGGGGACGTAGGGAAAGCCCTGGCCCGTCACGGGCAGGATCAGCGCGCCGACGCTTTCGGTCTGCTCGGATGCCATCTGGATCGCCTTGGACCACAGACTCGCATCGGTCGCCGCATCAGCGAAAATGTCCTCGACGGCCTGAAGGTCCCAGCTTCGCATGAGGCAGATTAGGTCCCGGTGGACGAGACCTCCAGGTAAGCGATGTTGCCCGGCGCGTCCCGGTAGGTCCTGAACCGCTTCAGTCTGCTTGAATCCGCGAGCCGTTCCAAGTCCAATTCGCTGCGGTAGATGACGCTCCAGCTCATCATACCTTCCATGTAACCGCGGGCTGAGTTTTTGGCCGTGTAGCTGCCGACGATGAGCCGGCCGCCGGGGGCGAGCCTTGCCGCGAGACGGCCAACCAGATCAGAGGCCTCCCCGTCAGCGAGCTGTTCGAACGGGGCAGCCGAATAGATCAGGTCGAATCCGCTCTCCCTGGCCAGGTCGTCGGTTTTCACCTGGCTGCCGTTGATCTGGCGCAGGAAATGCCAGATCGGCTGCTGCAGCGGGACGATGTTGACGTCCGGATTGGCATTGACTGCCTCGCGCAGCGATGCGGCCTCCGCGTCGATCGCCAGGATCTGAAAATCGCGCCGGTCGAGCAGGGCTCTTGCGGTGTCGAGCTCGCGCAGATGGCCGTTCCCAACCGAAAGGATGCGGGCCCTGCGCCTCGCTCGCACCGTCTGGGCGATCGCCTTGGCGAAGCGATCGCGCCGCTGCAGGATGCTCTGCGCCGCACCGAGGCTCGTGGTGACAAAGTGGACGGCTTCGCCGATCTCGCTCAAGGCGAGATAACGCGGGCGATAGATGTAGTCCAGCATCGCGCCATCAGCAGCTTGTGCCAGCGGCTTGAAATGGCCATGGGCGGTGAAAGGATCTTGCAGCAGCAGGGCGTGCAACGGGTGGCTTTGGCAATGGGCGCGGAACTCGGCGAGGCGATCGGATGCCGCAGCCGCGTCGTAAAACTCGGCGAGTGAGCGCATCAGCTCGTCGATAATGGTGACACAGGCGACATTGCCGAGGCGGGCGAAATAGCCGTCGAGAACCTCAGCGAGCGCCTGGGCCTGGTCGATCGAGCTCATCTTGGTCGGATGTCCCATTGGCTTTCCTTCCCGCGCTGTCTTGAAATCTAGGAAGCAGACCATCCGGAAGGACGCATGACCCATATGGGCTAAGCCACGTAGATCGGCGTCCCGAGGTATGACATGTTGAAGTTGAGAGACGCGGCGTGCACATCCGCGTTGGCCGCTGGGGCTTTTGGCGCGTCTCCGGGCGGAGACGGGAAACTCTTGAACAGAGCGACATTGGGTTTCGCTCGCATGTGCCGTGGTGGGCGGACGGCCAAATGCGCAAGGCCCGGTGTGCCTAGGAGACCGGGCCTTGCGATTGTCCCCCTGCCGCATGGGCCAAGTGACGCTACAAGTGGTCGTAGAAGTCTCGGTAACGTGATGCGGGTATATCGATAAGGGAACGGCGCCGCCTTGCCAACGCCGGATAATTACGGTGTCAGGGAACCGGCGTGCGGCAAAGGGCCGTCACGAGGCGGGATCGATCGTGATCGGTTCGCGTCGGGTCGCGCAAATCTTTCAAACTCGCGCGTGTCAGCAGCGAGCTTCACTTCACCCCCGCGGCGGCCGTCGCCGCTTCGCCGCATGCCGTCGCGGCGTTCGGGCTGCCCGCACCCGTACGCGGCTCGCGGCTTCGCGCCGCGGCGGCTTGCTGGCTTGCGGCCCGCGGGCGAGCTCCATCAGCATGCGCAGGGCTTCGACCACGCTGCGCTGGCGCACGGCGGTGCGGCCGATCGCGCCGAAACGGTGCTCGCGATGGGCGATGCGGCCGTCGCGGGCAGCGACCGCGAAATGGACGAGGCCGACCGGCTTGCCCGGGACGGCGCCGCCAGGACCCGCGATGCCGGTGATGGCGACGGCGAGATCGACATCGGCGCGTTCGAGTGCGCCGACCGCCATTTGCGTGGCGGTTTCCTTGCTCACCGCGCCGAAGGTCGCGAGCGTTGTGGCTTCCACGCCGAGCATCGCGCGCTTGGCTTCATTGGAATAGGTTACATAGCCGCGGTCGATGACGTCGGAAGAGCCGGGGATGTCGGTGAGCGCCCCCGCGACCAGCCCCCCCGTGCAGGACTCCGCGGTCGCAATGGTCAGCTTGCGCATCCGGCACAAGTCGAGCAGCGATCGGGCCAGGGCGCGGGCGTCGCTGCCGCTCATGATTCACACGCTCCAGCCTTGATTGGTCCACGGCAGGCGGATGGTGGCGCTGGCGGTCGCGGCGATGCCTTCCTCGCGGCCGGTGAAGCCGAGCCGCTCGCTTGTCGTGGCCTTCACGGCCACACGCGAGATGTCGAGGCCTGAGATCTCGGCAATGCGCGCGCGCATGGTGTCGCGCAACGGGCCGATCTTCGGCCGCTCGCAGATCAGCGTCACCTCGAGATTGGCGATGCGGCCGCCGCGCGCGGTGACGCGCTCCACGGCATATTTCAGGAACTGGTCGGAGGAGGCGCCCTTCCACTTGGCGTCGCTCGGCGGGAAGTGCGAGCCGATATCACCGTCGGCCAGCGCGCCGAGGATGGCATCGACCAGCGCATGCAGGCCGACATCACCGTCGGAATGGGCGAGAAAACCCTTCGCATGCGGCACGCGAACGCCGCAGATCATCACGTGATCGCCGTCGCCGAAGGCGTGCACGTCATAGCCGGTGCCGGTCCTGATATCGCCGAGCAGGCTCGCAAGGCGCGCTTCCTCGCGCAAGAAATCTTCGGGAGTCGTGAGCTTCATATTGAGAGCATCGCCTTCAAAGGTCGCAACCGTCAATCCCGCCCACTCGGCGAGCGCTGCATCATCTGTGAAATCCGATCGGCCCTGGCGCGCGGCGCGACGATGCGCCTCGATGATGATGTCATAGCGGAACGCCTGCGGGGTCTGCGCGATCCGCAGCCGCGCGCGCTCGGGCGTGGCGGCGACATTGCCGTCGGCGTCGATCAGCTTGATGGTGTCGGCGACCGGGATGGTGGGGATCGCAGCGCCCGTGCGATTGGCCGCTTCAATGGCGCGCGAGATCACGCCTGCGGATACGAAGGGTCGCGCGGCATCGTGGATCAGCACAATGTCCGGCTTCTCATCGACGAGCGCCTCTAGTCCGGCATGGACGGAGGCCTGCCGCGTTGCCCCGCCATTCGCTGGGGGCTGATGGCGCAACCCTGCGCAGGCCGCGTTGAACATCCTGGCGTCGTCGGGATGGAGCACGGGCTGCACGACCGAAACCTGGGGATGCGTGCAGAACGGCTGCATGGCGCGGAAGATCACGGTCTGCCCGCCGATGACGCGGTATTGTTTGGGGCCGCCATCGCCGGCGCGAAGCCCGCGGCCGGCTGCGACGAGGATGGCGGCAGTCCGTTCAGATTTTGCCATGCGACTCAAATAACGGTGATTTGCGGTGGATAAGAGGGGCGCCTGACACCTGATCAGGCCGGCAGCCCTTATCACGGCCGGGCCAAAAAAGAGAGGAAATCCGGAGACGCATTTCCGGTTCTGATTGAATCAGAACCAAAAGCTCCAGGCTCTTGTTTCTGACGCGTTTTCTTGGCGCGGACCGGTTTCTTAACGCGAAGGGGCGCCCACTTTGCTCAAAAACGCTTCGGAGCCTTCGGATTAACCAGCAGAGCTGCTATTGCTGCGCTGCACTTGCGTCATGGCAGGAACTGTCTAATGTGTAGGCATACAACTTGACTGCACAAGATTTGTGCGCAAAATGGGACTGACTGGCAGTCGCGATGATGCGACCGCCTCCGAAGAGACGAGACATCCGTGAACGGCCCGGACGCTCCTAGCGCTAACTCGCTGAAGATAGGCGACATTCAGCTCGCCAACCGGGTCCTCCTTGCGCCCATGTCGGGCATCACGGATGCGCCGTTCCGCCGGCTCGCGGGTAGCCTCGGGGCAGGGCTCGTGGTCTCTGAGATGACCGCCAGCGACGACCTGGCCCAGGGCCGCCCGATCTCCCGGTTGCGCTGCGAAGCGACCGGGATCGGCCCGCATGTTGTGCAACTCGCGGGCTGCGAGGCCCGTTGGATGCGTGAGGGCGTCCAGGTCGCCGAAGAAGCGGGCGCCGACATCATCGACATCAACATGGGCTGTCCAGCCCGCCATGTCACCGGCGGACAGTCGGGCTCGGCCTTGATGCGCGATCTCGACCATGCGCTGACGCTGATAGACGCGACGGTGCAGGCCGCGCATGTTCCCGTGACGCTCAAGATGCGGCTCGGCTGGGATGAGCGCTCGCGCAACGCGCCCGAGCTCGCCCGCCGCGCCGAAGCCGCCGGCGTTGCCATGATCACAGTGCACGGCCGCACGCGGCAGCAGTTCTACAAGGGCGAAGCCGATTGGCGCGCGTTGCGCGATGTGCGCGAGGCGATTTCGATCCCGCTTGTCGTCAATGGCGACATCACATCGTTCGAAACCGCGGTAACGGCGCTGCACGCGTCAGGCGCGGATGCGGTGATGATCGGCCGCGGCGCGCAAGGCCAGCCCTGGCTGCCCGGCCAGATCGGGCGGCAGCTTGCCGGCGCCGAGGCCGAGGCCGCGCCGTCGCTCGCACAGCAGCTCGCCTATCTGCGCGCGCTATATGATGAGGTGTGCCGGCATTATGGCTTGCGCGTGGGCTTGCGCCATGCGCGCAAGCATCTGTCGTGGGCGCTTGATGTCGCTGCTGCCAGCGCGCGCGCGCCGGCCGAAAAACTGAAAGCCTGGCGCGCCACCATCCTGACCTCGGACGATCCGCGCAAGGTGCACAGCGCCTTGACCGACGCATTCGATGACTTTGCATGGAGTGCTGCCGCATGACGTCAGCCGCCGAACATCGCAGGGCGCGGCCATCGGAGGCCGATGCCATCCTCAACGCGCTGCCCAACCCGGTGATTCTGATCGGCCCCGACGGCAAGATCGTCGATGCCAACAACGCGGCGGAGGCGTTCTTCGATATCTCCACCCAGTTCCTGCAGCGCCAGCAGCTCAAGGAGCTGGTGCCGTTCGGCAGCCCGTTGCTCGCCTTGATCGACCAGGTGCGCACCACCGGCTCGCCGGTCAATGAATACAAGGTCGATCTCGGCACGCCGCGCATGGGCGGTGACCGCCAGGTCGACTTGCATGTCGCCCCGCTTACCGAGCGGCCCGGCCATATCGTGGTGATGCTGCAGGAACGCACCATCGCCGACAAGATGGACCGCCAGCTCACCCATCGCAGCGCCGCGCGCAGCGTGATCGCGCTCGCCGCGATGCTCGCGCACGAGATCAAAAATCCGCTGTCCGGCATCCGCGGCGCGGCGCAACTCTTGGAGCAGCAGGCCTCGTCCGAGGACCGCATGCTGACCCGGCTGATCTGCGACGAGGCCGACCGCATCGTGACGCTGGTCGATCGCATGGAGGTGTTCGGCGACGACCGTCCGGTGGCGCGCGGGCCCGTCAACATCCATTCCGTGCTCGATCATGTCAAACGGCTCGCGCAGTCGGGGTTCGCTCGCAACGTGCGCTTCGTCGAGGATTACGATCCCTCGCTGCCGCCGGTGCTCGCCAACCAGGATCAGTTGATCCAGGTGTTCCTGAACCTGGTGAAGAATGCAGCCGAAGCGGTGGTCGATCTCGGCACGGATGCCGAGATCCAGCTCACCACGGCGTTTCGTCCTGGCGTGCGGCTGTCGGTGCCCGGCAAGAAGTCGCGTGTCTCCTTGCCGTTGGAATTCTGTGTCAAGGACAACGGCCCCGGAGTCCCTGAGGACCTGATGCCGAACCTGTTCGATCCGTTCGTGACCACGAAGCAGACCGGCAGCGGGCTTGGCCTCGCGCTGGTCGCCAAAATCGTCGGCGATCACGGCGGCATCATCGAATGCGAGTCACAGCCGCGCAAGACCACCTTCCGGGTGCTGATGCCCATGTTCAACAGCGCCAAACATCCGGACCACAGCCAATCCGACCACAGCCATCGCGATGACGTTCCGGGGACGCCGTTGCATGCCTCACAGGACCGATGAGGAATAACTATGCCTGCAGGTAGCATTCTTGTCGCCGATGACGATACCGCCATCCGGACGGTACTCAACCAGGCTCTCTCGCGCGCCGGCTACGAGGTGCGACTCACCGGCAATGCCGCGACGCTGTGGCGCTGGGTCAGCCAGGGGGAGGGCGACCTCGTCATCACCGACGTGGTGATGCCGGACGAGAACGCCTTCGATCTCTTGCCACGCATTAAGAAGATGCGGCCCAACCTGCCGGTCATTGTCATGAGCGCGCAGAACACCTTCATGACCGCGATCCGTGCCTCCGAGCGCGGAGCCTATGAATATTTGCCCAAGCCCTTCGACCTCAAGGAACTGATCGCGATCGTCGGCCGCGCGCTGGCCGAGCCGAAGGAGCGCACGGCCGCCGCGCCCGACGAGCAGGAGTTCGAATCGATTCCCCTTGTCGGACGCTCACCGGCCATGCAGGAAATCTACCGCGTGCTGGCGCGGCTGATGCAGACCGATCTTACCGTGATGATCTCGGGCGAGTCGGGCACCGGCAAGGAGCTCGTGGCGCGCGCGCTGCACGATTACGGAAAGCGCCGCAACGGTCCGTTCGTCGCGGTCAACATGGCCGCGATCCCGCGTGACCTCATTGAGTCCGAGCTGTTCGGCCATGAGCGCGGCGCCTTCACGGGCGCCAACACCCGCGCCTCCGGCCGGTTCGAGCAGGCCGAGGGCGGCACGTTGTTCCTGGACGAGATCGGCGACATGCCGATGGAGGCGCAGACGCGGCTGTTGCGCGTGCTGCAGCAGGGCGAATACACCACCGTCGGCGGCCGTACCCCGATCAAGACCGACGTGCGCATCGTCGCAGCGTCAAACAAGGACCTGCGCATCCTGATCCAGCAGGGCCTGTTCCGCGAGGACCTGTTCTTCCGTCTCAACGTGGTGCCGCTACGGCTGCCTCCCTTGCGCGAGCGCATCGAGGATCTGCCGGATCTGGTGCGGCATTTCTTTGCGCTCGCCGAGAAGGACGGCCTGCCGCCGAAGAAGCTCGACGCCATGGCGCTGGAGCGGCTGAAGCAACATCGCTGGCCCGGCAATGTGCGCGAGCTGGAAAACCTTGCCCGGCGCCTGGCCGCGCTCTATCCGCAGGACATCATCACGGCGTCCGTCATTGATGGCGAGCTGGCGCCGCCGGCGGTCGCGCCGGGAGGAGCCGTGCATCACGGCATCGACAATCTCGGTGGCGCCGTGGAGGCCTATCTGTCCTCGCACTTCCAAGGCTTCCCGAACGGCGTACCGCCGCCCGGCCTCTATCACCGCATCCTGAAGGAGATCGAGGTGCCGCTGTTGACGGCCGCGCTCGCGGCGACCCGCGGCAACCAGATCCGCGCCGCCGACCTGCTGGGCTTGAACCGCAACACCCTGCGCAAGAAGATCCGTGACCTCGACATCCAGGTCTATCGCAGCGGCGGCTAGCGAAGGCGCTAATTCCTGCCGGTGACGCCCGGCGTCGATCCGCCGAATTTCCATGAGCCGGTCCCGCTCAAGCTCGTGGGACCGCCGGCCGTGTGGATGTGACGATGGCCACCAGGCCCGCGATAATGACTGTCGTGAGCTTCATCGTCATGGAGTTTCGTTTGAGTGTTTCGGCTTGGTCGGATGAGGCGGTCAATTTTTCCTAGCTTGTCGCAATCCGCGCGGGCTAGTGCGGCACGGCTGCTGATTCGGACCGACGCAAAAATTTTTTTGTAAATCTATCATTTGATACAGACAAAGCCCGAATCGGTGGTGAGGCTCTCCATGGGCATGGAGGGACGCTCCCATGGATGTGGTGGAACGCTGCTTTATCGTCGCCGCTGCGACGAGCCTTGTGGTCTTGATCGCTGCAACCACCTGGTTCGGATTCCTGACCTTCTGAAGATCGATTGATCGCGCCTTGCCGAGGCGGTCTGCAGGCTGTCGGCACGTCACCGCGAATGTTGCCGGCTGCCGAGCCGATGCGGCCGCCACGCGGGGCACCCTGGGCATCACATCTCGCAACAGGCTATAGCAACTTCGAATGCCGGCTCAGCGTGGCCGAGCCGCGAGGCTTGCGCTACGCGCAGCCCGGTTTGCGCTGGGGATTGTGATGACCGACATCCAGACTTTCATTGTCAAACCGGGAACGCCGGAACTGGCCATCTGCGCCCGCTGGCGCGCAGAGACGTTTGCGGTGCTGGAAGCGTCCTACGAGAAGGAGTTGAGGTCGCTGGAGCTGTTCGCGTCCGATCCGGCCCATGGGGTCGCGCTGGTCGCCAAGCTTGGCGAGGAGCCGATCGGAACCTGCCTTCTGGTGGAATCGGAGATTGAGCCCAACCACGATGTATCGCCGTGGCTGGCAGGCCTGTTCGTCGTCCCCGAGCATCGTCGACGCGGGGCAGGGGCCACACTGGTTCACGCCATCGAGGACGAGGCGCGAGCGCGAGGCGTCTCACGGCTCTATCTGTACACGAGCGCTGCGGCCGGCTTTTACGCAAGGCTCGGTTGGGTGGTGCTCGATCGTACCGACTGGAAGGGTTTTGATACGGCCTTCATGGCTCGCGACCTCTAGCGCTGGAGCCGAACTGGCCGGGTCGACCTTGAGCTACCCGCGCTTTTGCGCTTTGGCTCACGCGTCTTTCGCTCCTTCGTTGTGGATGCGCGCTTCCCAGGCAACGACGCCGTGGAAATGTCGCAATTCGGCAACAATGTGATATGAATGCATCAGTCCGCAACGCCGGACTCGACCCGATTCAGCATCACACCTTACCGGAATGACCAGCGCAGAGGCCGCACCCGCACCGTTCGAGCCGTCATTGGCTGAGCCGAAAGGCCGTGGCCTGCCGCGGCTGCTCGCGCCATTTGCCGTCGCCATTGCACTGCTCTCGGCCTTCCTGACCTTCATCGTGCTGACCGGCATGACGCGGATCGAGCCCCGGCCGTCCGTGGTGCAGTCCTTCTACCTGATCAATGTCGCGACCATCCTGCTCCTGGTCGGCATCATCGTCCGCGAAGTCTGGCAGATGGTGCTGGCGCGGCGCCGCGGCCGGGCGGCGGCGCGGCTGCACATCCAGGTGGTCGGCCTGTTCTCGGTGATCGCGGTGCTGCCGGCCGTGCTGGTCGCGATCATCGCCAATGTCACCCTCGACCGCGGCCTCGACCGGCTGTTCTCGGGGCCGACGCGGGAGGTGATCCAGAACTCGCTGACGATTGCGCGCGCCTATGTGCAGGAGCACGCCCAGCTCATTCGCGGTGATATCCTGGGCATGGCGGTCGACCTCAGCAACGCGCAGCCGCTCTACTATCAGGATCGCGGCTCATTCATGCAGCTGCTGACCGCCAGCGCCGCCGCCCGCAACCTGCCGGGCGCCATGATCATGGACAAGGACGCCAAGCCGCTGCTCACGGCCGACACCGGCGCGGGTGGGCGCGCGTCGTATTCGCCGCCGTCGCCCGATTTCCTGAAAAACGTCAATGAGGACGAGCCCGAAATCGCGGTGCTGCCCGATTCGAATTCGGTCGCAGCGGTGATCCGGTTGAAGGCCTTCACCGACACTTTCCTCTACGTCGAGCGCCCGCTCGACCCGCGCGTCGTCGACCAGCTCAAGCAGACCGAGGCCAGCGTCGCCGGCTATTCCCAGATGGAGGCGCAACGGCTCGGCATCCAGGTCGCCTTTGCGCTGATGTTCGCGGTGATCGCGCTCACCATCCTGATGGCCTCGGTATTGCTCGGCCTGAATTTCGCCAACCGCCTGGTGGCGCCGATCCGGCGGCTGATGAATGCGGCCAACCTCGTCTCGACCGGCGACCTCCAGGTCCAGGTTCCCGTCATGAGGTCGGAGGGCGATCTCGCCCAGCTTGGTGAGACCTTCAACAAGATGACCCAGGAATTGCGCACCCAGCGCAACGAGCTGGTCAGCGCCTCCGAATTGATCGACAGCCGCCGCCGCTTCATCGAGGCAGTGTTGTCTTCGGCCTCCGCCGGCATCATCGGGGTCGACGGCTCCGGCTCGATCGGCATCCTCAACCGCTCGGCCGAAAAGCTGATCGGACACGCGGAATCCGAGACGCTGGGCCATCCGCTCTCCGACGTGCTGCCCGAGCTCGACGAGATGATGAAGAGCGCGCGCGAAGGCAATCAGCGGCTGGTGCAGGGGCAGGTGACCATCCTGCGCGACGGCAATGAACGCAATCTGTCGGTGCGCGTCAGCGCCGAGAAGACCGGCGAGGCCGGACGCGACAGCTACATCATCACGCTCGATGACATCACTGAGCTCGTCTCGGCGCAGCGCACCTCGGCCTGGGGCGATGTCGCGCGACGCATTGCGCACGAGATCAAGAATCCGCTGACCCCGATTCAGCTTTCGGCTGAGCGCATCCGCCGCAAATTCGGCAAGGTCATCACCGAGGACAAGGCGGTGTTCGACCAGTGCACCGACACCATCGTGCGCCAAGTCGACGATATCAGACGGATGGTGGACGAGTTCTCGCGTTTTGCCCGCATGCCCAAGCCCGTGATCGAAGGCGAGGATGTCGCCGACACCGTGCGGCAGGCGGTGTTCCTGATGAAGGTCGCCCATCCCGAGATCGATATCGTAACCGATATCAAGCAGGATCCGCTACGGGCGCAGTTCGACCGCCGCCTGATCTCGCAGGCGCTGACCAACATCATCAAGAATGCCACCGAAGCCATCGAGGCGGTGCCGGCCGAGCAACTTGGCAAAGACCATGGCAAGGGCCGCATCGATGTCGTTGCCCAGGGCGAACAGGACGAGATCGTCATCGACGTCGTCGATAACGGCATCGGGCTGCCGAAGGTGGCCCGGCAGCGGTTGCTCGAGCCCTACGTGACCACACGCGCCAAGGGCACGGGCCTGGGGCTTGCGATCGTCGGCCGCGTGCTGGAAGACCATGGCGGCCGCATCGAGCTGAAGGACGCAGCCGACTTCCGTGCCGGCCAGCGCGGCGCCTGGATGCGGCTGCGCTTTGCCGTCTCCGGACAAGCCGCGAAAGCCGACGCGCAGGGCGGCGACACAAAACCGCCGCCGGCGGGGCAAACCGCTGACACGGCTCAGACGACCAACAGTGACACAACAGCTCCAGACACAACCCACCAAGACACAAGAACCGAAGCCGCAACAGGCAACTGAGGCAGGGCGGACGCCATGGCAAGTGATATTCTGATCGTCGACGACGAAGCCGACATTCGCGAACTGGTTGCGGGTATTCTCGACGACGAGGGGTTTTCCTCCCGCACGGCGCGCGACAGCGACACCGCGCTGGCCGAGATCGCCAACCGTCGGCCGCATCTGGTGTTCCTCGACATCTGGCTGCAGGGCTCCAAGCTCGACGGCTTGCAGCTTCTTGAGCAGGTCAAGCGCGAGCATCCCGACCTGCCTGTCGTGATGATCTCCGGCCATGGCAACATCGAAACCGCGGTCGCCGCGATCAAGCGCGGCGCCTATGACTTCATCGAAAAGCCCTTCAAGTCCGACCGCCTGATCCTGGTCGCGACCCGCGCACTGGAAAACTCCAGGCTCAAGCGCGAGGTGCGGGAGCTGAAGCAGCTGGCGCCGACCGCGAGCATCCTGACCGGCCACTCGCCCTGCATGAACCAGCTGCGTCAGACCATCGAGCGGGCGGCCAAGGCCAACAGCCGCATCCTCATCGTCGGCCCCGCCGGCTCGGGCAAGGAGCTGGTGGCGCGCACGCTGCACGCCGCCTCCAACCGCGCCGAAGGGCCGTTCGTGGTCATCAATGCCGCCGCCATCACGCCTGAGCGGATGGAGGTCGAGCTGTTCGGCATCGAGCAGTCCAATGGCGAGCACGCGCGCAAGACCGGGGCTCTGGAAGAGGCCCATGGCGGCACGCTGTTCATCGACGAGATCGGCGACATGCCGCGCGAGACCCAGAACAAGATCCTGCGCGTCCTGGTCGAGCAGACCTTCCAGCGCCAGGGCGGCACCAACAAGGTCGCCGTCGACGTCCGCATCATCTCCTCGACCGCGCGCAACCTGGAGGAGGAGATCGCGGAAGGCCGCTTCCGCGAGGACCTCTATCACCGCCTCTCCGTGGTGCCGATCAGGGTACCGCCGCTGTCGGAGCGGCGCGAGGATATCCCCGAGCTGATCGACTATTTCATGGACCAGATCTCGGCGACCACGGGGCTACCCAAGCGCCAGATCGGCCAGGACGCCATGGCGGTGCTGCAGTCCCATGTCTGGCCGGGCAATGTCCGGCAGCTGCGCAACAACGTCGAACGGGTAATGATTCTCGCCGCCGGCGGCCCCGAGACCATCATCACGGCCGACATGCTGCCCCAGGATGTCGGCTCCATGGTCCCGGCCATGCCCACCAGCAATAGTGGCGAGCACATCATGGGGCTACCGCTGCGCGAGGCGCGCGAGGTGTTCGAACGCGACTATCTGATCGCCCAGATCAGCCGGTTCTCCGGAAATATCTCGCGCACCGCAGAGTTCGTGGGCATGGAGCGCTCGGCGCTGCATCGGAAGCTGAAGGCGCTCGGCGTCGGCTAAAGCGCAAACGGTAGGGTTGAATCCCCATCGCGCTTTGGCGTTTTGATTGAGCATGATCTTTTCTGAAAACCGCGGCGCAGTTTGCGTTGGCCTCGGCCCTGCGGGGCAGGACCATGCTCGAACCTTAAAAAGGCCGCGCTTTCATGCATTTGCTTGAGAAAATTCATCTCTTTTCGTGAGTTTTGCAGAGAAATGCGCCGGTTGGGGCGGCCTTGCCGTCTCAATCGGCTTGCCTAAAAAGGGCGCCTGCCCTCTAATCGTTCGGTTCGCGCCACTGGAGGGGGACTCACGTGGCGCAAACAGCCGGGGAAGGCCCCATCAGAGGGCGATACCCGGTTCAAGAATGTTCAAAAAAGAAGACGCTACAAGAGCGGGATAACAACAATGGCGGCAGACCGCGCACAAAACCTACAAGACACCTTCCTTAATCACGTTCGTAAGACCAAGACGCCACTGACGATATTTCTGGTGAACGGAGTCAAGCTTCAGGGGATTGTTACCTGGTTCGACAATTTCTGTTTGCTGCTCCGGCGCGACGGGCACTCGCAGCTTGTCTACAAGCACGCGATCTCGACCATCATGCCGGGCGCTCCCATCCAGCTGTTCGAAGGCGGCGAGGATGCGCCTGCTTGAGAGTGACCTGATTGGAACCCCGAGAACGGGAACGGGGAGCTGACCGTCCGCGGTCAGCAGGGGCCAAAGAGACCGGGCGGGTGCTTGTCATCGGCCCTTACTTGCGAATGCGCCGCGGGGCAGCCGAGGCGCAAACGGATGATCATGCCCTCCGAGATTCGTTGCGCGATTTCGAGGCCCGGCTCGACGAAGCCGCCGGCCTTGCGCGCGCCATCGATCTCGAGGTGGTGGACAGCCTGATCGCCCAGATCAGCGAGATCCGCCCCGCCACCTATCTCGGCAAGGGCAAGGTCGACGAGATTGCCGGTCTTGTGACGGCCGAGAAGGCCGAGCTTGTGGTGATGGATTGCGCGCTGTCGCCGATCCAGCAGCGCAATCTCGAGAAGGCCTGGAATACCAAGGTCCTCGACCGCACCGGGCTCATCCTGGAAATCTTCGGCCGCCGCGCCAAGACCAAGGAAGGCGCGCTGCAGGTCGAACTCGCCCATTTGAATTACCAGCGCAGCCGCCTGGTGCGGTCCTGGACCCACCTTGAGCGCCAGCGCGGCGGCTTCGGCTTCATGGGCGGCCCGGGCGAGACCCAGATCGAGGCCGACCGCCGGCTGATCGGCGACCGCATCACGCGGCTTGAGAATGAATTGAAGAAGGTGCAGGCGACGCGGCGGCTGCATCGCGAGGGCCGCAAGCGCGTGCCCTACCGCGTGGTGGCGCTGGTCGGCTACACCAATGCCGGCAAGTCCACGCTGTTCAACCGCCTGACCCGCGCCGACGTTCAGGCCGCGGACATGCTGTTCGCGACCCTCGATCCGACCTTGCGTGCGATCCATCTGCCGCATGGCGGCAAGGCGATGCTGTCGGACACCGTCGGCTTCATCTCCAATTTGCCGACCCAGCTGGTGGCGGCGTTCCGCGCCACGCTGGAAGAGGTGCTGGAGGCCGATGTCATCCTGCATGTCCGCGACATCTCGCATGAGGATGCCGAAGCCCAGCAGCGCGACGTCGACGCCGTGCTGCGGCAGCTCGGCATCGATCCCTCCAGCGGTCGCATCCTGGAAGTCTGGAACAAGATCGATCGCTTCAGCGCGGAAGAGCGCGAAAAGCTCGCCAACATCGCTTCGCGCCGCTCGGCCGAGCATCCGTGCCTGCTGGTCTCAGCCGAAACCGGGGAGGGGGTCGAGGCGCTGCTTGCGGCCATCGAGGATCGGCTCGCGGCAGCACGCGTGACGCTCGAACTGTCGATCGACGCTGCCGACGGCGCCGGCATCTCCTGGCTGCACCGCAATTCGGAAGTGCTCGACAAGCAACTGCACGACGGGCGCTTCGCCATGACCGTGCGGGTTGACGAGAGCAAGCGCGACATCGTGGTGTCGCGGTTCGATGCCGTTCCGCACGGGGTGTAGGCATCGATCCCGCCAACACGGACAGACGGCAATGAACCAGGCGATTGCCGCCCCAATCTCGTCATGGCCGGGCTTGTCCTGGCTTGTCCCGGCCATCCACGCATCACCGCAGACGCGAAAGACGTGGATGCCCCGGGCCTTCGCCTCGCCGAAGCGGCTTCGGCCGCGCAGGCGGGACAAGCCCGGGCATGACGGAGGAGAGAGGCGCGCGCTACGCTCCAATTGGTTCGCTTGGCTCGGACGACGGGGTTGTTTCGTTTCGCTTCGCCTCATTCCACAGCGCGTCCATTTCATCCAGCGAAGCATCGTCCAGCGTCCGCCCGCGGCTCTCCAGCGCCCGCTCGATATAGGCAAACCGACGTTCGAACTTCGCATTGGAGGCGCGTAACGCCATGTCGGGGTCGGCGCCGACATGGCGGGCGAGGTTGACGACGGCGAACAGGAGGTCACCGGTCTCGGCTTCAAGCTCGCTCTTGTCCTTGGCACCCAGCGCCGCCTCGATCTCGTCGGCCTCTTCGCGGATCTTCGCGAGCACCGCGCGCGGATCATTCCAGTCGAAGCCGACGGTCGAGGCCTTGTTCTGCAGAGCGAGCGCGCGGGTCAGCGCCGGTTGGCCAGCCTTCACCCCGGCCAGCAGCGATTTGTGCGTGCTGTCCTCCTGCGGCCGTCGCGCGGCGCGCTCGGCCTTTTCCTCGGCCTTGATGCGATCCCAATTGCCCTTGACGTGATGAGGCGTGAGCTTGCCGTTCTCATCGCCGAACACATGCGGATGGCGGCGGATCATCTTCCTGGTGATGGCCTCGACCACGTCGCCGAAGGCGAAGGCATTTTGTTCCTCGGCCATGCGGGCGTGGAACACGACCTGCAGCAAGAGGTCGCCGAGCTCTTCGCGCAGATCGTCGAGATCATTGCGGGCGATCGCGTCTGCGACCTCATAGGCCTCCTCGATGCTGTAGGGGGCGATGGTTGCAAAATTCTGCTCCAGATCCCAGGGACAGCCGGTCACGGGCGTGCGGAGCCGCGCCATGATCTCGAGCAGGGCCTTGATATCGCGGGACGGTTTCATGGCAGCGAGGTCCTCAGGGGTGATGTCCCTGTATGCCGCAACACGCGCGGCGATCCCAGTCAATCACCGCTGATTTCCACTCTTTCGCCGGGAGTGCTAAGCGGGCGCCATGAGCCATGTTTCAACAGAGACCGATTTTTCGACCCAAACCGCCCTGGTGCTGTTTTCCGGCGGCCAGGATTCCACCACCTGCCTGGCCTGGGCGCTGTCGCGCTTTGCAAGGGTGGAAACGCTGGGATTTGCCTATGGGCAGCGCCATCTGATCGAACTCGACTGCCGCAACCAGCTGCTGGATGGGATCAGGACCATGCGGCCGGATTGGACGGGCAAGCTCGGTGAAAGCCATACGCTCGACATTCCGACGCTGTCCGCCATCTCCGACACCGCGTTGACCCGTGAGGTCGCCATTGAAATGGGCGAAGACGGCCTGCCCAACACCTTCGTGCCAGGCCGCAACCTGATCTTCCTGACCTTCGCCGCCGCGCTCGCCTACCGGCGTGGGATCACCAATATCGTCGGCGGCATGTGCGAAACCGATTATTCCGGCTATCCGGATTGCCGCGACGAGACCATTCGCGCGATGCAGGCCGCGCTCAGTCTCGGTATGGCCAAGAGCTTTACCTTGCATACGCCGCTGATGTGGCTGGACAAGGCGGCGACCTGGAAACTTGCGGCCTCGCTCGGGGGCGCGGCGCTGGTCGACCTGATCCGCGAGCACTCCCACACCTGCTATCTCGGTGACCGCGGCGCGCGCCATGATTGGGGCTTCGGCTGCGGCGAATGCCCGGCCTGCGCGCTGCGCGCCAAGGGCTGGCGCGAGTATGTGGCGCAGGGGTGAGGCGCTACCCAAAATCCTCCGGCCGCAGTTCGATCGGCTTGCCGTGCGGCGTGCGGTCGGCGGCATGGTCCCAGGCGTCGCGATAGCGATGCAGCATGTCGGAGGTGGTGACGCCCTTTTCGGCGACCAGGCGTTCAAGCGTGTTGAGCCAATGGCGGTAATAGGTCTCGCCGGTGTCGGGATCGCCCCCGGCCTGCGCCCGCCTGATTTCGTCGGCGAGCGTTGCCGCCCATTCCGGCCAGGTAAAGACGCCGCGCGCGTGCAACGTGAGCGCCATCGCAAACGCCTGCGCTTCCCAGGGCTCGCGGAACACGGGTCCTTGCTCATCACGGGGAATGCTCGGCACTTCCGCGGTCGCGCGCGCTGCGGCGAAGAGGTCCATCACGCCGGCTCCAGATAGGGCTCGAACGCGTCGATCGAGACCTTCAGCGTCGGATCGGAATCCGCGCCCCACAGCTCGGTACCGTCGAACACGACGGTATAGAGCCATTGCGGGTTCTCGCCGCGATCCATTGCGGCCGTGTCGGGAAACACGTGGCAGCCGTGGTCGCGCTCGATCACGCCGACATGGCCGCGGACATAGCGCGGCAGCCGCGTATGCGTTACCGGATGCATGTTCCTGGCGCGCACGCGATCGCCCGGCTTGAATTTGGCCGGCGCCGGCGCTTCGCGGTCGAACTTGCCGCGCACCATGATACGTTCGACATCGGACAGCGCGAAGCGGCCGCGCTTGAGCGCCTTTGCCGGCTGCACCGCGTGCCCGGCGGCAATGTCGGCCTCAGCCAAATAGCCCTTGTCGACCAGGAGGTTTTCGAGCCCCAGGAACCACTTCTTATAATAGGAGCTCGCGAGATAGGTCGCAGGCGGCAGGGTCTCGCGATAATAGCGGGACGCGTCGATATTGAAGGCGCCGGCGGCGCCCATGGCGCGCACCATGGCCAACACGCGCGCCTCCCAGTCGGCGTGAAAGGTCGGCTCGTTGGGCTCGGGCTCCACCTTGCCGAACCCGTCCATGCCGCCCATGTCGTGCACGCCATTCATGACGGCGCTCCCGGCGTTTTGGGAAAACCCGTGCCGATCATGGAGTCACGCGTGACGAGCTCGGCGAGCTGCTCCTCGCTGAAGCCCTCAGTGCCGCTGGGGCGCATCGGCAGCACCAGGAAGCGCGTCTCGGCCGTGGAATCCCACACCCTGATTTCGATGTCTTTCGGCAGCGTGACCCCGAAATCGGCAAGCACCCCGCGCGGATCCTTGACCGCGCGCGAGCGATAGGGCGCGGCCTTGTACCAGACTGGCGGCAGGCCCAGCAGTTCCCACGGGTAGCAGGAGCACAGCGTACAGACGACCATGTTGTGGCGCGCCGGCGTGTTCTCCACGACCACCAGATGGTCGCCAGTGCGGCTGACATGGCCCAGCGTGGCGATCGCCTTGCTGCCGTCCGCGATCAGCGCCTGCTTGAAGGCAGGATCGCTCCAGGCCCGCGCGACCACGCGGGCGCCGTTGTGCGGACCGATCTTGGTCTCGTAGGCCTGGATGATGGCATCGAGTGCACCGGGCTCGACATAGCCCTTTTCGGTCAAGATCGTCTCGAGCGCGCGCACGCGCAGCTCGGTCTCGGACAGTTCCGAATGGTCGTGATCGTGGTGATGGTCTTGGCTGCTCATGGCGCAAAGATAGGCGCTAGCCCATGTCGATGTCGAGATGGCTCGCGTGAGCGCGGGGCACGTATTCGATTCCCGCGTTGTGGGATAGGCTCTGCAAAAATGAGCCGGAGGAACGTCCAGTGACCGATTTTGTGACAATTGAAAAGGGCCTCGGTCCCGACGGCCGCATCGCCGTGGTGCGGTTCGATCGCGGCGACGGCATTAACGCGCTGTCGCCGGAGGCATTGCGCCAGCTCACGGCTGCCGCGCGGTCGTTCGAGGACGATGCGGACACGTCGGTGGTGGTGCTGACCGGAAGCGCAAAGGCGTTCAGCGCCGGCTTCGATCTGAAAGATCCGGAGGGGCGTTCGCGCCGCAGCATGGATATCGGGAGCTTGCGGCGGCATCTGAAGCTCGGGCCGCGGCTGACCCGTGCCTGGCATGAGATGGAGCAGGTGACGATCGCGGCCATCGAGGGGTTTTGCATCGGCGGTGGCGTCGCGCTTGCAGTAGCGCTGGATTTCCGGGTGATGGCCACCAACGCGCATCTGCGCGTGCCCGAGATCGGGCTCGGCATGAACATGAGCTGGCAGAGCGTGCCGCGCATGCTGCATCTGATCGGCCCGGCCCGCACCAAGCAGGCGGTGATTCTCGCCGACGAGCGCATCAGCGCCGAGGAAGCCTATCAATGGGGCCTGGTCGAGCAGTTGGCTGAGCCGGGCAGGGCGTTTGAGACTGCGATGGCGTTTGCCGAGAAGTTCGCGCGGCAGCCACCTTTGTCGGCGGCGATGACAAAACAGACCGTCAACCGGCTGGCCTATGCGCTCGACGATCTCGCCAGCCACATGGATGTCGACCAGTTCGCCCTGGCCAGCCAGACCGAAGATCACAAGGAAGGCGTTGCGGCGTTTCTGGAGCGTCGCAAGCCGAAGTTTCGTGGGCGATGAGCCCCAGGGCACCAGACGCCCGTATTGTAAGCTGGCGCTGGATTGTCCGGCTCCAATCGGTCCCGCGAGATCTGCGCGATGACGGCCGACTATGTCCTTGCCGAAGGCGCCAAGGTGCGAACCCGGCCGCAGGCGGCGGTGTCGTGAAGCGGTGCAAGCCGGACCAAATTCCGGCTGGATGATGACGGCTCCGCCGTGACATGATCCCCGTAGGTGATCGCGTCGGACCAAGGTGGCCTCGCTCTCGACCGTCATCCTGGGGCGCGAGCGCAGCGAGCCTCGAGGGATGTACGCCCCGCTCTCGCAGCCCGGCCGTCGCCCTTCGAGGCCGCCGCTTCGCGACGGCACCTCAGGGTGACGGTGCTGGTAGGGCGTCTGCTTCACCAGGACGCGGCCACGCTCCACAGGCTCGCTTTCAGGGGGTCCTCATCATGATGACGCTGCGGCAGGTTGAGGTGATCCGCGCGGTGATGGTCACGGGTACCATCGGTGGGGCGGCGAAGCTGCTCAACGTGTCCGCGCCCGGCATCAGCCGGCTGGTCAAATACACCGAGCGCTCGCTCGGCATCCGCTTTTTCCATCGCCAGAACGGGCGCTATTTTCCCACGGCGGAGGCGCAGAGCATCTTTGAGCAGATCAACGGCGTCTACAAGAAAGTCGACGACCTCACCGAAATCATCTCCAAGATCGGCCGCGGGGAATTGTCGGAGCTGCGCATCGGCTCGGTGCCGTCGATCGCGCAGGTGATGGTGCCGCGCGCCATCGAACGGGTGCGGCGGCGCTATCCGGATCTCGGCATCGACATCAACATCCTCAAGCTCGAGGAAGCCATCGATTACCTGATGCTCGGTCGCGGCGATTGCGTCGCCATGAGCTACCGGCTCGATCATTCAGGTCTCGACTTCCTGCCGCTCGCCTCCGGCGAGCTCTATTGCATCGTGCCGCCCGGGCACGAGCTCGCCGGCCGCAAGCAGGTCTCGGCGGGCGAGATCGCGCGCTATCCCTTGATCGGCATCGATCCCAACGACCCCTATGGCCGCATCATGGCCGAGATCTTTGCCCGGAATAATCTGAAGTACGACATGACCATCCGCGCGCGCTTCGGCACCACCGTCTGCGCGCTGGTCAAGGCGGGGCTTGGCATTGCCATCATCGACCAGTTCACGGTGGCCCATGGCGGCTACCCCGGCATCGAGCTCATCAGGATTGCCGAGCCGACGCGCTTCGATACCTATATCGCGATCAAGCGTGGCGCGGCGCTGTCACTGCACGTCGAATATTTCATGCAGGTCCTGCGCGCGGAAATGCAGGCCCTGGAGCCCGCGCGCGTGGCCGCGAAGGGTACCGTGCAGCGGCTGCGGCGAAAATAACATCATGTTAGGTTTGCCGGATAAAAGGGTAATTGTGTTAGCCAGGGGAAGCGCTATCGTCGCTTGCGAATCCGAGCATGATTTCCTGGGTTTGAGGAAGCAGCGCAGCAAGGCGAGACGACGGCGACCGTGTCCAGACCCATTCCGCAATCCAAGAAGCTTCTGACCGGCCTGATCGGCGCGCCGATTGCCCATTCCGCTTCACCCGCCATGCATGAGCAGGCTGCGGCGGCTCTGGGACTGCGCGGCCACTACCAGCTGATCGAGGTTGCGGGTGCAAGTCGCGCCGAATTGGCCATGATGCTCGAGGGCGTGCGACGGCTGGGCTTCGCCGGCGTCAACGTCACCTTTCCCTATAAGGAGGCCATTGTCGGGCTGCTCGACGAGCTCGCGCCGGCAGCAGCGGCCATGGCTGCGGTCAACACCGTCGTGGTGAAGGATGGCCGGCTGGTCGGGCACAACACCGATACGACGGGCTTTGCGCGCGCCGCAGCGCCGCTGGTCGAGACCTCCGGTCATGGCACAGTGGCCGTAGTTGGCGCCGGCGGCGTCGGCAAGGCCATTGCCTTTGCGCTTGCCGGGCTCAATGTCTCAGGTATCCGGATCTTCGACACCGAGCGCGAGCGCGCCGACAAGCTTGCGAAGCTGCTGCCGCGGCACGAGGGTATTGTCGTCGCTGATAGCGTCGAGCATGCGCTTGATGGCGCGGTCGGCCTCGTCAACGGGACGCCGGTCGGCATGCTGCCGAGCCGGGCGACCCCGGTGCAGGCGACATTGCTGCATGAGGGCTTGTGGGTCGCCGACGCCGTCTATTCGCCCTTGCTGACGCCGCTGCTTGTTTCCGCGCAAGCCAAGGGCGCGCGCATCATGACGGGGCGGGAACTGGCGATCTACCAGGCGGCTGACGCCTTCGAGCTGTTCACCGGCCTTGCGCCGTCGGTCGACGTCATGGGAGATGCATTTGATCGCGTGATGGCGGAACGAAAATCCGCTTCTTGCGCGGCCTGACGACGCGGCCGGGACAGGGCCGTGCGGACGACAAGACAAAACAAACCAGAACCAAGACCGACGAGAGGGAGGAAAAGAATGAGGCCAACAATCCTGGCGGGCGCACTGTTTGTGATCGCAAGCGCGAGCGCGGCGTTTGCGCAATCGAGCGGGCCGATCAAGCTCGCCGACGTCGCGGAGCTCTCGGGCGGCGGCGCCACAGTCGGCACCAATTGGAAGAACGGCATCGACCTCGCAGTCGAGGAGATCAACGCTAAGGGTGGCATTTTGGGCCGCAAGATCGAGGTCACCCACGCCGACTCCCAGTCCAATCCAGGCGTGGCGCGCGCGCAAGTGCAGAAAGCCCTCGACGACGAGCCCTATGTGTTGCTTGGGCCCGGCTATTCCGGCTCGGTAAAGGTAACAGCGCCGCTCGCGGCGGATGCGGGCATCACGCAGATCATGGGCGGCGAGGCCGCCGAGCTCACGCAGATGGGCGACAAATTTCTATTTCGGACCTCGTTCGGGCAGCAATCCTCGATGCCCAAAGTCGCTAAATACATCAACGATGAACTGAAGGCGAAGTCGGTTGCGGTCGTCTGGGTCAACAATGATTTCGGCCGCGGCGGCCGCGACGTCATTGTCAAGGAGTTCGCACGCCTCGGCATCAAGGTCGTCGCCGATCAATCGACGGAAGCGGGACAAAGCGATTTCGCCGCCGACGTTGCCAAGATCAAGGCGGCCTCGCCCGACGCCGTGTTCATCTATCTCAATGAGGAGGAGAGCGCGCGCATCCTGAAAGAGCTCAAGCGCCAGGGCGTGACCGCGCCGCTGATAGGCGAGACCACGCTGGTCGGCCAGAAGGTGATCGAGCTCGCCGGCGACGCCGCCAACGGCGCGCGCGGCCATGTCGGGCTGACCACCGATGCGCCGGTCGAGTTGATCAAGCAGTTCCGCGACAAGTTCGTGAAGAAGTACAACTACGTCCCCGACCATAACGGCATCAAGGGCTATCTCGCCGTCTATATGGTCAAGGCGACCACCGACAAGATGGGCAAGGTCGATCCCAAGGCTTTCGCCGACACGCTGCACGGGCTGACCATCAAGGCCAGTGAGGAGCCCGGCATCCTGATGGACGTCACTTTTGACGAAAACGGCGACATCGACCGCCAGGGTTTCATGGTCGAGGTTGTCGATGGCAAGCAGGTCGTGAAGCAAGTCCTCCCCAAACTTCACTAACGCGCGCACAGGACCGCCATGTCCAATCTGCTGGATCTTTTGATTGCAGGACTGGCTACCGGTGCGATCTATGCGCTGGTGGCAGTGGGGTTCACCCTGTTGTGGCAGACCTCCCAGACCATCAATTTCGCTCAAGGCGAATTCGTGATGCTGCCGGCGTTCCTGATGCTGGCGGCGATGCATGCGGGCGCGCCCTTCTGGCTCGCCATCATCATCGGCATCCTGCTCTCGATGATCCTCTTGGGCCTTGCCTTCAAGATGCTGCTGGTCGATCCGATGCTGCGTCATGGCGTCTTGCCGCTGGCGATCGCGACCATGGCGCTCGCCATCGGAATGAAGGAAGCGGTGAAGCAGTTTTTCTCTGCGGAAGCCTCGCCATTTCCCTCCATCGTGCCGACCAATGACATCTCGCTCCTCGGCCATGTCGTCTCGCTTCAGAGCATTGGCGTCTTTGTGGTGGCGATCCTGGCCGTGGTTGGCCTCACCGCGCTGCTCAATCGCACCTCGCTCGGCCATCAGATGCAGGCGGCGGCGCAGAACCCGACGGTCGCGCGCATCATCGGCGTGCCTGTCGAGCGCATGATCCTGCTGACGTTCCTGATCAATGCAGTGCTGGTTGCGCTCGCCTCGCTCCTGATCACGCCGATCTATTTGGCAAAATTCTCCAGCGGCGAGGTGCTGGGGCAGGCGGCCTTCGTCGCCGCTATTGTCGGCGGTTTCAACCAGGTGCGCGGCGCGATTGCAGGGGGCCTTCTGATCGGCGTGCTCGACAATCTCTCGGCCGCCTATGTGTCGACCCAATACCGCGCCGCCGTGCCGCTGATCTTCCTGATCGTCGTGATCCTGTTCCGTCCGCAAGGCCTGTTAGGCCGCTCCGAGGAGCGCACGGTATGAACGCGAACGGGCGATATCTCCGTCTTGCGACGGGTCTCGTGGTGATCGCCGCCCTGATCGTGATCCCCATGAATTTCAACCGTTACGGCCTGTTCATCCTGAGCCAATGGGCGGTGATGACCATTGCCGCGATGGGGTTGAACCTGACACTGGGCTATGCCGGGCAGGTGTCGCTGGCGCAGGGCGCGTTCGTCGGTGTCGGCGCTTATGCCAGCGCCATCCTGACCACCCATGGCTGGCCGCTGCCCGCGGCGCTTGGGGTTTCCATCCTCGCGAGCTTTGCGATCGGCTGGCTGCTCGGCTACCCGGCGCTGCGCGTGCAGCACCATTATCTGGCCTTCGTCACGCTGGCCTTCTCGACCCTGGCGTTCCTGGTGTTCCGCAACGAGAGCTGGCTCACCGGCGGCATCTACGGCATCAGCAATATCCCGCGGCCGCACATCTTCGGTTTTGCCACCAACAAGCCGTTGCCGTTCTATTATCTCTGCCTCGGCTCGCTCGCGATCGTGTCGCTGGCGGTGTGGTGGCTGATCCGCTCGCCCTGGGGCCGCGCCTTCATGGCGCTGCGCGAGAATCCGTTGCGGGCACAGTCGCTCGGCGTCGACACCCGCCGCTACACCTTGATGGCGTTTGCGATCGGTTCGGCGCTCGGCGGTGTCGCCGGCGGGCTCTACGCGCCGCTCACGCAATATATCGATCCGGTGCCATTCAACCTGTCGCTCTCGCTTGACCTGTTGATGATGGTGATCGTGGGCGGCTCCGGCTTCTTCTTCGGACCATTCCTCGGCGCGATGATCGCGGTGCTGCTGCCGGAATGGCTGCGCTTCACCCAAGGCTATTACCTGATGCTCTACGCGATTGCGGTGATCCTGCTCCTGATCTGGTCGCCGACCGGCATTCTCGGGATCCTCGATCGCTTTCTCGCCAACCGGCGCACCAAGGCCGCGTCCGCGCTGCGCGCTGTTGCAAAATCCAGGCTGGAGACGGTGCAATGAGCGCGGTGCTCGAAGTCACCAACATCAAGAAGCGGTTTGGTGGGATCACGGCCGTCGACGGCGTCAGCTTCGATGTCCGCGAGGGCGAGATCCTCGGCCTGATCGGTCCGAATGGCTGCGGCAAGTCCACGCTGTTCAACTGCATCCTGGGGCAGCTCACGCCGACCGACGGCGAGGTCAAGGTCGACGGCCGCGCCGTCACCGGCATGCGGCCCTCCGATCTCAATCGCCTCGGCGTCAGCCGCACCTTCCAGCTGCTGCAGGTGTTCCCAAAACTGTCGGTGCGCGAAAACCTGATCCTCGCGGGTCAGGAGCATCAGGGCAACATGATGTCGCGCCTGTTCGGCCGCTCCGATGCGGGGCTCACCGAGGCCGCTAACCAGATGATCGGGTTCTTCAAGCTCGAGCACCTCGCAACCGAGCAGGCCGGCGGTCTGTCCTATGGCCAGCAGAAGCTGCTCGATGCCGCCATGGCCTTCGTGGGCGGCCCGCGGCTGGTGCTGCTCGACGAGCCCGCCGGCGGCGTCAATCCCTCGATTCTCGCCGATCTGAAGGACCGGCTGGTTGCGATCAACCGCGAGCGGAACGCGACGTTCGTGGTGATCGAGCACAACATGGAATTCGTGATGTCGCTCTGCTCGCGCGTGATGGTGATGGCAGAGGGCAGGGTGCTGGCGATGGGGCGGCCTGACGAGGTGCGCGCCAATCCAGCCGTGATCGACGCTTATCTCGGACATTGAGGGCGAAGCCGTGAGCGAGACCATCCTATCCGTTCACAACCTTGTCGGCGGCTACGGCAAGATGACCATCCTGAACGGCACCACTTTCGCGGTACCGCGGGCCGCGATCACCACCGTGATCGGCCCGAACGGCGCCGGCAAGTCCACGGTGTTCAAGGCGATCTTCGGGCTGTTGAAGCTGCGCGAGGGCAAGATCCTCTTCAAGGATCAGGACGTGACGGGTCTCAGCCAGCGCGCGCTGCTGAACGCCGGCGTCTGCTACGTCCCGCAGGGTCGCAACATCTTCCCCGAGCTTTCCGTGCGCCACAATATCGAGCTCGGCGGCGTCGCGGCCGAGCGCGGCATCGATGTCGCCAGCCGTATCGAATCCGCGCTCGATCTGTTCCCGGCGCTGCGGCGGAAATCGGCGCAGCAGGCGTCCACATTGTCAGGCGGCGAGCAGAAGCAGCTCGAGATCGCGCGCTCGCTTTTGCTCAATCCGCAGCTCGTGCTGATCGACGAGCCCTCAATCGGGCTGTCGCCGCTGATGGTGCAGCAGACCTTCAAGATCCTGCAGGATTTGCGCGACCGCGGTGTTTCCATCCTGATGATCGAGCAGAATGCGCGCTCGGCGCTGGAAATCTCCGACCATGCCATCGTGCTCGAGCTCGGCCAGACCCGGCTCGCCGACAAGGCCGACCGGGTGCTGCACGATCCGCGCATCGGGCAGCTGTTCCTCGGCGGCGCCATGGAGGAGACGGCGGCATGAACAAGCGCTCGATCGCCACGGTGTCGTTGTCGGGCGCGCTCGACGAAAAGCTCCGTGCCGCGGCCGCGGCGGGCTTCGAGGCGGTCGAGATTTTCGAGAATGATCTGCTGTCGTTCGGCAGCGGCCCGCGCGAGGTGGCCGCACTCTGCCGCGACCTTGGCCTCGCGATCTGCGCCTACCAACCGTTCCGCGACTTCGAGGGCATGCCCGAGCCGCAGCGCGCGCGCAATTTTGTCCGTGCCGAGCGCAAGTTCGACCTGATGCAGGCGCTCGGCACTGATCTCATGTTGATCTGCAGCAACGTCTCACCTGTCTCGCTCGACGGCATCGACCGCGCGGCCGACGATCTGCGCGAACTTGGCGACCGCGCCGCGGCGCGAGGCTTGCGCGTCGGTTATGAGGCGCTGGCCTGGGGCCGGCATGTCAGTGACTATCGCGACGCCTGGGAGATCGTACGCCGCGCCGATCATTCCGCGATCGGCCTCATTCTCGACAGCTTCCATGCACTGGCGCCGGCTTTTCCGACCCGCTCCATCCGCGCGATTCCCGCCGACAAGATCTTCCTGGTGCAGCTCGCGGACGCGCCGCGGCTCGAACTCGACGTCCTCTCCTGGAGCCGGCATTTCCGCAGCTTCCCGGGGCAGGGCGATCTGCCGGTGGCCGATTTCATGGAGGCGATCGCGGCCACTGGCTACAGCGGGCCGTTGTCGCTGGAAATCTTCAACGACCAGTTCCGTGCCGGCTCATCGGCAAGAACCGCGATCGATGGCCTGCGCTCGCTGATCCTGCTCGACGAGCAGATTGCCGGCACATGGCCGAAACTCGCGCAACAGACTCTCACGCCCAAGGCGCAGAGCCGCGGCACGAGTTTTGTGGAATTCGCGGTCAACGAGGCCAGGGCGATAGAACTCGCCGAGCTGTTTTCCCAGCTCGGCTTCCGCAAGACGGGCAAGCACCGCAGCAAGGCGGTCGAGCGCTGGTCGCAAGGCAAGGTCGAGCTTGTCATCAATTGCCAGCCCGACTGCTTTGCACATTCGCATTACGTCACCCACGGCCCTGGCGTTTGCGCCATCGCGCTCGATGTCGACGATGCCGCGCGCACCATGGCGCGCGCGGAAGCGCTGAAAGCACGCACCTTCTATTCTCCTGTCGGCCCCGGCGAATTGGAAATTCCTGCCATCCACGGCGTCGGCGGCAGTCTGCTCTATTTCATCGACACCGCGGGCCGGAACTGGGACACCGATTTCGAGGCGATCGCAAGCGACGCAAGCGACGACCGCTTGCGCGCCGTCGACCACATCTCGCAATCCATGCCCTATGACGAGATGCTGTCCTGGCTCCTGTTCTACACCGGCATTCTCGATCTCAAGCGGCTGCCGCAGCAGGAGATCGCCGACCCCAGGGGGCTGGTGCAGAGCCAGGCCATCATCAACACCGACCAGACATTGCGCTTTGTGCTCAACGGCTCGGCCGCCAACCGCACGCTATCCTCGCGCTTCATTTCCGAGTTCTTCGGCTCAGGCGTCCAGCACATCGCCTTCAGCTGCGACGACATCTTCGCGGCCGTTGCCGACATGCGCCGGCGCGGCGCAGGCCTTCTCGACATCCCCGACAATTATTACGACGACATCGAAGCCAAATACGACCTGGCGCCGGAGACGATGGCGGCGCTGCGCGCCAACCGGATTCTCTACGACCGCGAGGGCGAGGCCGAGTTTTTCCAGGTCTACACCCACATCTTCGACGAACGCTTCTTTTTCGAAGTCGTCGAGCGCCGCAACTACCAGGGATTTGGCGCGCCGAATGCGGCGATCCGGCTCGCGGCGCAGGAGCGGGAGGTGCGGCCGCTCAGCCTGTCGCGCATCTGACAGCCGTCAGGCGGCGGGTTTTCAGCCGAACGTGGTGAACAGCATCAGCGCCACACGAAACATGATCCACGCCGCCACGACAGCGAGAATGGCAAGCAGGAGCAGCTTTTCATGGGCCGGTACTGCGCCGCGGAAGGCGTGCGGCTTGCTCTTCGGTGCCTGTTTCCGAATCTCGCCGGAGTTCGTTTGGAGCAGCATGTGCCGACTCCTTGTGTAGAGACGGAGCGATTGTCAATGCCTGGTTTTAGATTGCATTGAGCCGGATCAATAGGAAAGCATCCGTGCCCCTTTTCCGGCAGAGCTTGACCCGTATCAATTCGCCAGCTTCGCTTGATCGTAATCTTGTCATACAATTTGGAGTGTCAAGATGAGCAAACTTAAGATTCCCCATAACGCATTCGTATTCGTCGGCGATGGCCGCAAGGCGCTGTTCCTGCGCAATGAGGGAGATGAGAAATATCCGTTTCTGAAGACCGAGAACGTGTTCCAGGATGAAAATCCGCTGACCCACGACCAGGGCAGCGAACGGCCTGGTCATGTTGTGAAAGGTCTGGATGCCAGTCGGCGTAGCGCCGTCGAGCCTGCTGATTGGCACCACATTGAGGAACATCGCTTCACTCGCAAGGTGGCAGCGGCCATGGAGGAGGTGGTGCGCAGCCGCAAAGTGCCCGCGCTGGTGGTCGTTGCGCCGCCGAAGACGCTTGCCGACCTGCGCGACGCCTTCCATGCCGACGTCAAGGCGCTCGTCATTGCCGAGATCAACAAGGACCTGACCAAGCATCCGGTGGGCGAGATCGAAACACATCTGACCGCGGCCTAATCGCCGTCACTGCATCGCATCACAGTCGACCGGCTCTGAACAGGCGCGCGCCCGCTCCAGCGAAGCGCGCGCTTTTTTCGCGCTCGATCTGCGACAGATCGTCTCCTTTCGCCGCAATTTGCCGGAGCAGGTCTCACTTCCCTGAGATAGGACTCGACATTCGCAGCTCGCGCCACGCGTCCTGTCGAACCACAATGATCGACGCAACGACCTACAGATCGCCTGCACGTTTTCGATTTCGCCTGTGCGTTGCTGCTTTGCAGAAGGCGGCTCCCGAAAAGGTGATGGCGGCGACGATTGATAAAGCACAAAAGATGTGCTTTCGTAATTGACATGGGTCCGCAGATTGCCGATACCGCACTTCGCTACCGCCTGGAGCCCGATCCGGAAGCCGGGGCCGCGCTTCAGGAGACGTTCGAGCGCTATCGGCAGATGATGGAGATGCTCGACCTCATCGCGGCGGAGAAGAAGATCGGCGCCAATCTCGTGACGCTGCACGCCCACGCCTATGAGGCTGTCCGCAAGGAGACCGGGTTGCCCTCGCGCCTGGTGACGCTGGGTCTGCGCGATCGCGCCGCCTACAAGGCGGCCGGTGGGCGCCGTTTGCCGCTCGACGAGCGGCTGGTCAATGTGAAGAGCGCCGCGCTGCTCTCCGTGAGCACGGTGCGGGGCCGCTTCGAGATTCCCTTTCATGTGCTCGGCTATGCCAAGGGCTGGGGCCACAGCGCGCCGGCACATCTGGTTCAGAACGACGGTTCTTTCGAGGTCCATTTCGGCGTGGCGCCGAACATTCCAGCAGAACAGGAGACCGTGATGATGGCCCAGCATGCCCCAGCAGAATCGCTTTTCTCCCGCGCCGGACGTCTGCTCGCCGGCATCGCCGTCGAGGCGATCGAGCGCGCGGAAGGCAACAACAAGCAGGCGGTCGTCAAGCAGGCGATCCGCGAAATCGAGGCCGCCGAGCAGGAGGCGCGCGATGATCTCGCCCGCGAGCGCGCCCAGGAGTGGCGGCTGAAGGCGCGGCAGGGTGAGATCGCCAGGGAGATGGAGGCGCTGAGTGCGCAGATCGCGACCGCCGTCGGAGGCGGCCGCGACGATCTCGCCAAGTCCGGCATCGCCCGCCAGATGGATCTCGAGGCGCAGTTCGAGGTGGTCGGCAAGGCGCTCGAGGAGAGCGAGGACAAGATCGAGACCGTGCTGACCACGCTGCGCGCGATCATGTCCGGCCTGCAGGATGCCGAGGCGCGGCTGGCCGAGCTCAAGAAAAGCGAGGAGCAGGAAACCGCGTCGAAATCAGGCGGCGCCAAGCGCGCGGCAGGCCACACCACGGCAGCCGCCAAATCGGCGAAGGCCTCGCGTGCGATCGCGCGGACGGTCGGCGTGCCGGCCTCGATGGCCCCGTCCAGGGACATCGACGAATTGTCAAAACTGCACCGCGACAAGGAGATCGCCGAGCGTCTCGCAAAGCTCAAGTCGGAAAGCAGCGGGTCCGCGTAGAGATCGAGATGTGCCATGGTTATGATGGACCACATCATGTTGCCCGAGGTCAGGCCGTTCGCGGTGGCAGGCGCAATGATTGTCGTGGTCGGCGCCGTGGAACTGCTTGCGATGCTGGTCGGCTTTTCCCTGAGCGAGCTCGTCGGCCGCACCGTCGATCTCGACGCCCACAGCGACAGCGCTCTCGCCAATACACTCGCCTGGATGAATCTCCGCGGCGTGCCGCTGCTGGTCTATCTGATGATCGCGCTCGCCTTCTTTTCCATTGCGGGCTTCCTGATCCAGGATGTCGCCGCGGCCATCAGGTCGCCGCTGCCGCTGATCCTCGCCGTCCCAGCGGCGCTTGTTTTGGCGGCGCCGTTCGTGCGCTGGACCAGCGGCGCGCTCGCACATCTGATCCCGCGCGACGAAAGCTATGCGGTCGATCTGTCCTCGCTGGTGGGGCGGATCGGACGGGTTGCCGTCGGGCCGCTCGACCAGGGCCCGCCGGGACGCGTCCGCGTCAAGGACGAGCATGACAATCTCCACATCGTGACGGCGATTGCCGCGCCCGATTCACCGCCGCTGCCGCAAGGAGCGGAGGTGCTGCTGGTCGACCGTATCAACTCGCGCTTCATCGCGGTCGCAGCGCCCGACGAGACCAAGTCTCGCGTTCATGAACCTGCAAGAGGTGCTTAAATGGATATTCTGGCTCCGGCAGTGATTGGCGTTGCAGCCATCATTGTCATCGGTCTCATCTTTACGACGCTCTACAAGAAATCGACCCGGGACGAAGCCTTCGTGCGCACCGGCCTCGGCGGCAAGCGCGTCGTGCTCGACGGCGGCGCCGTGATCCTGCCGGTCTTTCAGTCTTTCGCACGGGTCAATCTGAAGACGCTGCGGCTCACGGTCGAGCGCAAGGAGAAGGAATCGCTGATCACCAAGGACCGGCTGCGCGTCGACATCGGCGCCGAGTTCTATGTCCGCGTCAAGCCGGACGCCGAGAGCATTGCGCTCGCCGCACAGACGCTCGGCGATCTCACCAACAATGCGGAGGCGCTCCGCGACCAGGTCGAGGCGAAATTTGTCGATGGTCTGCGCGCGGTCGCGGCCACCATGACCATCATGGAGCTGCAGGAGAAACGTGCGGACTTCGTCAAGCATGTGCAGTCGACGGTCGAAGCCGACGTGCAGTCCAACGGCCTTGAGCTTGAATCGGTCTCGCTCACCAAGCTCGACCAGACCGACATCAAGTTCTTCAACCAGGATAATTTCTTCGATGCGGAGGGGCTGACCAGCCTGAAGCAGATCACGGAAACCAAGCGCCGCGAGCGCAACGCCATCGTGCGCGACGCCGAGGTGTCGATTGCGCAGAAGGATCTCGAGGCGCGCCAGCAGACGCTGACCATCGAGCGCACCAAGCGCGAATCCGAGCTGTCGCAGGAGCGCGACATCGCCAACAAGGCGGCAGCCACCCGCGCCGAGGTCGCCAAGGCCGAGCAGGATGCCAAGCTGACCGAGGAGTCCGCGCGGATCGATACCGAGCAGCGCGTTGCCACCAGGAATGCTGAAGCCGAGCAGGCCAAGCAGACCGCGACCATCGAGGCGCAGCTCGCGGTCAACAAGCGCAAGACCGACGCGGACCGCGAGATCCGGATCACGAGCCAGCAGAACGAGGTCCAGGTCGCCGCCAAGAGCAAGGAAGTTTCGATCGCCACGGCGGAAGCCAAGGAAGCCGAGGCGAAGGCGGTGGCGGCGGAGGAAAAGGTGACCACGGCACGCGCGATCGAAATCGCCGACCGTGCCCGCCAGACCCAGGTGCTGGAGGCGCGCACCGAGGCGGAGCGCAAATCGACCGAGATCATCGTCGCCGCCGAGGCCGAGAAGAAGGCCGCCGTGGATCGCGCGGAGGCCGTCAAGACCGCGGCGACCGCCGAAGCCGACGCCAACCGCATTAAGGCCGTCGGCGTCAAGCAGATCGGCGAGGCCGAGGCCGAGGTGATCGCGCTGAAGAACGAGGCGGAGAAGAAGAAGGGTGACAATGTCATCTCCTTCGAACTCGCCAAGCAGCGCATCCAGAACCTGCCGCTGGCGCTGGCCGAGATCGTCAGGCCGGTCTCATCGATCAAGGATGTGCGCATCCTGCACACCGGCGGCGTGTTCGGCGGTGGCAATGGCGAGGCAGGCGAAGGCGGCGTCGGCTTCGGCGAAGGCCTGGCGGGGCAGCTACTGAAAGTTCATGCGCTCAAGCCGATGATCGACGAGGTGCTGCGCCAGGCCGGTTATAAGTCGGGTGACGATCCGGTAAAGGCGCTCAGCGCGGTCCTGCTCGCCGATCAGGCGGCAGCGCCCTCGTTGTCGCCTGGCTCGGGTGACGGGGCTGCTCTGGCCGACGGCGTCGGGCCAACCGCGGCATAGACGACGAGACAGGGGCCCGCCATGAGCGGGCCCTTTCTTGCTTGGCGGCACTATCTGGTGGTGCGCACCTATCACCGGTTGACAGGCAAATGCCCGGCGGATCACAATCTCGCCGTTACCAGAGACGTGGCCCCGAATTCGGGCTCGCGCTCGTTTGGGCCGCAATGCGGCTAAATCATTTCTGGAATTCAGTTTGCCGGTGCCAGGGCACAGGGGCTGACAAGGTCCGCTGGAAGCGAAAATCGGCCAAGTCTGCGCGGCAAGGTCCGCACTCTGGGTCTGCAGCGTGATCTGCAGCACGTTTCAGTCTGGCTTCTCCTGGTTACTTACTGCCTTTCGCCGCCGCTTTTTCGATCCCGCGTGGACCACATTGATTTGGATGACGAGAGCCATGAGCGATTGCAGCATTCCGCTGGTGCAGATGAAGCAGGGCAGCGGCATCCGGCGAGGCCGGATCCGCTTTCAGTGGCTGGGGATCGCGATCGCGGCGATCACTTGCTGGATGGGAGGACCGCCCCTGCCAGCCGCGCACGCGCAGGCCGGAATCAACATCACCAAAGAAGACGCGATGAAGTCCGACAGTGCGGACCAATGGTTGACGGATACGATGAAGGGCATTCGCGAAAAGGTGCGGCGCAAGAACGGCGCACCGAACGAGCTTGCTGGCGCCTTCATCGGCGAACCGTTCTCGACCGCCCTCGATAACCTCCCGAAAGAGCGGTCTGACATGTCGTCGGGCTGCGGATATGCGGCCGCAAAGGTTGCGAGCGGGGTGGTCAGCACTTTCGAGGAATTCGGCACCGGGGCGATCGGAGCCGCCATCAACACCGTCAAGGGCGCAGTCGACCTCGGCAAATCGATCTACGACACCGGCAAATCGGTCGCGACCGCGGGCGGCTCTACGATCGTGGAAAAAGCTGGAGAGGCGGCGGTTGACGCCGTGAAGGATGCCGCGACCGACGCAGCCAAGGACATCGGCAAGGACGTCGCCAAGGGAACGGCCAGTGATGTCGCGAAGGGCAACAAACCCGACGTCCCCGGCAAGATCGGCGAGGCCGTGCAAAAAAAGCTCGATGACGCACAGGAGTTCGTGGACAGCATCAAGGACTATTTCAAGGACGGGCCGATCATTTTCGCCTATTCGGGAAGCAAGAACGGTTGCAACGTCGTCACGCTGTGGATCTGGGATGAGAAGGAGATCAATCTCTACATCCGCGGCACCTGTGATTGCAAAGCAGCCGACGCCTTTGTGCCGCCCAAGGGAGAAAAGCCGGAGCTGTCCAGCTTCTTCTTCCATTTGAAGGCTGCCACGGTGCGCACCGGCTCATCGGGCATTCTCAAGTTCACGCTTGGCACCGTCTATCTGGTTGACAAGGCCTTCCAATGCGGTTGTCCGAAGCCCAAGACTGCGACTGGCTATCAGCCAGCCGTACCGGCTGTTTGCCCAAAATGCGTAAGGCTGGCCAAGCAGATCTCCGATCTGGAGAAGGACATCGCCAACTCCGAACAGCAGGAGCGGCTTATCAATGTTGCACTCCGTGAGGCCAGGCGGGCCGACGATGGAACCGATGCCGCGACCGCCAAGATCGATGCAGAGCGCAGTCGCCTGGACAAGGCCAAGGCCGACACTGAAAGGCTGAAAGCCGAGCTGGAGAAAGCCAAGAAGGAAAAAGACGAGTGTGAAAGGAAGCCGTGCGACGACCAGGGAAGCTACATCTATCCACGCACCAGCCGCGAGCAGTACGTGAGCTACACCACCGACAATACGGCCTATTGCACCTACACCGAAGCGACCGTCACGACCGAATACGTCACCTGGATCGATCCGCGGACGTATACGCCAGGGCCGACCGATATCCCAAAGACTCCGGGCGGTCCGCAGTCGACGCCGCGCCCCGAGCCCAGCGACGTACCCAAGAGCCCCGAGACGCCGAAGGCATCGACGCCCGGTCCGTCGACCGAGAAGACGCCAACCGCACCGAAGCCGTCGCCGACTCCGGTCGCCTCGACGCCTTCACCGACACCGGCGACCACGACCGATACGACTCCACCGGCCGGTTCAGACACGCCTTCGGACATTCCCGACAACGTGGAGGTCAAGGCGACGGAGGCCGTGCTGGAGGGTGGGCCGACCGGAACGCCGCTGGAAGGGCAAACCATCAAGCTGACGCTCACCGACAAGCCGGACCTGCCCGGTACCGGTGACAAGGCCGCGCAGGATACCGGCTATGACAAGCCGCCCGCGCAATGCACCACCGACGCCAAGGGCGAGTGCACCATCAAGATCGAGGCCGACGAGCGCCCGCAGTACAATCTGCCGCAGGCGACCAAGGCGCACCCCGGCAATTATCGGCTCGAGCTCGCGCGTCCCCGCACCAGTGGCGGCGTTGCGGAAACCACGGGCCGCAAGACGCCGGTCGACGTCAAGCTGCTGGAGAGCGTCGGAAGCAAGATCACTGCGACCAGCTTCAGCATCGGCAACCGCACCTTCGAGCGGTTTGCGCTGGAAGACAAATACGGCGCCGACAACCGCGTCGCCGACAAGCTCAAGGAAGCATTCGGTCCGGACTACGAGGAGGATCTCTGCGAGGACAAGGAGCCCGGTCCTTTCACCGAGACCGAAAGGCCTGCCGCGGCCGAGCTTCCCGGCACCACCGTCAAACTTGGGCGCGAGCCCGCTGTGAAGGGAGGGGTGCGATGATCTCGATCGCCCGTTTGCTGTTCGCTGCGCTTGTCGTGCTCCTCGCCGTCCCGTGCCAGGCGGAGCAGATGCTCGCGCCGCCGCAGAGCAAATACTTCGTGGGGCATGGCTCCTGGGGCCAGAACTACGCCGATCAATGGGGCCTGCAGCGGATCGGCTTCGACGCCTCAGACCAATCGGCCTGGCGGCTGGTGAAGCAGAATGCGAAGCCGGTGATCGTGGCCGTGATCGACACCGGACTGGATTGGGACCACCGCAATATCGACTGGGCCAATCTTTGGCGCGCCTCGCCGGCGGATGCCGCCGACGGCAAGGCGATCGGTGATTCCATCGGCTGGGATTTCTTCGCCCATGACAACAAGCCTTGGGACAATGACGGCCACGGCACCTTCGTCTCCGGCATCATCGCGGGAAGCTGGAACGACAAGGACGGCATTGCCGGCATCAATCCGTTTGCCCGGTTGATGGTGCTCAAGGCGATCAATAATTTCGGGCATTCACGTGCGTCCTATCTCGCCGAAGCCATCGCTTTCGCCGCCGATCACGGTGCGCGGGTCATCAATCTCAGCGTCGGCGGCAAGGGAATGACCAAGGTCGAGCAGGCGGCGGTCGACTATGCCTACTCCAAGGGCGTGGTGATCGTGGTAGCCGCCGGCAATGACGGCGTGCAGCTCACCAATTACGGGATTGCGGGCTCGGACAAGGTGCTGACGGTTGCTGCGACCGGGCTCGACGACAAGCGGGTGGTGTTCTCCAACTGGGGCAGGGTCTCGGTCGCCGCGCCCGGCATCGACATCTTGAGCCTGCGCGCACGGCGGACCGATACAATGCTCGGTATCCCCGGCGTGAAATACAGCGCCTCGGCCGCTTTCGTGGGCGACGACAATCGCTATTACCGGGCAAGCGGCACCTCCTTCTCCGCACCGATGGTGAGCGGGCTCGCCTCGCTGATGATCGCCAATGACCCGACGCTGACCAACCGGCAGGTCATGAACATCATCAAGTCGACGGCAAGGGATGTCGGAACGCCCGGCGTCGACCAGTATACCGGCTATGGCATCATCGATGCCCGCGCAGCCCTTGCCGCACCGAAGGACTATGCGCTGCTTGCCGGGATCAGCCGCGTCGAGGTGGTGCAGAAGGCGGGCAAGCAGGTCGTGCGCGTGCACGGACTTGCCGATGCCAACGACTTCCGGTCCGCCCGGATCGAGGTCGGGGCAGGCGAGGCGCCGACGACCTGGACCGTCATCGGCGGCGCGAGCCAGAGTGCGGACCCCGACGGCGTGCTCGGGGACATTCCGGCGACATCACTGAAGGGATCGCAGGTATGGCAGGTGCGGCTTGTCGTGGTGCACGCCAATGGCAGCTCGCGCGAGGCCCGTTTCAAACTGTCCCTGGGTTGATAGGCCGAAACCGGGAGGGATCGACATGTCGAGACTGACTTTTGCCGCGCTGTCGTCCGCCGTCTTGCTGCTGTGGTCCGGCTCCGCGCAGGCCATCCTGCGCGAGACGCATCCAACCACGGACCAGGGCGAGCAGATCCCGAGCAAGACCATCAAACTGGACCAGGGCAGCGATACGCCGCCGGCCGAACCGAAGAAGCCGAAGAAGGAAGCCAAGACTCCGGACCGGACGCAGCAAGATCGCCCGCCGCGGCAAGCCATCAAGAAGCCCGCCAAGGACGATCAGAACAACGGCACAAACTCGGCCGAGACCGGCCGCGCTGTCGGCAACATGATCGGCATTGGCATCGGGATCGGCATGGGTATGGGCATGGGCGGCGGACACAGGGGCGAGGATCGCGGCGGGTTCGGCGGCCGGATGGGCGGCGAGCGCTAGCGGCCTGATTGTGATTAATCGATCAGGCCGCTTTCGCGCATCTCGCGCGTGTAGGACCGCAAGGCGCCGACAAGCGCGGCAAGTCCCGGAAGTCGCGGGCGGCCGCGGGGCGATACAAGGCCGACGGGTAGCACGTGCGACGGAAATGTCGTTGTGACGGTGGTGATGAGCCCGCGGGAGAGATCGCCGGCCAAAATCCCGCGCGGCAGTATGGTCACGAGATCGCTCGACAGCACAATCTCGCGGATGAAGAAGAAATCGCTCGAACGCAATGCCGTCGGCAGCGCAACCCCGGCGTTGAGCAGCACGCGCTCGATCTCTGCGCCGACTTTCTGGTGCAGCGACGGCAACACAGTGTCGCATCTTGCGAGATCGTCGCCGCAGATCGGCTGGCGCGCCGCAAGCGGATGTCCTGCGCGAACCATCACAGACAACGGCTCCTTGTAGAGGATCTCTTGATGGAAATCGCCGCGGGCCACGGTCTCATAGAGCCGGCCAACCATGACGTCGATCTCGCCAGCCGACAGCTTTGCCAACAGCTGGTCTGTCGTGCCCTGGGTGATGCGAAAGTCGAGGCCGGGATGGGCCTTGCGCAGCCGTGCCACCACCACGGGCAGAAGGCCAGCCGCCGCAAGCGGCAATGCGCCGACGGAAACGATGCCGGCATGGCCGGCCTTGATGCGGCCGACGTCGTCGGCGATATGCTCGACTTCGGCCAGGATGCGCTGGGCGCGCTCCAGTACGGCAACGCCGAATGCATTGGGAAGGACGCCGCGCGAGGTGCGGTCGAAGATGTCGACGCCGAGTGCGGTCTCCACCTCGTGGAGGCACTTTGTCAGCGCCGGCTGGCTGATGCCGAGCGCGCGTGCGGCTTTCGAGAGATTGAGATGCTCGGCAATGGCGAGGACGGCCTTCAGCTGTCTCAGCTTCAGCCGATGTTCCAGAAACGTTGCCGGATAGGATTGCTCCATAACCAAATGGCTATCGTATTCATCGAAATTTGTATATGACAAATGGCGCGGGCATGGCCTATCGTCGGCGTGCCGGGTTCGATCAGACAGCTATTTGGTACGGGTTTGTCTCAAGATCTTTGTTTCCTGTCGGCCACCGAGCTTCGTGCGCGCATCATCCGGAAAGAGATATCTCCCGTCGAGATCACCCGGGCCGCGCTGGCGCGCGCGGAGCAACTGCAACCGGAATTGAACTGCTTCATCACGCTGTGCACCGAGCAGGCGCTTGCGCAGGCGCAAGTTGCCGAACGGCAGGTGATGACAGGTGAGCCGCTCGGCCTGCTCCACGGCATCCCGCTCACCATCAAGGACATCGTCAACACCAAGGGCGTGCGGACGACGTTTGGCGCTGTGCCCTACCGCCACAATATCCCCACCGAAGATGCCGTGGCAGCCGCCCGGCTGCGCGAGGCAGGGGCGATCCTGATCGGCAAGACCACGACGCCGGAATTCGGCAGCAAGTGTCTCACCGATTCACCCCTGTTCGGCCGCACCCGCAACGCCTGGAGTGCGGCGCATACAAGCGGCGGCTCCAGCGGCGGGGCGGCTGTGGCCGTCGCGAGCGGCATCGGGCCGCTGGCGGTTGCGACGGACGGCGGCGGTTCGACCCGGATTCCGGCCGCCTGCAACGGCGTCGTCGGGCTGAAGCAGAGCAACGGCGTCATCCCGCACAGCCAGGTGCAGGATGCGTTCGGCAATCAGACCTACGTGACCCCCATGACGCGCACCGTCGCCGACACCGCGTTGATGATGCAGGCGATGGCAGGGGAGGACGGCTCTGACCCCTGGTCGATCGGCCTTCCTGTGCCGGATTTCATCGCCGCCGCCGTCCCAAGCGGCGATTTGCGCGGGCGCAGGATTCTGTTTTGCCTGTCGCCGCCGGGCAAGCCCGTGGCGGCGGATGTTGCGGAGAGCTTTCGCAAGAGCCTCGATCGGCTGACCGCGCTCGGCGCGGAGCTCGAGGAGTTTTCCGGCGAAGGCTTTGATGTCGAGCCGATCTGGCGCGCCATCAACCACACCGTCTGGCGCACGCGTTTCGCGCCGCTCGCCGAAAAACACCGGGACGAGCTGAGCGAAGCCTTCCTCAAGCAGCTGGCGCTCGCCAGCAATGTCAGCGCGGTCGCTTACCAGGAGGCCATGTTCGCGCGCACCGCGCTGTTCCGACGCGTGCAATCCTTGTTCGCGCGCGCTGACTGGCTGGCCATGCCGACCCTGACCCGGACCGCGCTGGCGATCGACCAGGATCTGTTCGGCAGCATCGAGATCGACGGGCAGAGGTTCGACAATCTGCGTCCGCACTGGTTCCCATGGACCATGCCGTTCAACATGACGGGGCACCCCGCCATCAGCCTGCCCTGCGGCTTCGACCGTGACGGCCTGCCGATCGGGATCCAGCTGGTCGGCCGCTTCCGCGCCGATGCCGAGTTGTTGCGGATTGCCGCGCTGTTCGAGGCCTCGCATGATCTGCTCGGGCGCTGGCCCGGCTGACGGCGAGGGGACCATCGTCATGCTGCAAACAGCTTGCCTCTGGTGGCGAACCTGTTGGATCGTGCGCCCACGATATCCCCGGAGCCTGGCATGAGCATATTCCTGCTGCGGCGCGTTCTGACCCTGGCGGCGACGCTGATCGGGGCGTCGATCATCATTTTCCTGGTGCTCGATGCGCTGCCCGGCAATGCCGCCCAGATGCTGATGGGGGCGGATGCCTCACCGGACGCCGTGCGTGCGCTGACCATCAAGCTCGGGCTCGATCAGCCGTTGCTCTATCGCTACCTGCTCTGGCTCAAGGGCATGGCGGTCGGCGATCTCGGCAACAGCTATGTCTACGGCACGCCCGTTCTCGGATTGATCGCCGAGCGCCTGGTCCTGACCATTCCGCTCGCGCTTCTGTCCATGTCGATCACTGTGGTGCTGGCGCTCACGGCCGGCATCTACACGGCTGCCAATCATAACAGGATCGGCGATGTTGGCGTGATGTCGCTGACCCAGGTCGGCATTGCGCTGCCAAATTTCTGGTTCGCCATCCTGCTGATCCTGTTGTTCGCGGTCAAACTGCAATGGCTCTCGGCTGGCGGCTTTGCCGGCTGGGACGACGGCATCTGGCAAGGAATCCGCTCGCTGCTGTTGCCGGCAATTTCGCTGGCGCTGGTGCAGGCGGCAATCCTGGCGCGCGTCACACGCTCGGCCGTGCTGGAAGTGTTGCGCGAAGACTTCGTGCGGACGGCACGCGCCAAGGGCCTGAGCAAGCGCGAGGTGCTGTGGGAACATGTGCTGCGCAATGCCATGATCCCCGTGATGACGGTGATGGGCCTGCAATTCGCCAACCTGCTCGCGGGAACCATCGTGATCGAGAATGTCTTCTACCTGCCGGGGCTCGGCCGGCTGATCTTCCAGTCCATCGCCAACCGCGACCTCATCGTCGTGCGCAACTGCGTGATGCTGCTGGCAGCGATGGTGGTGACGGTCAATTTCGCGGTCGACGTGCTCTATGCCTTCATCGACCCGCGGATCAAGGTTCATAACCTGTGAGCAGCGCCTCGACAGTAACGACCGACCTGATTGCCCCGAGGCCGCCGGCGACAGGCTTCTGGCGCCGCGCGCTGCGTCACCGCAGCTTTGTGCTCGGCGGCACGTTGGTCTTGCTGGTCATCGCAGCGGCGCTGATCTCGCTGGTCTGGACGCCCTGGCCGCCTTACGACATCGACATCGCCGCCAAGCTGAAGCCACCATCCGCGGCTCACTGGCTCGGCACCGATGCGCTCGGCCGCGACATCGTCTCCCTCCTTCTGGTTGGCGCGCGCTCCACCATCCTGGTCGGCGTGATCGCGGTCGGCATCGGGCTGACCTTCGGCGTCTGTTTCGGGCTGGTCGCCGCCGCGCGAAAAGGCTGGGTTGCGGAGCTGATCCTGCGCATGAGCGATTTCACCTTCGCATTTCCCGCGGTGCTCTCGGCGATCATGCTGGCGGCGGCGATCGGGCCGGGCATGGTGACCTCGATCACGGCGATCGGAATCTTCCAGATCCCGATCTTCGTTCGCGTCACCAGAGGCTCTGCGAATGCGATCTGGGCGCGGGAGTTCGTGCTGGCCGCGCGCGCATCGGGCAAAGGCAGCTTCCGCATCACCGTGGAGCACGTGCTGCCGAACATCCTGCCCGTATTGATCGTGCAGGCCACGATCCAGTTCGCGCTGGCGATCCTGGCGGAGGCCGCGCTGTCATATCTGGGTCTCGGCACCCAGCCGCCGCAGCCGTCCTGGGGGCGCATGCTCAATGACGCGCAGACGCTGCTGTTCCAGTCGCCGATGCTCGCGGTCTATCCGGGTGCGGCGATCGCGATCGCGGTGCTCGGCCTCAACCTTCTTGGCGATGGATTGCGCGATTTGCTCGATCCCAGATTGGCGCGGGAGCGCTGACCATGCGCGGATCGGCAAACGGGCCGCTGATCGAGGTGGCAGATCTCGGCGTTCGGCTCAACACCAGCCGGGGCGCTGCGCAGGCCATCCGCCATGTGAGCTTCTCGCTTCGACGAGGGGAGACGCTGGGGCTGGTTGGTGAATCCGGATGCGGCAAATCCCTGACCGCGCTGGCGCTGATGGGGCTGCTGCCCGACAGCGCCGTGGTCAGCGGCAGCATTCGGCTTGATGGCAGGGAGCTGGTGGGCCTCGCCGACGCCGACTATTGCCGGCTGCGCGGCAACCGCATCAGCATGATCTTCCAGGAGCCGATGACCGCACTCAATCCGATGCATACGATCGGGCACCAGGTGGCGGAGCCGCTGCGGCGCCACAACAACCTGTCGTGGGCGGATGCGCGCAACCAGGCAATTGCACTGCTCGATCGCGTCGGTCTGCCCGATCCCGCCAAACGCGTCGATGCCTATCCGCACCAGTTCTCGGGCGGCCAGCGCCAGCGCATCACCATTGCCATGGCGCTGGCCTGCCAGCCGGATGTGTTGATCGCGGACGAGCCGACCACCGCGCTCGATGTCACAATCCAGGGCCAGATTCTCGATCTGATTGCAGATATCGTTGCCGAGCGCGGCATGGCCATGATCCTGATTTCGCACGATCTCGGCGTCATCGCCGAGAACGTGCAACGCATGATGGTGATGTATGGCGGCACCGTCGTCGAGAGTGGACCAACGGCGGAGGTCTTCGCTCGCATGGGACATCCCTATACGCAGGGCCTGTTTGGCGCGAGGCCGCGACTTGGCGCGCGGAAGGGGACGCGGCTAAAGACCATCGCCGGCACGGTGCCCGAGCTTGCCGACCTGCCTGCCGGCTGCGCCTTCGCCGACCGCTGCGCCATTGTCGAAGACCGTTGCCGTGCGAGCCTTCCTGCCGCGGTCGAGGTCGGGGCGGGGCATCAGGTGCGCTGTCTGAGGACGGATCTCGCGATGGCCGACAGCGCCGGAGCCCTGGGCTCATGACAACGCCGGCCTCCACACCGATCGCGACCGAAGTCCCGCTCCTCGAGGTGAAGGACCTCGTGCAACGCTATGCGCTGCCACGCGAAAGCGTGTTCCGGCGGCCGGGCGAGGTGCTGGCGCTCAATGGTGTGAGCGCGCATGTGAAGGCAGGCCAAAGCCTCGGCGTCGTCGGTGAATCCGGCTCGGGCAAATCGACCTTCGCACGCCTGGTGATGGCGCTGGAGCAGCCAACCTCGGGATCGGTGTCGCTCCTGGGCCGCGATCTCCATCGGCTGCCGGCGGACGAACTGCGCCGTGCCCGCCGCGACTTCCAGATGGTGTTTCAAGACCCCTATGGGTCGCTCGATCCGCGACAGACCATCGCGCGCATTGTCGCCGAGCCGCTGACGGCCTTGGGGCGAATCGATCGGGGTGCCTTGCGCGAGCGGATCGCCGCCGTGCTGAAGCAGGTGGGACTACGGGACGCCGACATGGACAAGTTCCCGCATGAATTCTCCGGCGGCCAGCGCCAGCGCATCGCAATCGCCCGCGCACTCATCACCCGCCCCAGGCTGATCGTTGCGGACGAGCCGGTCAGCGCGCTCGACGTCTCCGTGCAGGCGCAGGTGCTCAATCTGCTGCAGGATCTGCAGGACGAGTTCGGGCTGAGCTATGTCCTGATCAGCCACGATCTTGCCGTTGTGGACTATCTCTGCGATGAAGTCGCGGTCATGTATCTCGGCCGGATCGTGGAGCAGGGGCGGCCCGAGGACCTGTTCGCGAATTGCGCACACCCCTACACCCGCGCGCTGCTCGAAGCCGTGCCGCGCGCGCAGGCCAGGCAGGCACGGCGTCGTCGGGGCGCGCAGGCGATCGCCTCGCAATCGACCGGCGCCGCGGGATGTCCGTATGTCTCGCGATGCCCGCTGGCGGACCAGCGTTGTCGCGAGGCCGCACCTGGGCTACGGAAGGTGGGCGAGTCACATCTTGCCGCGTGCCACCAGGCCGAGGCGGTGATGGCGCTGCCCCCGCTGATGGCGGAGCAGGGATAATCGTTGGCGGATCGGCGAAGGAAAATGAGCCAAGGGAGCAAGGGGATGTTCAGAAAATTATCCATTCTCGCGGTAACAGCCGCCTTCGCGTTTGCGCCGCTGTCTGCGCTGGCTCAATCCAAGAAGGACAGCGTCGTCATGGGCATGACGCTGGAGCCGCCGGGGCTCGATCCAACCGTTGCCGCGGCCGCCGCGATCGCCGAGGTCACGCTCTACAACATCTTTGAGACGCTGACCAAGATCAACGAGGACGGCTCGGTATCGCCCCTGCTGGCCGAGAGCTGGCAGGCCTCGCCCGATCTCAAGACCTACACCTTCAAGCTCCGCAAGGGCGTGAAATTCCAGAACGGCGAGGCTTTTGACTCCGCCGCCGTCAAATTCTCCTATGAGCGCGCCGCCGCGCCTGCGAGCACCAACAAGGACAAGAGCCTGTTCCAGAGCTTCGCGTCCGTGACAGCGCCTGATCCCGACACCGTGGTCATCGCGCTGAAATATTCCGAGCCGAACCTGCCATTCCTGCTGGGGCAGGCGAGCGCATCGATCATCGAGCCCAAGAGCGCGCCGACCGATGCGACGCAACCGGTTGGCACCGGGCCCTATACGCTGGCCAGCTGGGCCAAGGGTTCATCGATCACGCTCACCAAGTGGCCCGACTATCGCAATGCTGCCGCAATCAAGCTCGCCAAGGTCACCATCCGCTTCATCAGTGATCCCGCCGCGCAGGTCGCAGCGCTGCTGTCGGGCGATGTCGATGCCTTCCCGCGGGTCGCGGCCGCACGGAGCCTCGCACAGTTCAAGGCCGATCCGCGCTTCAAGGTCTTGATCGGCGGCTCACGAGCAAAAACGATCGTCGGCATCAACGAGCGTCACAAGCCGCTCGACGATGTGCGCGTCCGCCGCGCGATTCTCGCCGCGATCGACCGCAAGGCCATGATCGACGGCGCCGTCGACGGCTTCGGCATTCCGATCGGCAGCTTCTATACGCCGGGTTCACTCGGCTATGTCGATACCACTGATATCAACCCCTACGATCCCGAGAAGGCCAAGAAGCTGCTGGCAGAGGCGGGGGTCACGACTCCGCTCGAGCTGAGCCTCAAGCTGCCGCCACCGAGCTACGCCCGTCAGGGCGGCGAAATCCTCGCAGCCCAGCTCGCCAAGGTCGGCATCGTCGCCAAGATCGAAAACGTGGAATGGGCGCAATGGCTGTCCCAGGTCTTCACCGGTCCGCACAATTACGACCTGACCATTGTGTCACACGTCGAGCCGTTCGATCTCGTGAAGATGACCGAGAGCGACTTCTATCTCGGATACAAATCGGATGCATTCAACACGCTCTACAAGTCGATCATGACGACACCTGATCAGGCCACGCGTGCAAAACTCCTCGGCGATGCGCAGCGCATGCTGGCGACCGATGCCGTCGCCGGCTTCCTGTTCCAGCCGCAATGGATCACCGTCACCAACAAGCGGCTGAAGGGCGTGTGGCAGGAGGTGCCGCAGTTCGAGAACGATTTTTCGAATTGGTCGTGGGAGTAACGCCGCTCTCAGTGTCCGGTTTCCAGCGAGATCGCTCGGCGCGACAATTCGGCGGGGCGGGCGATCAGGAGGTAGGCGCCCAGTCCGAGCAGCGAGCAGAGTGCCATCATTGCGGTCATCGACAGCGCCGACCGCCCGTCGAACAGCACCGACACCAGCCCGCTCGAGGCCGCGCCGGCGGTCAGCTGTATGCTGGTTGCCGTGGCGCTGACCGCACCGGCAATATCGGGCAGAGGCGCCATGGTCGCGTTCATCACGTTTGGTATGCTGAGGCCGAAGGCGAGCGCCACCACGATCAACAGCGCAGCGACTAATGCGGGTGAGCTCCAGCCAGCCAGCGTTGTCGCCAGCAGCGCGATGGAGCCAGATGCCATCAGCTTGAGGCCGATCGCCAGCACGGCCGCTGATCCGATTCCGTGTCGGCCAAGCTGACCGTCAAGGATGGCGCCGCACATCACCGCGGCCGAACAGGCGCTGAAGATCAAGCCATATCGCTGGGGACTGAGCCCGACGACGCCAAGAAAGAACAGCGGAGCACCGCTGACATACGCAAAGACAGCCGCACCGGCGGCCGCACCGACGAGCAGGTATCCCGCGGCGACCGGATGGGTCAGCACGCGACGATAGCTGGACGCCATCGCCGCAATTGGGCGGAGAGCAGGGGTGATCCGCGCGCTCTCCGAAAAGCCGACAAACACCGCGACCAGCAGGACGAGGCCGACCCCGGCCTGAATGGCATAGATCGACCGCCAATCGCCGAGTGCCAGCAGCGCGGCGCCCGCGCTGGGCGCGATCATTGTCGTCACATTCACGGCAACCATGAGATTGCCGATCTTTGCGCGCGCAGCGTCCTCGTCGAAGAGATCGCGGATGATCGCGAACGTGGTTGCCGTGGCGGCGGCGCCGATGCCTTGCACCACACGGAACGCCAGCAAGGCTGGCAGCGACGTCGCAAGCGCGGAGGCAATGCTTCCGACGATGAACAGCAACGTGCCGACCAGGACGATCGGCTTGCGGCCAAAGCGGTCGGAGGCGGGGCCCCAGATCAGCGGCATCACGGCGAGGCTGAGCACGAATGCGCTCATGGTCAGCCCGACCTCGGGCGGGCTGACGCCGAGCGTGGCGGCGGTGGCTGAAAGCGCTGGCAGATTGATGTCGATGCCGGAATAGGGCACCGCCGCCAGCAAACCGAGCAGCAGCGTGAATGCAAGGGACTTGGGCTGGAAGGTCATGTTGGGACCGTTGACGGAATTCCGGTGAGCCGTGCGGCGGAGCGCAAAACCAGGTTCGCTCCGCAGCACGTGTTATCGTGGCGATCGCGACTAGCCTCGCTGGCCCGCGCGGCGCGGCTTATCGGCCGCAGGCCTGCCCGCGTGCGCTGGCTGCCGGCCGGCAACGAGCTCGCTGATCACGCCCAGGATCGCCGACCGCGTATCGATGGCAGCAAATTCGTCCGCCATCCGCAGGGCACGCTGGCGGTATTGCGGCTGATCGAGCACGGTTCGCACCGCCTCGCGCAGTGCTTCGCGCGTCGGCTCGTTGGTCGCGAGGTCGATGCCGACGCCGGACCATGCCACGTAGAAGAAGCTCGCGGGCGCGGCCGATGCGGTTCGCTGCCTTCTCCCGGCGACGGACTTCGTGACGGAAATGCCGGCCTAGCCAGGCCGGCAACGCCGCGGTTTCGCGAGCGCTGTCGGCGACTGTGGATGACGCGCCTAACTAAAGCTGATCCTAACTCCGACGCCGCGGCGGCTCGGACCCGAAGAGCAGGGTAAGCCCGCCTGTCGAGATAAACTCGCGATTGCGCGCCATTTGCGCGTGCTCGTCCGAACAGCCGACGCGCGCCGCACGGTCATTCCTGAAGCACCAAGCCAGTGCAGGAATGGTACGCGGCGCCGTGCAGGATTCAAAAGCGAGCATCACACGCTGTGACATGACGAGCCTCAATGCATGATTCGCATAAGGTATATTATGGAATATATTTATATCCAATTCGATCAAATATTTAGCTCAAAATCCTACGGCGCCGGATTGGCTTTGGCACGGCTTGCGACGCCGCTCCCTGTGCCATGCGATGGCATTTTCCGCCTCCGCTGAAAGCCGATATTGCCGCCGGCCACGGTCGCTGCAATAAGCGGACATCGCCTTGCGTGTCGCGCCGGATCGCGGCTCACAACAAGAAGCTTGAAAAGGGAGAAACAGATGAGCTTTTCACGTCGCGCGCTGTTGAAGATGACCGCCGCCTCGGCGGTCCTGGGCGGCATGTCGGCGCCCATGGTGGCGCGGGCTCAGGCGGCTGACTTTTCCTACAAATACGCCAACAATCTCCCGGACTCCCATCCGATGAACGCCCGCGCCAAGGAAATGGCCGCGGCGATCAAGGCCGAGACCAATGGCCGGTTTGACCTGCAGATTTTCCCCAACAACCAGCTCGGTTCCGATACCGACATGCTGAGCCAGATCCGCTCCGGCGGCGTCGAGTTCTTCACGCTATCCGGGCTGATCCTGTCGACCTTGGTCCCAGCCGCCTCCATCAACGGCATCGGCTTCGCGTTCCCGGACTATGATACGGTTTGGAAGGCCATGGACGGCGATCTGGGCGCCTATGTGCGTGGCGAGATCAAGAAGTCCGGCCTCGAGGTCATGGACAAGATCTGGGACAACGGTTTCCGCCAGACAACGTCCTCGACCAAGCCGATCAACGGGCCTGATGATTTCAAGGGCTTCAAGATTCGTGTTCCGGTCTCGCCACTGTGGACCTCGATGTTCAAGGCATTCGACGCGGCGCCCGCGTCGATCAATTTCAGCGAGGTCTATTCCGCGCTGCAGACCAAGGTCGTCGAGGGCCAGGAAAATCCGCTGGCGATCATCTCGACCGCCAAGCTCTACGAGGTCCAGAAATACTGCTCCCTGACCAACCATATGTGGGACGGCTTCTGGTTCCTGGCCAACCGCCGCGCCTGGGCCGCGCTGCCGGCCGATGTGCAGGCCATCGTCGCCAAGCACATCAATGCTGCTGCGGTGAACGAGCGCGCCGATGTGGCCAAGCTCAATGCCGGCCTGCAGCAGGATCTCGCGGCCAAGGGCCTGGTCTTCAATCAGCCGGCCACCCCGCCGTTCCGCGACAAACTCAAGTCCGCCGGCTTCTATTCGGAGTGGAAAGGCAAATATGGCGAGCAGGCCTGGGATCTCCTGGAGAAGGCAGTCGGCAAGCTGACCTAGGTCAGACAGTTCCAGTCCGGGGCGTCCGTCATGGCCCACATCGAAATCACAGAAGTCACGGTGGGCGAGGTGGTCATCAAATCCCCTCACCGCCCTTCCCTGATCGCGACGATCGACCGTGTGCTGGGGTTGCTGGTCGAGATCCCGGCGGCGCTTCTGGTTGTCGCCGAGATCGTCATCCTGTTTGCGGGCGTGGTGGCGCGTTACGGGCTGCGGCAGCCGCTGATCTGGTCGGACGAATTGGCCTCGATCCTGTTCCTGTGGCTTGCCATGCTGGGTGCAGCGGTCGCGTTCCGCCGCTCCGAGCACATGCGGATGACCGCCGTCGTTGGGCGTGCGGGACCAAGGATGCGGGGCTATCTCGACGTGGTCGCGACCTCAGCGGCGCTGGCGTTCCTGCTCATGATCGTCTGGCCGGCCTATCAATACGCCTATGAAGAGAGCTTCATCACCACGCCAGCGCTGCAGATCCAGAACATCTGGCGCGCCGCGGCGCTGCCCGCCGGCACCGGCCTGATGGCGCTGTTTGCGCTGCTCCGCCTGGCGCGGGTCGGCGACATCAAGGTGCTTGCCGCCGCCGTGCTGTCGGTTGCCGTCCTGATCGGCCTGTTCTGGCTGGCGCAGCCGCTGTTCAAGCCGCTCGGCAACATCAACCTCGTGATCTTCTTTGTCGGCGTCGCCGGCTTCTGCGTATTCGCAGGCGTGCCAATTGCCTTCGGCTTTGGCCTTGCGATCTTTGGTTATCTTGCATTGACGACGCGCACGCCGCTGATGGTGCTGGTCGGGCGGATGGACGAGGGCATGAGCCATTTGATCCTGCTCTCGGTGCCGCTGTTCGTGTTCTTAGGGCTATTGATCGAGATGACGGGCATGGCACGGGCCATGGTCGCCTTCCTCGCGAGCCTGCTCGGCCATGTCCGCGGCGGCCTGCATTATGTTCTGGTCGGCGCGATGTACCTCGTCTCGGGCATCTCCGGCTCCAAGGCGGCCGACATGGCAGCTGTCGCGCCGGTGCTGTTTCCTGAAATGAAGGAACGCGGCGCCCGCCCCGGCGATCTCGTGGCGCTGCTGGCCGCAACCGGCGCGCAGACCGAGACCATCCCGCCAAGTCTTGTCCTGATCACCATCGGCTCGGTCACCGGCGTCTCGATCTCGGCGCTGTTCACCGGCGGCCTGCTGCCCGGCGTGGTGCTGGCGATCACGCTGTCGACGCTGGTGTGGTGGCGCTACCGCAAGGAGGACCTGAGCCATGTGCGCCGGGCAAGCATGGGCGAGGCGGCCAAGGCCTTCGTCATCGCCCTGCCCGCGCTGGCCCTGCCCTTTGTGATCCGCGCAGCCGTGGTCGAGGGTGTGGCAACCGCGACCGAAGTGTCCACCATCGGAATCGTCTACGGCTTCCTGGTGGGCCTTCTGATCTACCGCCGCTTCAACTGGCGGCGGCTGCTGCCGATGCTGATCGACACCGCCTCGCTCTCCGGCGCCATTCTCCTGATCATCGGCTCAGCCACCGGCATGGCCTGGGGCCTGACGCAGTCGGGCTTTTCGCGCTCGCTTGCGACCGCCATGACCGGGCTGCCCGGCGGCGCCGCGAGTTTCATCGCGGTGTCGATCGTGGCCTTCACCATCCTCGGCAGCGTGCTGGAGGGCATCCCGGCGATCGTGCTGTTCGGCCCGCTGCTGTTTCCGATCGCCAAGGCGGTCGGCGTGCACGAGGTGCACTATGCCATGATCATCATCCTGGCCATGGGCATCGGATTGTTCGCCCCGCCCTTCGGTGTCGGCTATTATGCGGCCTGCGCGATCGGGCGGGTTGACCCGGCGCAAGGTATCAGGCCGATCTGGGGCTATATGCTGGCGCTTTTGATCGGACTTGCTATCGTGGCGGCAGTGCCCTGGATTTCGATCGGATTCCTGTAAGCAATCAAAAGCGGGAGGTGGCCGATGGACGCACGACAGAACCAGTACAAGGTCGGTCTGGACAAGAACGCGGCCAACTACGTGCCGCTGACGCCGCTCAGCTTCCTCGCCCGCAGCGCCGCCGTCTATCCGAACCACACCAGCACCGTCTATGAAGGACGCCGGTTTACCTGGCGCGAGACCTATCAGCGCTGCCGGCGCTTTGCCTCCTATCTCGCCGGCAAAGGTATCGGCGTCGGCGACACGGTCGCGGCAATGCTGCCGAACATCCCCGCCATGAACGAGGTGCATTTCGCCGTGCCGATGGTCGGTGCGGTGCTCAATGCGCTCAACATCCGTCTCGATGCGCCGTCGATCGCCTTCCAGCTCGACCATGGCGGGGCAAAGATCATCCTGGTCGATCCCGAGTTTTCGGGCGTGATCTCGGAGGCGCTCAAGCTGATGAGCGGGCCCAAGCCGTTCGTGATCGATGTCGACGATACTTCGTATGCCGGAGGAAGCCGCATCGGCGAGATCGAATATGAGACGGCAGTCGCGCAAGGCGATCCCGCCTTCGCCCCGCGCTATCCCGACGACGAATGGAATGCGATCGCGCTGAGCTATACCTCGGGCACCACGGGCAATCCCAAGGGCGTCGTGACGCATCATCGCGGCGCCTATCTCAACGGCGTGAGCAACATCCTCGCAGGCAATCTCGGTCAGCATCCGGTCTATCTCTGGACACTGCCGATGTTCCACTGCAATGGCTGGTGCTTCCCGTGGACCATCGCGGCGGCCGCCGGTGTCAATGTCTGCCTGCGCAAGGTCGAGCCGACCAGGATCTTTGCCCTCATCAAGGAGCACGGCGTGACCCATATGTGCGGGGCGCCGATCGTCTACAACACCCTGATCAACGCGCCCGATGCGCCCAAAGGCACGGACGCGCGGCGCGTGGTCGGGCTGATCGCCGGCGCGGCGCCGCCGGTCGCGGTGCTCGAAGGCGCCGAGCGCATCGGCATCAAGCTCACCCATGTCTATGGGCTCACTGAAGTCTACGGCCCCGCCTCGGTCTGCGCCGAGCAGCCCGGCTGGGACGAACTCGACGCGGCCGAGCGCGCGCAGATGAAACGGCGGCAGGGCGTGCCCTACCCGCTCGAGGAAGCCGTCACGGTGCTCGATCCGAACACGATGCAAGAGGTCCCGCGCGATGGCGAGACCATCGGCGAGGTGATGTTCCGCGGCAATATCGTGATGAAGGGTTACCTCAAGAACGAGAGTGCCACACAGGAAGCCTTTGCCGGCGGCTGGTTCCACACCGGCGACCTCGGCGTGCTCGACGCGCACGGCTATGTCATCATCAAGGACCGCTCCAAGGACATCATCATCTCCGGCGGCGAGAACGTCTCCTCGGTCGAGGTCGAGGACATCCTCTACAAGCACCCGGCGGTGCTGTTTGCCGCCGTGGTCGCCAAGCCCGATCCGAAATGGGGCGAAGTGCCCTGCGCCTTCATCGAATTGAAGGAGGGTGCCAAGGCGACTGAAGCGGAGATCATCGCCTATTGCCGCGGCCAGATGTCCGGCTTCAAGACGCCGAAGGTCGTGGTGTTCGGCCCGATCCCCAAGACCTCGACCGGCAAGATCCAGAAATTCCTGCTGCGCAATCAGATGCAGTCGGCAAAGGCGATTTCGGCCTGACGAACGCTCAACCTTTCGAACCGTCACCCTGAGGCGCTCGCGTCAGCGAGCCTCGAAGGGCGACGGCCCGGCTCTCGCTAGCCGAGGCCGTTCATCCTTCGAGGCCGCCGCTTCGCGACGGCGCCTCAGGATGACGGGTCACCCCTTTGCGTGAACGTGGAAGGCAGTCACGCCAACTCTATCCGCATCCCGTCATAGGCCGGCACCACATTCTCCGGCAATTGCCGCCGCAGCACCTCGTAGTCGAGGTCGGAATGCATGTTGGTGATCACGGCGCGGCGCGGCTTGATGCGGTCGATCCAGGACAGCGCGTCGTCGACGCTGAAATGGCTGGGATGGGGCGTGTAGCGCAGGCCATCGACGATCCAGAGATCGAGATTTTGCAAGAGCGGCCAGCTGTGCTCGGGGATGTCGCTGAGATCAGGCGAATAGGCGGCGCTGCCGACGCGATAGCCCAGCGCGGGGATGTTGCCGTGCTGCACGTCGAAAGCCGTGAGCTTCACCTCCCCGCCCTTGCCATGGATGCCGCGGGTCTCGCCGCCCTCGATCGCGTGGCGCTCCAGGATCGGCGGATAATCGCTGCCTTCGGGTGACACGAAGCAGTAGGAGAAGCGCGCCATCACGTCCTTGGCGGTCGACATGTTGAAATAGGTCGGAATGCGGCGGCGCTGGTGCAGCACCACCGAGCGCAGGTCGTCGATGCCATGGGTCTGGTCGGCATGCTCATGCGTCAAAAACGCCGCATCGAGATGATCGACGCGGGCATCGATCAGCTGCTCGCGCAGATCGGGCGAGGTGTCAATGACAATGCGCGTGATCCCCTGATGGGTCGTGCGCTCGACCAACAGCGAACAACGGCGGCGGCGGTTCTTCGGATTGGCGGGATCGCATTTGCCCCAGCCGAGCGCCGGCCGCGGCACGCCTGCCGAAGAGCCGCAGCCGAGAATGGTGAGCACGAGCGTCATGCGGCTTGTGGCGCCGGGACTTTGGAGAACAGACGGAAGAAGTTTTCGGTGGTCTGCCGCGACATTTCCTCCAGCGAAACGCTGCGCGTTTCCGCGAGCACCTTGGCGACCTCCACGACATAGGCCGGCTCGTTGCGCTTGCCCCGGAATTTGCCGGGCGCAAGATAGGGCGAATCCGTCTCGACCATGATGCGGTCAGCCGGTAGCTCGGCGGCGAGCGCGCGCAAGGCGTCCGACTTCTTGAAGGTCAGGATGCCCGTGAACGAGATCGACAGCCCAAGCTCGATCGCCCGCAGCGCAAGCTCCCGCCCGCCGGTGTAGCAATGCAGCACCGCGCGGAAGGTGCCCTTCGCCACCTCCTCTTCCAGGATGCGGCGGCAATCCTCGTCCGCCTCGCGGGTGTGAATCACCAGCGGCAGGCCGGTTGCCCGCGCGGCGGCGATATGGGCCCGGAAGCCGCGCGCCTGCGCCTCGGGTGAACCATTGTCGTAGAAATAGTCGAGGCCCGCCTCGCCCAATGCGACCACCTTGGGATGGGCGGTCAATTTGATCAGCTCATCCGGCGTGATGCCGTCCTCTTCGTCGGCGTGATGCGGATGGGTACCGACCGAGCAATAGACGTTCGGAAAGCGCTCGGCGATCGCAATCAATTCGCCGAGCCGTCGCACCCTTGTCGAGATCGTGACCATGCGGCCGATTCCTGCGGACGCGGCACGCGCGACGATACCGTCGAGATCGCCGGCGAAGTCCGGAAAATCCAGATGGCAATGGCTGTCGACGAGCATGGATCAGGGCTTTCAGGCGATGGCCGGCTCGATATAACGCGGGAACACCGCCTGCGGTGCCGGCAGCACCGTGCCCGGGGCAATCCGCCTCGCCCCGCCAAGGGCGGCAAAGTTGCGTTCGTCCTCCGGCACGCCGAGGCTGTCGAGCAGCCTGCTTGATGCCGCCGGCATCACCGGCTGGACCAGGATCGCGATCTGCCGCACCACTTCCGCAGTGACATAGAGCACCGTCTTCTGCCGCGCCGGATCGGTCTTGGCGAGCGCCCAGGGCGCCTCGCCCGCGAAATAGCGGTCGCCTTCGGCGATCACGCTCCACACCGTGTTGAGCACCTGGTGAATCTGCTGCGTCGCCATCGCGGTGCGCGCGGCGCCGATCATCGCGTCGGCCTCCGCAAGGATTGCCTTGTCGTTGTCGCTGAACGGGCCAGGCTCCGGCAGCACGCCGCCGAGCTGCTTTGCAATCATCGACAGCGACCGCTGCGCGAGATTGCCGAGACCGTTGGCAAGGTCGGCATTGATGCGCGCGACAATCGCCTCGTGGCTGTAGTTGCCGTCCTGCCCGAACGGCACCTCGCGCAGGAAGAAATAGCGGATCTGGTCGACGCCATACTGGTCGGCGAGGTTGAAGGGGTCGACGACATTGCCGACCGACTTCGACATCTTCTCGCCCTTGTTGAACAGGAAGCCGTGGGCAAAGACGCGCTTCTGCACGGGAATGCCCGCCGACATCAGGAAGGCCGGCCAGTACACGGCGTGAAAACGGATGATGTCCTTGCCGATGACGTGCAGATCGGCCGGCCAATACGGCCACTTCGGATCGCTCTCGTCGGGGAAGCCGACGCCCGTGATGTAGTTGGTGAGCGCATCGACCCAGACATACATCACATGCTCGGGTGACCCTGGTACCTTGATGCCCCAGTCGAAGGTCGTGCGCGAGATCGAGAGATCGCGCAGCCCCCCCTTCACGAAACTGACGACCTCGTTGCGGCGCGCGTCAGGCCCGATGAAATCCGGCTGCTGCTCGTAGAGCGCGAGCAGCCTGTCCTGGTAGGCCGAGAGGCGGAAGAAATAGGTCTTCTCCTCCACCCACTCGACCGGCGTTCCCTGGCCGCCACGGCGAACGCCCTCATCGTCCACCGTGGTCTCCTCCTCGGCGTAATAGGCCTCGTCTCGCACCGAGTACCAACCGGAATAGCTGTCGAGATAGATGTCGCCATTGGCTTCCATCCTCCGCCAGATCTCCTGGCTGGAGCGATGGTGCTGCTCCTCCGTGGTGCGGATGAAACGGTCGAAGGAGACGTTGAGGCGCTCGTCCATCGCCTTGAAGCGGGCGGAGTTGCGGGCCGCGAGCTCGGCCGTCGATAGCCCCTCGGCTTCCGCGGTCTGAACCATCTTCAGTCCATGCTCATCGGTGCCGGTCAGGAAGAACACGTCCTTGCCGTCTAATCGCTGGAAGCGCGCCAACGCATCGGTCGCGATCGCCTCATAGGCGTGGCCGATATGCGGCGTGCCGTTGGGGTAAGCGATTGCGGTCGTGATGTAGAAGCGGTTGCCGCGTGAAGGGGTTGCGGGCGCGACTGCGACGGGCGCTGGCTTGGCCGCGGCCTTGCGCGGCGCCTTCGGCTTGGTCGGCTTTGCCGGGACCGCAGGCTTTTGAGCTGCGGTTTTCGGAGCGGCCGGTCCGGCAGCCTTCGCCTTCGGTGTTGTCGCAGGCGTCGCGGCTTGCTTCGGCGCCGTCTTCGCAGCCGTCCTTGCCGTCTTCTTCGCCTTCGTTACGCTTGGCTTGACGGCTTTCTTGGCCGTCTTTTTCTTGGCCGTCTTCTTGGCGACATTCTTTTTCACGCCACGCTTGGCCTTGGTGCGCGTCTTCGCCGCCGCTGCCGATTTGCGCGCGCCCTTCTTGCCTGCCTTCCTGGCTGCCTTTTTGGCGGCCTTCTTCTTGGCAATTGTCTTCGTACGCGTCGCCACCGCCTGTATCCTTCTTGAGCTCAAAACTGATTGCCGGGATTTAAGCGCCGCGGAAATCGAGAATCCCTACCGCGTTGCTTCCGCAAGCATGCCGAACACCGAGAAAACCAGCGGTTTTCGCTCCAGATTGTAGTCCTGGGTGTCGCGCGCGGCGCGGGCGATCTTTTCCCACACCTCCGCCAGCCGTGCAAGGCGGGGCAGGCTCGCATTGGCGTCCATGTCAGGAGCTCGCAGGCGCATCGCGATCCAGGCCTCGATGCTGTCGATGAAGGCGGCAAGCGCCACCCGGTCGGACAGCCCAAGCGAATCGCCGAGCACGTGCAATTCGCGCGGGTCGACCCTGGGCAGGCTCGCAAGCAGGGCTGCCGTGCGCTGCTGCAGTTTGAGGTTATCGCCGCCGAGCAGCGTCAGCGCCCGCGCCACACTGCCCTCCGCGGCTGCCGCCGCCTCGATCAGCGCAGGATCGTCGGCCGAAAGCCCCGCCGCCTGGGCCGCCGCGCTGATGACATCGGCCTCGGACAAGGGCCGCAGCAACAGCTTCCGGCAGCGCGACAGGATGGTCGGCAGCACCCGCGCCGGCGCGTGGCTGACCAGGAGAAACAGCGATTGCTGCGGCGGCTCCTCAAGAATCTTGAGCAAGGCATTGGCCGCGTTCGGATTGAGCTCGTCGACGGTATCGACGATGCAGACCCGCCAACCCTCGACCGCAGCCGTCGAGCCGAAGAACGTGATGGTCTCGCGCGTTTCGTCAACGGTGATGACGGTGCGCAGCACGCCCTTGTCGTTGAGCGAGCGCTCGAGCGTCAACAGCCCGCCATGCGCGCCGGCCGCGATCTGGCGCGCCACGGGGTCACTGGCATCGACCTCGAGCGTGGTCGCACGCTGCACGTCCTGGCTCAGAGGATTACGATGGGTCAGCACAAAGCGCGCCATGCGATAGGCGAGCGTGGCCTTGCCGATGCCCTGCGCGCCGCCGATCAGCCAGGCATGTGCGATGCGTCCGCTGCGGTAGGCGTTGAGCAGCGCCGCTTCCGCCTCATGGTGCCCGAACAGCGCGGTGGTCTCGCGCGGATGCGCCACCGCAGTCTCGGATTCGGTCTGGCGCGGGCTCATGCCGGGCTCGGCACGCCGGCATTGACGAAGAAGCGGTCGCGCAAGGTGCTCCAGATCCTCGTGGCCACCGTCTCGACGTCGGCATTGGCGTCGATGACCACGCAGCGCTGCGGCTCAGCTTTCGCGATCTCGGCATAGGCGTCGCGCAGCGCCTGGTGGAATTTGACGTCTTCCGATTCGAAGCGGTCGGCTGCACCGTTGCCGCGGCGCGCCGCGGCACGCTTCAGCCCGACTTCGACCGGCACGTCCAGGATGATGGTGAGGTCCGGCTTGAGATCGCCGATGGTCACCCGCGTCATCGCGTTGACCAGTGCCGGCTGCACATGGCCAACCCGGCTTTGATAGGCCCGTGTCGAATCATAGAAGCGGTCGCACAGCACCCAGGTGCCCTGCGCCAGCGCCGGCAGGATCACCGAGCGCACATGGTCGTCGCGCGCGGCCGCAAACAACAGGGTCTCGGCCTCGGCCCCGAGCAGCTTGCCCATGCCGGACAGGACGAGGTGGCGGATGATCTCCGCGCCCGGCGAGCCGCCGGGCTCGCGGGTGACGATTGTGTGTAGATGCTCCGCCTCAAGACGTTCAGACAACCGATTGATTTGTGTGGATTTTCCGCTCCCCTCACCGCCCTCGAATGTGATGAAGCGCCCGCGTCCTGGGCCGCGCTTGGTTGCCTCGTCTGCCATGGTCAGAGCTTCTCGACCCCGGCGCGAAACATGCCGATCACCAGTTCACTGGCCCCGTCGAACGCGCGGCGCATGGTCGACCCGACGCCGATGGCTTCGGCGGCATAGACCGGCTGCTCGACGGCGACATTGGCGCCGCGCCAGACCCTGACCACGCCGACCGGTTGCCCCTCCTTGATCGGCGCGCGCACCGGGCCTTTATAGATCACCCGCGCGATCAGCTTCTCATTGCCGTTCTTCGGCACCATCACCTTGACCGGTTCGGGGCTGGTCAGCGCCACCGAACGGCTGTCTCCGCCAAACACGCGCGCGTAGCCAAGCGGCTGCTGGGCCGCGAACAGGGTGCGCCACTCGAAATTGCGATAACCCCATTCCAGCATCTTCTTGGCTTCGCTGGCGCGGTCTTCCGAATCTTCCAGGCCATTGATGACCACGATGAGGCGGATGCCGTTCTGCACCGCCGAGCCGACCATCCCGTAGCCGCCCTCCTTGGTGTAGCCGGTCTTCAACCCATCGGCGCCTTCCAATGCGTTGAGCAGCGGATTGCGGTTCAGCTGCCGGATCTTGTTCCAGGTGAACTCCTTCTCCCCGAACAATTTGTAGAACTCAGGATAGTCCAGGATGATGTGGCGGGCGAGCATCGCAAGCTCGCGCACGGTCATCTTGTTGCCGGGATCCGGCAGGCCGTTGGAATTGGCAAAGGTCGACTTCACGAGCCCCAGTTCGCGCGCCCGCTTGGTCATGAAGTCGGCGGCAAAAATCTTCTCATTGCCCGCGATGCCTTCGGCAAGCGCGATGCAGGCATCATTGCCGCTGTCGATGAGGGCGCCATGCAAGAGATCATCCACGGAAACCTTGCTGTTGATCGCCGCGAACATGGTCGAGGTTCCCGAGGGCGCCCCGCCCCGTCGCCAGGCATTCTCACTGATGCGGTATTCGTCGGTCAGCTTGACCTGGCCCTCCTGGATGGCATGGAACACCACCTCGGCCGTCATCAGCTTCATCATGCTGGAGGGCGCGCGCAGCTCGTCGGCGTTCTTCTCGAACAGGATGCTGCCGGTCGAGGCCTCCATCAGGATCGCGGTCGGCGCGTCGCCGTCGAAGCCGCCCTCCTCTTTCTTGACACCGGTGATGCTTTGGTTGGCGGCGAGCAGCGCGCCACCCCAGCCGACCGAGACCGCAATCAGGCAGGCCATTAAGCCGCGCAAAAACCCACCACGTGAAACCCTGCACGGGCGGAACGGTAACATCGGCGGCGCCATAGCGAAGTCCTTGAGCAGAGGTGCGTTCTAACAGCTGGCCCCCGGTCGAACAACACGGCTTTTGGCGCGGCTGCTTGCGAAGCGTGCTCTGTCAGGAAATCGCGAAAACAAGGCGGAAGAGCGATGCCAACCGGGACATCCTGTTCGGCCAATGTCGGTCTTTTGCGATGATTGGCCGTTCACCGCGGCAGGCGGCCGCGTGGTGCTCCCACCTCAACGCGCCGCTGCCAGGGCTGCCCCCTGCTTTGACGCGCCCGCGCCGGTGTCGTATTTGATTCCGGCATTCCGCAGCCGCCAAGTCCGATCACGCCAATGCGGACGATGAGGCCCTGGTCATGGCTATCCCGCAGGCCGTCGCGCCGTGAGCATCGCCTCTCCCTCAGCTGTCGCCCTTGGTATGCACGGAGCCGCATGCGGCTTGTTCCTGCTGATCGCGTGCCTGACCTGGCGCGACCGGCGCCAGACCCGGGTCGGACGATTGAGCGCGGCCCTCACGCTCAGCGCGGCGGCCTCGGCCGTCAATTCAGTGCCAGGATTCGGGCAGGCCGAGGTTGTTTGGCGCGCCCCCGTTCTGGCGCTGGCCGCAGGCAGCGTCGTCGTGTTCTGGCTCTGGGCGAGGATCGTCTTTGACGATGATTTCATCCTGCGAGCCCGGCACGCAGCGCTCTGGGCCCTGTCCGTGGCGGGCGAACTGTTCAGCGCCTATGGCTGCGCCAAGTGGCCACGTGCCGGGTCGCTCGCCGACCTTGTGGTGCAGCTTGTGGGCGTTGGGCTTGCCGTGCTCGCTATTACGCAAACGATGGCGACGTGGCGCGGCGACCTGGTGATAGGCAGGCGGCGGCTGCGCGCCGCGGTCCTGCTCGCGAGCGTCGTCTATATCTCGATCGATGCAATCTATAATTCGGGTCTCGGCTCGCTTGCGGTCACGCCGGCCGCATTCGACGCGATCAGGGCCCTCGGGCTGTGTGCGCTCGCGATGCTGGCGGCCTGGCGCCTGTTGCAGGTTGCGCCAATCGAGCCGGCAACCAGCGTGCGGCCGCGAGGCACGGACTTCACCGCATCGGCCTCTGGGCCGAAGTCCGCGCCGCAAGGTGTCACCCCCCTGTTGCTGAAGCGCCTCGAGCAGTTGATGACGGACGAGCGCGTCTTCCGGCAGGAGCGGCTGACGATCGGTGCGTTGGCATCGCGGCTCGCGGTTCCCGAGGAGCGGCTACGCCGCGCCATTCATGAGGGCCTCGGCTATCGGAACTTCAACGCCTTTATCAACCACTACCGGCTCGAGGACGCCAAGGCCGCGCTGTCGGATCCGAGCCAATGCGAGGTGCCGGTGCTGACGATCGCGATGGATTCCGGCTTTCAGTCGCTCGGTCCATTCAACCGCGCCTTCAAGGCCGATACGGGCCTGACGCCGACCGAGTATCGGCGGATGGCGCAAAAGATGCCGGCGGCTGACGCATCTCGATCCGGTGAGGCTGATCGAAAAATCGGCTAGCCGAATCCTGGCGTTTGGCGAGCCAAGGTGGGGCCTCCGATACAGTATGGGAGGATGCAGCGCCCGCTGCCTCACGCCGGAGACCATCAATGACCGCGCGCAAATATCGGCCAACCCGCTTGCTTGAACTATCCGCCGCGCTGGTCCTGCTGTTGTCCCTTGTAGGACCGGCGGCGTCCGACGACCTATCCGACGACCTGACGCGGGCAGCGGATCCGAAGCCGCTCGGCTTCTCAGCCGCGCGGCTGGCGCGGATCGCGCCGTGGTACCAGGCGCGCTTCGATTCCGTCCCGCCGTTGGACGGCCTCCTGCCTGGCGCCGTCATCGCAATCGCAAAGGGCGGCAAGCTTGCCTATTTGCAGGCCATCGGATTTCAGGACCGCGCCAAGACGATCCCGATGAAGACGAACTCCATCTTCTGGATCGCCTCGATGTCCAAGCCGGTGACCAGTGTCGCCGCCATGATTCTGGTTGACGACGGCAAGCTCGACCTCGACGCACCCGTCGCCCGGTATCTGCCCGAGCTCGGCGATATGCGGGTCGCATTCCAGAAGACCGACCCTGCGACCGGCAACACGGAATACGGGCTCGAACCGCCAAAACGCCCGATGACGGTTCGAGACCTGCTGCGCCATACCTCGGGCCTGATCTATCCGGAACTGGATTTTGCGTATCCGGAGCGAGGCCTTGCGGATTCGTCCGCCGATTTCGGGATCAGGGCTATCCATATGTTCTATGGCTGGAAGGCCGTGTTCAGGCGCGACAAGACCCTGGCGGACTTCGTGTCCAGTCTGGCCGGCCTGCCACTCGCCCATCAGCCTGGCGAGGACCATGAATATGGCTGGAACGCCGACGTGCTGGGCCGGGTTGTCGAAGTGGTGTCCGGTCAGCCTCTGGATCAATTCTTCCAGAGCCGGATCTTTGCGCCGCTGCACATGGTCGACACCGGCTTCTATGTCCCGAAAGAGAAGCTCGGCCGGCTCGTCGATGCTCCGATGACGGAGCGGCCGCCGATCTGGGATGTCACGATTCCGCCGAAGCTGTTCTCCGGCGGGGGCGGCCTGGTTTCAACCGCGCCCGACTATCTGCGCTTTTGCCAGATGCTTCTCAACGGCGGCGAGCTTGACGGCATGCGCGTGCTCACCCCCCAGGCCGTGAAAGAGATGACGACGAACGCGCTGCCCGACGGCATTCGCATCTTTGGAGGAGACGAGGTCGGCGCCCGCGCTGGGACAACCTTTGGACTTGGCTTCGGCATTCGCACCAATCCCGTCCACAGCTGGATACCGGGAGCGGTCGGAAGCTTTTCCTGGGCCGGATATTGGGGCACGCGTTTCTGGATCGATCCGGCGGAGAAATTGATCGGCCTGCAGATGATCCAGGCGACGCCGGGCAGCAAAGGACGACAAGCGCTGCTCTACTCCGGCATCGATCATCTGGTGTATGGCGCATTGACCATTCCCGAGCCGTCCTCTTCCGCCGCGCCCGCGGTATCGCGTCCGAGCCCTGAGGCGCTCGCCGACTATGTTGGGACCTATGATTTCGGCGGCACCGTGAGTTCGCGCGACAGACAAGGTCTCGCCGATGGCAAGACCGGATGGTCTGGAATCGGAGATTTCGTCGCCATGGAGCAAGACGGCCTCAGGATCAACAGGCCGGTCCCTGGCGGCCCAGCGGCCAAGGCCGGCGTGACTGCCGGCGATCTCGTCACTGACGTTGACGACCAGCCGCTCAAAGGTCTGTCGCTCGCCGAGGTTTCGTCCAGGCTACGGGGAGCGGTCAACACCCCGATCAAATTGAAAATCGTCCACAGAGGTCAAGACCGCGCAACCGAACTTCGCGTCGTTAGAGCCGCTCGCCGCATCAACAGCGTCGAGCTTCAGATTCGCATCGACCAAGGCAAGCTTGTCGCGGAAGCGACAGGGGCCTGGCCAATCCTCGAATTTGAGACAGGCAAGGCGACGCCGCTGGTAGCGACCTCAGCCGGCGAATTCACCGTAGACGACGACGATCACACCCGGATCGCTTTCGTCAGGGACGCGGCGGGCCACGTCTCCGGGCTCATTCTCAATCCCGGGCCGTGGGAGCAGAAAGCGGCGATGATCGCGCCGGCGCCCAAAGATCAGTAGAGCCCGCGCCCTGCGAGCATATCGGCTGGCCCATGCGGGTCGACCGGCGCGTAGGCGGAGACATGGCTTGGCGCGGAGAGCTGGCTCGGCGCGGCGTAGCGCTGGTCGTCCTCGTAGGAGACGGCGCGCGGGTTGTCGAGCGCGCGTCGACTCGAGCGCGACCGGCTTGCCGCCGACATCTCCGAGGTCGCATTGATCGAGCTGTAATCGGCTGAGGTGTTGCCTAGGTCGTAGGGCCGATCCTGCGGCATCGGAATGTCGCCACGAATCAGCCGGCCGGAGGACGGCCCTTCAGGCATGAACGGGCGGGCAGAGGCCACGCGCACGAGCGAAGGCGCCGGCGCCGGCACACCGGTGCGCAGGGTGGCCTCGAGCTGGCGGTCGTCCGAGCCCTCCAGCGGCGCACGGCCGACATAGTCCACCCGCACCTTGGCAATGCCGTTGCCCTTGAAGTCGAGCAGCTCGGCGGCCTTGTGCGAGAGATCGATCAGGCGGTTGGCGGCATAGGGACCGCGGTCATTGACACGCACGATCAGCGACTTGCCGTTGGCGAGATTGGTGACCCGCGCATAGCAGGGCATCGGCAGCGTCGGATGCGCCGCGCTGAGCCCGTCCATGTCGAACACTTCGCCATTGGCGGTCAGCCGGCCGTGGAAATCATCGCCGTACCAGGAGGCCAGTCCCACCTCGCTGTAGTTGACGTCTTCCTGCGGCACGTACATCCGCCCCGCCACCATATAGGGCTTGCCGACACGATAGGTGCCGCCGCCCTTCGGGACCGGCTCGCCATATTCGACCACGCGCGGGCTCGAGGACACCCCGTATTTCGGGTCGACACGGCCGGCAAACTTGCTTGACGAGGCGCAGTTGGCGAGCGTCAGGCAGAGTGCTGCGGCAATAGCGCCGCGCAAGACCCCGCCTCCGGGTTCTGTTAGCCGATTCCCCATGCTCCCCAATGACCACTCTGCGGGATGACTGCCCAATTCGGCCGACATCCGCATAAACCCCACGTCGGCGCGACCAACCCCTCGCACCCAGAACGGACGATATCGCAACCGGAACACGGCGGAAATGGGGAGGCGGTTACCTTGGTAAACCAATCGTTGAGCCTATCAACCGTCGAATTACGGGGCCAACCAGACGTTTGATTGCCTCCATTTGACACATCTGTTGCATGAAATCCGCACTTCACGGGCAATGCGCTGGGAAGCTTTTGAATCTTTTTGACTGTGTAGGGGGGTGCTGTGTTTCCTCGCAGGTGGGGCGGGAAGGATATTCGCAATGTTCGAAACTTTGACTGCGGTGATGGGTCTGCTTGGCGCCGGGATCTTCCTGGCTCACGCGTTCGAGGGTGTGCGCTGGGCCTGACGGTCCAGACCTCCTCTTTAGTGTCTAGTGTCTGCCTTTTTGGCTTCATTTGACGACCATGAAAAAGGCTCGTTCGGAAAGTTTTAATCAATTCGAGCGAGCATTGATTCGGAGGGTGAATCATGCGCAATCATGACCTTGTCTCCGACAGCTTCCTGGCTCTCACGGCAGCCGGTTTGGCGCTGCTTTGCTCGAGCCTGCTCGCTTTCGCCTTTACCTAAGACGGATCGCTGGCGCCGCGTGTTTGGCGGCGCGGCTTAGCTGCACATGTTGGCCGTCCCCTGCGTTTTGACAGCGGGACATTTGGGCGCGCCGCCGCAATTTGGCCGTACTCCGCCAGCCGCGATGGGTCAGGGATCCCAACCCAACAGAACCGAAAAGAGACCCCACAAGAGACAGGAGACAAGAGAAACGGCAAGGTCCCCTCACCTTCGGGCCTGCTGCAGCGTTGGCGGTCCCGCAGGCTCGCGAAGCCGTGAGGTGATGTCGTGACCAGCCATGAGGCGAAACGATCGGCAGCCGCGACGACATCATTTTTGCAAGCGCGCGAAAAAGCCCGGAAACCGCACCACGCCAAGATCCCTGCCGTCAATGGTCAACAACGGAGTTCGATCATGTGGACAGTGCTTAGCCTGATCTACCGCCTCTCGTGCCGCGCCCGCCTCCTGGAAATGCGGAAGCACCACCTGGCGGCAGCCGGCTGGTAAGCCAAAAGGCGATATTGCCCCTGCGGCACAGAATTTGAATTGTGCATATTGTTCTGGATGAGAATGCCATGCTTGCCGAGAAATTTTTCTTGATGCTTGAGGCGCTGCTCAAAGGTCGGGTTTACGCCGATGGGGCCCCGCGTGTCGTCAGCACGTCGCCCCACGTGCCGGTCAAACTGCCCGAGTCCAAACAGGCCTGATCAAGCAGGCGGTCACGGCGTTCGAGACGACCGCCCCCGGCCGCGCCAATTGCATGAGAGCGGCAAATATCGTTCGACGCGCACCACGGAGCCGCGCGGCCCGGAAAGAACGATCGCCATTTGTGATCTGGTTCATATTTGCCGGGCGTCAATCCAGCTAAATCAAGCTCACTGGGGATTTCAGGGGCCCAGTGACGTGCGCCGGCGGGACAAACCATTTCGAGCCCGACGGCGTAAATTTTTTTGACGGTCAGTTTGTGCCCTCAGTTGTCCGGCAGTGTTGCCGGCTGCCGTCGCATTCAAAACGCTGCCGAGTTTCTTCCAAGCGCCCACCGCCGCACGACTGCTGCGGCGGTGGGCGAACCGGCGTGCGGCTCGAATTTGCCAGCCCCGTTCGAGCCGCGTCGATTCGAGTCTCGCTTGGAAGGTGGGGCCGCCTTATTCCCTGAAATCGGGCGGCCCCAATCAGCCGGGCCATATTGCCGGTGCATCGACCGAAGCCGCGCAAGCAGGCCCGCTCCGACCGGCCGAATTGCAGTTGGGACAGCGCTGGCGGAAGGGGTGGGATGTGACCTGACGTTGAAATCGTTGAGCTTTTTCAGCTGAATAGTAAAACGCTCATCGCAGCGCCTCACATCACATCGTACAGCGGTCGAATAGTAAAAAGCCCCGGAAAACCGGGGCTTCTTTGATTTGTGGCAGCGATTGTGTCCGTGGGTTCGGCGGACGGTCTGTCCGCCAAACTCACGCACGGAGCTTGGTCACGTTGGTGGCAGCACTGACCATGGCGTCGTGCAACTCCTGCCGATACATCGCATCCCGGAGCGCCTGAGCGCCGCGCGCCAGCACCAGCTGGCTGGCCTGTGCCCGATAGGTCTGCACCTGCTTCATCGTGCTGTGGCCGAGCACGGCAGCGATCTGCGGGTCGGAGGCGCCGGCATGCGCCAACTCGATCCCGCAGAGATGCCGCAGACCGTGAGGGGAATAGTAGCGCGGGTTGCCCTTGCTGTCGGCGGTCGAGAACCCGAGCGCGCGAGTGGTGACGATCATCTCGTTAGTGATCGAGGTCGCCTTCCACGGTTCGCCCCTCTTCTTCGGCGACATCACCACATAGTCCCCATCTCGCGACCAGTCCTGCATCTCGCCCTTCAGCCGCTCTGGTAGCGGCACCCAGATGCGATTGGAAGTCTTGATCTGTTTGACGAACACCGCATTGGCGTCGAAGTTGAAATGCTCCCACGCGGTTTCAGCCAGATCGCTGCGGCGCTGCCCGCCATACCGGCCAAGGAAGTAGAATTTGCGGAGATCAGCCGACGCTTTCTCCTCGAACAGCTTGCATAGCTCCAGCGGCCAGACCGGGGCGCTCTCGCTATCCTCGTCCGACAGCTTCTTGATGCCGCGCGCCGGATTGACGCCGTTAAGCTTCACCATCTCCGCGAGGTGACAGAACTCCTCCGCGTAGTCCCACAACGTTGCAAGGCGATCGACGGTGGCGTCGGCGACCGAAGGCTTGTCGGCGAAGTGCGGCAAGTCGCGGATGCCTTTCACCTGCTCACGGGTGAAGTCCCAGATCATCGCAGAGCCGAAATTGTCGAGCAACCAGTTGTGTCGGCGGTCATAGATGTCGCGGGTCGATTGCTTGGCGTCGGCCCATTCCTTGGACCGCTGCTTGTATTCGTCGATCACCCATTTGAGCGAGCCGCGCGCCGTGCCGAGAGTGCGCAAAATCTTGGGCACCACTTGGATCGGCGCATGCGCCCGCACGGCCTTCTGATAAGCCTCATCGAACTTCTGCGAGCCGGGCTTGCCGGATAGCGTGAAGCGCTCACCAGTCAATTGATTCCGGAAATAATGATAGTCGGGCTTGCCGCGCTTGCCCGGTATTCTCTGAACGTATTCGTAGTCCTTGTAGGTCTTCATCCCTTGCCCTTTTTCAATCGTGCAAGCTGTTCATCGATAAGTGAGCGCTGCTTGGCGCTGGCTGGCTTGCCTTTGTCTTTCAGATCATCCCACGCGGCATCCAAGTCGAGGCGATCCCATCTCGGATTGTTGCCGCTGATGTTTACCGGTTTTGGCATCGCTCCCTCGTCAACCATTTCCAGAAACTTGGTGACACCGAAGCCGACATAAGCGGCGGCGCGCTCGACCCCCATGCCACGGGGTGGGTATGCGAGATGATCAGACAGCTTATCGGTACCACGCACCATAGTGTTTACTCACGGGCGACATTCAGACCAGCTTCTTAGAGCTTGCCCTCGCGAATGAGCTGGTCGTGATTTTCCTCGACATGGCGTCGAGCTTGTTCTCGGGCCCGCTCGCTTACTTGCTCCGGGCTCTCGACCGGGTGTCCGCCGGTCAGTGCAATCGCGCGGTTGGAAGCTCTTATTGCCTTGAGGACCCGAGCAACCGCCGCCTTCATCTCGGGCTGGTTCTGCAGCTCCATGGGAAGGTTGCTGAACTGCGAAACCAGCTCAGTCGCTGCCAGAGCTAGGTCGAGTTCATTGCGTGTTTCGCGCCAGACGTCAGGATCGAAGTTGCCGAAGGCTTCCTTGATCTGTGCGGCCATGGCCTTGCCTTCGGTGAGCCAATCCGGCGCCTCCTGCCGGAAACTCGCCTCCAGTCTGTTGGCCATTTCTGTGTTGATCGACGCCTCATGAGCCTTAGCGGCCTTCTCGATCTGCCGACGCAGGTTTTCGCGAATCCTCAGCTTGAATTGCACGACGGTGTTCGGCTTGCGCGCCATGGGCTTTTCCATTCCCGGAGTAATATGGAACCAGTTGTGATGTTACTATGGAACCAATTCTGATGTCAAACAGTCGTTGACCTTATATATGGAGGCCCTAGGATGACATCGGATTTGGTTCTATGCCCGGAGCGGGGCGGTGTGAGGAATCTGTGCCATGGCCGAGTATTTTCAGACAGGTATCAAAAAGGGTCGTGGGCGCGCCCAGCACTCGCTCGACCTGATCAAGGCGATGTATGACATCGCCGAAGAGGCTCAGCCAATCACTGGACGCGGTGTTGGTTATAAGCTGTTCTCGCTGGTCCTGATCGCATCGATGAGCAGGAACTGCATGCAAGGCGTTTATCGCCTGCTCAAGGAGACTCGCGAAGAAGGGACCATCCCATGGGAGTGGATCGTCGATGAGACTCGTGAGCTGGAGCGGGTATCGACCTGGGATAACCCCGCTCAATTTGTTCGATGTGTCGCCCGTTCCTATCGTCGCGATTTCTGGCAGCAGCAGCCGGTTCGCGTAGAGGTCTGGAGCGAGAAAGGCACCGTGCGCGGCGTGTTGCAGCCGGTGCTCGACGAGTACGGCGTTGGCTTCCGCGTCATGCACGGCTTTGGCAGTGCGACGATCATCAACGACGTCGCGCAAGATGACGACGGCCGTTTGCTGATCATTTTGTACATCGGCGACTTCGATCCGAGCGGCTTGTGGATGTCGGAAAACGATATCCCCGAGCGGCTTCGCCGCTATGGCGGCAACCACGTTTCGATCAAGCGAATTGCGCTGACCCGCAACGACCGCACGGCGCTCGGGCGGCGGCCAGCCTTCAATGTCAAGGACAAGAAAAAGGACCCGCGCGCGCCGTGGTTTCGAAAGAACTACGGGCAGCTGTGCTGGGAGCTGGATGCGATGGACCCGAACGATCTGCGCTCGCGCGTTGAACAGGAAATTCTCCGGTATATCGAACCCGAAGCATGGGAGCGCTGTCGAGTCGTGGATGCGGCAGAGCGCGAGTCTCTGCGCTATGTGCTCGATAATTGGAAGGCGTGACTAATGACCGCTCCTCAGGAGAGAACATGGCGCGTGATCGGCGGCATCGTCGTGATCGCCGCCCTGTTCATCGTGTTCGCGCTGGTGGTGGTGTGAGCAAAGCAAAAAGGAGATAGCCCATGTATGTCTTGATCAAACTGCACGATGACGATGAGCCGGACGTGCACCTGTATTCCAATCTCATGCAGGCCAAACAGAATGCTTGGGAAACCGCGAGAGACTTCATGTACGATCCGGAGCACGAGCGGGAATGGCAGGACTGTTATGCGTTTCGCTGCGAGCCTGACGGACCGAGCGAGCGACTGAATTTTTTCGACTTGGCGACGGACAATGACGAGTACCGCGCCATGGAGGCCAATTGATCGGCGGCATCCCGGCCATCGCCTGCGTCCGTGACGCCGGTCGGGCGGAACTGTCGGTCGCAGTGGCACTGTGGCCGACCTCGAATGCCGAGCAAAGTAATCGAATTCTTCAACTCGGGTTTCGAGTCGGCGAGGTCCATGCTCGCGGTTGGCTTGAGCGAGAGTGGGGACGTTGGTTGCAATGTTCCCCTCGCCCGACGCTCCGCTGCCGCCGGGATCGCGCCTTTATCGTGGCGTCGCTCAAGGTGGCGCCGATGGGCTATCGCGATGAAGGACCCTTTTGATGTGAAATGAGAGAAGGTGCAGAGGCCCTTGGTTGCTTTTGCTGGCGCTGAGGGCCTCTGCCAGAACAGTAAGGTGTAGAATGCGGCGGCAATATCACGGGCACGGCCCGGCCACAACTGACAACGCGGTCGCGAAATTGAAGGCCCACACCTTGGCGGTGGCCGAGGCGACGAGTCACGCGCTCGCCATCATGGCCGCAACGACCGCCGCTGAGGCCGAACCCCACGTCAGGGCGCTTCAGAAACTCCGGCCATACGACCTCACGAAGCCTGACGATCAGTTCGACCTAGCAGACCACGTCTTCTCGGATGTCTTTCTGGAGTTTCCTTGGATAATCGCCGTCGACCAGATGGTGGGTGCCGAGCCCGAGCCCGAGGGCGAAGAGATGTCCGACGAGGAGCCCGAGCCGGAGCCGAACCCGATCGCGATCGCGATCGGTGATTTCGTGCAGTGGCGCTCCGGTGGCATCGACCAATTCAAGTCACCGCGTCGGGTCACCAGCCTCGATCTTTCAGCTGGCTACGCGTTCGTTCAGGGTAGCAAGACCGGTCTGCCGATTGGCGATCTGACCGTGATCCCGCAACTGGTGCCAGACAAGGAGCAGCTCGCTCGCTTCGTCGCCGCAATCTTCAAGCACGCAAATCCCGCTGGCTTTGTCTCGCTGCGTAGCTTCCGCGACGGCGCCACGAACCGTGACAAGCCGATTTTCATCGAGCCCATCACTCTCGGTGATCCGCAATTCCACGAAGTGGCGGTCGAGCGCGCCTGGCAGGCGGCGGCTTGGGAAGTCCCTGCCGTGTTCTGTCCGCCCCTCGTGACGTTCCACACCGGCAAGGATGCCAAGACCGAGAATGTCTCGGAGGGCGTCGCGATCAGCGTAGAGTGCGACGAACGTCCCGTCGTGACGCAGCAAATATTGCAGGGTCTGCTCGGCGATCCGACCATCATCGTGGCGTCCGGCGGCGAATGGATCGACAACGAGACCGGCGAGGTCGAGCCCAAAGTGCATATGCATTGGCGCCTGACGACCCCGGTGTCGAGCCCGGCACAGCAGGCGCGCCTGCGCGAGGCGCGTGACCTCGCAGCCAAGTTGGTGGGCAGCGACTACACGGCCGTGCCGCTTGTGCATCCGCTCCGTTGGCCCGGAAGCTGGCATCGCAAGCAGACGCCGCGCTTGGCTAAAATTGTTTTCGAGAGCGAGAATGAGGTCGATCTGGATGAGGCGCTTGAACGCTTGCGCGACGTAACGGGCGCCTGGTCTATATCGGAGCAATTCCGGCACGATTTCAGCGCCAGCCATCAGACCAATCCCAAGCTGCTCGCCGAGAAGGTCGAGTACGTCGCTTCGGCGCTGCGCGTTATCCCGAACAACAATCTGAAATGGTGTGACTGGAATTATGTGGGCCTCGCCATCTGGGGCGCGACCGGCGGCTCCGCCGAGGGCTTCAAGGCGTTCGCCGACTGGTCGGCCAAGGCACCGAAGAATATTGTCGCAAACACCGAGGAGCGCTGGGCGCACTTTGCGAAATCGCCGCCCGACCGGATTGGTTTCGGCACGCTCGTCTATCTCGCGCGGCAGAGCGATCCCTCGTGGGATTTCGAAGGGAGCACCTCCGTCGCGGAGCCCGCCGACCCCATCGATCTCTGGGCAAAGTTCGAGCCGCCGACACTGCCGCGAGGCGTCTTGCCCAACATCATCGAGCGCTTTGCGTTCGATCAGGGTGTCGACATGGGCGCCGACATGGCGGGTATCGCCGTCTCGGCCTTGGCGGTTTGCGCTGCGGCCATCCCCGACAAGGTGCAGCTGCAGGTCAAGCGACATCATAATGGCTGGCTGGAGAGCGCGCGCCTTTGGGTGGCCCTCGTCGGTCCCCCGAGCACGATGAAGAGCCCGATCATGGCGGCCGCAGTCCGTCCCCTGCGCCAGATCGATGCCGCCCTGGCGCGGGATTATGCCGAGCAGCGCGCCGAGTACGACAAGCTCGGCAAGGAGGAGAAGGCCAAGAACACCCCGCCGAAGCAGACCCGGCTGCTGCTTCAGGACACGACCATCGAGGCGGCTCAGGAAATCCTGAAGGACAGCCCGGACGGCATGCTCTGCTATCAGGATGAGATGTCGGGCTGGTTTGGCTCGATGGACAAATACTCCGGAGGACGTGGCGCGGCTAAGGACCGCGCCTTCTGGCTGGAAAGCTACAACGGCTCGCCTTACTCCGTGAACCGCATCGGTCGCGGTGCCGCCTACATTGACAATCTCTCGATCTCTCTGATTGGAGGCATCCAGTCCGAGCCGATCCGCAAGCTCGCTGAAGATAGTGTCGACGACGGGCTGCTGCAGCGTCTGCTCCCAATTGTGCTCGCACCGGCAGTGATTGGCCGGGACGAGGAGATGTCGACCGTCGTGTCCGAGTACGGGCTGCTCATCGAGCGGCTGCATAGCATCAGCGCAAAGATCCTCAAGCTCGACGAGGGCGGCCAGTGTTATCGTCAGGAACTGGAGCGCAGGCATCTGGACCTGCAATCCTGCGAGGCCATCAACCCGAAGCTCGCGGCCCACATCGGCAAATACAACGGGCTGTTCGCCCGGCTCTGTGTGATCTGGCACTGCGTCGAGGCCGCCCGCAGGGTTTCCGCCTTGGACTTGAACTCGCCCGATCCCGCGACGATCATCCCAGAGGCGACAGCGCGGCGCGTCGGGGCATTCCTGCACGGTTTCCTGTTGCCGCATGCCATCGCCTTCTATGCGGGCATGCTAGGCCTCTCGAATGACCACGAGCGGCTCACCGCAGTCGCCGGGTATATCCTCGCGCACAAGCTTGAACGCCTCTCGAACCGCGACATCCAGCGCGGCGACCGCACCATGCGGAAGCTGGGGCGGCAGGAGATCGACGTGATTTTTGACCACCTGGATGCCCTTGGCTGGATAGACCGCATTCCCGGCCGCCGCATCGGGGCACACCACTGGGCCGTCAATCCCGTCGTTCACACCAAGTTTGCCAAGAGGGCCGCAGCCGAGGCAGAGCGGCGGGCGCGGGAGCGCGAGATTATTACTGGCCTGATGGGGATGAAGAACGAGGCGGATTAGGTTTTCGGGCGCGTGGCTGGTCTCAAAAAGCTGGCAGCCTACTCTGGTACGCTTATGACCCCCTTGTTTTTGTCACCATTGTCCCTTGCGTGCGCGACATAAAAAAAGTCTGGGCTTCCCCTTCTTAAGGACACCCGCCCGCGTTTTTGTCTCGCGCGCGCAAGGGACAACGGCGACAAATCTTGGCAAAACGACAGGATCGAGGTCGCATCGATGTTATTTGGCCGGTGTCCTGTCCGGGTTTTGTCACCAGCGTCCTCGAAAAAATCGCGCATGGTGGTGACAATGGCGATGGGTGTGGTGACAATTACACATCGGCGCGTCGGGTGTGTTGACTGTTAATCGGAGGCTGGAAAGCCGCCCAAATGCCGGTCGGCCTCTTGATTTAGTTCGCTGGCGAAATTGGGATAAGGTGACCAACCAACGATAGGGACCAAAATGACCGAACCCACGAGACTGCCAGTGCGTGGCCATGGCGGACGGCGTGAGGGGTCTGGCCGCCCGCGAAACGCCAGCCCCCGCATTATTCGCAGCATGCGCAATGAACCAATCTCGATGCGAGCCAAGTACGCAGTGCTGCCGCTCGACCATCTCCTTTCAATCCTCAATTCCAAAGATGCGACCAAGGCCGAGAGGTTTGAGGCGGCAAAAGTTGCCGCGCCTTATATGCATCAGAGGCTTTCAGCTGTGGTGCTCACAAACGACAGCGAGCCGCGCCAGACTACGCTTGACCTGACGCGCTTCACTGATGACGAGGTTGCGACATTCGAGGTTTTACTCGCGAAAGCTCAGGCGCAGCCGCCGACATTGCCCACGCCAGCCTTCGATCCCGAGGCTGACGAGGAGTATCTCTGTCCCAGCTGGAAGCCGGGTGATCCGATTAGCTAGTTTAGTTAGGGTGACCGAAACCAGCTTATAAGGCACTTCGCGGGCCTTTTACGCCGCCAAAAGCACACTTATATTAGAAACCAACTTATTGAACCGGCGGGTTTCTACATGTGCTTTATTCGCGCCTATCTTCGTGCTTCCACAGATGAGCAAGACGCCTCGCGGGCAAGGGGCGAAATCGAGAAGTTTGCCGCCGAGCGCGGCATGCTCATTGCCGCCTGGTACATCGAAAACGAAAGTGGCGCCAAGCTGGCCCGCCCGGAGCTGTTCCGGCTGCTGGCCGACGCCCATCCCGGCGACGTTCTCCTCGTCGAGCAGGTCGACCGGCTCTCCCGCCTGACGGCAGCTGACTGGGAGCGGCTGAAGCTGGAGCTGGCCGCGCGGCAAGTCCGTGTCGTCGCTCTCGATCTGCCAACGTCATGGGCTATGGCGACCAAGGACGGCGACGAATTTACCAAACGGATGTTTGACGCCATCAACGGCATGTTGCTCGACATGCTGGCCGCGATCTCGCGCAAGGATTACGAGGACCGCCGCCGCCGCCAGTTCCAAGGGCAGGCCAAGGCCCGAGCCGCCGGCAAGTATGTAGGCCGGCCTGAGAACAAGCGCAGAAATAATCGGATCGCTCACATGCTCGCCGCCGGCACGAGCTATAGCGACATCCAGAACGCCACGGGCTGCAGCCGCGCCACGGTCGCCAAGATCGCGAAGCGCCTGCCACGCTGATCACGCCACGTGATTAGCAGCCAGCCCCGCCCATGCGGCGGGCTCTGCCGCCGGTCCACGGCCGCCTCGATCGAGCGGACGCACCCAGCGGCCTTAGCATTGATTGTTTCTGCGGAAATCAAGTTTTTCAAGTTCGAGGCTAGCAGGCGCTCGGACTTTAACCGTGAAGCATTCACGGCGCGGTGAAGCTCGCTCACCCTATCCGTAGTGCCACCTATATCCCGCCCTGCATGCGCGGCGTAAGCTGACAGCTTCGCGAGATCATTCTGCGAGAGGGGGCGCAAGCGATTTCACCACAGAACGTGGAGCGCCATGCCCATTGTCGACGCCGCCAACAGCGACACCTTGTCAATACTTCTGGGCACGAGTGCTGCCGCCAAGACCGATGAGGCTATCATCGAGCGTCCGCCGCTGCCCGGCGTTGTCTATCGCGCCTTCATCACCCATCCATCATCGCCAGGTCCTGCCGTGCTCGCTATTGCCCATCGCGAGAACGGCAAGGTCGTTGTCGACTTCTTGCGTGGCGGCCTGATCAACTTCGAAACCGCGACCTTGCTCTGGGCCTACCACATCGACGCTATCACCAGCGCCGAGAGCGATGAGCCCGCCGAGGCAATGTTGCATGCGATGGCCGGTGTCATCAGTCTGCTGCAGCTGGAGTTCATGCGATGACCAAAAACCGCGATAGCACGCTGACACTGATCGCTCAGCGTGACGATGGCTTCTCGCTGTATCGTCGCGACACCGATCAGCCCGACAGCTCTTGGATCAACATCAAGCTTGTGTGGGTCACCGTCGACACCAAGAAGCAGCGGAGAAACTGGCATCTGAGCTGGAGCCATGATGAGCAACGGCTCTCGCGCAACACCGACAGCAAGGACTTGCTTAGGCAGCATCCGGAGGTCGCCGAGTGGGTTGTCGCGCAGCTTCGGCAGCGGGACTTTAAAGCGGGCAGTGAAGATGTCGCGCTATCGGCGCCAACTAAATCCGGACCATCTGCAGAAGCCTCGTCGGTCAGCACTGAGCCCACCACCGACGAGCCAGAGCCCGTCCTCACCCGAGAGCAAGCGCTCGCCCAAGCCCACGAAGACAGCCTCCGCTGGGAAGCCAACAAACAGGCAGAGCGTGAGCAGCTTGAAGCGCAGCGCGAGAAGGAGCGTGAGGCGGAAGCACAATGGCGGCGCGAACAGCTCAACAGCTACATTTTCTTCGAAAGCCTCGGCGGCCTGCAGAACCTGCTCAGCGCCAACCGCAGCACATCGATCTTCGATCGACTGCCGGTGCCGCGAAGGTCGTACTGGAATTGGCGATGATCAAACAGGATGACGTCATCCGTCACGCAGCCGGCATCGTCGTGCTGACTGCCGCTATCACCGTCGCAGTGCTGCTTATTGTGGGATGAACGAATGCGCCCCAAGTATCTTGATAGTGTTATGGCCGCCGTCGCACTGCTGCCAGCGGGCAAACGTGAGGCGGCACTCAGGAGCATCGCCAATCGCTTGGCGCAACTGCCGAAGATCGAGAAGCACGACGTGCAATCCGCGACCGAGTTCGTGCTCGGCAATTACGGCCTTGCCGGTGGCCGTCACTTCCCACAGCGGGCGCGCCAACCGTGCGACGTCGGCACGGCAGAGGGCCGAGACGCAATTCGGTAAGTGAGACAAATTCGAAAGGAGCATTTCGAGATGAAGCAACAACCCAAGTTTTTTGATGCGAATGGTAACGAGATCGATGAAACCGAGGCGTTCGACCACCGTGGCGTCATGCGTGATCAGTGCGCGATGCGAGTGCCGATGTGGCTCAGTGACGCTTCAAGATCGGGCGACGCTGCCGATCCCAGAACGCAGTATGGCGCCTATCCCGCTTCTTCAAAGGCAGGTAGCCCCTGCACGAAAGACGGCAGGCCCGGAATTCTGCGCCGTGGTCGAGATGGCATATTGTTCTGCGATGTCGGACGTGCCGCCGACAGCAAGCCGCAAGTAAACGATGGCACCACCAATCCGCTCGGACTTCATAAGCCGGGCTACAGATATTCGAGCGACGTTTCGACCAGCGACGCTCGCCGCCAGGTCATCGACGAAAGCTATTCAAAATACGAGCGGTCCGCCCGCAATGCCTGGCGTGGCGCACGCGACGCTACTGAATGCGATGGCAGCGGTCACTGTCCGCTGTGCGACGAAGAGGGTTGCGTCTATTCCGATGATGTCGATCAGGCGGTATTCAACGCGAGCACGCACACCGAGACCGGTCAGGCCGATAGCCAGAGGATGATGCAGGATCAACGACGTGCCCAAGCTTACGCCGAATATGATCGTGACGTTTCATCGGCGTGGCGCGGCGATCTGAAGTAACAAGTTCAAACCCGAGGAGGTACCATGAGTGACACCGAACGCCTTGAGCAACGCATCATCGCGGTGCTCAACGACCCCAACAGCGCGAGTAGCGACGAGGTTGGTCAGCTGATCGTCGACAACGACGCCGCGATCGCCAAGGCCGAACAGGAGATCATCGCCGCCCGCGAACTTTCGCAGGACATTACCAAGACGCCGCTGCCGGCGCAGGCCGCTGATGCCCGCCGTGCAGCCGAAGAGGCCGCTTTGACGCGCGACCGTCTGGCCAAAATCGAGCCGGCACTGCGCGACCGCTATACGGCGAGCCTCGCAACCGAAAGGAAGGCGCGATGGCAAGGCTACTTTGAGATGATTAGCGCCGAGCGCGAGGTGCTCGCCGTCGAGTTCGACGAGTTCTTCGGCCGCATCCGTTCGGAGCTGGCCGCGCTGAATACGAAAATCCGCGAGTTCAACGGAGAGGTGGGCTACGTCAACCGCTTCGGCGGCGAGATCGGCCAGTGGGGCCATCAGCTCGATCCGCTGCCGCTGATCGCCCCGCTGCGCACGCTCGACAGCGACACTGCGCGCAACGCGCCCGATTGGCGCGCGGCAAACGCTTTCGCTGCGAGCTTTGCGCAGTCGATGGTGCCGGCTGCACATCCGGGTGCCGCATGGGGCGAACCAGAAAATCAGGCGCAACGCCGCGCTGAGGTCGAGAAGGAGCAGCAACGCCTCGCCAGTTTTTATGAGCAGCAAACTGCCGATCAGGAGGCGCGGCAAAACCAAGAGGAGCGTGAGCGCTTCGCTGCGACGTCAAACCGCGCGAGTTGATAGTTCAGTTCGGTAGTGAGGTCATCACCCCCGTCCCTCGCTGCCGCTCCGCCTGCCCTTGGCCCTTTGGCTGAGAACCGTATGGGTCACAGGGTGGGCGTCGAGTCTCTCGGTCGGCGGGCTTCTCGCTGTTCGGACATTTCGGTGAGTAGCATGGAGACCGAGAGCCTGCGGCCCGTGACACCTTCAGAGGCGATAGGCAAAGCGGCCCTCGGCCCGAGGTCGGCCCAAGGACCCCGGTCGCCTGTCCTCCCTCGGTTAGCGGCGGGGCCAAATCACAAGGGCTTTTCGCGCTCCTGGTCGCCGGGGACCGCTGCTTGGAAGACTGGCGCCCGGGTCAACGTTGACTTGGATCAAGCTTAGGCGAACCGCCGGTTCTAGTTATGCCGCGTGTCTGACACAACGCCTCCGTTGCAGGAAGACCCTACACGCCCTTGCAACCGATGCGGCGCGCAAATGAAGCATTTGGCCGACCTGCCCAGCATAGGCATGCATCAGGCCCAGCGGATATTCCTCTGCTACAGCTGTCACAACGTCATTGCGGAGCCACGGCAGGCTGCCTCAATTGGCGGCCTCTTGTGGCATCCTGTACGCTCGCGCGATGTTCTCAGTCAGTTAGTCTAGCGCGGGATGGCATGAATTGCGATGCTGATCGCGCCAGTCCCGCATGTCAGCCCCACTGCCCCTTATTTCGTCACCGCACGCGGTAATTGTTAGTTGCATGGGGTGTGAAATAGCAGATAGTCGACTTTCCGGCGGCGCGCCGCCTCGCTCAACAGCCCATGGAGGCTGCGATGGAGCACTTCATCCACAACGCCAACGTCGATCTCTATCGGAGACTGATCGCCGAGAGCGAGCGCGATCCCAAGCGCGACGAGGATCGGCACAAGATGTTGCAGACCTTGCTCGCCGAGGAAACAGCCAAGGACAACAAGCCGCTCGGTTAGTCGCCCTGCATTCAAATAAAGCGGCGGGACTTGATCTCGCGCAAGCAGGAAGCTCTTGCTCGTGATCTTCTTAAAAAAAGAGCGGTTTCCCCCCAGTCAGTCCCAAGCCGCTTGACTATCGGATGCTCTTGATCAGCCCTCGGGAGCATCCGATCAATCTTGCGATTGGGCGGCAGCCCCTAACCGCGACAACGAGGTGAGCGATGAGATGCGTAGTATCTTTGAAGGACGGCGGTGCGATGGAAAGAGCAATGGGCGCGCTGGCGAAGTATAGATACGACGCAGGCGGCGAGCGCGTCGCCCCTGAAGGACACCCAAGGGAGTGGAGCCAATGGCAACTTGAGATCAACTCGGCAGAACTAAAAGCGATCGACGATCACGTCTATGAGGGTGACATCATTGGTGTAAAGCCCGTCAACTAAATCGCGAGCTACTGGAATTGCGCGCGCGTCAGAAAGGCTGAGGCCGTCAGCGCAGCACATAGCGCGAGTTGCGCGGCAGCATGGTTCGCCACCCATCCGCAATTATCCGGATAGTTTCGTCGGCTGAACATTGAGCCGAGATCATGGTCCGGTGACGCGAAATTTCTACCAAATGCCACATGGCCCAGTTCGTTTACATCTGCCCGGTGACCTCGATGAACGTCCAGCAATGGCTGGACGACGACGAGGACGCAAGCGACGACAAGTATGAAGCGATAAAGTGCCCGGCCTGCGCTCGATTGCACTTCCTTAGTCAAAAGACAGGGAGGTTATTGGGCTGCGACTGCTCAAATTCTAAGCCACGACTTTGATCTGACGCGGATGCCGTGTTTCGCGAGCTGAGGCCTGATCTCAATCGTCCCAAATCAGCTTGTGGCAGCTCGGGCACTCGAACACGGACACATACCCTTTGGCGCTCATTTTCCAGATTTTCTGCAGAAGCCTAAGATGGACTTCGCAGTGAGGGCATTCCGGTTGGAACGGGGTGGCGGCGGAACTGTTAGTTTTAGGTTGGAGCATTTATAGGCTCCGTTGTGCGAGGAGACTCCCCCGAGGCTGAACCAAGTCACCAACTCAGCACTCGTTCCTGCACTTACTCAAAACTCTCAAATGGCGGTTGCGCCCGTCCTCCGCCGGCTCGAATGCGTTGGCCAGATTCTATCAGCTTGCGCGGGGGCAGCCTCGGGATGGGCGAATAACGACGTTTCGTCTTGAGAGCTAGATTGATTGCGCCTTCGGCGGCGAGAATTGCCTCTATACGATCATGAGCAATTCCAGTTTTTGGCAAGCGTCCTTCTCGCTCGAATGACCATCTCCAGCCAAAGGGATTGGCAGTTTGCAGTATTGTGTATTCTATGCCTTGATATTGCATGAGGCGGCTTTCATGTCGTTTTCGGCGGGCGCAAGTCGCCAATGGTCCACGCACGAAAATCTGGGACCTGCTTTGAAGCCATGTCGTTGCAGTTAATGCACTGAAACTTGCGACCGCCTGTCTTGACGATCATGAAGCGCATCGGCTCGCCGCATTTCGGGCAGCTCGGGCGGAGAAAGTTGTTTGGCATGTCGACCGGCTCGCTCTGGGTTGAGGCGCGGCTGCATCAAGAAGAGGCTGGCTTTCAGCTGGTCATGAAGGCGCTTTTCCCGGAGAAAGCGCCCGAAGCCAAAAAAGAAGAACCACCAACTAAGGCGCGATTATCCTTTTGTGGGGCGCGGCTTCATGTTGGCGCGCGCAAACCCGGAGATGAAAGCCATTCGTCAATGTGTGCCGCGACATCCAGCTGACGAAGCTTTTCCGAAAGCTTGTTCCGCCTCAATCCGGGTCCGAGGAGAGCCACCGCAGCTTCGATGCGCTTCTGCTCATCCCTGAGGCGCTCGTACAATGTTGGGGACTTATCAACAAGCCAAGCCATAGCCGTTCCTTCCAGTGCTGGGCGGGAGCAATACCAACTCTCAGTCACCGATATGAGCCAGAAAGCAGCGCGGCGATGCGAGGACTAGGCGCTTCTTCCGTTCCAATGTCTATCTAATTCGTATGTGGCCACAATCGCGGCTCGCGGTCAGGCAAACAGCGCCGCGCCCGCCTCCGTAAATTTTCACGAACCTGCCGCTCTCGTGCAGCCACAGCCAGCCGTTGGCGATAGCTCGTTCAAGCCTGGCTCCCTTGAGCTGGTCCAAACAATTTTGATCAAAATCTCCGCAGGATTTTCGTCCCCGTATTAACACGGGCTTTAAAAGTTACATTCCACTATCGGAAGCTGTCCGCAGCATCTTCCGCTCCGTGCGATGAAAGGCAGTACTATGAAAAAATTGTTTTTGCGCTTTTGGCGGGATCAGAGTGGTGCTACCGCCATCGAATATGGCTTGATCGCAGCAGGCATCTCGCTGGCGATCATCGCCGTGGTCAACGGTCTTGGCTCGAACCTCAACGACAAGTTCACGTCGGTCAACAGCTCTCTGAAATAACTTGGGTCACTCGTCAGCGTTCTCAGGCGACCGGGCGATCACATCGCCCGGTCTTTCTGTTTAACTGACCAGCTTTTAGCCTAGCAAGAGAGGACTAGCCCGACTCGTGGCGGGCTCATGGGGGACGCCGGTCTGGTCGTCCGTCGATACCCGTCCTTTGCCTCCGCACTGATCACAACGTGTGGGATAAAGTCTGCGGCCACCCGGAGCGGGCTTTTTCACCAGCGAGCGGCCAGTGCCCTCGCAGACAAGGCAAGTGTTGTCGCCAGCGTGCTTTTTCATTGCGCTCCCCGCGCGACGTTTACTTGTTGGTCCAAAGCGAGCAAAAAAGGTTCACCGGACCAGCCCGTCACGCAAACAGCGCCGCGCCCGCCTCGGTGAACTTCACGAATGTGCCGCTCTCATGTATCCACAGCCAGCCATTGGCGATGGCGCGCTCAAGCCCGGCACTGTATTCGGCAGGCGTCCCCTTCAGCTCGAACAGGAATGGCCCGTTGATCTTCTCGATATAAATCCGCCCGTCCTGCACAGGCTCGAAAGCGTTGGCCAGCTCGACGATCTTGCGCGCGGCGACATCCGGATCGGCGAATTGGCGGTCGGTCACGAATTTCAAGCGATCCCTCGTGTCCATCGATGCACCCTTTACCTCATTCGGAAGCGGTTACGTAGCGCGAGGCCGAGGAGGAATAAGAGCACCACACTCAGCAGAGCTTCGACCGCGCTCACAACCTGTGTCGTATCCGACAAGCAGTTCGCCGTGGCCATCTTAGTTAGCAGAATGCGCTGGTTTGGCAGGAAAACAAAGATGTTAGCCAAGCTGAGATTGATGGCGAGCTTGGTTGGCATTGGCGCTCCGCAATACAAGGGAGCGTGCGTAAAGATGCCAAATGCGGCTACGAAGATAGCGACCAGCCAAAGCACCGGTCTAATGTAGCTGATGCCGTAATTGCTTAAGCACTGGTAGGCTAAATTCAGAAGCCATTCGCCGGAAAAGATACGAAGCAGTCCACGGCGAGCACGTAGCTCCATGCGAAAAACGTGTTGCTCATCCTCGTGCTTCTTTAGCCGCTCCATTTCCTGCTTTAGGCGTTCATAGGCGTACACTTGTTGTTGCGCGTCCTCGTTCATTGCGGGTCTAGGCCATATTACGCCGTGCCACGCGGTGGCCTCATGCATTTCCGCCCCTCGAAGATCGGGGGGCTGGGCCTCAAAGCGCGCAAAGGCGAAGTTGGCGGGCCCGTCGAACGTTGCGTCGACGAACTGAATATGGCCGGAGAACGTCGCCGTTTTGAAGCTGACTTCTTTGAACTTTGCTCCGTCGAAACTGGTTGACATGGAAAAGGTAACCCCGTCAAAGCCAGCGCCGCTGGGAAACTTGGCTCCGACAAAAGTCGCCTCGCCAGAGAATGTCGCCCGATAAAAGATGGCCAGGTCGTTACCGTGAAAATTTGTGTCGTGAAAGTTAGCAGCGCCGGAGAACGTGGCTGAGCGAAAATTGATGTTGGTGAGGTATGCCCGTTGGAAATGAACGCTTCTGGCGAAGGTCACCGATTGAAAGTCGGCCCCTGCATCAAGGTGCACGCCGCCAAAGTTGGTCTCTCGCGAGAATGTCGCCGAGCTGAAATCGGCCTTGCTGTTGAATACCGCATTTTGGAAGCTAGTCTCGCCTACGAATACCGCCGAGCGAAAGTCTGCAGGCCACACAAATCGAAAGCCCGCCAGATTAAGCGGACGATCAAAGCGCGTATGAGAAAAATCAGCAGGTGTCTTGGGTTCGGGTAATGTCAGCGACTTGGATGTGCGTCGGGCGAAAATATCCGCCAATTCGTTGCGATTTGCACCGTCTGCGCCGATCCACCGATCCCAAGCTACGCGGTTTTTCTCGGCAAGCTCTTGATCCCAATTGCCATCCATGGGCTGTTCGCCATGAAGTGTGGCGAGACAGTACCAAGGATTTTCATTGGCAGGCCTAAGTTGTGGAGCCTTTTCCGCTTCGGTGGTGTCGGAGCGGTTTCGGCGAAAGCTGAACCATTTTTTGTCAGGCATTGTTCAAGTCTCTCCCGGCACATCCATGCGCAACACGTGGGTTTCGCACTCGCACATCCTGAAACTCTGTACCACAGAAGCACCGCTGCCCGGTGTTGCCTTCCCATCAGCTGCGCCGCTTGCGCTTCATATCGAGGAACTGCGCCAGCCTTGCCGGGTCTGCACAAAACCGTTCCCATGCCGCCCGAAACAGCCGCGTGCAATCCTCGCGATCCTGCCCAGTGCCCCGCGCCTCCAGCCCGCGCATCGGCACCACGGTGTCGATGGCCCAAGCCCAGAACGTGCGCGCGCCCGCCCCATGTTGGATGCCGATGGAGCCGACCTCAAACTCCTCGCCGCCATCCTTCAGAATGACGCGGTAGTTGTCGTAGGCTTGTGGATGGATGACGCGGCGGAGGTAGAGGTCCATTGGTCAAGGGCTGATTGCTTAGGCGAACAATGCCGCGCCCGCTTCGGTGAACTTCACGAAGGTCCCGCTTTCATGCATCCAGAGCCAGCCGTTGGCGATTGCGCGTTGAAACCCCGCACTGTACTCGGCGGGCATGCCCTATTATTTCATCTCTTTGTTTCCAGCTGGTTCATTAAGGCCAGCGGCCTCTAGCCACCTCTCCAGATTTTGCGGCGTCAAAATCACGCCGCGAATGACGATATCGCATTCATCATAACTCTCGTGTTTTACTCCCTTCTTTTGAGGCCAGCCGTCGTACAGCAATCCTACGGGCACGAGTTTGTCGTCTTGGATTACATAAATCGGGCCGCCGCTCATTCCGCTAAAGAACCAGCCATGGGGCGCATCCAATCGGCTTTCCATCATAACAATGCGGTCAGTTTTGGAGAGACCGCCTTTCACCTTGGCTATCACCAAAGCTATCGTTCCTCTTACAATCGGCTTGCCCTCGTCGTTAGTCGCATTTCGCTTGCCCATCTCTGGCCAGCCGGCAGCTGCAAGCATTTCCGCTCGCGCCCATCTTGGCTCGTGCCAACGATCGTGATCCATATCAATTGCGCGGCTACCCCACTCGGCGCTGAAGCGCGGCCATACCGAAGTGATGTCAGCGATTGCGAGATCGAGATATTCTTCTTCGCCCTCAGTGCCTGGCACTATTTGTAGTGCATCCTTCAAGCCATCTGCGGTGATAAACGAGAGTGGCTGAAAGCCCTCTTTGTATCCTAAGGCCAACCCCGAAAATGGAGAGCCACTGTCTCGCCTCTTCTTCGCAATCTCGACAACATGTCGACAGGTGCACGCGTAATAGTGGCCTTTGAAATGAACAAAGGTTGCGGTCGCATTCCTCGTAGAGGCGTCATACCCGTCGCGCAGAAACCGGTCCTGTATATAAAGTGGCGCGCAGTTACGCTGCGCTTGATCATGCCAAAGCGCTGGCGCCTCTTCCATCTCGTTTTTGCTGCTGTCATCCACTATCGGTTTGCTCTTATCAGCCACCATCTCCGACATCTCCTCTGCGCATCTCCTCCGGGTTGTGACCACTTTTCTTCCTCAACTGTTTCGGCCCGCAGCTTGACGTTGGCAAGCATGATAGGATCGTCGAACTCGGTGGACCAAGACATGGGCGGTGGGTGGGAAGGAGGGGAAATTTATTTGGGAAAGCTCGCCCGAATATAGGAAGATGGCTGCGACATTGCGAGGCAAAATGCCAATCGAGTTCCTTCATGGACGCCCGCTGGAGCCGGAGGAGCTGGAAGAAATCCGGCAGCAGCTTGAGGACTTCGACACCATTGAGGCCATCGATCCCGAGGTGCGCGGCATCGTCGCGCGCAACTGGCCGCATCTCTTGGCGAAGCTGCCACCGGAGGAAGATTAAGGAGGCGAGGTCGCTTCGACCGTCAACGCCCGTTAGAGAGTTGGGTCGTTCTGGCGCTCCCATTGTAGCGCCGCAAGCGGCACATTAAGCTCGTGAAGAATTTTGCGAATAAGGCGCGTGACTGTTTGAACGTCAGCTTCGCGGCGATCTATGTAGATGGTGGTCGTGTTCTTCGGATGACCGCGATAATGACGAACCGCTATTTCAATTTCTCTATCAAGCTTGAACGAAGCGCCTTCAAAAGAGTCAAAATCATCGTAACCCGTGCTTACTCGCTCGCCGACGATATCTTCAATGGGGAGAGCGATGATCGCCTGCGGCACAACATCGACACTGAGACTGCTGATTGGCTCAATCATGCAAGTAGTCCCGTCAATGAGTTACGGCTGTCCATTAACGAACCTTGATAACGGGATAGCAGCGTACTCCGTTCCCGCCTCGATTCTGTGCAAAACGCCGGGAGTGAACCCAAGATACCACCTCGCTTCCAGCGGCGTTCCAGACCCTTGCGCTGGCGGGACGGGTGTCTCAAACTCGACGCCACGCTGACCTGACGGTAGATTATGGCGATATGCCTTAACGGCTGGTATGTGGCTTTGGGCGGTATTGGACGCGGGCCTGCCCCAAACCTCGTTTGATGTTTCTTGGCGCTTCGCGTCTGCGATTGTTTGAGTCGGCGACTCAAGTCGGTGAAATGGCCCCGGCACGACTCAATTCCTGATTGCCAACTCATCGACACTCTCCAGCCGTGCGCTTAACAAGTCAAATTCCGCGCTGGAACCTGCATGAATTGGACCATTGACGTTGTATTGGCGCAACACAAATGCGGGTGTTCCTATTTTCCCTGGACGATGGGCCGTCGATCAGGACACTAGAACGCAGGAAGCACACACCGAAAACGATTAGTAAAAAACGCCCAGATTTTTTACTAACTAGAGGCAAAAAAGTAAATGGAATCAAAGTGGTGGCGGAAGGGGTGGGATTCGAACCCACGGTACCCTTGCGGGCACGCCGGTTTTCAAGACCGGTGCCTTAAACCACTCGGCCACCCTTCCAATCGTTGAATTTGCTGGTCTTTTTTCCTTGGCGGAGAGAACAAATCAGGACTCAATTACCGTTCTGCTACCGCTTTGCTACCGAACGTCATCGGCATTTTTCTTTATGGCAGCCCGCATCACTCCGTCAACCGTCGCGGCCGCATCGCCCTGCATGTTCGGCATCAGGTGGCTGTAGATATCCAGCGTGATGGCGATTGAGGAGTGTCCAAGCCGCTCCTGGACGACCTTCGGATGGACGTTGGAGGCCAGCATATGGCTGGCGTGACTGTGGCGCAGCTTGTGCAGGGTGACGCCCCATTCGTCCAGGAACGCCGACATGACATGCGTCAGACTCCGGGGCTGCAAGGGCTCACCGTCCGCCCGGGTGACCACGTGCCAGCTGTCATCGGTGCGGATACCGAGCTTCAGGAGTTCCTCGGCCTGGGCGAGGCGCCAGCGGCGGAGCTCGTCGACCGCAAGGGACGGCAAGGCGACCGTACGCGCCTTCCCGCTCTTGGCGTCCTTCTCCCGGATAGCGCCGGCGTCCGTTTGCTCCGTGCTGGCGATGACCGCGAGCTGCCCGGTTTCGAGATCCACAGACTTCCAGCGCAATGCGGTGATCTCGCCGCGGCGCAGTCCGCAGAGCGCGGCCAGCACCAGGGGAATGAACAGCCGGCGATCGCGAGCCGCATCGAACACGGTGGCGGTCGTCGGCGCGTCGATCGTGGCGACCGGCTTGCGCTCGATCCGGGGCCGATCCCGCTTTTCCAGCAGCGCGGCCGGATTGCGGGCAATCAGCTTCCAGCGTTCCGCCTGCCCGAGGGCCGAATAGAGGACGCGATGCATGTGGTGCACCGTGCGGGGCGACAGGCCGCCCTTGCCGTCGCACCTGCCGCTCTCAAGAGCCTTTGCATAGGCCTCGCTGATCTCGATCGGCTGCAGCTTCGAGAGAGGCTTGGCGCCGAGCAGAGGCACGATGTTTTTCTTGGCGATCTGCTCGTACCGCTCATGGGTGCGCGGCGACACGTTCGGCTTGATGTGCTTCAGCCATCGCTCGAGAAATTCCGCCAGCGTCCCATTGGAAGGCTCGACATATTCGCCGTCCTCCATTTCGGTAATCAGCCGGGCGCATTCCTTCTGCGCTCCGCGCTTGGTGCCTTTGTAGCTGTGCCACTTGCGGCGCCGGTTGCCGGCCGCGTCGTACAGATCAAGGATGATTGCCCAATGGCCCGGTGATCGTTCGCGAATATGCCCCTTCATGCCGCAGTCCTCCGTTTTTGATAGCTCGCTCGATCTTTGCAGGCTGACGAACAGTAGATTGCGATGCTGCGTCGCGACTGCGTGCCTGCCTCAAAAGGTTTTCCGCACTGCTTGCAGACGCGCAGGATGCCGTCGCCAGCGACGAAAGCACCGATCTGCAGATACATGCCATCCAACAGGGTTTTCGGCTCAAACAGCATTCTCGGGCGCCCAATGGTCCCGTCGACGTCGACATCACCGGGAACGAGCGTCACCGCAATTGACGGCAAAGGCACTTCAACGCCGCGCCCGCCGACCTTCGTGCGCGTAATCCCTCCGGGCACTTTTTCGCCAACCTGCATCATGGCTATGAAGCCGCGCATTTGCTGGATCTTCTTGCGCCAGCCGTCGATCGTTTCGGCCTCGGTCCGAGCCTCGGTTGTCAACAAACCCCAAGCATGGGCGAATTGCAGGCATTGATCCTCGGAGCCATCCAGCGCGGCAAAGCGCTTGTACAGCGCCGTCTCACTTTTCACCTTGAACGGATCGAAATCCTTTTCGCGACCGGTGCCGGTCTGACGGATGACCCGTTGCCCGTTCACGGTCGCGCATTCGTACTTGTGCGCCTTTGACCAGTTAAGTGCGATCTCGAACATTTTCCCTCCTCCGCAATTACGCCGGTATGTCCGCCGATACGCACTCTATCGGCGTATCGGATTGAATGCAAGGGACTAGGAGGATATCGGTTGTTCTGACGCTGCTTCGAGCGAAAGAGGACAACATGACCAATCCAGAGCTGCCGGTAACCGTGAGCGTTCCGGTCTATGCAAGGCTGGTTTTCGGGATTCAGGCCGAGGATACGGCCTACGCCGCGGCCAGGCGGGGCGACATTCCGACCATCAAAATCGGTGGAAAAGTTCGCGTGCCGGTGCGTGTGGGACTGGCGAAGGTAGCCGGCGGCGATCCGGAAATCTTGCGGGCGATGACCTGCGACTTCGCCGCGAAGCTCAATCGCATGGTCGAAGAAGCGGCTGCCTGAAATCACCCTGAAAGCGAAACAGCGGGCCGCCACAGCCCGCCGCTCATTCGCTTGTCGGTTCACCACCACGGAGAACAGGCCATGCGCCTACAGCAAATCGCACCCTCGCACAAGCCGCGACGCCACATCTCGGATCGCCAACGGCTATGCAGACAGATTCACCGCCAAATCATCCTAGAATTTTTCGATTACAGGACTGCCAAGCGCGAGGCGCGGCTGCGGATACTGCTCGGCCTCTCGCCCATTCCGAGGGCGATCTCTTGGGAGCGCTGCAGCCAATGAGCCGCCCCACGCTTCCCGAGCCGGTTGAGATCGCCAAGTTTTTCAAGAACAGGCGCAAGGACGTCATCGTGGTTTCGCTCTCGACCTTTGAGGGCCAGAACATCGTCGACGTTCGCCAGCACTTCCACAATGAGCAAGGCCAGATGCGGCCAACCGGCAAGGGTGTGGCGATGGTGGTGCTGCGCCTGCCTGATCTTGCGAAGGCCATCAACAAGGCGCTGGAGAAAGCGCGGGAGCTCGGCCTGCTGGACGATGAGGCGACGTCATGAACAACATGACGCAGCCGACGGTGCCGGCGATCAAACTTGCGGATCCGCTCGAGGTTTTCCATGAGCTCTGCGAGACGAAGGCGTTCCTCTGGGCGCACTATCAGATCGAGCTGCCGGACGCGGTCGACCAACTGCAGGCGTGGGCCATGGAGAACGGGCTGGTGGCCTTGATCGGGCAGGACGAGGTGCAGCGGCTTATGGCCGAGCCGTTCGCCCTGGTCCGCGCCGAGCTGGACGAGGAGCAGCCAACCGAGGCCGAACTGGCTGTCGAATACGACGTGGTCGAGCGCGAGATATTCCTCGGCGCCGCCGATCTCGTGCGCCGTTGGGAGATGGCGGACCCGCGCGACCGGTGGCGCCACAGTGGCGAGCCACCGCTGCCGGATGGCGTTCGCAACGGCGATATTGCCGGAAGGCAGGTGAACATCCGGCAGCCATATCACCCGCCGAAAGCAACACGACAGGCGTTTTGGTTCGTCGTCCAGAGCGCCGATCGCAAGGCTCTCAACGACTGGCTTGCTCGGCACCCGGCCGATGCACCGTTCCTTTTGAAAATATGGAAAGAGAAGAATGCACGGCAAGTCGCTAAGTCCTGAGGACGTGCTCGGCGCATTCGCGGATGCCGGCTTCCTTCACAAGGAGCCAGCGCGCGACGAACCGCCGTCATACACCGAGATCCCGGAATGGGTGAACGGCGAGCCCGACCATGCGCCGGCGACTCCATCACCGCCGGAGATTGCCGACCTGCCACCGTTGACGCTGGTCGAATGGCGCGCGCGGGACCTTCCCGAGCCCGATCTGATCATGGGCCACTGGCTAAGCACCACCACACGCGCGCTGATGACTGCAGCCACCGGGCTCGGCAAAACCAATTTTGCGGTCGCCCTGGGAATCCGCTGCTCGGCCGGAAGGGATTTCCTGCACTGGCGCGCCGGCCGGTCTGTACGCGTGCTCCTCGTCGACGGGGAGATGTCGCGGCGCCTGCTGAAACAGCGCGTGCTGGACGAGGCCGAGCGGCTCGGAGAGAGCCCCGAAACATTCTTCGCGCTAAGTCACGAGGACATTCCCAACTTCAAGGCCCTGAATACATCAGAAGGCCAGGCTTGGCTTTGGGCCTTCATCAAAAAAATCGGTGGGGTCGACCTGATAATCTTCGACAACATCATGTGCCTGACGAGCGGCGATCAGAAGGATCCCGAGGCGTGGCAAAAGGCAATTCCATTGGTGCATGCGCTGACGCGCGCCAGCATCGGGCAAGTATGGGTACACCACACCGGCCATGATGAAAGCCGCTCCTATGGTGACAAGAGCCGGGAGTGGCAGATGGACACCGTCGCGCATCTCGACGCGGTGAAGCGGGATGACACCGACGTTTCGTTTTCGTTGAGCTTCAAGAAAGCTCGCGAGCGCACGCCGGCGACCCGCCACGATTTCCAAGACATCAAGGTGGCCCTGGTGAACGATCAATGGGAGCACGAGGCGACGGAGGCCCGCCGGCCGGACAAGATCAGCCCGCGCTGTCAGAAAGCCCTCGAAGCTCTGCAGAACGTTTTGGCGACCGACCAGGCCACCATGCTGCCCGGCAACCGCAGGGCCGCCCATCGCGATCACTGGCAGGCCGAATGCACCTTGCTCGGCCTGATCGATGCCGCGGCAAAGCCCCACAGCGCCCGGACCTTGTTCGCCACGTTCCGCCGCGAGCTCGTGGCATCGAACCGGATCGCCTGCGAAGGCGACATGACATGGCTGCTCTGAAATCTCAACCAAAGGTTTAATCAGGAGAAACGATCCATGACCGAGCAAGCAAGGGATGAGGTGATTATCTGGCGAGAAGCTATGCAAAAGGCGCTGTATTGCGTGCCATACCAGCTTCGAGACGAGGTTTTGAGAGGGCTTCTCGCCAAACACGAGGCCGATGCCGCCGGTCCGCAGTTCAAGGTGATATCCATCTCGGAATTGATGCAGCCCTGCGATTCAGACGGGCTTTGGAACCCGATCGCCAGGGCCGTCTCCGTCATGGTCCAATCGCTTGTCCGCTTCATCACCAACAATCACGCTCCTGAGCGCGCCGCCGCCATCCTGTTTCGAGAGCACCGCGCCCCGGGTTTTCATGGCACGGGTTCCGGCTTCCTGCCGGACTATCTGGATGGCCTGCCTGGTCTCACAGTCGACCATGGCCGATGCATCAAGATTGCCGAAGCCGAAGAGGCCGGGAAAGCAGTATGAGCGCACTGCAACAGTCGCCCCGCAACAGCCGCAACAGCCCGCAACAGCGACCACTGTTGCGCCGAGTTATCCACTGTTGCAAAGGGGTGTGCGCAACAGCCTTGCAACAGTCAGCCCGCAACAAAGCGCAACAGCGCGCAACACCCTTTGCAACAAGGCTGCAACGGCCCGCAACAGTCCGGAAAAGCACCCCCGCAACAGCCGCAACAGCCCTCTATAGGGTGGCGAAACTGTTGCGCCCCACCGCCGCCCCTCGCGCGCATCCCAAACCAACCCGTCCGCAACAGCCCTCCCGGCTGCGCCTCCGGGCAGTTGCCTCCTAGTCACCAACCGAAAGGCCGCAGGCTATGACCGACAATGACAACGAACTGACCACAACCGATGCAAAACCCGTCCGGGAAGGTCGCATTTCGAAGCGACTAGCCGAAGCCATCCGACTGCTGCTCACCGGTGAGGTCCGGACGCAAAAAGCCGCTGCGCTGCGCGTCGGATTGACCGAAGGGTATTTCTCAGAAGCGTTGCGAAAGCCGCATGTACGGGTATTTCTGGAGCGCAGGACCCGCGAAACTCTCGCCGCGGGCACGATGCGGGCGTCCGCGCGCATGATTGAGCTGCTCGATGCCGGCTCCGAGCACGTCGCCTTTGATGCCAGCCGGCATCTCCTGGGCATCGCGGGCATCAAGCCGTCAGCCGACGCGCAAGTATCCGTCAACATCGACATCAAGGCCGGCTATGTCATCGATCTCAGCGAGGATAGCAGGCCGACCGTAGACGTCACGCCAGCGCGGCCAGGCTCGGCGCGGCAGATCGAGCAGCAGAAGCCGGCCGATCCCTTTTTCAATCCCAAGCGGTAGCAAATCGCGGTAGCAGGGCTCGCACATAGGCTGCGAAATGCGAGCGTTTACAGCCTCGTGCACATGCTGCGGCACCGGTTCGTCAATCCGGTGATGATCGCGGCGGACCATTACACGCGCGCGATCGTGCCTCTTCTTTCATTCTGCCTACCGTATTCGCCCGGATGAGCAGCCGCGCCGGCAGGCGCGCGCGAGGGATCCCCTCATTTCTCGCTCGACCATCCCGAATTCGGCCATTGAAGAGGCCGGCAGGGAAAAATGAAGATCGCGCGCCGAGCCCGGGTTAACCCCTCTCGATTTTTTCTGAACCTTGGCGGGTCTCGAATTTTTTTTGGGACCGCAAACCATGAGCGCATTTTCAGCGGCAATTCCGCCGATGCTCCTATTTGCATTCGCACCACATTGCAGTGAGGCGACCAAATCAGCCATGTCTCACGGCATGGCCTTTTCGAGCGCAGTCGTTGTGATTTGCGACCGCTGCGACGCGCGGGAGCTGCGCGGCGTTCAGGTTGCGGTTGCGCAGGGCTGGCGGATTTCACAGCGCGGCCCGGCCTATTGCAGGGACTGTCTGAGGCGGATGCAGATCGAGAGCGGGAGAGGATGATGTTCACGGCCCAGATCGTTGCGCGGCTGAAGGAGGACGAGGAGCGGTACGTCCGCCGGCGCGCGCAGGAAGAGGACCGCTCGATCTCGTCGGTCATCCGCTGCCTCGTGAATGAGGCGATGAAGTCAGCAGACCGGCAGCAGCCGCACCAGGCCGCATAGGAGCCACGATGTTCAATCCTGAGATTTCCGAACTGACCGAGAATGTCGAAGGCCTCACGGATAAGGTGGGCATCCTCGCATCCGATATGGCGTCCCTGAAAGCGCAGCTTGGCGCCTTCCAGAATTGGCAGGCGTGGCTGGCGTTCGTCACTGACGCGAAGGCGTGCGGAAAGCGGCTCGATGAGCTCTCCGGTCTAGTTGCGCAGGCGATCAAGGCGAAGGCAGAAGCGGAGGCCGCGGAAGCCTCGCTGGCATCCGCGAAGGCTGCGCAGGAGGCGGAGTTGGCTGTTCGCAAGGCCGAGCTCGACAGCTTCCACGCCAGTGTAACCACGCACGCGCAAAACGTTCTCACGAGTCGTGAAACTGTCTTTCTGGCGCTTAGCGAGATGCAGCGCCTCGACAATCAGATGCGCCGGGCTGTCATGTCCTACGGAGGAATTCTGGACGGCTACAACGAGCGTATCAGCGAGCTGCCGTCATGGAAGAGCTTGAACCAGGATCTGCTTGGGATTGCCGACGCGCACATGGACGGGAACGAGGGCAGTGCACGCCCCGAAACCTCGAGCTCAAATGTGGTGCCGGACAACTTGGTCGAGGGCTCGACGCTGACACGCCGCTCGGCCAGGCCGCGCCCGTCGCGCGCAGACGCGTGATGATGGAGCGAACAGATGTTGCTGAATGAATATACCGCGCCTCCTGCTGCTGACGAATCGCGAGCGTTCTTTAGCCTCCTGAACCTTGTCAGCGACCCAAAAGCCTCCGTAGCGCGTGTTGCTGAACTACATGCGGCAGCCGAGAAGGCCGTCGAAGCCCAAGCCCTTGCGAAGGCCGCACAAGCCGAATTGCAGGCCGCCCGCGATGCGCACGACCGTGCGATCAAGAGCGAACGTGATGCACATGACGCCGCTCTGAGGGCCCAGCGGCAGGCTTGCGATCAGCATTGCACCAAGGCAATGGACGAGGTCCGGCGCGCCAAAGCCGAAGCCGAGCGATTGCTCGAGCAGGCCAAGACTGACGCCGCCACCGCGGCGGCGCTGCGCACCGATCTGGAGACCCGGCTCGAAAAAATCAAACAGGCCGCGGCCTGAACCGAGGAGAAATGACGATGGCGAACAAGCAAACGACCGGTCCCTCTTGCGTATCGCCGAGCCGATATGTCGGCATTCCCCTTGCCGCCGACGACCGGATGAAGGGCATCACCGGCGCGCCGATGGTCTCAAACGGCATGACCACCGCGGTCAAGTATTCCGACAGTTCGGAGATGGGGTTGACGCGCAAGCTCAACTCCGCAAACGACGCGGCCCGCCGGACCGGCACGGTCTTCATGCCGACCAGGGGTGGCGACTGATGAGCGGTAGCCCGACCTCCCCTGGGGACGATGGCGTGCGAAACGCCAATTCGTCCATTCCCACCCCGCCGATCACACCCCTGCTAGCCGCCAAGCTCAAGGATCTTTCAAAGCCGATCGCGGCGGGCATTCGCCAGGTCGTGAGCCGAAAGGGCCATCCATGAGCGACAGTTCGGCCGACGTCCTCGCGACAATGACGGCCAGTGACCCACTGATGCGGGCGGTCAAAGCGAGCGACGCACCCGGCAAGGTCACTGACGCAGAATTCTCCAAGATGACGCCTGCGCAGCGTCTCGATTACGCAAGGCAATTCCCGCAGTTCAAACCATCAAGCCCACGATAACCGAGAGGCACACCCATGGCCGGCTCTTTCAATATCACGATCTCCAGCTTGAGCGCCCTCAATATCGGCGGATCGAAACGCGCCGAGCTGACCGAGATCAAGGAAATGGTCGATCGCGCCATGCAGGTACTCGTATCCTCGCAGGCCACTTCGATCAGTTTCAAAGATCGCAACGGTGCCACCGCTGGCACAATCAGCTGGACGCCCGTGAATTCCGCCTGAGCGGGGAAATCTCTTGTCTGAGATGAACACTATCGGAGAAGCAGCGACCGCGCTTGACGACGATGTGCGGACGTTGCGATTTCGGCCTGAATTTGGCTGGTCGTCAAAGATAAAGAAGCACAAGACAGATAAGACAAGCCCGCCCTATATCGCGCCAACAACCACGCCATCGACCGAGATTGAGATCAGGGGCTACTCCGATCTGATCACCGTTTTTCGAACAAGATGCGATGAATTGCAGATCAGCAGGGAAACCGTCGATTTCGTCGGCAGCCTTCCGTCCGGCTATGCCGGAAAAATTCTGTCCATCAACCATGTCAAGCGAATTGGACCCGCCTCGCTCGGTCCTCTTCTCGATGTTCTCGGACTGAAACTCATTGCCGTTGCGGACGAGCCCGACGAGCCCAAAGCTGAATTGATAGGCGCGCTCAGACAGAGAGCAAAAGGGCTGAAGCGGATCGATGTGCGTTCCAATGAGGTCAAGCGGATCGGGCTGGACAGGCTCGGGTCGATGCTGAACGTTCTCTGTCTCAAACTGATGGCCGTTCACGACGAAGATGCGTTGAGACGCAACAGCCCGCGCTTTGAAAAGCGTGACCTGCCACACTGGCGCAGCGCCACCGCGCGCCATCGGCCGAGAGATTGATCGAGATGTCGACTCAGGCCAATGCTGCGCATGCGTTGATCGAGGAGCAAGACGGCCCGAACGCTTCGGCTCGTGTCGCCGCTGCACGTACGCAGCTCGAGCTCAATTCAGGCGTTACGGCCAACTCATCCGTTGTGTGAACCGCAAAAGATTTTTCAGAGACAACTCCAAGAACTGAGGATCGCTTTGCGCAAACTTGGCCTTAATCAGATTAGCTTTCATCGGATCCGACTGCAGTTCTGGAATGAGCTTGTCGCGGTTGGCTGTATGCCATCCGATGCGGCCGACCGGCGCCCACACCCATGACTGCGGCGTGTCGACTGCCAGAGCCTGAACGAGATCATCTTTCGCATTCCTTTCAAGGTGCGCAAGTGCTGCCAACAACTCAAAGCGCTCGAACATCAATTCGAAATCGGGCGTAAGCGCAGCGAAGCTCGTCCCCCAATTGCTAAACAGTCCATAGAGATAATCACTCAGTGGAGTTTTCAATCGCTCTAGCCCCTCAACCTGCTTCCACGCGTCGTTTTCGGTACCCTTCCAACTCCATAGGAAGAGGCAATCGACTGCCCGAACCGGCTCCCTGTACTGTTGATCGATTGCCGCTGAAAATAGCTGATGAAGGGCGTTCCAGCGTTCGGCGCGAGTCAGCCCAAGGGCGTAAGCGGTGAAAATCAAAACCGCGGGATAGGATCGAATGTTCAGATAGAGCACGACTCCCGCGGATTGTTTTGCCGACTGCCTGTACAGGACGCGAATGAGATCAAGGACCAGAGATAGTTCGCTGTCATCTCCCCACCGGCCTAAGACGCCCGCCACTCTTGCCAGGGGCTCGGTTATCGATTCGTATTTGCGAACGCGGGCCCGAAAGTTGGCTTGATCCCATGGACCTTGAGCAGAAAATTCATCCGAGTCGAGATGCACGAGCATGCGTTCGGTCTCTTGTTCGACCAAATCATGCAATTGAATTCGAAGCTCGGGCTTTGCCAGGTAGCGCTTTGCTGTGCTAACGAGCAACTCGATGCTTAGCGGATTCTGACGTTGAGACTGCGATAAGGTCTCAACACGCGCACGCAGCGCTTTGAAAAAGCTGTCAGCGTCCGCGATTGGAATGACGCGTGCTCGACGGTGATCGATGAGTTCTTGAGCACTGGCGGCTATCGAGCTGCGTGTCGCCCAATACATCGGATAGCGGCGATTCGGAGCACGAAGTAACGCCGCTCGCAGCGCGTGATCCCATTCGCCAGACCAACCGCAGACAATTAGGCCGTGCTCATCGAAAATGCGATCGAGCAGTGTATCGTATTGCGGTGGATAAGCTGTGAGTTCCGCATCTGTATTGAGGATGCGCGCGTCTTTGTAGTCACCATGAAGCTTTAGAACGTAGCACGCGCTGTGTGTGATGGGTTCGGCGCCAACCAGCGCGTCTACAGAGGCAACGATCGTAGGTTCAACACCGCGCTCGCGAAGCGCGTTCTCCAATAGCCTGTCAAAATTCGTTGTAATTATGACTCGCAAGTACCCGGCGGCCACTAGGTCGGCAATGGCAAAGTGTGCGGCAGTCGGGACTTTACGACCTTCTTCTCGGTCCTCTTGAGTTGGCTCGATGTACCTGTGCAGAATGGAGCGACGTTCCTCCGGCGATGAAGCGAGTTCCTCCAACAGTGTGGAATAACTCGGCTCCGCTTTAACTTTCTTTCGATACCACTTAGCCCAATCTCGCTGCTCCTTGACGTTCTGGGCGAGCCCGACGCGCCGTATAAGGTCGAGGGTGATTTCCCATCCGGTTGGGATGCCCGCGGCACGCGACAGCCCAGAACCTAGCAGCAGAGCAAATACGCCCTTGCCCTCGTATACGGAAAACGCGAGCTGAGTGTCGACATCGGAGATCGGCAGCGTCATGGGTTAATCTTTCTGGGGGCGCAGGCTGGCTGATTCGGATCATTTGCCCGCGGGAGGGCATCAAGGCAAGGCAGAGTATTGGCAGCTAACGGATTCCTCAACCTCCGAGCGAGCGCAAGAAGGAAAGCCTTCGTGATAGCCGTAGATCACGGTTCTTCAGCCATTGACCTCTCGCGACTCAGGAGTGATCCCGCATCTGCTCGAACATCTCCTTCACATCAAATAGGCGCAGCTTGCCTCGGTAGTGCTTCTTCAGCGCGTGCAGCTGGCGCGCCGCGATCTCCTCGCGCTTGATGGCGTTCGGCTCAGCGAAATAGGCGCGCAGATCGTCGACAAAGCGGCGCGCGACCGCGGGAGGCAACTCTATCTGTTTGAGGGGCATGGAGCGGATATAGGGCGCTCGGCCGGCGATTGCGAATCGTGTTGTGCTGATGCCTGTCCCTGGACTGGCCCATCGCCAATGGCGGGCCCTCTTTGAGAGGGGGGGCGGTGGCTAGAGCCGCTTGCGCTTGGTCTGCAGAAATCCAGTCAGCCGTGCCGGGTCTGCGGCAAAGCGCTCCCACGCGGAGCGGAACAGCTTCATGCAGTCCTCGCGATCCTGCCCGGTGCCCTGCGCTTCAAGCCCGCGCATCGGCACTACGGTATCGATAGCCCACCGCCAGAACGTGCGCGCGCCAGCTGCGTGCTGGATGCCGATGGAGCCGATCTCGATCTCCTGGCCCTCGTCTTTGAGAATGACGCGGTAATTGTCGTGCGCTTGGGGATGGATGACTTTGCGGAGATATAGGTCCATGCCTCGATGATTTCGCCGATCGGGCCGATGCGCAAGCCCGCTAGCGGTTGGGCGTCTTACTTGAGACCCGCGCTATCGAGCGGAATTGCTGCCCTCTGAGGGACAGGGTTCGCCGTCCCCGAGTGTGATGACATCCCCGGCGCGCTTCACTTGGAAAACCGTGCAGACCTTGGTTTCATAGTCTTCTGACGGCTCATATAATTCGATGTTTTTGGACGGGCCGTAAGCCGCATCTACCAGGACATAGTACCGGTCTCCGGTCGCGATATCCGTGAGTTGGCCGGGCGTGAACCCGAGCTGATACGATGGGAAGTCCGTTTCGTCAGAGCCGGGGAAGACAAACTTGCGCGCCACTACCCCTATGGATGGCCACGTCTTCTCATCCCCGGAACGCCCCCTGCCATTCCAGTTTGCCGCGCTGCGGACCCAAACCAGAGCCGGCAGTTTGCCGATGTTCTCGACGCGAAACTTTACGCCTGGGAAATCGCCTTGTTGGATGCCCGCGGAGTGAAGCAAGAAAGTGTCCGGCTTCAGTGTGATCTTGATGTACGGCCGAGTGCTTATTCGATTGGATTCGTTCATCGTCGACCATTGCAACCTCGCGGTATACACGTTCGCGACAGTGGCAATGACGATGGCCGCCGTGAAACCGAGTTCGAACCAGCGGTCCAATCCGATTACATTCTTGTCCATGCCCCAGCCCCATTGTACGCCGCGAACGGCGAGCATCAAGATTGCCACTACCGGTGATCTGCGGGCAAGGACCGCCGCCTGCTAACCGGTGAACAAATAGTTAGACGGTCATGCCGATGAGGCCGGGAGGGAAGCCGCTAGGGCTTGGGCCGGTCAGAGAAGCCCGTCGAGATCGCGCAGTTTCACGGGTGATGGCAGCTCCGGAAGCTCCGCCCAATAACGCACGTTCAGCTTTGCGCCGGATGGCGTCTCGTTCGGTTCATTGGCAATCACAAAACCCCAAAGGTGTTGGTTCCAGTGCCCGACAACGACGTCATGGATCTCCATGTCTAGCGCGTCAGCCGTGCCGGTCCTTTGAGTGATCAATAACAGACGCCGATCTTTTGGGATGGCATCGTAGCTGGTGAATTCGTTCCAATCCGTCATAAGGAAGGATTCCGCAACCTGAGGACGCGCGCAAGCGGATTTTCCCAGCTTCACTCGGGGTCAGGCCGCAGGGCCCTCTCGGATATTTCGTTGAGGGCGATTGCGACTTCAGCCGGTGACGAACAGGACCAAACGGCGCTGCTGAAAGCCTGCAGTACGGGATTTTTGAACTTGAGCTCTGCCACCGGTGGGAATGCGACGCTCAGCGCCTGAGCAGTGCGGGCGGCCTTATAGACGTTTTTTTCTTCGTAAAGTTTCGCCCCGAAAAACGACCCAAGCAGGTTGCTTAAGAAACCCTGCTTATATGATCGCACGAGCACCCCAGCTTGGGCTACGGATATCAAGCATGCATCACCGCTATCGAGTACAATCGTAGCTCCGCAGCCGTGTTTCTCGCTCGAGTAGATCAGACGCGACATGCTCCATCTTCTCCCCAGTGATTCTTTTCGGAAAGCTCACAGGATGCGCAAGCGGCCCTCACATACTATTCCTTTTCGCAGGACAGATCTGGATCGATTGCCGACCCGACGCGCGTCCACCTGTAGCCTGGGCCGCATGGTTCACCAGCGTGCGCCGTTTTGCGAGCGCCCGGTAGATCAACGAACCATCCGATGATCAAGCCGACCACGAACAAAACGAACAGTGCAGCCAAGAGGTAGTAGCCGAAGCCGGCGCGTGTCCGCTTGGACCGACCGAATCTCACGCCTTCGCCTTCAGCCCGAGCTCGACCAGCCGGCGGATGGCTTCAGGCCGCGATGGCGGGTCAACCTGCTTGGCTATCCACGTGTCCAGGGCTTTGAACTGATCAGCCTCGAAGCGCACTAGAACGCCTTCGCGGCGGCCTCCGGTGGGCGGTCGACCACGTCCCTTCTTCGGGATATCCCTAATTGACTTGCTCATGAATATAGGATATCCCAAAAGCGAGCCGAGGAGAAGCGGTAACTTCGCCCCGGCTCTAACCCGAGCCACCAAAGGAGTGGAAATCCAAATGACCCGAGCTGACTGCGTGCATAGCACGCCACCCTTAAACACGTCCTCATCCGTCCCGAAGATCTGTGCGGAGGATGAAATGCGAGCCGCCATCCGCGGGTGGCTGCACTGCTCCCCGGACCGCCGCCCGTCCGCGCGCGCGCTCGGCATCCGCATCGCCGAGATCGCTGCCAGCATGGAGGCCGCGCGATGACAAAGATCATCGATTTCCAGCGCCGCCGCGCCGAGCACCAGGAGCAGCTGGCCATACAACAAGTCCGCCGGATGCTGGACAGTGGCGCTGTGCACATTCCCACGACGGACGAATCCTTCTATGTGCAGCGGCGCAAGCAGGTTGAGCCAAGCACCGAGACCGGGAAGAACAGCCGCCTGCGCAAGGAGCGCCGGGAGGTGTGGCGGGCGGCGGAGGCCACGACCCGCTACTGGCGCGCGCGCCTCGACATGGAGCACGCGATCTCGATGGTGGTGATGTACGGTACCGACGAAGCCAAATTGCATCCCGAGTACGATCAGTCAAACCACATGAAGATGGTCGACAAGTACCGCGAAATGCTGGTCAGGCAGCTGTTGACGCCCGCGCCGGATAGCAACGCCGTCGTCTGGAAAAAGGCCGCCTTCGAGAGGAGGGATCACCTCCACACCGACGTCAAGCCCGAACGGATCGAGCGCGCGATCGCGGCGGACGAGGAGTGGCTGGCCACGCACCCGACCAAACGCACCAACAGCGAGACGATGGCGCGTCGACGAGCGTTCAAGGAGGCCATGCGCAAGCGCATCCGGGAGGTTGCCGCATCCCGCAATCTGTCCGAACAGCAGATCAAGCCGGCACTGACGCTGAAGCACCACCACATCGGGCTCTTCTGCGACCAGTACGGCGTCCAGCTTGAATGGCTGCTCGAGGGCAGAGGCCGCATGTTCGAAAACGACCCGATCGAGCTCGGCCCGAACATGACGGGAACTGAGTTTGCCACGGTGGTTTCGGAGTTGCCCATCGCCGCCCAGCGGGAGATCGCCGCCCTGATGCGCGAAATGACCAAGGGCAAGCCATGACCGGCTGAAGGCGAGAGACGAGACGTCACCACAATACGGGGCCGCCTGACTCACAATCGGGCGGCCCTGCGCTTTCTGGACCGGCCCGGCCCATGGAGAGCCGGCCGACCAAACCCTGCACCAGCGGCCTCCGCAGAGTCATTTAGGGGCTATTCCCGAGGGCGGCCGGCAACCACCATCGCGCCGCCGATCCGCGCGGCAAGGGCGAAGGCGCACCGCGGCCGGCCCGCCCAGCCACATCGAGAACCAGATCACCGCGATCACGAACAGCACGCCGACGAGCACACCCCGCCAGCTTGCCCGGACCTTGATCTGCGATATGCCCGCCCTGCTACCGAAGTTGCTACCGAACTCATTCGGAAGCGTTCGGGCAAGGCCGGGTAAGCTAGGGCCTGCCGATGAGGAAAGACCAACAAAACAAGGCGTTTCGGGATGGCTTAGGTCGGCTTTGGTCACCGATTCCTAGTTTTCAAGACCGGTGCCTTAAACCACTCGGCCACCCTTCCACGCGTTGAACCTCTATACGTTTTCGCCCTGTCTCGCGATAGAATAGCAAGCCGATGTTGCCGAGTGGGCACCGGACCTCGCCCCGGGCGCCTGTTTATGGCGAGCCGGAGCGCGCCGTCAACCCGAGAACGCGGCACGGGCCCACCACAAGGCTGCACGGCCGCCTGCCCCTGTGGCCTCATCCCCGCGCCAGCTGGGAGATGTCGGCGATGGTCAGCTTCACGCTGCGGCTTTGGCCGTCGCGTTCGACGGTCAAGGTCACCTGCTTGCCGATGCCCGCATCCTCGAGGCTCGAGGTCAGCTCCTCCATGCTGTGGACGGGCTGGCCATCGACTGCGGTAATGACATCTCTGACGACGCCATCCTCGGTCGCGCCCTCGATACCGGCCTTTGCAGCGGGAGAATCCGGCAAGGTTCGCACAATGATGATGCCGTCAATTCCGAGACTCGTGGCCTCGCCCTGCTTGGCCGCCACGATTCCGATGCCTGGCAACGGGACGTGCCCATTGCGGATCAACTCGCTGGCGACACGGTTGACGATGTCGACGGGAATGGCGAACCCGATGCCGGCCGATGCGCCCGAACCGGAAAGGATGGCGCTGTTCACGCCGATCAGGCGCCCGGCACTGTCGAGCAGCGGTCCGCCGGAATTTCCTGGATTGATCGGCGCATCGGTCTGAATCATGCCCTTGACCTCGTGCGTCGTGGCGGTCGGCAGTCTCCGGCCGAGCGCGCTCACGATCCCCGAGGTCAAGGTCTGGTCGAGACCATAGGGATTGCCGATGGCGAACGTGCTCTGGCCGACCTGCAGGTCGGCGGAACGGCCGATCGCGATCGCGTGCAAGGCGGATCTTGGCCGCTCCAACTGCAGAACCGCGAGATCGTAATTGGGAGCGGCGCCCACCACACGCGCCGCGACGAATTCTCCTGAGGTGAGGCGAACCCCGATCTGGGCCGTGCCATTGATGACGTGGTTGTTCGTGATCACGTGTCCTGCGGTGTCCCATATGATGCCCGAGCCCGACTGAACGACACTTTCCTGCTCATCCGAAAACAGCGAAACCGACGGCGCGGCCCGCGCGAACACGTGCACAACGGATGGCGACACCGTCTTGAACAGCGCGATGGTCGCCTGCTCGCTGGCGGCAAGATTTCCACGCGGCGTGACCGGGCGAGGACCGGACGCCGAAAACCAGAGAGCGGATAAATAGGGCTCCGCCACCCAGACGGTTGCCAGCAGCAATAACCAGATTACGGCCAAACGCAGCAAACGAGTCGGCACATATCCCTCCTTGCCGCCTCTCAATTCCAGGTAACTTCCAATGTTCCGATGGCGCGGGAAGCGGCTTCAAGTAACATCATGCTCGACGCGCTGATGCAGACGACGCCGATCAAGTTCTGAGCCAGAGCACCCATTCATCGCGCCGGCGACCAGGCGCAAGCCGATCAATCAACCTGCGCCTCAGCTGGCCGTAGGCGATCCGCCTCTTGATGGATTACCACCAGCCGCGATGCCAGAACCGCCGCCGGCCCCAGAACAGCGGCGGACCCCAGACGGGACCGCCGACAACCACGGTCGGGGCAGCATAGGCATAGGGCCAACCGCCGTAAGCATAGGGACCATAATCGTAGCCGGTGTCCCATGCATAGGCGTCGTATGGCGCCCAGGTCGTGGCTGCGAGCGCACCTGCAGCAAGGCCCAGACCAAGTCCAACTCCCGGGCCCCAGCCCCAGCCGCCGCCCCAGCGACGTCCTCCCCAACCGCCTCTCCATCCGCCGCCCCACCCACCGGCGCGCGCAAAGCCAGCGTGTCCCCAACCGCCGCCAAACCGGTGTCCCCATCCCCTCGCCTCGGCCGGCGCCGAAGCAACGGCCAGGCTTGCAAGCACAGCAAACACAAGCGTCAGCTTCTTCATGATCGTTCCTTTCTGATCACCAATCAGGTCAAAACGTCACGGAAAAACGAAAGTTGCTAAGACCATCGAAGGATGGGGAACGTTAGCCGGCGTGGCGCGTCGGTGTCCGGCAAAGCGGTGGCGGATCAGTCCAGCTGCCCTGCCCGTCTCCCAAAGAGCAGCACCAGGTGGATAACGAGTCCGACAGCGCGACATTCAATCCGGCCTCCAGGCTGGATGGGCTGTCGGAACAGCAAACGGAAGAGATCAAGGCGCAGAGCAGGCCCAATGCCGCGCTGATCCACGAGACCATCCGGGCTGAAGGAGAGAGCGAGTTCGAACGGCGCTGGTGGGCGATTGTGTTGTCCGGCCTGGCCGCCGGGCTTTCCATCGGATTGTCCCTCATTGTCCAAGGCGAGTTCCACGCCTTCATGTCCGACGAGCCGGTCCGCAGGCTGGTCGCGCCACTCGGCTACACAGTCGGATTTCTCGTCGTCGTGCTCGGCCGGCAGCAGCTCTTCACCGAGAACACGCTCGCGCCCATCCTGCCCTTGCTGCATCACCGCGACCGCGAAACGCTGCTCAGCGTCCTCAAATTGTGGGGCCTGGTGCTTAGCGCCAATGTCGCCGGCACGTGGGCGGTCGCCTCTGCCCTCGCTCACACCAGCGTGTTCGAGCCCCAGGTTCAACATGCATTCGAGACAATCGCCCATCGCACGGTGGACGGCAGCTTCTCGGCGACGTTCGTGCGCGCCGTGTTTGCCGGCTGGCTGATTGCCCTGATGATGTGGCTGTTGCCGGCCGCGAAAGGCTCACGCGCGCATATCATCATCATCATGACCTATGTGCTCGCGCTTGGCGAGTTCTCGCACGTCATCGCCGGCTCCGTGGATTGCGCGTTCCTGGTGCAGACCGGAAAGGCCTCGCTCACCGACTACCTCTTCGTCTTCTTCATCCCGACACTGCTCGGCAACGTGGTGGGCGGCACGACCCTGGTCGCGCTGCTCAATTACGGCCAGGTCGCGGCCGAACTGGACAAGCCGGACAGTCGACGCTGATCGCCGGCCCGGATGCGAACCGCCAAGCCGCGCCTGCTAAGACGAAAGCGTCGTGCCGTTACCGGCCCGATAGCGGCGGATGCGGCCGAGCCCGTACAGCACGATCAATCCGAGTGCCAGAGCGCCGGCGCTGGTCATGCCCAACGTCCCCGAATGCCGCCGGGCGACGCTCTGCATCTGATCGCGGCGCAAGATCAGGTCGAGTGCGGCTGCACGCTTCAATTCCTGAAATTGCCGGACGGGCCGCGGCACGGGAGGCAGGGAGCGCTTGAGCAAGGCAATGCCCCAAACCAGGACGATCAGGCCGACGATGATGAAGAATCCGCCGACGCTGCCAAAGGCGACATTCAAGCCGTAGTGCAGCTCGAGGACATGGAACAGGAAAGCCACGCCAAAGCCGACAGCGACAAGGACGAGAAGTGCCCCGATCACGACGAGAATGGCGGCGGTCGTATAGCGCCGGATGATATCGCCGACCCAGCCGCTCAAATCAGCGCTGTAGGATTTCAGCTGGCGAGCTCCGGCTCGGTGTGTGGCAATCGGTTCGTGAAGGGCCATGCTGTGCGACCTCAAAAAAAAGCGTGGTGTCAACCAAAGGCTTTAGGGCGGCTTCGGATAATCCTGTTGCACGGCGATCGCTTCCCTGACACGACGGTTTGGCAAGGGACAATCGGCGACGCTGCGCGATGTTCCTTTGATCGCGATCGGCGTTGGTGAGCTACCCTGCCGCTGGTGCCGGTCGATCGTGGATCGCGCGGTATGCGGGGTCGCGCTGGAAAGCATTCACCTCGACCGCCATGTCCCGCCATTGCCGCGCGCGCTGCCGCAGTGCGCGCGCCAGAACGGGATCCGTCGCACTATCGGCCCACTGATCATATTGTTCGGCTCTGGCCGTCAATTCCTGTACGCGCAACATGGCTGAACAACGCGGCTTCGAGCTGGCCGTTCCCCAGGAGCCCTCTCCGCGCCTGTCCAACGGGCAAACTGCGATCAGACCTTGACGTTGGCGACATCCCTCGGCTCCGTCTCCCGAACCTGACGGGGATGCCGACCCGTCACGCGTGCAAGCTCACGTCCAGCAGCTCCACACCGAGCCCCGGTGATGACCAGATGTCACATGCCTTGCTGTTGCTCATTTCGGTTGTCCTGCCGTTCTTCGTCGTCAGGACTCGCCACGCCTCGAGCGCTCCGTTGATCCGAGGCAACCTTTGCTCATTCCGGATGTTCCTTGGTCACGGCAATGAAGGCTGATTTCCAGCTGCGTGACCAGGGCGGAGCAGATGGCAACACATGAAGGGCTGTGGTGGCAGCGGGGCATCTTCTACCAGGTCTACCCGCGCTCCTTTCAGGATACCAACGCGGACGGCGTCGGCGATCTCAACGGCGTGCGTCAACGATTGCCCTATCTCGCTGAACTCGGGATCGACGCGATCTGGCTGTCACCGATCTTTCCCTCGCCGATGGCCGACTTCGGCTACGATATCTGCGACTATAAGGGCATCGATCCCCTGTTCGGCAGCATGGCGGATTTCGACGCCTTGATCGCGGAGGTTCATGGGCGCGGTCTCAAGCTGATCCTCGATCTCGTGCCCAACCACACCTCCGACCAGCACCCGTGGTTTGTCGAAAGCCGCAGCTCGCGGGAGAACCCAAAGCGGGACTGGTATCTCTGGCGCGATCCGAAACCGGACGGCGGTCCGCCCAACAACTGGCTTTCGGAGTTCGGCGGCAGCGCCTGGCAGTATGATGCCACCACCGGGCAATACTACTATCACGCGTTCCTGCGCGAGCAGCCGGATCTCAACTGGCGCAACCCGGCGGTCCGGAAAGCGATCTACGACGTGATGCGTTTCTGGCTGAGGCGCGGTGTCGACGGCTTCCGCGTTGATGTCATCTGGCACCTGATCAAGGATCAGCAGTTTCGCGACAACCCGCCGAACCCCGGCTATCGCGAGGGCCAGCCGCCGCATCAGAGATTGCTGCCGCTCTACACCACCGACCAGAGCGAGGTGCACGATGTGATAGCGGAGATGCGCCGCGTCATCAACGAGTTCGACGAACGCGTGCTGATCGGCGAGATCTATCTGCCGATCGAACGCCTGGTCGCCTATTACGGCAAGGACCTCTTGGGCGCACACCTTCCGTTTAACTTCACGCTGCTGTCGGCGCCCTGGTCTGCGCGGGAGATCGAAAAGATCATCGCCGAATATGAGCAGGCGCTGCCAAGCGGGGCATGGCCGAACTGGGTTCTCGGAAACCACGATCGGCCCCGCATCGCAAGCCGCGTCGGAGCGGATCAGGCACGCATCGCGGCGATGCTGCTGCTCACGCTTCGGGGAACGCCCACGCTCTATTATGGCGACGAGATCGGGATGCAGCAGGTTCCGATCGCACCGAGCCAGGTGCGCGACCCCTTTGAGAGGAATGTGCCGGGCCTCGGCGTCGGCCGCGATGGCTGCCGGACGCCGATGCAATGGGATGCGACGCCCACTGCCGGCTTCTCCGCCGTTACACCGTGGCTGCCGTTGGCGGCGGATTGGATGCATGAAAATGTGCGCAACATGGCCGCTGACCCGACATCCATCCTCAGCCTTTACAAGCGCCTGATCGAATTGCGCAAGCTGCGGCCCGCGCTGACATGGGGCAGCTTCGAACTCCTCGCAGCAAAAGATGATCTGTTGGTCTATCGCCGCCACGCGGGTGACAGTTCACTGCTGATCGCGTTGAACCTCGGATCCGAGCCGGCCGCTTTGGCCTCCGATGCCATCCAGCTTCGGGGCTCGATTCTGCTGTCCACATTCCTGGACCGCGACCACGAAGCGATATCGGGCTCACTGGATCTGCGCGGCAATGAGGGGGTGATCAGCGAAATCGCCGATCGAGGCGGCTAGACGCTTCCGCCGGCTTACCATCGGGACCGGCCACGACATCGCGGCCAAGCCGGCTTTGCTCGTAGGCGGAGATCGCCCGGTTGGCCACGCGGATCCTGTTGCCATGGCCCTGGTCCACCAGGGCCGTGATGACCTGCGCGAGGAAGACAAAGGTCTCATACTCGTCGCGCACAATCCCCGACCGCGCGAGATAATCGTACGCGATCTCGTAGGCTTCGCCCGCCGCCGGCTCCCTGAAGTCGCTGAACAAGATACGTGTCATGCGGGGCAAAGCGGCGCGCGCAGAATGGTTCCTGGCCGGGCTCCAGGAATGGTCGGGTTCAGCAACGTCCGCTGGGCTGCCAGAGCCCCCGGTCGATGTTGTACCAGCGAATATCGGCCGCGCTCGCGCGGCAGCCGCGGGGTCGGTGCTGACGATCTCAGGTCCCCGAGCCCACGGCCCAGTCAAAAAGCGGTTGCGCGGCCTGTCCTCGCGGAGAGACAGGGCCGCGCGCCGCCATCACGCGGCGGCCTCGTAATTGACGGCCTTCTCCGCAATTCGGGTCAAGGTATCGTCTGTTTTCTTTTCCTCGGACAACGTCTTGTCGAGGAGCTTCACGGCCTCCTTTAAGTCGAGCTTGGTAGCCCACGCCTTCAGCGTGCCGTAGCGCGCGATCTCGTAATGCTCGACAGCTTGCGCTGCAGCAAGAAGCCCGGCATCCAGCGCGGGCGTGTCGGCATATTCGTCCATCACCTCCTTGCCCTCCTCGATGATGCCTTCGATCGCATCGCATTTCTTGCCGCGGGCGGGCTTTCCAATGAGGTCGAACACCTGTTCGAGGCGAGCGACGTGCTCCTCGGTCTCGTCATGGTGCTTTTCGAACGCGGCTTGCAGATCCTGCGACGATGCGGCCTTGGCCATCTTCGGCAGGGCCTTCAAAATCTGCTTCTCGGCGTAGTAGATATCCTTGAGGGTCTCGAGGAAAAGTTCGTTGAGGTCTTTCTCTTTGGCGGCCATGAGCTAACTCCCTGGTAAGGTACTGACAACCGGGCTTGCCGCGAAAACGTTCCCGGCAGTCTTCCCTGTCAGCCGGTTCAGGCATCGTGGTGCGCGCTGTGCGGAAGTGCTGTTGTTGAGAAGCTGGGCTACAGCGGTGACAGGCTGCGCCAGGGCAAACGGCTTCCGAACCAGAATGCCGTTCGGTACGCCCTGTGCTGGCCGCGCATCGGCGGCGCCGCCGGTGATGTAGACCAGAATGAGCCCCGGTTCGAGTTCCCTTGACCGCCGCGCAATCCCCGTCCCGTCGTACCGCTCCCGAGATCGATGTCGGTCACGAGCGTCGAATAACTTGCGACGCCGCTGCCCAGCCGTGTCACCTCCTCACCGGAGGCCGTGTCGCGCAAAGCGATCGGCGCGTCCGGCACTGCACAACCGCTCCCTCCCACGCAAGCGGCGGGAGCCACGTGTTTTCGCCGCAGCCCAACACGTTAACCAGCAGATCCTCAAAAGTGAACAAAAGCACCCGTAGCACCAATTTGTAGGGAACCATCTAAGTTCCTTGAGGTTGCCTGCGGGGCCACCGATTCCCCCCTGCCCCGACGTGGCCCGGACACGACCCCGTCTCCCGTGACGCGGAGGCGGGGCCGTGCTTCCGGACGCCCATATCTGGCAAATCAGGACCGGCCAGCCGCCGTGACCTGCGACTGACGAATTAATGCCGGGTGCGAACGCCGGCCCGGTTGCACATCACAGAGAAGATCACATATCAGTGGGCCGCCGACATCAATCTGCAATATGCCGGCGGCCCCGTCGACCACTTCCAATTGCCCTGCCGCCAACAGGAGCCATGGACGACGTGAAGCCAAGCAGCTCAAAGGCTGGTCGTTCCCGCGCTCCCATGCGGTGTTCGCCAGCCAGCTGCTTGGATTCGTCATCGTGCGGCAGTGCACTTGTCATTGGATGACGATCAGGCCGTCATCGACCGGGCGCAGTAGCGCCAACTGCACAACCGTAGTACGTTCTGCGACGATCCATCGGCTGCTTGATTCCGGCAGGTCGGAATACCTCGCGCAGGCCAGGCTGAGGACCGCCGCCTACCCCTCTCCTTCGTTGGAAGAAACGACCGCCTCAGGCGGCCTGCTCAGATGTCCGATTCAGATTTCAAGGCCATCATCGCGGAAGGAATGGTGATCGTAACCCACCTCAAGGAGGGGCACCTGTTTTACTTTCCGGTCCTGCGCAACGGCAGCGTGAGCCTGCATGGCGCGCGCATCAAGGCCAATCCGAAGGCAAAGACCGAGGCCAACAAGTTCGTGTTCCTTGCCCATAGCGCAGCGCTGGCGGCCTTGGCACGCTGAGGCGTTGTCCTCCCCGTCAGGACAGCTGCTTCACGGTCACGGCGATCTCGGACACGCGATCGATCAGTGGCGCACAACGATACACCATCTCGGCGCGGCTCGAGACATCAAGCTTGGCGAAGATGCGCCGGAGATAGGTCGCAACCGTCCATTCGCTGATCCGCAGTTTGAAGGCGATGTTCTTGGTGGCGCAGCCTTGCGCCACCAAGACCGCAATCTCGAGCTCACGTCCCGTGAGGCGGCTCGCAACTTCGCTCGCTTCGTTGCGGTGGGCACTGTGCTCCGGCGTTTCGATCGCGGCAAATTCGAAGCCGTCAATCTTGAAGCGGCAGGTCTGGCCAGGGACCGAGCGCAACGGAGACTTTGGCGCGCGTACGACCACGAACACGCGGTCGTCGATCATGATGCGACCAACCTCTTCGGTTGAACCGCCGTCGCCCCTGGCCGCGCATTTGATGCCGGAAATGGATCGAGTACGCATTTTGAAATACACTCCCCTGAGGCCCGCGCGCACCACTGGGAAAAATCGGATTCTATCTCACCTTGTATTTTCGCCGATGGCGTATCTCACACATTGCGAAGATGTGATCCGCCTTCCTGATTGACTCGATCGAAGTTCCACCAATTCCCGCGCTGGGTATCAGGACACTGGCGCAATCTTGAGATGTTGGGGCGCGACCGGATTCTTGCGCGCAACCAGCGGCAACCGCGCGCGTGCAGGGACCGGATCGCGACGCTGATAGATAAAGGCGATGTTGGCGCAGTCGTTGCGGATCGGCCGCAGGCGAGATCTTGGTCCGGTCAGCAGCGCTGTCATGCCGGGGCCGTGGCCGCTGACCGTGCTGTCACTGTGCACGATGACGCCGATCGTGGTTCGGCCCGCGCGATAGGCCGGCCCGTAGCGCGTGTCGCTGTCGATCACCGCCACGAGGTCGCCGAAGCGCAGTGTCTCCAGGCGATGCCGGCGCCGGCTCGCATCATCGAACAGCTGGATATCGACGTCGCCGCGCCAGACCGTGTTCTTGCCAAGGCCAGACCCAAGCAATGCTGCGGGAAGCACATGCGTCACCGGCACCTCCAGCACTCCGCCACGACCAACGATGCCCCAGCGCCGCAGCAGCGACGGCGCACAGTTGGTCACCCCAATGTCCGGAAAATCCGTCAGCTGCAGGCCGAGTCCGCAGGAGTAGATCTGCACGTGATCGCCAATGTTGAGGGACATCAGGATTTCGGGCTCGAAATCGACCAGCAGGTGGTCGACGCCGCCATGTTTGCCGGTGACAAGGCCGATCGCTCCTGCCGCCGGTCCGCTCGCCACGCGGGCGCGGTTGCCGACACAGGCGCTGATCAGCATGGCGAAATTCGGCCCATTGCGAGCGCCGATGATCTCGCGCCCGTTGTTGTGCAGGGCAACGCCCGGCTCGACGTGATCGGCGGCCAGACCGACGCAAGGATCGCCAATGCGCCGGTTGATGGTGATGCCGCCGGTGCCGGGCAGCATGCGCGCAATGCCGTCCTGGCCGATGCGATAGGGGTTGGCGCGTCCCACCGGATGCGCAATCTGGCCAGACACGGCCTGCATCACCAGCTCATCCGAGTTCACTCGCAGACGCTCTGCGTCACGCTGCGCCATGGTGATCCTCCGCGCTCAGGCTGTACCAAAAGACACCGGCATCCTCCCAGATCCCCTTGACCGGGCGAGGCTCGCCCTCGCCTGGGAACTCCGATGCCACGCCACCTACGAAACCCGGCACGAACAGATGCGCCACGACGAGGGGCAGCCCGCTCCACAAGAAGCTCGATATGCCGGCTTCGACAAATAGGCGCACCAGGAGCGCACGTTCGTACTGAACGAAATCGTCGCCAAGCCCAAGGCGTTTGCAAGGCAGCCCCCATCGCCCGAGATTGTGGCAGATGGTCGGATCGAGACCCGGCGGCGCGCGCAAGCCCGAATGCGCGTGCGGCTCCCGCAGCGTCAGCAGAACCGCATGATCCAGCGCGGCGACGAGGGCGACCGTATCCGGAAAGGCTGCCGCCAGCGGCGCGCCGCGAAGGTCCTTGGGAAGGAGGTGCTCCAGCCCTTGGGCCAGATGCTCGAAATGCTGGAGCATGGTGGCCTCGACATCGGGCGCCAGCGAGCTTTCGTGCAGATTGTCGCCCGCCCAGTACAGCTGGCCGTGCCCGGGATCGTCACGCAACTTGATCCACGCCCCGAGCGCTTCGCGGAATTCGTCCTCGCGATAGGCCCCGCCATGCTCCTGCATTGACAGCGACCCGATCAGCAGCTCCGGCTCGTCGTAATAGAGATCCCAGCTATCGAGGATGCCGAGAAAGGCTGGCGCCAGCCAAAGTTCGGCACATGGCGCCAGGCGGCGTATCAGCGCCACGCCGCGCCGCGAGAGGCAGAGCAGAGGGTCGAGCACACATCGCAGGCGCCTGCGGCTGATCTGCACGGAGAGATCTTGCCACGCCTCGCGGCTCATCGCCCGACCCTCCCAGCATCAGATGTCAGCGAGCGAGGTTTCGGGTACGCGCTGGCGTCTCGGACCGATGACGTCCTTCAGCGCCGGCGTCACCCCCACAAAGCCCCGGCCTTCGCGTGTCATCCGGTACGCCGCAAGCCAGGCCTCGGCATGCGGTCCCATCGGACGCATCTCGGACTGGAACAGGGTCGGATCGATGCTGGTCTTGAAGTCGTGGTCGGCGACGAACTGCAGCATCCGCCGTCCGCTCTCCGCCATCTTGGCACGCTGCGAGATCTCTGCCATGCCGCCGAGATAGCGCTGGGACACGATTTCGACGACGTTCCACTTGGTGTTGGCGTCGAAGGCCTTCTTGATGTCGGGCGAGTCGAGCAGAATGAGAATCTGCTTCAGATAATGGCCGGTTTCCGTCGCCAGGGAATAGATGCTGCCATAGGTGGAGCGATCGAGCGCGTAGCGCAGATCGAGTCCAAGGCGCTGCACCGTGGCGACGCTGCCGAACGGCCGCTGTTCGATCAGCTGGCCGCCACGGATCACTTCGCCGATCAAAAGGTCGCGGAAATATTGCGCGACCGAGACCATGAAGCCGACCAGCTGGCGGTGGAAGTCGCGGTTGACGACCGCGCCGGCGCCCGCCGTGTTCTGACCGTAGTTGAAGGCACGGCGATAAGCGAGCTCCCGCTGGCGTTGCGAGTAGCGCAGCGGCTGCCATTTCTCGAGCAGATACAATCCGCGTGCGCCCGGTCCGCGGTTCATCCGCAACCGTCCGTGGTGGAACATGCGGAGCAGCACGTCGACGACCTGGAACACCTTGGAGCGTTCGTATTGATAGATGAAGTAAAGCTCCGCCGCGGCGTGCAACTGACTGGGCACGACGCTGTCATCGAAATCAGGCTGGATGTAGGGGTATGACATTTCCTCGAATGCGACCGGCCCCTTGCCGCCGAAGCCGATCAGGTCGAGGAAGCCGTCGCCACCGGTCGGCGCGTCGGCCCCGGCTTGCACGAGTTCGGCAAAGCGGTCCTCGAATTGCTGCTCGAATTCGCGGCGCTGCTCCGCAGGAATTCCCGCCAGTTGGTCACGGCTGAAGCGCTTCCACAGGCGCTGGAGCGCTTCCGTGTGTTGAATGGTCATCGATCGGCTCCTCGGCTGCTATGTTCCGACGCTGCCGCGTTACGGCGCGCCAATTTCGACAATCTCGCCAGTGTCGCGCTACGAACCCCTCTTCCTGTGTTCGAGCGGCTCGATGCGCTGGGTGACGGCGGCGAGCTCTTCGGTGACTCTGCCGTGATCCCGCTGGATCACCGCGACCCTCTCGGTTATCTCCGCCGCGCCGTTCGCCAGGGCCTCGCAGTGGGCGCGCAAATGGCCGACATGCTCCTCGAGCCGGGCCAACCGATGTTCGGTGTCGACCAGTTGCTGTTTCGTCTTCGCAAGATCCTGCTCGTCGGTCGAGACAGCCGAATTCAGCGCAGCGAGCTTGCCAACTATTTCGGTCTGCAACTGCGGATCGAGCGTGACCGTCACATGCGGCGAGCCGTTTGGGCCGCCCGCGATTTTCGCGACCGATTGCTCGATCTTTCCAAACCGCACGAGCGCAGCGCCGACCAGGGCCGACATTGACAGCTCCCGGCCCTCTCCGAAGCCGGACGCGAGCATCCTCTTGAGGCTCATTTCGAAGGCGGGCGGCAGATCACCCGGCGCCCCCGCGTCCGGCGCGACCGAGGGCTGAGCTGTTGGCGTGACCGGAACGACGGTCGTTGCGCCCAAGGGATTCGAAGTCATGCTCGTGCTCATGTCACCACCTCCTAGCTATGGCCGCCAGGCTCTGTTCGAACTGCGGCGGCAGCGGCGTTGCGAGCGATTGCGGCAGGTTATTGTTGCTCAGCAACTCGAACGCGGCCTGCTCGATCACCAGCCTGAGAAGCACGAATATGGACGCTTGATCGCCGGCCTCCACGGCAAGGGTGCGAACGAGATTCTCCCAGCGATCTTCCAGAGCCAGCTGGACCCGAAGCTCTTCCGTGACGCTCTTGACCTTCTTCTCGCCGTGGGGAGCCTGCGGATCGATCTCCGTCGCAGCCGTCAACCTGATCTTCGTGTAGCGCTCCATGGTGGGCTCGAAGCCCGGAACGAGCCTGGTTGCCGTGTAGAAGTCGGCGTTGATCTGGGCCAGGTCGTTGGCCAGCCATGCATTGGCCGGAGTATTCGCATACGTCACGAGCGGCCCGGTCTTCGGCGACGGCACGCTGGGCGGCCACCAGGGGAACGTTCCCACGGCCGGACCACTGCGGCCGATCGGCAGGTAATAGCCGGTCAATATGTTGAGCACGACCCGCACGACGCCCCAGAAGGCGATTGCGCGCCAGTCGGTCGCCCCTCCCTCCTTTGCGCCCGACCCCAAGGCCAACAGGTCGATGCCCCGATCGAGGGTCGTCAGCAACAGGTCGAGCAGCACCTGCGGCTGAACTCCGCGCGCCGCGTTGCTCGGGAACAGACCATCGAAGATGATCGCCAGCGCACCGCGCACCGCGACGATATCGAACAGTGCGGTGTCGTCCTCGATCTGGCTGATATTGTAGAGGCCATAGAGCAGGATCGGCGGCCGCGCGATCCGCAACAGACGCAGACCGCCCGCGGGTTTGAACGTCTGCGAGAACAGGTCGAGCGCCTGTAGATAGGCCTCGAGCGGCGGCGAGCGGTCGGAACGACCGAACTCGTCCGCCATGGCGCCAGGCGCAACGATAGCCATGCGGCGGAAGCGCTCGACGTCGATCTGGGCCGTCACGCCCAGAGCACGCAGCCCGTCCGAGGTGCCGTTCTGGGCGCGCGCGATCAGCGTGTCCATGGTGCGCGCGATCTCGTTCTCAAGCAGGAGCGAGCGCAGATCGCCCTGGCCCTGCTGTTCGAGCCAATTATACAGCCGGCGATAAGCGTCGATGCCGCGCGGCCAGTCGTCGGGGCCATAGGCCTGTTGCGAACCGCCGACGAAATTGCGCAGCGCATAGATCACCGCATCGCGCCGCTGCTGCAGCTCCTGCAGCGGCACCTGCAACAGGTAGTAGCCGGTGGAGAAGCCGACGCTTGCCAGGGATTCGCCGAGCATGACGAGCAGCACGGCCGAGACCTCATCGAGCCCGCGTCCGAGCCGGCGGAAGTTCTGCGTCATTCCCGGCGAGAGCGAGCCGACGAAGCGCGCCATGCGCGCGTACTCGCCGAGCTGACGCCGCATCGCGATCACCTTGTCGCGTTGCGTGGGGTCGAGCCCCATCTGCGCCGCGGCCTTGCCTTGCGCGATCGCGGTGCGGATCGAGTCCGCCCAGCCCTGCATTTCCGGGGTGATGTCGTTGGTCAGCGGATTGCTGGCGAGATCGGCAAGCGCCTTCTCGACGTCGCCATTGGCGATGTTGAACTCGGCGTCGGACGAACTCGGCTGGCGCGGCGGCGGCGGCGCCACGGTCGGCTGCTGCAGGAACGGAAGTCCCATCGCCTCCTGTTTCATACCCGCCGCCTGCGGCAGGTCCTGGTAATAGGCGAGCAGTCCCTCGGCAATCTGCTTGGCGTCGCGCGGATTGGAGACCCGGAGCTGGTTGCGCAGCATGTTGTCGAGCGCAAGTGTCGTGGTCGCTCCCGTGCCCGGACGTGCGCCGGAGGGTCCGCCGGAGGCGGAGAAGCCCGCGCGCGCCGCGCCGTTCGGGGCTGGATTCGGTGCGAAACTATGTGGAGGCAATGAGACGGTCATGGTTCAACCTCGTTGCGCTGAAGCTCGGTTAGGCGGCCAGCGCCGCCTCAGCGGCGCCGAGCGTGGCTGGTGCTGGCGGATGCTCGCTTGCAAGACGATGCACCACGCGTTGGGACAAATCCGACGGTTTGACCCGTCCGGAGGCGAGAGCGTAGCTGGCCGCGCTCACGAGATGGCGCGGCGGCAGCGCGACGTTGGGCACGGCCCCGGCGATCAGCTGCCGGGATGCGGTCTGGATCGCCTGCTCATCCTCCGCACTGAATCGGATGATATCCGCCAACGCGCGGTGCGCGAGATTGCGCCGTGTCTGGTAGGCGATCTCGTCGACGACAATCGGCACCAGCCTTCGTGCCGAGCCGAGCAGGCGTTCTGGCATCCGATGGAAGCGGCGCGTGTCGTAGAGCGTCCGCCAAACCCGTCCCAGCCGCTCGCCGTCGGCCGCAAATCCCATGCGTCGCATCATCTCCGCCAGCATCAACCCACGCAGGAATCCGGTCGGATGAACGCCGCCGTGACGATAGGTCAAGGCACGTGGCGCCGGATGCGTCAGGAACAGCGCCATGCCCCAGCCGGCCGCGGGTCCCGCGAGCAGCAAGGCGGCAATGTCGGCGAAGATTTCCTTGTGCCAGCGGCTGTAGATGCCGGTCAAAAGCGGATCCCCGGTCGCCGTGCGAACTCGCTTCGCCACGGCGCTCCGGTTCTCCTGCCATATGCGCATGTCGGCATGGAGGTTGTGTGCGCATTCATGCATGAACACGGTCTGCCAGGGGTTGTCGCGGTCCCAGGGGATGCGGATCATCGGGAAGGGATTGGTCTCTCCGAGCAATCGCGCCAGCACCGTGCCGCGCCGCCTGGTCGCGGGCGAATAGCCGTGCTCCATGTAGCTGATCGGCGGCAGGGCTTTGCGATCCAACAGCCCTGGCGCTCCCTCGCGGACGGCGTCGTAGCAGTCGTTGGCAATCACATCGTGCGCGGCCAGCACGGGCGCGAACGAGGTGCCGCGCTGACCGAACACTTCGAAGAACATGCCGAACGCGCGCCGCGCGCGATCGATTTCGCGTTCGACAAGCGCGATGTCGATCAAGACCCGCTGAGGATCGGCCTTTGCCGCGTTCTGGCGCAGCATCGCCAATCGGCGGGCGACCTCCGCGTCGATGGCGGCGAGCCGTTGGTTCGCCGCCCGGAAATGCTCTGGCGAAGGCGCATAAGGCAGGTCCTGCGGCCGGATGCCGACGGAGTCGTAGTCGATCCGCGCCAGCCGGCGTGAGCGCGCCGCAAGACTGACGATCCTCACCCGCAAGAACTCGCTGGCTTCTATGGCGGATCGCGTTGACATGACCAAACGCCCTGCTCGCTCGCTGTTGCAGCGCAGACTTGCCGATCTGTTCTGCGTGATCGGGTGTCCGCAGAGCCACCCGATCACCTCGCCTTCGATACCGGTTCAATCAGCCCGACTGGATCGTCACCGTGACCGGTCCGCTCAGCCGGAACGCCCGGCCTTGGCAACTCGGACAGCCGCCGCGCCAGGTGCGATGGCCAACGCCCCCCACTTTGATGCGACCGCCACTGCCAAGCCTGGCGACGGATGCGCCAGCACCTGTTCCGGAAACAGCCGTTCCGGTAACCGCCGGCGCCATGCCGCCATAGCCGCGGCGCATGCGGTAGAACCGGCGATAGCCGTGATGATGCCGGCGATGCCCGTGCGGCGTGGCGCGCAGTCGCGTGCCGATGCGAACCAGCTTGCGCAGCGTCCGCGGCGACCGCAGCGCCACCCGCGCAACGCCCTTGACGACGCGCGGCAAATGGCTGACCGGCAGACGCTTGCGCAGAACAATCGTGCGCGCCGCGCGCACAATCGCCGGCGCTGCGACCGCGGCGGCCGCCCCGTGCTTGCGCGCGATTTGCTTGGTCGCAGCCGCAACGGTCTTGACCAGTTGCTTCCGATGCTCGCGGGGCAAATTCGCGGCCTTGTGCTTCAGCGCGCCGCGAATAGCGATGCCGGCCACCACCGGAGCCAGCGCGTCGAACCCGTCCTCCTCTTCGGCGAGGTCGGCAACCGCATCGAGCGTGTCGAATTCGTCGCCTTCGTCGGCGAGCACATTGCCGACCAGGTCGGCAGCACGGCCGATCAGCTGCGCCTGCGGCAGCGGGATCATCTTGGCGATCGGGGCGACCCTGCGGGCCACACTGCCAACGGTCTTGCCCACCCTGCGGAGAATTCGGCTGAACCCGCCCCAGAACTCATCATCGTCCGCCGCATCGAGCGCGTCGGCCATCGCCTCCTCCAGCTCGTCCGCGGTGTCATATTCGTCCGCGGAGTCATAGGCGTCGGCGGCCTCAAATCCTTCCTCCTCGAACTCGTCGCCTTCGTCAAACTCCTCCGCCTCGTCGAACTCGTCCGCGGCCTCGAAAGCCGCGGCTTCCTCGGCTTCGTCGGCTTCATCGAATTCATCTGCGCCATGAGGCTCCGTCATCAGATCTTCCATCAGATCATTCTCGAACCTATCGCTCATCTTGCGTCTCCTTCAGGTGATTGGGCGATGCGCCCCTGGTCAGCGCGCGTGAAAAATCAGCTGCATTTGGCCGCGGATGACAATGCGGCGCGGCAAGTCGAACGCGACGTGCGCGGTCCGCTCGTCCCGACGCTGCGGCACGCGGCGCGCGGCCTGCTCCGGAGCATGCTCGGCGTCGGCAATTCTCGCCGCGACCCGGCGCATCGCATCGGCAATCACCGGTGCGACGTCGCGATGGCCAGCCGCCCGCCGCGCCAGATTTCTGGCCGCCGGCAACAGCCGCAGCAGTCCGTCTGCGCCACGCAACTTCAACAATGCGCGGGCGGCGTCGAGCCAGGCCAGAAGCAGAGCTTCTGCGGCCGCGGAGTCGAACTCGCCTTCCGGTTGAAATAGCGCGCGAGCAACGGTTCGTGCGGCCAATGCCGAGCCGACCACGACGGCGGTCAGGGGAGAACGGCCTGCGACCAGCGCGATGACAATCTTCTGAAACGCGGCGCTCTCATCCGACGGATCATCTGCCTCATTCGAAAGTGCCTGCTTCGCGGCGGGCGCGACAGCACCGTCCACGGCGCGATCGAGCACCTGCAGAAACGCGCTGCGGTCGTCGTTCAGAGCAGTGGCGAGTGATGAAAACAGCGATTGCTCGGGCAGGCCGACCGGCTCGGCCGGAGCCGCGTCCGCGGGATTGTCGTCGCTGCTTACACCGACATCATCGCACGCGAGCTGTTCGAAAACGGGCTGGGGCGTCTCCTGCTCTTCCGCCGCGGTCGCGTGAACAAGAGGTATCTCTTCCTGGGGCAGCGTTTGCAGCGTTGCTTTCCGGCGCATGCCGTCTCTCCCGGAACCTGCGAGGGCGGAAGCACCGCCCCTGTGTTGACGGGCCAAGACAAACAGAAATCACGCGCCGAATGAAAGTCGCACGATACGGGTCGCTCAGCGGAAGTAGCTTGTTTGGGCGACGCGGACGAAGTCGCAAGCCGGGCGCTGGCGCATGTCGCCGCCATGGTCGGCGTGAACTACAAATTCCATTGGGACGGGCCGGTGGTCGAGAAATACTGATTTCTCCCTGACTTCCGGCAACTCGAAGCCCGGCATAGCGAGGCCGGGGCTTCTTTTTGCGCGTGTGACGGGCGAGACGCAGGCACTATGCTTATGCGGCTCCTATATCGGCGGCCTTGAGCTGATCTGGAATTCGAATGCGCCGAGGCGCAGATTTGCACCCGACAAATGAATTTCGGGTCTCGTCATGGCGTCACTCGCTGCCACTTCCGAATCGGACAATGTCCGCCACCGCGCCCGCCGCCTCCTGGCGCATATCCGCGACTGGCCGGCCGACGGCAACAGCCCCTATTCGCCCGTGTACTGCGTGTCATTGTTGCTTGCGGTCGGATTGATCATCGGAATCGGCAGCTAAATCAGCCTGTGGTCCGGGCGGCCACTCGGTCTCGCGCCTGCTTGCTTTTCGACACCGAGACGGCATTGTTGGCTCCGCTGCCGAAAGCGGAGTGACGCATGACTGGCCTCGAACAGATATCGCATGCCGAAGCGACGCCGGCGGAGACCGGCCCGCAACATGGCGCGCTCGGTGCCATGGCGATCGGAGCGCTCGGCGTCGTCTATGGCGATATCGGCACCAGCCCGCTCTACACCTTCAAGACCGCGATCGATTGGGCGGGAGGCCAGGCCACGGCGACTGTTGCGCTCGGCATCCTGTCGCTGGTGGTGTGGACGCTGATCATCACCACCTCGATCAAATACGTCGCGATCGTGATGCGCGCCGACAATGACGGCGAAGGCGGCATCCTTGCGCTGATGTCGCTGCTCGGCATCAAGCATGGCGAGCGCGCCTTCGTGATCGCGCTCGGGATCGTCGGCGCGGCGATGCTCTATGGCGACGGCGCCATTACGCCTGCGATTTCCGTGCTCAGCGCCCTTGAAGGCATCAAGGATCCCCTGCCCTCGTTTGCACCCTATGTGCTGCCGCTCTCGGTCGTCGTGCTGCTGGCGCTGTTCGCGCTGCAGCCCCAGGGCACGGCTCGGATCGGCGCGCTGTTCGGACCGATCATGGTGATCTGGTTTCTCACCATCGCCATGCTCGGAATTGCGGGGATCGCCGAGCATCCGGCGGTGCTTGCCGCGTTGGATCCACGAGTCGGCCTCGCCTATCTGTTCGGCCACGGCTTCACCGGCTTCCTCGTCCTCGGCGGCGTGTTCCTGTGCGCGACCGGCGCCGAGGCGCTCTATGCCGATATGGGGCATTTCGGCGCGACGCCGATTCGCCTCGGCTGGTATGGCCTGGTGCTGCCGGCGCTCGTCCTGAACTATGCGGGCCAGACCGCCATGCTCGTCGGCGGCGAGGTCGGCAGCGGACAGAACCCGTTCTTCGCGCTCTGTCCGCCAAGCCTGCAGATCCCGCTGGTCGCGCTGGCCACGATTGCCACCATCATCGCCAGCCAGGCGATCATCTCGGGCACGTTCTCGATGACGCGGCAGGCGATCCAGCTCGGCCTTTGCCCGCGCCTGCACATCACCCAGACCTCTGCCCAGGGCTACGGCCAGATCTATGTCGGTTTCGTCAACTGGACCCTGATGCTGCTGACGCTGGCGCTCACGCTCGGCTTCCGCTCCTCCGACAATCTCGCCTCCGCCTTCGGCATCGCGGTCGCGCTGACCATGCTGCTCACCTCGATGCTGATGTTCCTTGCGATGCGCGAGGTGTGGGGCCGGAGCCTTTGGTTCAGCGTGCTCGTCGCCGGCGTCTTCATCGTGGTCGACCTGTCCTTCGTCACCGCCAACATGATGAAGGTGGTCGAGGGCGGCTGGGTACCGCTTTTGGTCGGCTCCGTGCTGTTCTTCCTGATGTCGACCTGGCATCGCGGGCGCGTTGCGCTTGGCGACCAACTCGAGCGCGATACGCTGCCGCTTGCAACGTTCATCGCGCAGATGCGCAAGAAGGAGCGCATAGCCGGTACCGCCGTCTACATGACCAGCCGGCTCGACATGGTGCCGGTGCCGCTGTTGCACAATCTCAAGCACAACAAGGTGCTGCACCAGCGCATCGTGCTGCTGCACGTCGTCACCGCCAACATTCCGCGCGTGTCACCGGAGCGGCGGCTCAAGGTCACTGATCTCGGCGACAACTTCTACACCGTGATTGCCGAATATGGCTTCATGCAGCATCCCAACGTGCCGCGCGTGCTGCATCGTTGCGGGGGCGACGGGCTGAAGTTCAACCTGATGGACACGTCATTCTTTGTCGGCCGGGTCAAGATCGTGCCGGCCAAGCAATCCGCGCTCGGCGCCTTCCGCTGCCGGATTTTCGAGATCATGCATCGCAATGCGCTCGCCGCCACCGACTTCTTCCGGATTCCGCCGAACCGCGTCATCGAGTTGGGCAGCCAGACCGAGATCTGACGCCGCCCTCATTGCACGCGAGGCGCCGTATTGGCCTATCCAAGCTTCGGCAATTTGATTGGAATGAACCGAGCCCTGCTCGAGACCTTCGGGCTGCCGTCCGGATATGTCGCCGTTTGCGGATCGGCAAGATGGCTAATGGCCGTTTCCAGAATCAGAAAAAACTTTTCGGCAAGCATGGGGATGACCCTCCATCGCAATTGCCTGTCATGATTACGTCATGTTCGGTTTTTCATGTGTGAACTGGCGCACTAATCGAGCGATCAGAACGCGGGCAAGCCGGATTGTGGTTAGTGCCGGCTGAATGCCGATCTTGTCCGAGATCTCCCGATGGGGTTGGCGGCGCGTTGTTCGACGAGGCAAGGCGCGCGTTCGAGGCCGCGATGGGCATGACGACGACAGACGCTGCAATGATCAACGCCGCGCGCGCGGCTGACGCGGCGATCTCGAAGAGAGACGGTGCAAAGCATGGGCGGGCCGTCATGGCGAAAGCTGACGGTGCGTTCCGTAATCTCCCGGTCTAGGCCACGCAGCGATTCCCTCGTATCAACATGCATCGGCTCACGTCGGGCGGGGGAAAGTTGCGAGGCCCGGGCTCTTGGCCCGATCTTTCGGGTAGACCGGGCCTCGCGCTTAGCTTGACGAAGACAGCGTTCCCCGCTCCAGGCATCGCTTCAGTCGATCCCCCCAAAATCCCTAAGGTGCGGAATCCTCATTCCTGCCCACCCGGCTAGTTCCCTTGGCTCCGCACAGCTCCCAGATTGGAGGAAACCAACGGGAGCTTCCCCATGACCAATTCCAGCACCAGCCCTCTTGCCGCAGTCTCGTCGTCCTTTGCCGACATCGTGGCACGCACCGCGCCGGCCATCGTATCCGTCCATTCCCATCGCTCACGCGCATCGGGCTTTGTCTGGAAGCCGGGCCTAGTGATCACGGCTGATGAGGCCCTCGCCGAAGAAGGCGAGGTCACGATCCGGCTCGCCGACGGGACCGAGCATGCCGCCACCATCGCGGGACGCGACCACACCACCGATATCGCTCTGTTGCGCAGCGAGGCGAAGAACATCGCGCCGGTCGCGCTGACTCAAATCGTGCCACCGCTCGGCTCGCTTGCCGTGGTGGTCGCTGCCGAAGGCGGCGTTCCCACTGCCTCGCTCGGGATGATCTCGCTGGCCGGCGAGCGCTGGCGGAGCCTGCGCGGCGGCGACATCGATGCGCGCATCGAGCTCGACGTGCGCCTGCGCCACAGCCATGAAGGCGCCCTGGCGCTCGATGCGTCCGGCCAGGCCTTCGGCATGGCCGTGCGCGGCCCGCGGCGCGTGCTGACCATTCCCGCCGCCACCATCCAGCGGGTCGCGGCCAGGCTCGAGACCCATGGGCGGATTGCGCGCGGCTATCTCGGGGTCGGCCTGCAACCGGTCAGGCTTGACGATGGCGTCGGCGCCATGGTGATGAGCGTCGACAAGCAGGGGCCGGCGGCCAATGCCGGCGTGCGGCAAGGCGACGTGATCGTCGGCATCAACAACGAGAAGATCGCCGGCGTGCGTGCGCTCATCCGCTCGCTCGGACCGGACAGTGTCGGATCGACGATCGATCTCGCCATGCAGCGCGCCGGCGCGCCGGTCAATGTCAAGCTTGTCGTCGGTGAGAGGCCGGAGGCGTGAGCGAAGCAACGTCATCACCCATCGTCATCTCCGTGGAGATCGACGATCCTGAATTGGCCGACCGGCTGGTTTCGCTGCTCGGCGGCGTCGGCGGCTTGCGCCTGGCGGCGCCCGGCGAAGCGGCCAAGGTCGCGATGGTCTCGCGCGATCCGGCCCCGGCGCGTGACCTGGCCGAGGTCGAGCTCACCCCGCGGGAGCTCGACGTGCTGACGCTGCTGGCCGAAGGCGCCTCCAACAAGACCATCGCGCGCCAGCTCGGCATCTCCGTCCACACCGCCAAGTTCCACGTCGGCTCCATCCTTGACAAGCTCGACGCCACCGGCCGAACCGACGCCGTCGCCCACGCTGCGCGCCGCGGGGTGATCCATTTGTGAGGCGCGGCTGGAGCAGCGCCGTGGCGTGGCGAGCTGACGAGCTGGTTCCAGCGCGCGTCATTGCGAGGAGCAAAGCGACGAAGCAATCCAGAGTCGTTTGCGTGGCCCTGGATTGCTCACATGGGGATTGAGGATGTCAAGGAGGTTGTCAGCTCTTTGTTCGATTGTGCGCCAGCTCTTCGTCCCGACCATGGAGCTGTGACGATGGCGCGCGCAGGTCAAGTCAAGGCCGGCCCGTA
>DASREP010000065.1:0-5904 GCA_035652015.1 Bradyrhizobium sp. | reverse complement strand
GGTCACAAACGGCGTGATGGTGTAGGCGACCGGCCGCAGCCCGTTCATGGCCATGCCGGCGGCAACCCCCATCATATTGGCCTCCGCCACGCCGCAGTTGAAGAAGCGGCCGGGGTGCTTGTCCTTGAACTTGTCGAACAGGCGGTTGCCGATGTCGCCCGACAGCATGACGACGCGGGCATCCTCGTTGCCGAGTTTTGTCAGCTCGTCGGCGAAGGCGTTTCTCATATCAGGCCAAGCTCCTTCTTCGCTTTGACGACTTCATCGGCCGTCGGCGCGCGGTAGTGCCAGTTGTTGTCGTCCTCCATGAACGACACGCCCTTGCCCTTCACCGTATGCGCGACCAGTGCAACCGGCTTGCCGCTGCCATTGGGAATGCGCTGCATGGCGGCCGCCAGCGCAGCCACGTCATGACCGTCGATCTCATGGGCATCCCAGCCGAACGCGGTCCATTTCTCGCGCAAGGGGGCCAGCATCAGCGTCTCGTTGGAACGGCCGGTCGCCTGCCATTTGTTGTAGTCCACGATGACGCAGACATTCTCCAGCTTCTGCGCGGCGGCGAACATCGCTGCCTCCCACACCGAGCCCTCATTGTTCTCGCCGTCCGAGAGCAGGGCGAACACGCGAAAGCGCTCGCCCTTGATGCGCCCCGAAAGCGCCATGCCGCAGCCGAGCGGCAGCCCGTGGCCGAGCGAGCCGGTGGCGGCCTCGACGCCCGGGAGGAGATTGGCGGGCGGATGCTCGGCAAGCCGTCCGCCATCCTGGCAATAGGTGTCGAGCTCTTTGAGCGGGAAGTAGCCCTTCATCGCGAGCGTCGCATAAAGCGCGGCGGCCGCATGTCCCTTGGACAGGATGAAGCGGTCGCGCAGCGGATCCTTCGGCTTGGCGGGGTCGACGTTGAGCACGTGCCAATAGGCGGCGGTGACGATATCCGCGCAGGACAGCGAGGAGGCGAGATGGGCGGCCTGTGCGGCATGCGACATCTCGATCACTTTGCCGCGCAACAGCGCCGCCTGGGCCTTGAGGGCCGCGGCGTCGATTGGCGGAGCGGTGTTGCGGACTGCAACGTTCATCATGCTCTCCAGTTGCGCGCGCTCTGCGAAAGGCGCGATGCGTTACGGCTTGTGTTGGTACTTCGTCGGCAATTCTGGAATGGCGTCGCGAAAGCGTACGGCCCAGGCGACGACATCGTCGATGCCCTGTCGCAGCGAGATGGTGTCGCGCCAGCCGAGCTCGGAGCGGAGCTTGAAACTGTCCAGCGTATAGGCGGTGTCCTTGCCGGGCCGTTCGGGGCCTATCTCGACGCAGTCGTCGAATGATTTACCCAGGCGCTCCAGGATCATTTCGACCAGCGCGCGGATCGAGACCAGCTCATAGCCGGAGATGTGATAGGCCTCGCCGGGCTGTCCGCTCTGCGCGATCTTCAGCGTCGCATCGGACACATCGGTCATGTGGATGAAGACTCGCACCGACTTGCCGCCGCCGTCGAGCCGGAGCCTCTCCCCGCCGATTGCGGCTAGAATTGTGCGCGGCACGATACGGTAGAGCTGCTGGCCGGGGCCGTAGACATTGGCGGCGCGGGTGAAGACGACGGGGAAGCCGTAATTGGCAAAATACGTGCGCAGGCTCATATCGCAAGCCGCGCGCGAGACCGCATAGGGCGTCGACGGATTGAACGGCGCGTCCTCGCGCACCCAGCCCTCGGTCGAGCCGTAGACCTCGGGCGTCGTCACGTGGACGTAGCGTTCGAGCCCGTCGTAACTGCGCAGTAGCTCGTGCAGCCGCACCGTGGAGACGACATTGGTCATCATCCAGTGGTCGGGATGAAGCCAGCTCTCGCCGACCATGCTTTGCGCGGCGAAATTGACCACATGGGTCGGCCGTTCGCGCTGAAGCAGCGTCTTCAGCGTGTCGAGATCGGAGTTGAGGTCGATCCTCATAAAGCGTACCATGCCGGGGCGCTTCTGCCATTTGTAGGGAAGCAGTGCCTCATGCGGCTCGTCGGAGCGGCTGGTCGCCAGCACGTCGTAGCCCCTGGCCGCGAGATGGTCGGCAAAGGTCGCGCCCGAAAATGAGTTGGAGCCGAGGATCAGGAATTTTGGGTTGCCGCTCATGATGTGCCCCTAGCCCGGGCCCTGCAGCGAGACCTCCTCGCCGCGCTGCGACTGCAGCCATTGCATCAGCATGTGGCCGATAATCACCTGGGCATCCTCGGCAATCTGCATGTCGTCGATCGCAAGATGGATCGGCACGTCACAGAGCGCCTTGGCCTCGCCACCGGAAAAGCCGAGCACGGCATAGCTCGTCATGCCCCTGAACTTTGCTTCCTGCAGCGCGCGCACAATGTTCGGCGAGTTTCCCGAGCCGGAAAAGGCGATCAGGATGTCGCGCGGGCGCGCCAGCACGGCAAGCTGCAGCGAGAACACCTGGTCATAGCCTTCGTCATTGGCAAGACATGTGATGACCGAGGGATTGGCAGCAAGCGAATGCACCCGCACTCCCGAGCCCGGCGTCTTGGTGAAGGCATAGAGGAAGTCGTTGGCGAGATGGTTGGCATTGCCGCCGCTGCCGCCATTGCCGCAGAAGAACACTTGCCGGCCGGTCTGCCAGCAGTCGAGCAGGTCGTAGGCGAGGCGCTCGACCGGGGTCCAGTCGAAGCCTTCGAGAGCCGCAGACAGCCGCTTGGTATAGTCGCTGAACAGCCTGGAGGGAGGTGCGAAGACCGGCGCGTTCATGCCACGACCTCCTTCTCCATCCATTTCAGATTGTACCAGCGGTCCTCATTCCTGAGCTGCCCTTGCGAATGCATCCCGATCAGCTCCTTGATCGCGTCCTCGACCGTCTTCTTCGGCCGGAAGCCGGTGGCGAGCAGGCGATCGGAATTGATGCGGTAGCTGCGCGGATCGTTGGACGGCGTCACCACGATCTCGGCCGGGACGTATTTTGTAACCATCCTGGCAATGTCGAGAATCGAGATGTTCTCGAAGCCGGCATTGTAGAGGCCGGTGTGCTCGGGATGATCGAGCAGGAACAGATAAAGATCGGTGATGTCGTCGATATGGATGTTCGGGCGGGTCTGGTCGCCGCCGAACACGGTGATGCGGCCGTTCATCAGCGCCTGCATGGTCAGCATGTTGACGGAGACATCAAGACGTTGCCGGGGCGAGTAGCCGCAGACGGTGGCGGGACGGACGATCTGCACGACCATGTCGTCCTTGTAGGACAGCACGATCCGCTCGCCGCACATCTTGGTCTTGTTGTACTCGGAGATCGGCAAGAGCTCGAGGTCCTCGGTCACCTGCGCTTCCTCCTTGACGCCATAGACGCTGCCGGAGGAGGCGTAGATGAAACGCTTGATGCCGTGCCGCTTGGCGCGGTCGGCAAGCTGCATGGTCGCGAGGCACGAGATCTCCCAGGTCAGCTTGGGATCGAGGTCGCCGCAGGGATCATTGGCGACGCTGGACAGATGGATGATGGAATCCACGCCTGAAAGATCGATCTCATCCGTATGACGTACGTCGCCCTTGACGACGGTGAGATCGGGATGCGGATCGAGGAAATTGCCGAACCACATGGCATCGAAGGCTACCACCCGGTGGCCCGCGCGCAAGAGCTTGGGCACGAGAACGCTGCCCTTGTAGCCGCACGCACCCGTCACGAAGATCTTCATCGTCTCACAGCCCCCAGGGATTCTGTACGAGGTTCGGCGCGAGCTTCTGCTCGCTCGCGCTCCCGGTCTTTGCGGGAGCCCAGCGGAAATTCGATATGCGCGCGCAACAGGCTCGCCGGATTGCCGATATCGCGGTGATAGCCATGCGTTTCAACGCAGAGAATGCGGCCGAGATAGTTCGGGATGATCTCGGTCGAGAGGTCGACGATCTCTTTGCCGAGCCTTGCGATGTCGGTGATGACGTCGGGCTCGAAAATATAGACCGCGCCGTTGGCCAGGTTGCCTGGCGGGTTTGCAACCTTCTCATGGAACGCCAGCACGGTGCCGCGCTGGTCGAGCTCGAGAATGCCGCAGGAGGAGGGATCATCGGTGCGGAAGCCGAGCATGGTCATGACATGGCCAGCGGGACGCTTGCCGTGCGCGTCGATCAATCGCAGCACATCGAAATCGGTGAGGTTGTCGGCATGCGCGACCATGAAGGCGCTGTCCTGGAACCAGGCGCGGTTGGCGAGGATCGTGCCGCCGGTGCCGCGCAGCTCATCCTCGTGGACGAGGTCGATGCGGGAGCGCCATGGCGACGCCGCGATGTGCGCCTCGACCTGCTCGGACAGCCAATGAGTGTTGACCAGGGCGCGCTCGATGCCGGCTTCGAACACGAGGTCCAGCCAGTAATCGAGCAGCGGACGGCCATGGATCGGCACCAGGCATTTCGGCGTGGTGTCGGTCAGCGGCCGCAGCCGGCTTCCGATTCCCGCAGCAAGAAGCAATGCGCGCATCGACCGTCCCATCACTCGTCGCTGTATCTGCGATCGTCGATCTCGGTGATGAACTCGCGCGTGGTCAGCGGCAGATTGCCGACGCGGGAAACCTGCAGCGCGGCTGCGAGCGAACCGAGATAGGCGGCCTGCCAGATGTCCGCGCCCGCCCGCAGCGCCATCGACGAGGCCATGAACAGGCTGTCGCCGGCGCCGGAGACGTCCTTCGGCGAGGGGTTGAAGGCCGGGAGGCGGTCGGCCTGCTGCTTGCCGTCGATCATCGCGTTGACCAGCACGCCCTCGGCGCCCAGCGTGACGACAAGATTCTGTGTGCGCGCCTTCCTGATCAACCGCTCGCTGATGACCGCGAGGCCGGAGGTGAAATCGTTGAGCGCGACCCGCGCCTCGCGCTCGGTCGGCGTCAACAGCGTCATGGCGCGGAACCGCGAGACGTCGCCGGTCTGCGAGGAGACCTGGCTGTCGGCCGCCATCATCACGCCCTTGTCCCGCGCGCGATCGGCGATGGCATCGACCAGGTCCTGCGGCAGGCAGCCATAGTTGAAGCAGGAGAACAGCAGGAGATCGCAATCCGGCAACGCATCTTCGACCGCGCGCAGCATCCTCGCCTGGATATCCGGGCTCGGCGGGTGGTGGCGGAGATGGTTGACACGGAGCAGCGTCTTATTGAGGGCGCGGAAGCGCTGTTTGCGCGTCGTGGGGCGGGTGGCGTCCGCGAAATAGTCGCAGCGCACGCCCTGTTCCTCCATGGTCTCCAGCGCGAAGCTCGCGAACTCGTCCTCGCCGACGACCGTGCAGTAACGCACCTCCGCGCCGAGGCCGCGGGCATGGGCGGCCACGCCACCGGCGCCGCCGACGAACGTCTTGGTCACGATCGGCGTCACCACGATGGTCGGATCCTCCTGCGACATGCCGACCGCATCGCAGGTGACATATTCATCGATGATGAGATCGCCGACGACGAGCACGCGCATGCCTGCCATTTTCGCCAGGATGGATTTGAGCTGCGCGATCTGGAAGGCGTGCCGGCTCGGAAAATCCTTGGGCTTGGTTACTGCCGAGATATTCGCATCGGTATAATCGCGCTCAACCAGCGAGAGCGAGGCAAAGCGCAGCTCGCCGGATGAAAACACCAGCCGGCCGCCATAGGCGTCGACCGCGGCCTGTTCCGGGTTCTGCCGATCCTCGAACTCCTTGCCCTTGACCACGACGTTGGGCTTCAGCGAGGCGATGAAGGACGCGGCCGGCACGTTCAGCGCCACGACATAGTCGACCATGCTGATGGAGCAGACGCTGTCGACGCGGACCTGCTGGGGCACGGTGACGCCGGGCGCACCGTCGGCATTCACGCCGACGACGAGAAGATCGGCCTGCTCGGCGGCAAACTTCAGGAGCCGTAGATGTCCGGGATGGACGAGGTTGAAGTTGCCGGAGACGAAGGCGATGCTGTTCGCCGTTCCG
>DASREP010000064.1:0-92017 GCA_035652015.1 Bradyrhizobium sp. | reverse complement strand
TCTTCTTCCTGGGTCAGCAGATCGAACAGGAACGTCGCGAAGTTGCGGTCGTTCAGGGCTTTTGCCACGGCAAGATTCCGCGGGCTGAGATGGCTTGAGCCGCTGCCGTGTGCGAAGACGATCAATCCGTTCGAGTTCTTAACGACGCTCAAGGTGCCCGCCAAACCATGCGGCGGGACGACAACATCGGACGATGTGACTGAGTGCGGGTGGATCATGGCTCCGCGCGCCTTCGAGCAGACCGGCTAGTTCCAGGATTTGAGTTCGCGTAGCGGGGCTGGCAGATGCTGCATCACCTTTTCAAACTCGCCGGGATCGAGCTTTTCCCAGAGAACCTCGAACACCCCCCGGATAACGGTCAAGGGATCCACCGGGAATTGCGGGGACAACTCCGCCCCCACATGATGGGCAAATTCCTGCGCATGACGCTCTCTTGTCGGCGTTCCCGCCGCATGCCAGTTCTCGTAATAGATGCCGCGCACGAGGATCGGCAGCTGAGCGCCCAGCTTGATCGCGACTTCCGGCGGCACGCGATCGCGCAAGGCATGCAGCACCGCCCGCAGCGCGTTGTAGGCCTGCTGACGATTATCGAGTTGCAGTTCCTCCTCGACCGTCTTGAGCCAGAGATTGGTCTCCTGGATTGTGTGATCGAGAGTCGTGACATTGGTCGCAGTCATCGTCCGCTCCATCCATGAGAAAACAAACGCAGATTGCGCCCGGCGGGCAAGCCGTGAATTGACGTGCATCAAGCGAGCGCGACTGAAGGTGGCATAAGCAATAGCAAATGATCGTTTGAAAAACGGCCCGATATGCAGGTCTTCTCGATCTTTCAGGCGCTGTGCCTGTTAACGCTTGCGAACGGGACCCCTGTTATCGTCAAGAAGCTGCTGGGCCGGCGCTGGGCGTTTCCGTTGGATGCCGGCGTGCACTTCCCTGACGGACGGTCGCTGTTTGGCAATTCCAAGACCATTCGCGGTATAGTGTCTTCACTGGCCGTCACTGCTGGCCTCGCACCCCTGCTCGGATCGAGCGTGCAGGTCGGAGGCCTCGTAGCTGTGTTTGCCATGCTTGGCGATCTCTTCTCCAGCTTCGTCAAGCGGCGATTGGGCTTTCCACCCAGCACCCGGGCGACCGGGCTGGACCAGATTCCCGAATCCCTGCTCCCCCTTCTGGTCTGTCAAAAAGAGCTGTCGCTGACCCTCTCGGACGTGGGGATTGCGGTCTGGCTGTTTTTCGTTGGGGAGCTCATCGTCTCGCGCTTTCTGTACTCGCTGCGGATTCGCGATCAGCCGTACTGAGTCTCAGGGCCTGCCGAGACGGTGCAGGGTGATCTCCGGCGGGCAATTGTAGCGGACCGCAACGACGCTCGATCCGGCACCAACCGACGTGTAGCCGAGCATTTTGCCGTACTGCCAGGCGCCGGCACCCAGGCGCCGTGGCAACACCGAATCCAGCGTGAGGGGTATCTGCCCGGGAAGGCAGATCTGTCCGCCATGCGTGTGGCCGCTCAAGAGCAGATCAAAACCTGCATGGGCCGCCTGACGATAGACTTCCGGCGTGTGCGACAGCAGGATCGCAAACGCCCCATCTGGGATGGGCGAGGCAGCCTTTTCGATATTGTCGACCTTGAAATAGTGGGCGTCATCGATGCCCGCGAGGTAGATCGACTGATCGCCGCGTCGAATGACCTCACACTCGTTCTGCAGCATGCGGATGCCCATGGCTTCGAGGCCGGGGAGCATCCGAATCGTGTCGTGATTGCCCAGCACGCCGAAGATCGGTTTCCTCAGGTGGCCCATGAGCTTTGCCATGCCCTTCAGGGCGGCGTCATGAGAACCGAAGGTCTTTCCACGAAAATCGCCCGTCAATACGCAGGCGTCGTATTGCAGTCCTTCAACAAGCTGAGCGAGCCGCAGCATGCCCCGCTGGTTCATGTCGACGTGGGTATCGCTGATGTGAAGGATGGTGAATCCATCAAACAGAGGTGGCAGTCGGGCACTTCGGACGTCGTTGGTCCTCAACACGATGTGCTCGGCATTCCTGCGACCACGCCAGTACAGACCGCAGAGCTTCAACGTGGTCCGGATGACGGAGTGAACCGAGTACCAGTTCTCGATATGAAAGAAATTGAGGCCTTGGCCGAAAATCTGCGCTTCGTGGTCGGCCTCGATGCCCAGCCGCTGGCGGGCATGCAACTTTCCGAGCCGCTGCTCCAGAGTGGAGAGGAGTTGATCCTGTGCTTTGGTGTCCATCACGCGTGGACCTCGGTTTGCGGCCGCCGGACGAGTACAGGCGGCCCGGCCCTCAGCCAGCGCCGGCCAACGGCGATGTGAGCAGCCACAGCGACTGCGCCGTTCATCAACAGGACGTACCGAACCCGCTTCGAAGGAATGGCTCGATGCTCTGCTTCAATGGGACATCAGGACTGGCACCGTCATCGTCTTCAACATCTCCCGGGTGACGCCACCAAGTATTCCCTCTTTCAGACGGGAATGCCCGTAAGCCCCCATCACCAGCATGTCGAGGCTTTCGTCAGCGGCCAGAGACAGGATGGATGGCTGGATATCGGAATGCTCCGCCGTCATCTCGATGAGTGTCGTTTCTATTCCGATCCGCCCCATATGTTCGGCTAATTTTTGCGCAGATGCTTCCGCTGGTACCAGCTGCGCTTCGTTGATCGAGATCGTGAGCACTGCATCCGCGTTCGACAAAAACTGCCGGGCATCCTTGATGGCACGCGCGGCAAGGCGGCTTCCATCCCAACAGATGCCGACGCGCTTGGGCCTGAAGCGGCCGTGAAAGATATGGGGCACGAACAGCACAGGGCCTCCCGCCTGAAGCAAGATTTCGGTAGCCGCCATATTGTCGAAGGAATTTGACGCGACATCTGGCTGTAGTACCACTGTTAGCTCATAGAGCTTGGCGGCATCGCCGAGCGTGGAGGCCGCTTCGCCCGGTAGGTCCTCGATCGAGCGGCATTGATAGGAGATGCCTGCGTTGCGGGCCTCCGTCTCGAAGATCGCTAGTGCTGCTGCGCTGCGCTCCTTGGCGCGCCGCTGCTCAATCTCGAAGACCGCTGCAACCGCAGCCGCAGCCCCGCCGTCCGCCACGTAAGCAGTGCTCGTTGGAATGTAGCCAGCGGCCAGCGCGTCCACGTGGGCGCCAAATGCGGTACCCAGAGAAATCGCCGCATCAACGACCGGCTTGATCGCTCGTTCCGTCGGAATGTGAACCAGAATGTCCTTTATCATGGCACGATCCCCTCAATACCGCATGCATAGTCGTGGTCGCCGCACCGAGCGTGTTGACTTGAATCAACAGTCGACGCCGGGCGATAGTGGCGCGACCAATCCGTTGATGGCTTTGTTATCCGTTCAATAGACGAAAGGGTCCTCGCGCACCAAGTGGTCGTTGACAGCGGTTACACCGGGAATCGCCTCGGCGGCAATCCTGACGCCTTGACGCTCCTTGTCGGACTCGACAAAGCCCCAGAGGTCGACGATGCCGTTCGTGACGGTCACGTTCAGCCGATGGACATGCGTCCAGCGCTGACGCTTCAGCTCATCTAGCAGCTTGGCGCGAATTTGGGCATCGGGCAGGTTGACTTCGAGCTTGGGTCTGGCGCTTGCGATGGCCTGAATGATATTGGCTCGGCTGACGAGGCCGACGAGGTCGCCGCCCTTGCTCACGATGGGTACGCGCTTGATGTGCTTCTCTTCGAAAATGTCTGCAATCTCGATCAGAGGCGTGTCTGGAGAGGCGGTTTGTAGCTCCCTTGTCATGATGTCCTTTATCTTTGTCGCATGCGATTTGACGTAATCCGCCGCGATTGCGTGCTCGCCGAGGAAGAACGACATCCACCATGAATAGGGTCGCTCGGTGCCCACCTCGGAGCGCCGCAACATATCGCCTTCGGTGACAATGCCGACGAGCTTCCCGGAGTTGTCAACCACCGGAGCGGCGCTGATGCGATGGCTCACCAGCAGTTTGGCAAGTTCGCGGACAGTCTCGTTCTCGCGAACGGTTATGACTGGAGAAACCATGATATCTCGCGCTTTCATGCGAGCCTCCCTCGGACGACTGATAGTTCAATATCGCGACGCCAGACGTTCAACGCCTGCCATTGGTCGAACTGAGACCGTGGCGTGGCTGACCGGCGCATGCATAGGCCAATGAGGCCAGTGCCAGATCATCCCTCGACGCCGGCGCCTGATCGTCTGCGCATTGATGAACCGCGGAACGTGTAGGGCCACCTGCAGACCGCAAAACAGGCCGATCATAAGAAGGGCTTTGATCGTTTCGCTGGCCATCTGTTTGTATCTGCTCGATGTCACATCCCCATCTCGGGTTCGGGCAGCCGTTCGCGCTTCGGCTCAGGTATTTCTGTCATCGTGGCTTCGGTAAGCAGAAGCACGCTGGCGACGGATACTGCGTTCTCGAGTGCGGTCCTGACGACTTTTGCGGGGTCGACGATGCCGGCTTCGACAAGGTCGACATATTCCTTGCGCGCAGCGTCGAATCCGAAATTGCCCTGACCACCTATCATGCGCGAGACGACGACGCCCCCGTCAGTGGCCGAATTTTCCGCGATCTGCCGGGCAGGCGCCTCGAGCGCCCGTTTCAGGATCTGAACACCCGTCCTCTCATCGCCCTCGCAAGCATTCTCTTCCTTGCTCATGGCGTCGATACATCTGAGCAGCGCTAATCCGCCGCCCGGCACGATTCCTTCCGCGACCGCGGCCTTCGTCGAGCTGATGGCGTCGTCGAGCGCTTCCTTCTTTGCCTTCATTTCAGCCTCGGTGGGCGCGCCGACCCGGATGACGGCGATCCCACCCGACAGCTTGGCGAGGCGTTCTTCGAGCTTTTCCTTGTCGTATTGGCTGGTGGTCTTTTCAATTTCGTGCCGGATCTGCTGCAGCCTCGCATCGATCTGGGCCCGTTGGCCCTTGCTGCCGATCAGAGTCGTATTCTCCTTATCGGCAACGACGCGCGCGGCGCGGCCGAGTTGCTGCAAAGTTGCGCTTTCGAGCTTCAGGCCCAGGTCGCTGGAGATGACTTGGGCGCCGGTCAGGACAGCGATGTCCTCGAGTGTGGCTTTGCGGCGGTCGCCGAAGCCCGGTGCCTTGACCGCGCAAGCCTTGAGCACGCCGCGGAGCTGATTGACGATCAAGGTGGCAAGCGCCTCGCCCTCGATGTCTTCGGCGATGATCAGCAACGGTCGTCCCGCTTTTGCCACCTGTTCCAGCAGCGGGACGAGGTCTCGGAGGGCGTTAACCTTCTGGTCGCACAGTAGGATGAAGGGGTCCTCAAGCACGGCCTCCATCCGGTCCGCATCGGTCACGAAATAGGGTGACAGAAAGCCCCGGTCGAATTTCATGCCTTCGACAAGGTCAAGCGAGGTCTCGGTTGTCTTGGACTCCTCGACCGATATCACACCTTCGGCGCCGACCTTCTCAAGGGCGTCCGCGACCAATAGACCAATAGAGGCATCGTTATGGGCAGAAATAGTCGCGACCTGCGCTTTTTCGGCCTTCGTCTTCACAGGTCGTGACATGGCGTGCAGCGCACCGATCGCTGCGCGAACGGCACGATCAAGACCGCGCTTCAGATCGATCGCGCTGGCACCCGCTACCACGTTCCTGACGCCATCAGCCAAAATGGCGTGGGCAAGGATAGTCGACGTACTGGTGCCGTCACCGACGACGTCACCGGTCTTTTCGGCGGCCTGACGCAGCACCTGAGCGCCGAGATTTTCCTCGGGATCCTTGAGGTCGAATTCCTTGGCGATGGTCACGCCGTCGTTGCAAACGATCGGTGCGCCCCAGTTCTTCTGGATCAACACGGATTTGGATTTCGGCCCGAGCGTCACGCGCACCGCGTCGGCTAGAAGTGATGCCCCGCGCAAAATCTTCTCGCGAGCTGCGGAATGAAACAGGACCTGCTTGTGGGCCATGCGCGGCTCCGTCTTGCATTGTCACTTACAGAATAGGATCGATTGGCGGACAGGAACTTGATCTTGGTCAACACGCCTGATGATGGCGGATGCATCGTTTCATTTGCTATATCACACTCGCGCGCTGGATCTTTCAGGATGTCCTGCCGAAATCCTTTTGAACTCCCGGATCGCCTCGAAACGAGGCTGCAAGTTGTGCTCGCCTTCTGGCAAGATTTGAGACGAGGACAGAACGCCCTGCCATTCAGCGACGACGTCCGCCTGCCGCAGCTCTCCGAGTTGCCGGGGAGAGTGTTTCTATTGGCTGTGTTCGCCCCTCCGGAGCGCTTTCGGATCGAGTTTTTGAATGCAGCTATGCCCGTCTCATCGGCCACAGGAAAGTTCCTTGATGAACTGCCACCGGGGACGGAATTCGCGTTCCTGCGTGCTCAGGCCAGCGCCACGCTGGAGGCGGCGGCGCCGACGCTTCTACGTCTGACCGATAACTCTGGAGATACTTTTCTTAGGCTGCTCCTCCCGCTGTGGGGCAATGGGCAGGTCAACATGATACTGGGCGCGCTTTAGCCGCGGTGAGTAGACCGCCTGTATGATGAAACTTGCAGAACTGCGGTCGTATTGGGGGACGTCATTTTCAAGATGGTTGTCGGACCCGTCTGCCACAGGCGAGGGAGATAGACTCGCCGCGGCTTGAACAAGGGCTATAGATCGAATCGCTCGCCCGATCGCGGCATCTCCACTCGACAGGGCTGCAGATGATCAGCGAGCTTCCTCATCGCCGGTTCTTCTCCGTGAACAAGAAATGTTCTCTCGCACCCAGCAATGTGGCCGTGCCAGGCGAGCAGCTCCCGTTGATCGGCGTGAGCAGAAAATCCATTAATGGTGTGGATAGAGCTGCGGACTGGAATATCCTCATCGAAGAGTCGCACATAGTGGGCTCCGTCGATGATTTGCCGCGCGAGAGTGCCCAAAGCGGCAAAACCGACGAAGATGATTGCCGATTCCTTTCGCCACAGGTTCTGCCGCAGGTGGTGGCGGATCCTGCCTCCTGTGCACATGCCAGAACCTGCCATAATGATCGCGCCGCCGGTTATTCTGTTGATGGCAATTGAATCGGCCGTTTCACGTGCTATGTGCAGATTGTGGACGTGCAGCGGGTCCCGGCCTTGACGAAACATACGGACCGCATCCGGATCGAGACATTCGGGGTGGCGCTGGAAGATCTCGGTCGCCGAGATCGCCATCGGAGAATCGAGGAAAACCTGCGCGGCCGGTGGCAGCCTGCTGCCTTCCACGCCTTGATGCAGTACGTAGAGGATTTCCTGTGCGCGTTCGAGCGCGAAAGTTGGAATGACGACGTTGCCGCCTCTTGCGAAGGCGCTCGAGATGGCCTCGTAGAGCTCCTCCGTCGAGTCGCCGAAAGAGCGGTGAAGCCGGTCCCCATAAGTTGACTCCATTACGATGAAATCAGCGCGGCTGGGTGGTGTGGGCGCGCGCAGTAGCGGGCGCCCAGTGCTGCCGATATCGCCGGAGAAAAGGACCGAGCGGGGTGTCTCGCCTTCGCTCACCTCGATTTGGATGCTTGCCGAACCCAGAATATGGCCGGCATCGAAGAAAGTCGCGCGAAGCCCAGTCGCCAGTTCAACGGTTTCCCCGTATTCGGCCGTCCTTCCGAACCGGTCGAGACAGTTCAGAGCGTCGAGGATGGTATAGAGCGGCGCCGGAGTGCTGTCTTCTCCACGCCTTCTGCCATGATACACCTGTCGCCGCGCCTCTTCTTCCTGCAGATGCGCCGCATCGATGAGGACGAGGCGAGCGAGCTCGCGCGTGGCTGACGTGGCGATCACCTCGCCCCGAAACCCGCGCTTGGCGAGAAGCGGAAGCCTGCCGCAATGATCCAAGTGAGCGTGGGTCAGCAAGACATAGTCGATGGCCGCAGGATCGAAGTCGAAGGCTGCGCCGTTTTCTTCGGCCAAGTCCCGGCTGCCCTGAAACATGCCGCAATCGATGAGAATGCGCCGGTCCAAGCATTCGAGCAGGTGACAGGAGCCTGTCACCGCTCGATCGGCGCCATGAAAGGACAATTTCACAGTCAGTCTCCCTGCCCACGGACTTCCGCCGCTGTCCAGTTGGCGCTTCCGACGGGAAGAAGCGGCCGGCCAATCGTCTCATACCAGGAGAGAATGTCCCGCCAGGCATCGTCGGCCGACTCGGCAAACCAGAAGAGGTCCCGATCTTCCGGGTCGATGACGCCTTCGTCCACCAAAAAGTCGGGATCAAATGCACGACGCCAATAGGATTCGCCGACCAATATCACGGGCACAGGCGCGATCTTGCGGGTCTGCGCCAAGGACAACACTTCGAAAAGCTCGTCCAAGGTGCCATACCCACCGGGAAAGGCCACGAGCGCGCGGGCGCGCATCAGGAAATGCAGCTTCCGCATGGCGAAGTAGTGGAAGCTGAAGCAGAGCTCAGGCGTCACATATGGATTCGGAAACTGTTCGTTGGGAAGCGTGATATTGAGACCGATGGACTCCGCTCCGACGTCGTGCGCGCCCCGGTTGGCCGCCTCCATGATTCCCGGACCCCCGCCGGTCATGATCATGATACGGCCTCCGATCGCTTTTTCGCCGGCCGTGCCGACAATTTGGCCGAACTGGCGTGCAATCTCGTAGTACCGGCTTTTTTCCGCGATGCTCCGCGCGATCTCGAGGCGGCGCTGCAAGGCTGCGTCACTCGGGTTCGCAATGAGCGCTTTGACTGCCGAGTCCAGCGCGCGTTGGGCAGCTTTCGGTTCGCGAACGCGTGTGCTGCCGAAGACCACGACGGTATGGGCGACCTGTCGCTGCTCGAGCACGCTTTCTGCTTTGAGAAAGTCGAGTTGCAAGCGGATCCCACGCGTCGCGTCACCTTGCAGGAAGTCAAGATCCCGATCGGCCTCGCGATAGCTCGGCGACCGCAAGATCCTGCGCAATGCCTCGGGCGCTCGGGAATCGTCCTCGCTCGCCTTGGGTTTTTGGCCCGGCAGCGCCTCCGCTCTGACGTTACCGTGTGTGGGCCTCGGCACGGGACGCGAGCGGCCGTGTCGGGGGCCGATTTCGTCTGTCATGGTCTCCCTCTACCGCCGGTTTTCACGTCCGTGCGTGCGGTTCAACTTGCCGCCTCGCGCAGGAACAGGTTTGAGCAGGATCAAGCAGTGAACGAGCAAATCGTGGAAGAGGAGTTAATCTGGCTTTGCCGCTTGCTCTCCTCCGGTTGATCTCCCTCAACCCCTCACATCGAGCGTCGCCGCAAATGAAAGTGGAGGTCCGAGATGCGTACATCCATCCTCATCCTGGTGATCGCCGCCGCGACGGCGCTCAGCCCGGAGCTTGCCGCCGCTGCGGATGCCGTTCCGAAATTCGACATCCGAGCAAATTGCAAGGCCGAGATTGCGGGCGGATCGGGCATCGGGGAAACCCTTGAGTCCTGCGTCAATGACGAACAGCAGGCGAGAGATCAATTGGCCCAAGCCTGGACACAGTTCTCGAAGGCGGACAAGACTATCTGCATTCGGGAAACGAGCGTCGACGGCACGCCGAGTTACGTCGAGCTTCAGACCTGCCTCGAGATGTCGGCTGATGCCAAGGCGCGCCTTGGAGACAGGAAATGAGCGAAGCGACGCCGTCGGCCTCGGGCTCCGCGCCGGTGGAGCAACGGGCATCGACGCTCCAGCAGGCGGCCAATCTCGACGGCAGGTGATGCCGGTGGGCGCCCGTGGCGGCAAGTGTTTCATTTTGGAAAAAAGCGAATTGAGGCCGTTACGGCGACATTCGCGCGGGACGGGAGCAATTCCAATCGCAGACTCGCGAAGAGTTGGGAGTATTTGATCTCCATCAACTCAGTCCAATGGGGCCGATGACAAAAACGACTCATGGCGGCAGTTACGAAAATCGTGTTTCTCGGTGCGAGCAGCGCAGCATTCGGATTGAGTATGTTCCGCGATCTCGTCTCAACGCGCGATCTCGCCGATAGCACACTGGTATTGGTCGGCCGCAATCATGCGCGGCTGCAGCGCGCCGAACGCGTCGCCAGTTTGCTAAATCAGAAATCGGGTGCGGGATTGAAGATCGAGTCCACCACCGACTGGCGGACAGCGCTCGACGGTGCTGAGTTCGTCGTGCATTCCACAGCCGTTGAGCGTAATCGGCTGTGGAGACTCGATTTCGAGGTGCCCCGCAAATTCGGCATTCGCCACACCCTTGGCGAAAATGGCGGTCCCGGTGGCCTGTTCTTCACGCTTCGCACGCTGCCCGTTGTATTCGATTTTGCGCGCGAGATTGAAAAGCGCTGTCCGCAGGCGCTGTTCATTAACTTCTCAAACCCGGAAAGCCCCATCATCCTGGCCCTAGGGCAATACAGCAAGATGCGTTGCGTCGGCCTGTGCCATGGCATCTTCATCGCCCGGCATCACGTCGCCTCGATACTTGGACTGCCAGACGAGCGCGTCGACGTGTGGGGCGCGGGACTCAACCATTTTCAATGCCTGATGCAGATCCGCGACCGGGAGACTGGCGCCGATCTCTATCCGCTGCTGCGCGAGAAGGAAAAGGGCTACGATCCCGAGGTCGAGCCTCTGACGCGCGACCTGTTTCGCAGTTTTGGTTATTGGCTTGGCTGCGGAGACGGTCATGTCGGCGAGTATCTTTCCTTCGGCTGGGAGGCTGGAGAAGGCGGTTATAATTTCGGATGGGACGAGGGCGAACGGACGAAACTGGATCGGCTGATCGATGACGTGCTCTCGGGACGGGCAGAGATTCCGGACTGGTGGCTGATGCCGTCAGGCGAGCGTGCGGTGGAAATCATTTCGTCCGTCCTGCACAACCGTCAACGGTTGATCGAGTCCGGCGTAGTCTATAACCAACATGTGATACCAAACCTGCCGGCGAGCGCCGCCGTGGAAGTCCCGCTCATGGCTGACCACGCGGGTGTTCACCCGATCTCACTCGGGCCATTGCCGGACGCTATCGCCAAGCTGATGGCTATTCAGGTTGGCGTGCAGCAGCTTGCGGTCGAAGCTGCGGTGCATGCCTCAAAGGAACTGGCCCTGCAAGCGCTACTGATCGATCCAGTCGTGAATTCGGCAATCGCTGCTAGAAGCGTTCTCGATGAACTGTGGGAAGTCAACCGACCATACATTCGCAGTTGTATTTGATCTTTGATCTCGATTCGACGTCCGTCGAAATTTAGACCGCGGCCGACGCGTCTCGAGAGCCTCGCAGCCAAGAGCATCCGGCATGTAAATCATCGCAACGGCGATTGAGCACAAAAGCAGAAGTTTCTTCGTTGGCGCGTCACCTGTGTTCACTTGAGACTCTTCCGCGCGAACGCCTACCATCGAAAGTGCATGCGTCAGCCAACTCGCGCTGGGATTGAAATCAGTTGGACTGACGACAGCAGCGCGCCCCCCGTAATCTACGGGTAGATCAAGGCTGCGCGACGACCTGCATCCTCTTGATTGTATTGCGCATGTTACATGTCTGTTGTTATCCCGTTTGGGGTCTGAGGGGGCGCGAGCGTACATGTTGCGGGTGACAGAAGACCTGATCGACCAGGTCTATGAGGCTGCGGCCGTACCGGAGCTTTGGGACGGCGTTCTTGACCGGGTAGCGCGCCAGTTCGGCTCCATTGGCGGTCTACTGTTTACGCACAATTCTCAGTACGACGCTTGGGCTAGCTCGTCGGTCGGAATCGCTTGTTGGTCAAGCTGGAGATTACGCCGCCTTCATTTTCCAACCACCCCCGCTACCGGCACCCTCGTCGCCTTCCTGCAGACACTGACTGACGGGTTTTCGCCGGCGCAGCGTCGATAGTTGAGAAGGGCTCAAAATCCTTTGTTCGACTGACATCGAACGACCCTGCTACATGCTCGGATACGGATCCGGGATGGCCGCCGGGATCGTCGAGCCGGCAGCCGGCTTGTGCCGGACGCTGCCATCAAGCGAGCTCTTCCGCCTCGTCCTGGCCTATGTTCAATCGACCACCAAGCTCACCTTCGACTCCCCGGGGCTGCCGATGATCCGCCGATTTCTTTGGGAAGGAAACGAGTGAGCGCCGCCTGAGATTCATAAGTTTATCTCATGAATGCATCAGAAACTTGGGGCTAATCCAAGGAATCGGAACCTGTATAGTTTTGTGCCGAGGCGCTGAAGGATCCAAGAAAAAAGAGCGATCCGGGCGTCGGCCCGCCGGATGGTGGACAGATTGGGAGGATGTGATGGTGCTTTCGGGAGGAGCCTCGTCAACTTCACGTCGCCAGGTTTTGAAGGCAGCCGCCGCAGGGGCTGCGGCTTCGATCATTGGCGTGCCGCGCAGCCACGCCGCGACCAAGAGCCTGACCCTGATCCACGAAAGCTCCTTCATCAAGACCTTCGATGCCTATTTCCAGAATACCCTCGCTCCGGCTTACGAGAAGCTCACCGGCGTCAAGGTCAGCTATGAGCTCGCGAGCGTCGGCAGCCTGCAGACGCGCGTCACGACAATCGCGGAGACCGGGAGCGGCGCTGACCTTACGCTCAACTTCTTCAACTGGCCCTTCCTGTATGACGAGAAATATCTCGACGTGAGCGATATCGCCGAGAGCGTCGGCTCGCAGCAGGGCGGCTGGTACGAGCCAGCCAAGGAAGCCTGCGTCGTCAACGGCAAGTGGAAAGCCATTCCCTTCGGCAATGTCGGACAGCTGATGAACTGGCGCATGGACTGGTTCAACGAGGTCGGCTTCGACAAGTTTCCGGACACCTGGGATGAGCTCTTGGAAGCTGGCACGAAGCTCAAGGCCAAGGGTCATCCGTTCGGCTTCGAGCTCGGTCACGGCTTTGGTGACAATCATGGCTGGCTCTATCCGCTGCTGTGGTCGTATGGCGGCCACGAGGTCGAGCCGGACGGCAAGACCATCGTGCTCGATTCCGACGAGACCGCGCGCGCCGTGGACTTCGCCCGCAAATTCTTCCAGCAAACCATGCTCGAGGACGTGCTTGGCTGGACCGACGTCAACAACAACAAGGCCTGGCTCAGCGAGCAGATCTCCTGCACCAACAATGCCGAGAGCATCCTGTGGGTCGCCAAGCGCGATTTCCCCGACATCGCCAAGGTCACCGGGCAGGCACAGAATCCGCAAGGCCCGAAAGGGCGCTTCCATACGCTCAACTCCTGGAGCCATTCCATCTTCACCCACACGCCCGATCACGAGGCGGCAAAAGCGTTCTTGCGCTGGCTTTGCGACAAGCAGCAGCTTGGAGCCTGGTATGCGGCTGCCGATACGTATTACCAGCCATTCCTGCACGGCTATGACGAGGCGCCGATGTGGAACGTCGAGCCACGCAATCTGCCCTTCCGGGACGCGCTTGCGACGGCTCATTTGCCGGGATGGCCGGCACCGGTCAGCCGCGCCCAATCCGAGGTCATTGCAAAATATGTGGTGATCGACATGTTCGCCAAAGCTTGCGCAGGCGCCCCGACCAAGGAGGTCATCGCCAACGCGGTGGCCCAGCTCAAGCAGATCTATAGCCAGACCTGATGGCAACGATCACATCGGAACCGGTCGCGGGCCCTCGGCCATTGGCGCTCCGCGACGCAGTCGCGCGATGGCTCGACCGCGAAGCCGTGTTCAGTTGGCTCATGATGGCGCTGCCGCTGCTCTTCCTCTTCGCGCTGGTCGGCTACCCCTTCGTCTACGGTATCTGGCTTAGTCTGGAGAACCGGCCGGTGGCCCAGGCCGGCACCTTCGTTGGTCTCGGCAACTTCATCGAGGATGCCCGCGATCCCGTTTTCTGGCAGGTGGCGCGGAATACGTTCATCTATACGGGAGCTGCCACGGTGCTGAAAATGATCGGCGGGTTGGCGCTCGCTTTGGTCATTAATCAGAGCTTCCGCATGAAGAACTTCGTCCGCGCCGCGCTCTTGCTCCCGTTCATCGTGCCCACGGTGTTGAGCACGGTGGCATGGATGTGGATGCTCGATCCCGCGTTCAGCGTCGTCAATTGGATGCTGGTGCATATGGGGATCGCCAGTCGTGGTCCGTCCTGGCTCGGCAATCCAGCGCTGGCGATGGCCTCGATCATCATGATCAACACCTGGCGTGGGTTGCCGTTCTACGGCATTACGCTTCTCGCGGGACTGCAGACGATCCCGCAGGACCTGCATGAAGCCGCTGCGATCGACGGCGCCGGCAGCTGGACCCGCTTTTGGCACATCACGCTGCCGCTCCTGAAGCCCGTGATCCTGATCGTCACCGTATTCTCGGTGATCTTCACCTTCGCCGACTTTCAGCTCGTGTATGTCCTGACCCATGGGGGGCCCGCGAATGCAACGCAACTGTTTGCCACCTACGCATTCGATATCGCCATGAGCGGCGGCCAGCTCGGTCGCGGCGCATCGGTAGCGCTGGCGATGCTGCCGATCCTGGGTCTCCTGATCATTGGCCTGACGACCTACATGCGGAGTCACGAATGATCGAGCGCCGGGGATGGCGTTGGCGTGCGTTGCGGCTGTGGTTGCCGCTCGGCTTCTTCCTGGTGACCGGGCTTGCGCCGTTTTACTGGATGGCGGTGACCTCGCTCAAGCCGAATGCCGAGCTCTACAACACGCATATCATGCCGCTGGTCGTGTACCATCCGACGCTCAAGCACTACGTCGATCTCCTGACCGAGACCAGCTTCCTCACCTGGACTTGGAACACGACCGTGGTTGCGGTCGCCTCGACCGCGATCTCTCTGGTGCTCGGGATCATGCTGGCCTATCCTCTGGCTCGGACGCGCTTTGCGGGCGCCGGTCTGATCGCCGCAACGGTGGCGGCGACCTATCTCGTGCCGCAACCCTTCCTGTTCATCCCGCTCGCCGACATCATCAACAGCCTTGGTCTTTCCAACACGCTGACCTCGCTGATCCTCACCTACCCGACCATGCTCATCCCGTTCTGCGCCTGGCTGTTGATCGGCTACTTCAAGACGGTGCCGCGGGAGCTCGAGGAAGCCGCGAGGATCGACGGCGCGAACCGGTTTCAGACCATGACACGGGTCGTCCTGCCACTCTGCATTCCTGGTTTCATCTCGGCTGGTATCTTTGCCTTCACCCTGTCGCAGAATGAATTTCTTTATGCCCTGATCTTTCTCACCAAGACCGACGTGCGCACGGTGCCAGTAGGGGCGATCGCCGAACTCATACGGGGTGACGTGTTCTACTGGGGCCAGCTGATGGCGGCTGCCTTGCTCGGCTCGTTGCCGGTCGCCCTCATCTACTCGTTCTTTGTGGAGCACTATGTCGCCGGTCTTACTGCCGGATCGGTGAAGGCTTAACGGAACTCAGCAAAGGATCAGCAAGCCTCGCTTGTTGTGGGGGCGTTCGTATGCTCCGCGAATTGAGTTGGCCGTGAAAGGCGATGGCCCCTCGACTTGGCTCGGCGAGTCGATTGCGTTGCAGAACACTGCATCGCCGTTATTTGGTCGACAGGACGCGCCTGGCGATCTCCGCAAATCGCTCCGCAGCGGGCGAGAGCGCGAAGTCGGCGCGGCTCAAGAGCGAGATATGCCGGTTGACGGTCGGCTGACTGAGTGGAACGGCTGCGAGGGTTGGAAACTGCGCCTTCGGCAGCATGTGCGCCGGGAGAATGCTGATTCCGGCGCCTTCTGCGGTCAATGCCAGGGCGGTCGTGATGAGTGAGACTTCGAGGGCCGGCTTCAGCGCCTGCCCCGTCTGCGCCAATGCCTCGTCGATCTGAGTCCGGATCCGTGTTCCGCGGCGCATCGCGATCAAGTCACAGGCGGCGAGGTCATCCCACGTCAAGCGCCGACGCTTCTCGAACCGGCCATCCTTGATACCGATCGCCGACAGCGGGCTTTGCATGAGCGTTTCGATCCGCGCTTCCGACGTGCCATCGTTCTCGAAGCTGCCGATGCCGAACTCGGCGTGGCTCGCGGTGACGAAGGGCAGCAGCTCGTCCGGAGCGATATCGAACAGATCGATCTTCACCTCGGGATAGCGGGACCGATAACGGACCAGGATGCGCGGGAGCAGGGCCGAGGCGACGCCGGCGGAGACTGCGACTGCAATTCGTCCCGTCCTCACCTCGACCAGGTCGCGCATATGCTGCGACAGTCCCCGCGCGCTCGACAGGATCCGCTCCGCCGCGGGGATCGCTTCCCGGCAAGCGGCCGTCGGGTGCAGGGCGCGCGTCGTCCTATCGAACAGCTTGAGCTGGAAGTTCTCCTCGATCTGCCGGATCAGCAGGCTGATCGCCGACTGCGTTACGCGCAGCTCGGCCGCCGCCTTCGTGATGCTGCCCAGGCGATAGACCAGGACCAGCGCCTCGAGCTGCCGCATGGTCGGATTCATAAGATAACCTCGTGAACTAATCAGAACTTTGTGGCTAATCGAAAGAGTGCGGACGTGCAAGATAATTCCGGCGCGATGGTTCGCCGCCGCTGGACTGCGCGATTCGTCGAATGACGCCGCAGCTTTGCTCGGCGCTGGTGATCATTGGCCTTGCCCTCCTCAGCATGCGTCGTGGCCGCGCGCCGAGCGGGGAGACACAACATGACGCGCTTTTGCTGCCCGAGCGCGCCTGAGCCAGGCGTAAGAACAAGCCAGAGAAAATGACATGAAAAGCATCCAAACCCAGGTCCTCATCGTTGGCGCGGGCCCGGTCGGACTGACCGCCGCCATGGATCTCGCCTCGCGCGGCATCGACGTGGTCGTCGCCGAGATTCGCCGCGCCGGTGAACCCCCGAACGTGAAATGCAATCACGTCTCCGCCCGCTCGATGGAGGTGTTCCGGCGCCTCGGCATCGTCCGCGAGGTCCGGGAGGGCGGGCTGCCCGCCGATTTCCCGAACGATTGCGCCTATCGTACAGCCGTCGTCGGGCGTGAGCTGACGCGCATCCCGATTCCCTGCCGCGCCGAGCGTTACACGGCGACCGGCGGGCCGGATACCGACTGGCCGACGCCCGAGCCGCCGCACCGGATCAACCAGATCTATCTCGAGCCGATCCTGTTCGCCGCCGCCGCGGCCCGGTCGGGGATCAGGATTCTCACCCGGGTGCAGGTCGAGCATTTCGAGCAAGGCTCCGAGGGTGTGGTCGCACGAGCGCGAGATCTCGAGACGAATCATGACGTCACAATTGCCGCCGACTATCTGATTGGCTGCGATGGCGGCCGCTCCATCGTCCGCAAGTTGATCGGCTCGCGCCTTTCCGGCACCGACGTCGTGCAGCGCGTACAGTCCACCTACATCCGTGCCCCGGCGCTGAAGGATCTGATCACCCAGAAGCCGGCCTGGATGACCATGTCGCTCAATCCGCGCCGTTGCGGCACGACCGTCTCGATCGACGGTCGCGACAACTGGCTGATCCACAATCACCTCGCACCCGAAGAAATCGAGTTCGACAGCGTCGATCGCGACTGGGCGCTGCGCACCATTCTCGGCGTGGATGATGCCTTCCAGTACGAGATCATCAGCAAGGAGGATTGGGTCGGCCGTCGCCTCGTGGCCGACCGCTTCCGCGATCGCCGCGCCTTCATTTGCGGCGATGCCGCGCATCTCTGGATCCCCTATGCCGGATACGGCATGAACGCCGGCATTGCCGATGCCGTCGACCTCTGCTGGATCCTCGCCGGCGTGCTGCACGGGTGGGCGCACCCTGCGCTGCTCGACGCCTACGAGGCCGAGCGCCAGCCGATCACCGAGCAGGTGTCGCATTTCGCGATGAACCACGCGCTTGCGGTCATGGGGCAGCGTCGCGCCGTGCCGGCCGAGGTCGAGATCGATGGTCCCATTGGCGATGCCGTGCGCAACAGGGTTGGTCGGGCAGCCTATGATCTCAATGTCCAGCAATATTGCTGTGCCGGCCTGAACTTCGGCTACTATTACGACCACTCGCCGGTCATCGCCTATGACGGCGAGGTGCCGCCACCTTACAGCATGGGCGGCTTCACGGCCTCGACCGTGCCCGGCGCGCGCGCACCGCATGTCTGGCTGTCCGACGGCCGCTCGCTGCTTGATGCGCTCGGCCCCGCCTACACCCTGGTCCGCTTCAATCCGACCGTCGATGCGGCGCCACTGGTCGGCGCGGCCGCGCGGTCGGGTGTTCCCTTGACGTTGCTCGATGTCGATCGGGCCAAGGCCAATTACGGTTTCGCCGAGGCTTTGCTGATTGTGCGGCCGGATTCCCACATCGCCTGGCGCGGCCAGGCTGCGCCGCGCGAGCCAGACCGGCTGTTCGAACGGTTGCGCGGAGCGGGCTCCAAGCCGACCAGCAGCGACGGTCATGTCGCAACCCGTGCTCATGCCGTTTGAGAACGAGCCGCGCATTTTCTTGTCTTAGTGGAGGACGTCAATCCCCAAAGGAACGATCGCAGCAATAGCAGCCGTTCTTATCTTGCTGGGGGCAGCGGTCCGATGTCGCCCGAGTGCGTTTGCTGGCCGACTCACTTGGAGCCGAGATCGCCAAAGCACCCGGAGTCGAAAAGTCGGGAGCTAGCGACGAAGCAAGCAAGACAGGCGCTACGTTGATTCAGCCCTAAAACCGCAAGCTTTGCACCGCTACCTTTTCTCTGCGCGCTATCCGGGCTGCTGCCGGTCAATGCGGGCGAGGTGCGATTCACACCTAGACCAACAAAGGTCGAACGCCATGCTCGGTCCGGATCAGAGCCTGAGCGACAGCCTTGAATCAGCCCGGACCAAGATGGCTGCTTAGCTGGCGACTCGCCCGCGTCGGTTGGTAGCGGCGCTCGGTGGATCTTAATCTCGCAGATTTGGCTGCGTCCGGAATCGAGGCGCTCGCCACGCGATCCGATCAATGCGGCTTGCCCGCGCGGGCAATGCGTGGCGGTTCGAGCATGACCTGCTCGAGCTGGTCTTCGCTCACGACGACGACCACGAAACTGAGCTTGCCGCCGTCGATCATCAGCCCACCGCCAATCGCCTTGCCGGCAGCAGCCCTCTCGGCAACAGCGACAGCGTCCGAGAGCTCCTGTTTGACAAATCTCAGCGCCCGAATGTTGCTCCGGTCCTCCTCGCTGAGCTGATTGAGCGATGAGACGGTCTCTTCACCCGTTGCGCGTCCAGTTGCGGCATCGATGGTGTTGTCCCAGACCGCGTCGTTCCTCACTGTTCTGACCCGGTATCCCGCGCTGCCTTCGAAGCTGACGCGCGCGGTCCTTGACCCCTTGTGCAGATCTTCGGCAATCGTCATTGCCTGGCTTAGCGACAGCTCGGCTGTTCGAAATTGCGCAAGCAGGCGGCGAACGTCGAGCGTGTCGTTATCGACCGCTGTCTCGTCTTGCTCATGAGTGGGGGCGCTCATTTTACTTACGTCGGCGCTGGCTCCTGCGGGAGCGAGGGCGGCCGTCAACAGGAGAGCTGCTGCGAAGAAAGCGGTCTTCATTGTCCGTATTTCCTTAAGGCATCGCACTATTGGCCTCCACGTCCGGGCGATGCCGGTCCGCGTTGTTTCGATTCGCTCGCGCCCGCCCGCTTCGGCGGCGCGCCGACCAGCTGTGCGAAGCTTGCGCGAAGCTCGGCGGACGCAAGCGAGGCGGGCCGTCCGCTCTCGCGCGGCGCGTCAGCTTCGTGTGCGGCAGGGGCATCCAAAACCAGGGCTTGCGGCCCCGCGACATCCATCTGTGCTGCGGCCGCTTGCGTCGGGACCGCCCTGGTCGTGTCGATCACGACGGCTTCAGGGCCCTTCAGCTCGGAGTGGATCCGGATGTTAGGAAGGTTCGGCTCGGAGCCGATCCGCGAATTCGACGGCGGGGAGGGCAGGAGCCAGTTTGCGGCAAACAGCAGTCCGATCAGGACTGCGCCGACAGAGAGGAAGTAGCTCCGCAGCGGAATGCCAGGATCGCGCTGTTCGTGGGCGCGCATCGAGAAACCGGCAGGATAATGCATTGACGTTCACTCCTTGCTCGGATCGGGCTCTTGGCGAGCCCAGGACAGATGCCGCCGTAGCCAGGAGACGATGCGGTCCCCTTCGGATCCCCAGGATTTGCAAATCTCTTTCGAATTCGGAGCGGGAAGAGCCCGTTCGGAGCGCGGGATTGAGCTCGGCGAGGCTGGCAAGCGCTGTGGCTTCATGCGCAAGCCGCCTTCGCGATCATTCGACACCGTCGTTCTTTGCCGCTCGCGCTCGGATTCGATCGTGCCATACGTGGCCTCGAACGGGGCCATCCAGGCCGTCACCCAGCTGACCACGATATCCTGGGCCAAGAGAAAGGCGGGAATCATGCCGCGGCCCTCCGCCCGATCAGGTTTCGGATGGATTGGCCGCTGGCGATCGGCTGCAGGCAGGCTAGCACGCCAACCAACGCGCACAGCACCAGGCTGATGCTGATCAGGGCCAAGCCAATCATGAGGTTCAGTCCGGCCGCCGCGAGTCCCGGAGCAGGATTTTCCGTTGGCGATAGAAACAACAGAGTTGACATTCGATGCGTCCTTAGTAAACTAAACCGTGTAGTTTACATATGCTCTCGAACGAGCCGGGCGTCAAGACCAAAGATTCCAGGCCGGGTTCGGACATTCCGGCGCACGGGTACTAAATTGCCTCTGTCGAGGAGGCAGCGCTCGCGCGGCGGTGGTCAGGTCGAGAGCGAGAACAACTGGATAAGGAGAAGATCATGTCGAAGTACCACGTTGTCGTCGCAGTGGCGGCAGCCGTATGGGCAGCCACCTGTTCTGCGCAGGAGAATCGCGGGACGCCGGAGCAGCGCGCGGCCTGCGCGCCCGACGCGTTCAGGCTGTGCAGTGCCTACATTCCCGACCCGGGCAGGGTCGAGCTGTGCCTGCGCCAGAACAAGTCCGAGCTCAGCGACGGCTGCCGCTCGGTGTTCTCGCACAGCGCAGGCCTCGCGGCTGCGCGAAAATAGCCTCGTCAGCACGAACAAGCGTCCGCACAGGGCATGCGCGCCAGCAACGGAGGGGCTGCAATGGAAGTCATGTATATCTCGGCGCTCGCCGGCTTCTCGGGGTCGGCCTCCGGTGCGCTGGCCACCACCATCACGGCCTGGGTCAGGGAGCGCCGCAAGGACCGCCTGATCCGTACCTCGCGGGCCATTTCCCAGCGCCAGGAACTCTACAAGAGCTTCATCGAGGAAGCGTCCCGGCTTTATGCGGATGCGCTGGTCAATGAGAAATCCGAGATCTCCAAGCTTGTCGATCTCTACGCGCTGGTCGCGCGCATGAAGATCATGTCGAGTGATGAGGTGATCGACGCGGCCGAGAAAGCGGGACGCCTGATCATTGAAACCTATCTCTCGCCGAACAGGACGTTCGTCGATCTGCCGGACCTGCTGGATGAAATGGATCCGTTGCGGGATTTCGGTGAGGCCTGCCGGCGAGAGTTGCAGGCGATCCATTCGCGTTGATGGCTTCGAACAGCCGGAATCGAGAATCGGCATGAGCGCACATCCGTCAACCACTCTGCAGCGCCGCGAGTCGCGGCGGCAGGTCATGGAAACGGCGCTGCGGCTGTCTGCGCGGATCGGCCACAGGAAGACCACCGTTGCAGACATCGCGCGCGAATTGTCGATGTCACCGGCCAATGTCTACCGGTTCTATCGTTCCAAGCGTGCAATCGACGAGGCCGTCGCTTGCGAGTTGTTGCAGGAGACGCTGGTCAATGCGATCGAAGCTGCGCGTGCCGCGGGCAGCGCGGGCGAGCGATTGCGGGGCGTGCTGAGGGCGATCGAGCGATCCCATACCGGTCGCCTCGCGAACCAAAAGCTGCACGATCTGGTCGCAACTGCGGGCCGGGAAGGCTGGCGCGTTGTCCTCGAACATCGTCGCCGAATGACCCGCATCGTCGGCTGGGTGATCGCCTCGGGCCAGATGAGGGGCGAGCTTCGCAGCGGCGATCCGACCGTGCTAGCCCGTTGCGTTCTCGCTGCGCTGGATGGACATTGCAATCTGCCAACGCCCGCGGACACTGCGACCGCCAGGCCGACCCTCGAGCAGATCATCGACTTCTGTCTTAGCGCAATTCGTGCTGCTCCCGCGCCGTCCGGTCAGGCGGCGGACCGCCGGATGCATGCCTCGTTGCATTAGCTACCCCGTCAGGTCTCTCGTTCGGGCAACCGGTCGAGGATTTTACTGCGTCCAATCCGCCTCGCAGGCCGCCAGAAAGAAATTGACGCGGTCGCGGACAAAGGAGGGCATCTCCTTCCGCAGCAGTTTCGCGTCGTTGCCCATCAGGCGTCTCATGAGCATTGGAAGCAGAATGAGATCCATAAAGATCTGCGCTGTGCTGGCAGATCTTTTCGAACTGAGGGGACCCTTGGGCGCTCGCGACAGCGTGTTGGTGGCGTCGTTCAAAAGCTGTGAAACGGCATCCGCGGCCCGTTCCCGGGCGGCCTCATGAACATTGCGGCTCAACTCGGGGAACCTGTCGGCTTCGGCAATCGTGGCGCGAGCCACGTCGACCGTTTCTTCGATGAAGCGCTCGACAATCTCGGTCCCGAGACTCGTCAGCTTTTCCTGTACCGTCTTTCCCTTGGGCGTGTAGTCCTGGAAGTCGGTCAATCCGCTGATGACGTTGGCTACGACGGCAGAGAACAGCGCCTCCTTGCCCGGAAAATGCGCGTAGATCGTGGGCTTGCTGGCCGGTGCCTCGACCGCAATCTCGTCGATGCTCGCGCTCTGAAATCCCCGTTTCAGGAACACCTTTCGGGCCGCATTGAGGATGCGACCCTTGACATCGCCGGCAAGCTCCTTCGGCGGCCTGCCGAACCGGCCGCGCGGTTGCTTGGTGTTTCTCTCCGTCATTTGCACCTCATCATTCGTGATCACGAAGACGCGACGGTTTGCGTCGCCAACAATATGGGCTTGACACATCGTCCTGGAGAGTGCAAGTAAAATAAACTATACGGTATAGTTTACTTAGATAGCGCCGCCGCGGTGGCTTCCAGGCGCCCGGCAGTCCGACCAGCCGCCACTCAGAGGAGATCGTCTTGAGCAACCTGGCTTTCCATCCATCCGAATCAGATGAGCGGACGCTGCTCCGCGAGCTCAATCACCGGATCGCCAACGAACTCACAGCGGCGATCAACCTGGTCTCGCTGGCCGCGGTGCGGACCGACAATCCGGAGGTCAAGGTTGCCCTGAGCGGCGTGGTCGAGTTGCTGCTGGAGCACGGCGATGTCCACCGGGCGCTGTCAATGCCCGACGGCGACGCGCTCATCGATGCCGCGCAGCATGTTCGCAAGCTCGGTCGTGTCATCAGCCGGGGCAGGCTGAAGCGGCTGGGCGTCAACCTGGTGTTCGCAGCGGACAACTTGCCGATGCAGGCGGACCGTTGTTGGCGGCTTACGCTGGCAGTCCATGAGTTGGTCAGCAACGCGGCCCAGCATGCCTCGTTCGACGGCCGCTACGGTGAAATCCGCGTCGAGCTCGGGCGCGCCGGTGCGTTCGTGACCTGCAAGGTTTCGGACAATGGATCGGCGGCGGCCGGCGTGAAGGCGGGTCAGGGACTCCGGATCGTCACCGAGTTGGCGAGGAGCCTCGGCGGGCATCTGGAGCACGATTTCGGCGCGCAAGGCACCTCGTTCGCGCTGGCGTTTCCGCTTACGGAGCCCGAGCTGCACGCCGCCCAGGTGATCGCCTCACGGCGCAGCAGGACCGCACGCCCACTGAAGGCTTTCACGCATGCCGCGGTGTCGGCACCGGACCATGCCCGCGAACCGCTGAGCGCCTTGTTGCAGGCGGGCCATCACTAATCAGACGTTCGGCGTCGAACCGGCGCCGACAGAGACACCAATTGGATGCAGGAGAAGATGATGTTGCGAAAAGCACTTCGAATGTTGTCAGTCGGCGCGCTGCTGTGCGCGTTGCCGTTCGCGCCGCATGGCGCACTCGCGCAGCTCGGTCCACCGCCAGGCCCACCACCGGCTCCTCCTGTCGGGGCGTTTCCTGGCGGCCCTCCGGGCCCTCCCGGCCCAGCCTTGGGAGCCGCGCCACTTCGCGGTCCAGTTGCTCCTCCCGCTCAAATTGGAGCCGGTGGCGCCGGCCTTGCGGCAGCGCGCGGACTACACGGCGTTGATCGCGGCGCCCTGGCCGGTGCTCGCGGGATCGAGGCTCGTGCGGCGGCCAATGGTTACGGTCGTGCCGCGGCCCGCTACGGCTATGGCTACGGTCGAGGCTGGCGGCAGTGGGCGCGTTACGGCGCTTACGCCGCGGCCAGCGCCAGCTACGCCTATACCGATGATGATGGCTGTTACTACGTCACCGCATACAGGCGGCACGCCTACAGGCGCGTTCTGGTCTGTCACTAGGACCAGCAACAAAGCTGACGGCATCGGGGAATGGACCATGATCCAGCAAGCTAGCAATCGGCCTGACGCGGCCCGCGCGGCCCTCACGCCGCAAATGAAATGCCTCAGTGCAGCGCTGGGCGTTGCGCTCATGGCCTCGACGCTCGGTGGCTGCGACGATCACGCCGCGGCTACCAAACCCGCTCCCTTCGTGCGCACCGAGATTGTCAAGCCAAGCGATCGGCAGACCTCGATCACACTGACGGGCGAGGTGCAGGCCCGCTATCGCGCCGATCTCGCCTTTCGGGTCAGCGGCCGGGTGATCGCCCGCCGCGTCGACGTCGGGGCGCATGTCAAGGCAGGGGACATCCTGGCGATGCTCGATCCCGCCGAGCAGCAGGCCGAAGCAGATGCCGCGGCCGCGACGGTTGCGGCGGCGCAAGCCGAGCTGCGTCTCGCCAAGGCGACGTTCGACCGGCAGAGCTATCTCATTTCCACCGGCTTCACCACCCGTGCCGCGTTCGACCAGGCCCAGGAGGGCCTGCGGACCGCGCAAGGCTCGCTGGACTCGGCGGAGGCGCAGCTCGGCACGGCCAAGGACGTCCTGAGTTACACCGAGCTGCGAGCCGACGCGGACGGCGTGATCACCTCGCGCAGCCTCGAAGTCGGCCAGGTGGTCCAGGCGGCCCAGCCGGTTTTCACCCTCGCCCATGACGGCGACCGCGACGCGATTTTCGATCTCTATGAGTCGATCTTTTTCGGCGAGTTCGCCGGCGGTCAGGTTTCTCTCAGGCTCGTGTCCGATCCCGCCGTCACGGCCGTCGGCTATGTGCGCGAGGTATCGCCGGTCGTCGATCGCAAGAGCTCGACTGTGCGTGTCAAGGTGGCCATCCAGAATCCGCCTCCCGCGATGACGCTTGGCAGCCCGGTCAGCGGAACCGGCCAATGGAAGGCGGTCGCGCAGATCACGCTGCCGTGGACGGCTCTGATGGCTACAGGCTCCCGGGCCGCCGTCTGGGTGGTCGATCCCGCGACCAAGGCGGCGTCGCTCAAGCCGGTGACCATCGCAGGTTACGAGGCGGACGTCGTGATGATCAAGGACGGGCTCGTGCCCGGAGACCGCGTCGTCATCGATGGCGGCAAGCTGCTGAGCGCAGGCGAGCGCGTGAGCTTCGAGGGGGACCGGTCATGACCAGGCGTTTCATCATCCTTCCCGCCATCCTCGCCCTGACCACGGTCGTGGCCGGATGCAAGCAGGAGGCGCAGGCGCCGGAGCCGGTCCGGCCGGTGCTGTCGGTCGTGCTGGAGCCAGCTGCAGCCGAGGGCGCGCTTGCAGTGGGCTCGGTCGAGCCCCGCTACAAGACCGATCTCAGCTTTCGCGTGCAAGGACGCCTGATCGCGCGCAGCGTCAATGTCGGCGATCGCGTTGCCGAGGGGCAGGCGATTGCTTCCATCGACACCGCGACGTTCGAGCAATCGGTGCGCTCGGCGCGCGCCGAGCTTCAGAAGGGGCAGGCCCAGCTGGTCAACGCCCGCGCGACCGAACAGCGGCAGCGCACGCTGATCACGAGCGACGCCACCACCAAGGCGACATTGGACAATGCCGAACAGATGCGGGCCTCCGCCGAAGCCGCGGTGGCGCGGGCGGAAGCCAATCTGACCAGGGCGCAGGAGCAGCTCGGCTATGCGCAACTTCAGACGGATTTCGACGGCATCGTCACCGCGGTGAGTGCAGAAGTCGGTCAGGTGGTCTCGCCCGGGCAGACCGTGGTGACGGTCGCGCGGCCCGATATCAGGGAAGCCGTCGTCGATATCGGCGCCGATTTTCCCGTGCCGTTGAAGGTCGGGCTGCCCTTCACCGTCAGCCTGCAGCTGCTGCCGGCCGTGCAGGTCAGGGGCAAGATTCGAGAGATCGCGCCGGAAGCGGACAGCGTGACGCGCACCCGTCGCGTTCGGATCAGCCTGAGCAATCCTCCCCCGAGCTTCCGGCTCGGATCGACCATCACCGCAACGCTCGCCAGTGATCAGACCACGATGCTGCGACTGCCTGCCTCGGCTGTTCTCAACAAGAACGGCGAGACTTTCGTCTGGGTCGTCGACCTCCCGGCAAGCACCGTCTCGCTGCGCAAGGTCGCGCTTTTCCAGAGCGAGCGCGGCATCGAGGTGACAGGCGGGCTTGACGCCGGCGCCCGCATCGTCACCGCCGGCATTCATAGCCTCAAACCAGGACAGCACGTCCGCATCGACCAGGATTCGAAATCATGAAATCCTTCAACCTCTCGGACTGGGCGCTCGGACATCGTTCGCTGGTCTGGTACTTCATGCTCGCCTTCATGGCGGCCGGGCTCTTTTCCTATCTGCAGCTGGGCCGGCAGGAAGATCCTGACTTCACCATCAAGACCATGGTGATCCAGGCGCAGTGGCCGGGTGCGTCGCCCGAAGAGATGACCAAGCAGGTCACCGACCGGATCGAGAAGAAGCTCGAGGAGCTGGAATCGCTTGATTACACCAAGAGCGTGACGGTTGCCGGCCAGACCACCGTGTTTGTCTATCTGCGCGACAGCACCAAGGCGGCCGATGTGAAGCCGACCTGGGTCCGGGTCCGCAACATGATCGCGGACATCAAGGGCGAATTCCCGCAAGGCGTGATCGGGCCCGGCTTCAATGACCGCTTCGGTGACGTGTTCGGCAATATCTACGCCTTCACGAGCGACGGTCTCAGCCAGCGCCAGCTGCGCGACGAGGTCGAGGACGTCAGGGCCAAGGTCCTGACGGTGCCCGATGTCGGCAAGGTGGACATTCTGGGCGCGCAGGACGAGGTGATCTATCTTGAGTTCGAGACCCGCAAGATCGCGGCGCTCGGGCTCGACGTCCGCTCCATCATGTCGTCGCTGCAGGGCCAGAATGCCGTCGCGCCCTCAGGCGTATTCCAGGCGGGACCGGAGCGGATCAGTGTCCGCGTCGGCGGCCAGTTCACCACCGAGGAGAGCCTGAAGGCGGTCAATCTTCGCGTCAACGACCGCTTCTTTCCCCTGACGGACGTCGCAACCGTCACGCGCGGCTATGTCGATCCGCCGCAGACCCTGTTCAGGTACAACGGCCAGCCCGCAATCGCGCTTGCCATCGGCATGAAGTCCGGCGCCAACCTCCTGAAGTTCGGCGAGGCGCTGAAGCAGGAGATGTCGAAGATCATCGCTGATCTGCCGATCGGCGTCGGCGTCCATCTGGTTGCCGATCAGCCCGTGGTGGTCGAGCACGCCGTGTCGGGCTTCACCGAAGCGCTGTTCGAGGCGGTGCTCATCGTGCTCGGCATCAGCTTCCTGAGCCTCGGCTTGAGGGCCGGCCTCGTCGTCTCGATTGCGATTCCGCTGGTGCTCGCGATCACCTTCGTGGTGATGGCCTATGCCGGGATCTCGCTGCAGCGCATTTCGCTGGGCGCCCTGATCATCGCGCTCGGCCTGCTGGTCGACGACGCCATGATCGCCGTCGAAATGATGGTTGCCAGGCTGGAGCTTGGCGATCCACTGGAGAAAGCGGCGACCCACGTCTACACCTCGACCGCATTTCCGATGCTGACCGGCACGCTGGTCACGGTCGCGGGCTTCATCCCGATCGGGCTCAACAGCAGCAATGCCGGCGAGTTCACCTTCACCCTGTTCGTGGTGATCGCGGTCTCACTCCTGGTGTCGTGGATCGTCGCGGTGCTGTTCACCCCGCTGCTCGGCGTCACCATCCTGCCGGCGAAGATGAACGGCCATCATGAGAACAAGGGGCGGATTGCGGCGATGTTCGAGCGGCTGCTGCTGTTCTGCATGCATCATCGCTGGCTCACCATTTCGGTGACGGTCGCGGCCTTCTGCCTCGCGCTGTTCGGCATGCAATTCGTGCAGCAGCAGTTCTTCCCCTCGTCCGATCGCGACGAGCTGGTGATCGACTGGAACCTGCCGCAGAATGCCTCGATTGCCGACACCAATGCGCAGATGGAGCGCTTCGAACGCGAGCAGCTCCAGGGCAACAACGGGGTCGATCACTGGTCGAGCTATGTCGGCACCGGCGCGCCGCGCTTCGTGCTGTCGTTCGACGTGCAGACGGCCAACACGTGGTTTGGCCAGATGGTGGTCGTGACCAAAGGCGGCATCAAGGTGCGTGACCGCCTCAAGGCGCAGTTCGAGGCCTATCTGCGGACGACCTTTCCCGGCACCGACACCTACGTCAAATTGCTCGAGGTCGGCCCGCCTGTCGGGCGTCCGGTGCAATACCGGCTGAGCGGCCCCGATATCGCCAAGGTGAGGGACCTCTCGCAGAAGCTCGCCGGCATCGTCCGCAGCAATTCCCATCTGGGCAATGTGGTGTTTGACTGGATGGAGCCGGCGCGCGTCGTCAAGGTCGACGTGCTCCAGGACAAGGCGCGCCAGCTCGGCGTCACCTCCGAGGACATCGCCACGACCTTGAACAGCGTGCTCGAGGGCACATCGATCACCCAGGTGCGCGACAGCATCTATCTCGTGAACGTACTGGGACGCGCCACCGCCTCCGATCGCGCCTCCATCGACACGCTTCGGGAGCTGCAGATGACCGGGCTCGGCGGCCAGGCCGTGCCGCTCGGCGCAGTCGCCAATCTGCGCTACGAGCTGGAGCAGCCGACGATCTGGCGCCGCGCGCGGATTCCGACCGTCACGCTCAAGGCAGGCATTACCGACAATGTGCAGCCGAAGACGATCGTGGACCAGTTGGCGCCCCAGGTGGCGGCGTTCACCAGGACGCTGCCGGCCGGCTATTCGGTTGCGATCGGCGGCTCGGTCGAGGAGAGCGCCAAGAGCCAGGCACCGATCGTGGCGGTCGTTCCGCTGATGCTCTTCGTGATGGCCACCGTGCTGATGGTGCAGCTGCAAAGCTTCCATCGCCTGTTCCTGGTGTTTGCGGTCGCGCCGCTCGCCGTGATCGGCGTGGTCATGGCGATGCTGCCGAGCGGCGCGCCGCTTGGCTTCGTCGCCATCCTCGGCGTGCTGGCGCTGATCGGCATCCTGATCCGCAACTCGGTGATCCTGATCGTGCAGATCGAGGATCTCAGGAAGGAGGGCCGTCCGGCATGGGATGCGGTCGTCGAGGCGACCGAGCACCGCATGCGGCCGATCCTGTTGACCGCAGCGGCCGCGAGCCTCGCGCTGATTCCGATCGCGCGCGAAATCTTCTGGGGACCGATGGCTTACGCGATGATGGGCGGCATCATCGTCGGCACCCTGCTGACGCTGTTGTTCCTGCCGGCGCTCTACGTCGCCTGGTTCCGGATTCATGAGGAGCCGAAGGAAACGGAGCCGGCGGTCGCCTGCGAGAGCGCGCCGATGATGGTGAGGGCGCCAGAACTGACCCCCAGCTGATCCTCCTTCCCCGAACCCGCGACGCGCGGCGGCCAGACCTGGGCGCGCCGCGTGTTTCTCACCGACAGCAGCATAAGGAGAACAACATGAAGACCATCTTTGGCCTCAACGCGATTGTCCTTGCCGCACTGGCCTTGTTGAGCACAACATCGGGCGCCTCAGCAAAGAACTATCAATACTGCGAGCTGGATTTCTCGGGCATGCGGGATTGCCGCTTCGAGACGATGGAACAGTGCGTCGCCATGATTTCCGGCAGAGGTGGAAGCTGCATGCGCGATCCCTATCCGGTCGAGGCCGGCACAGCCTATGCTTCCGTGCCGGCGGGGCACCGCCATCGGCGCCGGCCGCGTGCGAACTGACGGCCATCGACTCAAAGGGCGCTGATACCTAGGCCAATCAATGGTACTCCGAGGGGCATTGCATGCTTCAGCGAGTTGTTGCAGCCTGCCGGTGGATCGATCCGCCAAGCTTTTCGGCGGCGGCTCTTTACTTTAGTGGTATTTTACCGGAGTTCGGCATGTCGATGGCACTTGAGCTGATTATTGACGGTTACATCCGTTTGGGCGATCGCACGGCGCTGACCGAATTGAAGGCGCATCGCGAGGACCTGTTGGCCCGGTTGAACGCACAATCGGCCGGCTGCTTCGATGTCAGCCGATCCATGGGGCAGATGCAGGAGGAGATCGATCAAATCGAGGCCGGGCTGGCCCGCCTGGACGCGCAAGCTGCCGCCCTGAGGGATTCTGATCAGTCCGAACAACCTCTCAGCGCGTGTGTCGTGATCGAGGGGTGAGATGCGAAAAGGTGCCATCAACGAATTGAAATGCGAAGCCTGCAACGGCACGGGTTATCCGCCTGTTAAGCAGCCGGCGAAACCCGGCCGCAGGATATACCCGACGCCTTGCAAGGAGTGCGGCGGGAAGGGGCGTATCCCTGTTCGCAAGTGAGTGGAAATGCCGCCTCGGGAGTGAGCCGGTTTCCTAGTAAATCGACGCTTGCGCAAATCCCATTGTCGGCAACCCGTCACGATGCGGTGAGAGCAGCCTCCTTCGGTCGGACGTTTCGCGCTGGCTTTGGCCGCCAAAGCTGACAGCCGCATCCAGGGATCGTTCCTGGATAAAAGCGCGATGCAGTTCATCGTCGCTGGCAATCGGGCCGAACGGGCGAGAGCGCTGCCGCGAAAACATTGCCCGCAATCTCAGTTTCGTTCTGCGGTCCAGTAGCCCGCGCAACGCGCACTGCCCGAATAGCCCCTCCAGGTCCCACGGCCGGATGTGCGCGTGAGCCTGCCGGATCCGGAGGCGTATTTGTCTTGAACCGTCACTGAAGCGCGAACCGCGCCCGAACGCGCCACGTAGCCCCTGAACCTGACAAGGTTGGGATTTGTGACGATTCCGTCGGTGATGTTGACCGAGAAATTGTAGGTTGGATCGCACGCGCCTCTCTGCGTCACAAAGACGAGGTCCCAGGCTCCATCGTAGATCGAGCGTGCCTGCGCGACCGGAGCCGATACCAAAAGGCATGCTATGCTCGCGGCTGAAAGCAAAAATGTCTTCATCACAACTCCTCCGGAGCCGCTCAGCTCAAGTGGTATTTCGATCTGATGACGACCAGACGGAGGGGCAATAGGATCGCCGCGGCCCTCACTTCAATTTGAACCTGCGCGCCTGTGCTGCTCGGGCTACAGGTCCGCGGGGCGACCGGCGGTGTCGGCTGTTTATGGGTCCTGACACAGGCTGTATTGACTTCGGCGACATCTGAACTTTATCTGTTCGTGCGCCAACGGATCGAGCGCGCGCGCTCCGCTACTTGATTTTTCGGTAGCCGGCGCCGCCGCGCGTTTCATCAAGGACATCAAGCAGCCATGCGTGCGATCAACGTTGCGGCCGCCCAGATGGGACCGATCCAGCCCGCCGAAGGGCGCGATGTCCGCCGTCAAGCGCATGCTGGCCCTGATGGATGAAGCCAAGTCCAAAGGCGCTGACCTGATCGTCTATCCGGCGCGATCCCGCCCCGTTAGGTTCCAATGAATGACGGCTTGCGCTTTTCGACAAAGGCCCGCACCGCTTCCCTGTGATCAGTGGTACGCGCCGCCGCGACCATATTTTCGGCTTCCTGATCCAGCGAGGCGAGCAGATCCGAGGTCAGGGCCTGGTCGAGATTGTCCTTGATGCGGCCGTAGGCGAAGGCCGGCCCATCCGCGAGCTGCCGGGCGAGCGCAAAGGCCGCCTCGCGCAGCTCATTGTCGGGAACGACGCGGTTGACAAGGCCGAGAGCCTCGCAGCGCCTCGCATCGAGCCGCTCTGACAGGAACATCAGCTCGCGCGCCCGCGCCGTACCGGCGAGACGCGTGAGGAGCCAGGCGATGCCGTAGTCGCCGGTGAGTCCGATGCGCGCATAGCCGGTTGACATGATCGCGGACTCTGCCGCGATACGCATATCGCAGGCGAGCGCGATCGCCATGCCCGCGCCGGCGGCCGGCCCCGGCAATGCGGCGATGGTCGGCTTGCGTAAAGCCACCAGCGCGCCGGTCAGCGTCCGCTGCTTTGTCTTGAGATTGGCGATGCGCTCCTCGAGCGGGATGTCGGTCTTGGGCGCGCCGTCGCCCATGCCCTTGACGTCGCCGCCGGCGCAAAAGGCCGTGCCGGCGCCCGTGATCAGGATCGCGCCAACGCTCGCGTCCTCGCCGCAATGCTTGATCATCCGCCGCAGCGCCGGCGTAAGCCGGTCGGACAGTGCGTTGCGCGCCTCCGGACGGTTGAGGGTGATGACCGCGACGCGCTCGGTGATGTCGCAAAGCAGTTCGCTCGTCCCGGTGTCGATGGATCGGGTTGCCATGGATGTCGCTCCCGTGCTCGCGCAGTGCGATGACTGCCAACGCAAATCAAAAGAGAACTGATAGGTCGAGCGAGACGTGACTAGGGCGCTGCACGCCGAAATCACGATCACTTGACAAGTTCTAAAATAGAACTTTAAGATCGGGATAAGCAGGAGGCGCCGCCGCGGCTCGCGGGCGGCTCCGATAGACAAGGTGGAGGAGGGCTCGATGCTGAGAGCACTGATGGCGGCGTGCGCGCTGAGCGCAGCATTGGTGGCGCCTGCGCTGGCAGGCGATCCGCCCGGCGTAACCGCCACCGAAATCAGGATCGGCGGCATCTTTCCGCTTAGCGGCCCGGCCTCATCGATCGGGCTCGTGGGAAGGGCGCTGCTCGCCTATGTGCAGTCGATCAACGATCGCGGCGGGATCAACGGTCGCAAGATCAACTATATTGCCTATGATGATGCCTACAGCCCGCCCAAAGCGGTGGAGCACGCGCGCAAGCTGGTCGAATCCGACGAGATCGCGTTCATGTTCAGCGAGCTCGGCACGCCCGGCAATTCGGCGACCGCGAAATATCTTCTGAGCAAGAAGGTGCCGACCATCGGGATCGTCACGGGATCAAGCAGGTTCACCAATGTCGAGGCCTATCCGCTGACGACGACCAGCCTCGTCAGCTACGATACCGAGGGAAAGATCTACGCCAAATATCTGAGCCGGACGCTGCCATACGCGAAATACGCGATCCTCTATCAGAACGATGACCTCGGCAAAGACTACGTGAATGCTTTCAAGGCCGTGCTGAAGAGCGATTTCGAACGCAAGGTCGCAACTGCCGCTTACGAGATCAGCGATCCCACGGTGGATTCGCAAGTGGTCAATCTGAAGAGCACGGGCGCGGACGCTCTCCTGGTGGCGGGGACGCCGAAATTTGCGGCGCAGGCGATTCGAAAGGCGCACGAGCTCGGCTGGAAGCCAATGATCCTGTTGAATTACCCATCGAGCTCCGTCGGCGCGACTTTGAAACCGGCGGGCCTCGACGTGGCGACCGGCGTCATGGTCGGAAGCATCACCATGGACCCGGCGGATGCGCAATGGGACCAGACCGAGGGCATGCGGAGCTATCGCGCCTTTGTCGACAAATATCTCCCCGGCATCGATCTGTCCGAGAACAACTATCTGTTCGGCTATACGCAGGGGATGTTGCTCGAGCGACTGCTCAAACGGTGTGGTGAGGATCTATCGCGCGACAACATTGTCAAGCAGGCCAGGAGCCTCAGGAACATCGGGCTGCCCACGCTGCTACCGGGCATTACAATCAATACCTCCGACAGCGTCAACATGAACTACACCCAGCTGCGGCTGCAACGCTGGACCGGGACGCAGTGGGAGTTGATCAGTGAAGCGCTGGATGCGTCATCCGAGTAGGACGGATCAACGTCACCCCGCGGGAGATGCCGCCGCAGATCAGGCCGTCGCCTGTTTTCTGGATTTCGGCTTGGCCTCGCCCTCCGCGGTGGACCTGTTGGGCCGCGGCCGCGCGCCGGGACCAGGCCGGGTGGTGACCTCCTTCGCCAGCAACGGCTCGCCACACTCCGAGCACACCATCACTGGATCGAACAGTTTGCCGCATTTCTTGTGCTCATGCAGGAGCGGCCGGCCGCGCTCGTCGACCATGTGGGTGTCGCCCCAATGCACGATCGCCATCATGACGGGATAGAGATCAAGGCCCTTCTGGGTCAGGATATATTCGTGGCGCTTTGGCGACTCCTGATAGGGGATGCGCCGGAGAATGCCGGTCCTGACCAGCTTCTTCAGCCGTTCCGCGAGCAGGTGACGGGTAATGCCGAGCGCCGACTGGAACCCTTCAAAACGCCTCGTGCGCAGAAAACATTCGCGCAGGATCAGAAGTGTCCAGCGGTCGCCGATCACGCCGATCGTGCGGGCCACCGAGCATGGCTCTTCCTCCAGGGCATCCCATCTCATGTCACGTAGTCTCCGGTCGCCGTGCTCACATTCGTGAATACGGCTGCAATCATTGCATTCTAAATAGGTACTGATGGTTTAACAACCACTTCCGATCGTAGGGCTGACAGGTCACAGCGGCTGGTCGGGCCAATTTGGATTGACAGTTCGATTTTAGAACTATAGACTTGTTTGACGACCGGCTCAGCGAGCGGGCCTGTCCAGCGAAGAGATTGAATCCGGCAAGGAGTGGCGAGTGGCAAAACCCCCAAGGGTTGAATTCCAGTTCGACTTCGGCAGTCCGAATGCGTATCTTGCGGAACTGGCGCTTCCGGCCATCGAGCGACGCACCGGCGTCAAGTTCGACTATGTTCCGGCCCTCCTTGGCGGCATTTACAAGCTGACAGGCAACATGTCGCCGGCGGACTCGCTGCGCGGCATCAAGAACAAGCCGGAATACCAGGCGCTGGAAACACAGCGTTTCATCCGCCGCCACAACATCACGCGCTTTCGCCAAAATCCGTTCTTTCCGGTCAACACGTTGATGTTGATGCGCGGGGCGGTTGCCGCCCAGTTCGAGGGCGTGTTCGAGCCGTATTTCCGCGCTGCCTACCACCACATGTGGGAAGAGCCGAAGAAGATGGATGATGTCGAGGTCTTCAAGGCGGCGTTCAAATCCTCCGGAATCGATATCGACCGACTGATGGCGCGGGCGCAGCAGGAGGACGTCAAGAAGCGGCTCATTGACCTCACCAATGACGCGGTCGCGCGCGGCGCCTTTGGCTCGCCAACCTTCTTCGTCGGCGACGAGATGTTCTTCGGCAAGGATCAGCTGCGCGACGTCGAGGAAGAGATCGTGCGGCAGACAAGCCTGACAGCGAAGGCCGGCTGACACGTCAGCTAGGGCTCGCAGCGCAAAGAAAAAACAGGGAGAGCGTTATGCCCGGTCCACTCAACGGGGTTCGCGTGCTCGATCTTACGGGCGTCGTCTCAGGCCCGTTCGCGACCATGTTCCTGGCCGACCAGGGCGCGGACGTACTCAAGATCGAGCCGATCTCAGGGGACATCACCCGGCGCAGCCGTGCGACCATCGACAGGAAGGGCGAGTTCTCGGCGCTGTTCATCTCGTCGAACCGCGGCAAGCGCTCACTGGCCATCGACATCAAGAGCGAGGTGGGGAGGGAGGTGCTGGCCAAGCTGGTGGGGAAAGCCGATGTGTTGGTGCAAAACTTTCGTCCCGGCACCATGGAGCGGCTTGGCCTTGGCCCCGACGATTTGCGTGCGCGCCATCCGCGACTGATCTATGTGTCGATCAGCGGCGTCGGCGAAACCGGGCCCTATGTGAAGAAACGGGTCTACGATCCAATTATCCAGGGGCTGTCAGGATTTGCGGATATCCAGTCGCAGCCGGTCACCAACCGGCCGCAGATGATCCGCACCATCGTCTGCGACAAGACCACCGCGGTGATGACGGCGCAGGCGGTGGCGGCCGCGCTCTATGCCAGGGAGAAGACCGGGCAGGGCGATCACATCCGGCTCGCGATGCTCGATGTCATGATCTCCTATCTGTGGCCGGAAGGCATGATGCAATACACCGTGGTCGGCGCCGAGGCGACCGCGGCCGATCCCAATGACCGACCGGATCTCGTGTTCAAGACCAGCGATGGCTACATCACCGCCGGTACTATCTCGGATTCGGAGTGGCAGGGCTTTTGCCGGGCGACGGGTGATCCCGAACTCGCCAATGATGCGCGCTTTGCAACGCCGGGCGGTCGCAGCGTCAATGCCACCGCGCGCATCAACAAGATGCAGGAGTATATCGCTCAGCACACGACGGCGGAATGGCTGGAGCGGCTGGATGCCGCCGACGTGCCTTGCGCGCCGATCCTGCGGCGCTCCGAGATCATTCATAACGAGCAGGTGGTGGCGCGCGGCATCATCACCGAGATCGAGCAGCCTGGCGTGGGCAAAGTCCGCCAGCCCATGCCCGCGGCACGGTTCGAGCGCAACCAGGCCACGATCGGCGGCCCCGCCCCGCGCATCGGCGAGCACTCGCGTGAGGTGTTGGCTGAGCTGGGCTATGATGAGGCTGCGATCAACCGCATGGTCGAGGAGAAGGCGGTGCGGCTGGTCAGTTGACGCGCGTTGGCTGTTTCCTCAACTGTTTTGTGTACGACGTTGCGCATGATCGATCGGCGTCACCGGCGTGAGCGGGAGGTTGGCTTCCATGCCCCGCCGGTAGGCGGGCCGCTCGCGAATGCGGTCGCGGTAGGGTTGGGCGTTGTCACAGATGCCGACGCCATAGGCGATGGCCCAGTCAAGGCAGGTGGTCAAAAGGATGTCGGCGCTGGTGAACTGATCGCCCATCAGAAACGTGCGGCCGTCCTGCAGCGCCACTTCGACATGGCGCAGCTGCTCGCGAAAATATTCGCCGGCCTTGGCGACCACGTCAGGCGCCACGCCATAAATCGAGCCGAGCGCGTCGGCACGATGGCGGCGCATGACATAGAGGCTCGTCGAATCCAGTTCGGTCACGATGAAGAAGCACCATTCAAGCCAGGCCGCATAGTCGCGCTGCGTTTCGGGGATCAGCCGGCGGCCGTCGCTCGGATAGGTTCGCGAGAGATAGGCGACGATCGCCGCACTCTCGCCGATGCAGAAGTCGCCGTCCTGCAGCAGCGGAATCTTCTGCCGTGGGTTGAGCCTGGTGTATTCCGCAGTCTTGGTCTCGCCGGTGCGCGGGCCGATCGGCTTGACCTTGTAGGGCAGGTCGAGCTCATGCAGCGCCCAATGGGCGCGGATGGTGCGGCTGGTGCCGACGCCCCACAGCGTCAGATCCGGCGAGTAGTCCATCACCATGTCTCCACCGCGGGACGCAGGTCGAGCTCGTGGGTCCAGCCGTCCTTCGGCTGCTGGTGCACGAACCAATAGGCTTCGGCGATGGTACCTGTCTTGACGAGGCTATTGGGAGCGATGTCGTCAGCCTCGATCCCGCGCATCGCCTTGAAGCGCGCACGGATGGCATCGCTGTCGACGGCGGCGTCGATGATCAGATGCGCGACATGGATGTTTTTCGGCCCGAGCTCGCGGGCCATGGCCTGCGCCACGGCCCGCAATCCGAACTTTGCCGATGCAAAGGCCGCAAAGCCCCTGCCGCCGCGCAAGGATGCGGTCGCGCCGGTGAAGAGGATCGTGCCACGCCCGCGCGGCATCATCACCCGCGCCGCCTCGCGCCCGACCAGGAAGCCAGCGTAGCAGGCGAGCTCCCAGGCCTTGAAGAACAGCTTCTCCGTGGTGTCGAGCAGCGGCTTGTTGACGTTCGATCCAGCGTTGAACAGGCAGACCTCGACCGGCCCGATCTCCTTTTCCACCCGAGCGAACAGCGCCTGCACTTCGGCCTCCTGCCGTGCATCGACGCTGAAAGCATAAGCCTCCTGATCGGCGGCCCTGAGCTCATCGACCAGCTGCTGCGATTTGGCCGCATCCCGGCGGCAGATGCAAACGGCGTAACCGCCCTTGGCAAAGCGGCGGGCGACGGCCGCGCCGATGGCGTCCCCCGCCCCGACGAGAATGGCTATGCCGCGACTGGCCATCGGACATCTCTCCCATATAGTTCTATTTTGGTACTTTACCATTAGAGCGGACCTTGGCGCTTGTAAACAGATATTCCTTCCAACGCTGTGCCATTTCACGCTCAGTTTATCGCTTTTACTCGCCGATATCGGCAGATCGCCAATTGGCGCTTGACGAGTTCTAAAAAAGAACCTTAAGTGACACGACAACAAGGCGCTCGGCTGGACAAGCCGATATCTCAAAGGGAGGTCAGTGGTGGCGGAATCCCCTGTGGCGATCGATGTCGAGCAGCTCGCAGCCACCCTGCCGCGCCGGCTACACCTGGTTGCGGAGCCGTACATTGCCGAAGCTCCCGGGCGCATTGCGCTGACTGAAGATGGTGGCTCCTGGAGCTATGGCGAGCTTGGCCGCAACATCGCCGATATTGCCGATCATCTGGCTGCGCTCGGCATCCGGGCCGGCGATCGCATGGTCATCGTCAGTGAGAACTGTATTGCGCTCGCCGGGCTGCTTCTGGCGGCAAGCCGGCTCGACGCCTGGGCCATCGTGGCGAACCCGCGCCTCGCCGCGCGCGAGATCGACCAGATCCGCCAGCACAGCGGTGCCCGCCTGGTGTTCCTGACGGGCGGGGTCTCGAAGGAGGCTGCGGCACATGCCGCGCGGCTTGGTGCGAAGCCCCGGCGGATCGGCCCGCTCAAGGGTATTTCCGTCACTGCGCTCAACGAGCAAACCACGCCAGAACCGGTCGAGGACGATCCGGCCAAGCAGATCGCCGTGCTGATCTACACCTCGGGAACGACCGGCACGCCCAAAGGCGTGATGCTGTCGCATGAGAATCTTCTGATCAGCGCCGCGATCACCGCGCAGTTTCGCAAAATGGGTCCAGAAGACAAGGTTTATGTCGTGCTGCCGATCTCGCACATCGTGGGCATTTCGCTGTTGCTGATGACGCTGATGACCGGCGGCACGGTGCGGCTGGTCAGCAAATATGACCCGGTCGCGCTGGCAAAGGCCATCAAGGAGGAGGGCGTCACCATTCTCAACGGTGTGCCCGCGACCTACCAGCGTCTGCTTGAATACAAGACCGTGGCGGGCCTGAAGCGGCTCGATCGCGGATCGCTGCGGCTGATTGCGGTCGCCGGCGCGCCGCTTGACCTTGACCTCAAGTCCCGCGTCGAGGCCGAGCTCGGCCTGTCGCTGTCCAATGGCTATGGCATCACCGAATGCTCGCCCGGCATTTCCGGCGTGCGCTTCGATGCGCCGCGGTCGGACAACACGGTCGGAACGCTGCTGCCGGGCGTGGAGGCGCGGGTGCGCTCGATCGACGGCCTGCCGCTGCGGCCGGGCGAGATCGGCGAGCTGCATGTGCGCGGTCGCAACGTCATGCGCGGCTATTATCGCGCCCCTGATCTCACGGCAAAGGCGATCGATAGCGAAGGTTGGTTCAACACCGGTGATCTCGCCCGCTTCGACGACGATCGTCTTTACATTGTCGGCCGCACCAAGGAGATGATCATCCGCTCCGGATTCAACGTCTATCCCGCGGAGATCGAGGCCGTGCTGAATACGCACAAGGACGTCGTTCAGTCCGCGGTGGTCGGCCGTCCCGTCGACGGCAACGAGGAGGTCGTCGCCTTTGTTCAGCTGATCCAGGAATCGCGCACGAAAGCTACCGATTTGGCGGACTACATCAGGAATCAGCTCGCGCCATACAAGCGGCCGTCGGAAATTATCGTGCTCGAAGCCTTGCCGGCGACCTCGACGGGGAAAATACTAAAAGCTCAGCTTGCCCAGTCCCTGATCGCCCAGGAGAAGATTGCCTGACGCCACAATAGCGCGGCGTTGTTCAACCAACGGAGGACATTGTGTCCAAGAGAAACGCAACCGCGGCCGTTATCGGCGCCGGTGATTATATCGGCGCCGAGATCGCCAAGAAGTTCGCCGCTGAAGGCTTTACCGTGTTCGCCGGCCGCCGCAATGGCGAGAAGCTCGCGCCGCTGGTGAAGGCGGTGGAGGATGCGGGCGGAGAGATCCATGCGCGCTCGCTGGATGCGCGCAAGGAGGAGGAGATCATCTCCTTCCTCAACGACGCTGACAGGCACGCGCCGCTCGAGGTGTGCATCTTCAACATCGGCGCCAATGTCAATTTTCCGATCCTGGAAACGACCGAGCGCGTGTTCCGCAAAGTATGGGAAATGGCCTGCTATTCCGGCTTCCTCGCGGGCCGCGAGGCCGCAAGGCTGATGCTGCCGCGCGGCAAGGGCAACATCTTCTTCACCGGAGCCACCGCCTCCTTGCGCGGCGGTATCGGCTATGCCGCGTTTGCCAGCGCAAAATTTGGTCTGCGGGGCGCCGCCCAGGCGATGGCGCGTGAGCTCGGGCCGAAGAACATCCATGTTGCCCATCTCATTATCGACTCTGGCGTCGATACCGAATGGGTGCGCCAGCGCCGGCTGGAGGCCTTAGGACCGAATGCGCTGGATAACCCGGATCTGTTGATGCCGCCGGCCTCCGTCGCCGAGTCGTACTGGCAGCTCTATCAGCAGCCGCGGAGCGCCTGGACCTTTGAACTGGAAATCCGCCCCTTCGGCGAGAAGTGGTGATTGCTCCATCCCTCCCAGCCCGTTTCGACAGATCGACAGGAGCCCCTGCGTGAAGACAGCCATCACCGAACTGTTCGGCATCGAACATCCGATCATCCAGGGCGGCATGCATTATGTCGGTTTTGCGGAGCTCGCCTCGGCGGTGTCGAATGCCGGCGGCCTTGGCATCATCACCGGGCTCACGCAAAGGACGCCGGAATTGCTCGCCAAGGAAATCGCGCGCTGCCGCGGCATGACGGACAAGCCGTTCGGCGTCAATCTCACCTTCCTGCCGACGTTCAGTGCGCCGCCCTATCCGGAATATATCGCGGCGATCAGGGAGGGCGGCGTCAAGATCGTCGAGACCGCCGGCCGCAGCCCCGAGCAATATATGCCGGCGCTGAAAGCAGCCGGGATCAAGGTGATCCACAAATGCACCTCGGTGCGGCATTCGCTGAAGGCAGAAGCGATCGGCTGCGATGCCGTCAGCGTCGACGGATTTGAATGCGGCGGACATCCCGGCGAGGACGACATGCCCAACATGATCCTGCTGCCGCGCGCTGCGGAGGAATTGACCATACCGTTCGTAGCGTCCGGCGGCATGGCCGATGCGCGGAGCCTCGTCGCCGCACTTGCGCTCGGTGCGGCCGGCATCAACATGGGCACGCGCTTCATCGCGACCAGGGAGGCGCCGGTCCACGACAATGTCAAGCAGGCGATCGTCGCCGCCACCGAGCTCGACACCAGGCTCGTGATGCGCGCGCTGCGCAACACGGAGCGCGTGCTCACCAACAAGGGCGTGGAGCGGCTGATCGAGATCGAGCGTGAGAAAGGTGGGGCGCTCAAGATCGATGACATCCTGAACGAAGTCGCGGGCGTCTATCCCAAGGTGATGATCGACGGCGACATGGATGCCGGCGCCTGGAGCTGCGGCATGGTGGTCGGCCTGATCAATGACGTTCCCACTGTGAAGGAGCTGATCGATCGCATCATGACCGAAGCCGAGCTCATCATCCGCCAGCGGCTGACCGGCTTCCTGGATGCGAGCCCGACCACCGAGAAGGTGCTCGCCATCGCTTGAGTCGTGGGTCGGACCTGCGTCGGCGATGCGTCAGTTTAACTTGCAAAATGCAAGTTATGAGCTAGTCTCTCGGTGAGGTCCGTGACCAAGAACAAATAAACGGGAGGTCCGCTTGTCCGAGGAAGCGCTGGTTCAGCGGGAACACCGCGGCAATGTCGCGGTGCTGACCATGGTCTATCGGCCCTATAATCTGCTTGGGCCCAGGCTGATCAATGCAATCGTCGCCGAGGTCGAGGCCGCGCGGGAGGCGGGCAGCCGGGCCATCGTGATCCGCAGCGGCCTGCGGCATTTCTCGGCCGGCGCCGATCTCGACATCTTCGACCAGCGCGTTGCGGCAGGCCACGCCGACCGGAGCAACGAGGGTCGCCGGTTCAATGGCGTCGAGTTCCTGCGTTTCATGGAGCTGCTGCCGGTGCCGCTGATCGCGAGCGTCCATGGCGTCTGTCTGGGCGGCGGGCTCGAGCTGGCGCTGGCCTGTGATTACATCATCGCGGCGTCGTCGGCAAAGATCGGCTCGGTGGAAGCGACGCTGGGCCTGCATCCGCTGCTCGGCGGCATTCAGCGCCAAGTGCAGCGCATTGGCGCGGCGCGCGCCAAGGAAATGTCGATGCTGGCCCGCCGGTATGACGCGCCGACATTGGAAAAGTGGGGCCTGATCAATCTCACGGTGGCCGAGGAGCAGCTCGAGGCCACGACCCTGTCGATCGCGGACGAGTTCGCGCAAGGCCCAACACTGGCCCATGCCGCGACGAAGGAGCTCGTTCACATCGCGGTCAACGAGGGCGTCGCCGCGGCCGACGAAGCCATGGCGCGGGTGCAGGCGCCGATCTGGGCCTCGGAGGATCTGAAGACCGGCCTTGCGTCGTTCCGCAAGAATGGCCCGGGCCTGGCCAAGTTCGCGGGACGCTGACCATGAGCGGCCCCCTCAATGGACTGCGCGTTGTCGACTTCTCCCGCGTGCTCGCCGGCCCGCTTTGCGCGCGGACCTTGCAGGATCTCGGCGCCGAGGTGATCAAGATCGAGCCGCCGAGCCCGGATGTCTCGCGCTTCGCCTTTCCCTCCACCGACGGCATGTCGGGCTACTACGCCCAGCAGAATGCGGGCAAGCGTAATGTCAGCATCAATCTCAATCTGCCTGGCGCCTACGAACTGGTGCTCAAGCTGTGCGACACCGCCGACATCGTGGTGGAGAATTTCCGTGCCGGCACGCTGGGCTTCTTCGGCCTCGACTATGAGACGCTGGCGAAGCGCAATCCGCGCCTGATCTATGCATCCATCACCGGCTACGGCCAGAGCGGGCCGTGGCGCAGCCGCATGGCCTATGCGCCGACGGTGCAGGCCGAGGCCGGCTTCACAGAAAACAGCATCCGGCATTATGGCGGTGCGTTGGCCGAGCCGCGCACCGATAGCCTGTCGCATGCCGACGTCTATACCGGCTTGCAGGCGGTGATCGCGATCCTGTCCGCTTTGAACAGCCGGCAGACGACCGGTCGTGGGCAACATATCGATGTCGCAATGGCGGCGACCTTGCTTGCCATTAACGAGCGTGCGCATGTCGACCTCTCCGACGACGATATTGGCGCGGAGCCCGCGATTCTCGGCGCCACCGATTGCTCCTTCTTCACCGGGCCGCAAGGCGAGTTCTTCACCGTCGCGACCAGCATTGTCGGCAGCCGCACCTTTCCGTCCTGGCTGCGCGCGATGCGCCGCGCTGATCTCCTGGACGATCCGCGGTTTTCAAGCGCCGCCGCGCGGCGGCTCAATTTCGGCGCGTTGCATCAGATCATCCAATCGTGGATCATGACCTTTCCGGACATGGCTACGCTGGATGCGCAGTTCGACGAGGCCAAGATTGCGATGGGGGAGATCCGCTCGCTGAAGGAATTGACGGCGTCGCCCTGGAGTGATTATTGGGGCGCCGTGCAGCGCGTAGCGGACCGCAATGGTGGCGAGTACCGCCTGCCGGGCCGTCCGTGGCGCTTCTCCGCGGAGGAATTGACGCCCATCGGCACGCCCGCGTTTCAGGGCGAGCACAATTTCGAGGTCTTCGGCGAACTCGGCATTCCCGAGTCCGAGCTGACGCGGCTTGCGGAGGCCGGTGTCCTGGTTGCGCATCCCCGCGCCCGGGACGCGCAGCCCGCGGTCAAGCCGCCGATGCCGGCGGGGCAGGTGGCCTGAGCAGGGTTTATCCGCACTGGACATCCCGGCATCGGCTTCGGCTATAGTGGCCGATGATGAAGAGAGCCAAGCCGGTCACCGAGAGAAAGAGCGGTCGCCTCGCCAACGCGCAATGTTCCATGGCACGCGCAATGGCCGTCGTCGGCGACCGCTGGTCCATTCTTATTCTGCGCGAGGCCTACTACGGCACCAGGCGCTTCGATGAATTCGAACGTTATATCGGCATCGCGCCGAACATCCTGAGCAACCGTCTCAAGCGGTTTGTCGATGCCGGCATCATGAAACGCGTGCCGCTGCCCGAGCACTCCTCGCGGTATGACTACGTGCTGACCGAGAAGGGCTGCGATTTCTTTCCGGCCTATCTCGCGCTGAAGAAGTGGGGCGACGACTGGCTCGCCGAGCCCGGAGGACCGCAGGTGGTGTTCCGTGAACGCGCAGGCGGCCGGCCGATCGAATATCCGCGGCTCTTGACAACTGACGGCAGGCCGTTGCGGCTGGAGGATGTGGAGGTCACCGCGGGTCGCGGCGCCGTGGCTTTCAACCGCAAGCGCTTTGGCGCGGGGGGCCCTTCCGCCACGGCCTCCCGATCGACCCGCTCGCGGCAGAAGCGAAAATAGCCCGGTTCGCCGCGCGAAGTCGCCGCCGGGGTCCTGTGGATGAGTGGACTGGTCGCACTGTGCGCGACAATGCTCTGGATTAAAGAGCTGCAACAATTGATACCGGCGTAGTTCTCATACTATCAATCCGATCTGCAATCGGCCGCGGGCGGTCGACAGGGTTGCCTTCGACGGGGAGCTTGCTGCTTGAGCATGACTGCCGAAACACTTGGGGACGTGCCATTGACGGTCGGCAGCAACGCACGCAAGGCGCTGTGGGGCTCGGCGGTCGGCTATGCCATGGACGGCTTCGACCTTCTGATCCTCGGCTTCATGCTGCGGGCGATCTCGGCCGATCTTGGCCTGTCGCAGGCGCAGTCCGCCTCGCTCGTGACCGCGACCCTGATTGGTGCCGTGCTCGGCGGCATCGGTTTCGGAATGCTCTCCGACCGCCTGGGACGGGTGCGCGTCCTCACCTGGACGATAGTCCTGTTCGCGGTGTTCACCGGCCTCTGTGCATTCGCGCGTGGCTATTGGGATCTTCTGCTTTATCGCACCATCGCAGGCACTGGTCTTGGCGGCGAATTCGGCGTCGGCATGGCGCTGGTGGCCGAAGCGTGGCCGGCCTCCAAGCGCGCCCGCGCCTCGTCCTATGTCGGCCTCGGCTGGCAATTCGGCGTCCTGGTCGCGGCCTTGCTCACGCCGCTCTTGCTACCGGTCATCGGCTGGCGCGGCATGTTCGCGATCGGCGTGTTTCCGGCCATCATCGCCTTTGTCATCCGCGCGTCGCTGCATGAGCCGGACGTTTTCGTCGAGAAGTCCAAGGATCGGCCCAGGCAATCCGCGCTGCATCTGTTGGTCAAGGACGCCGAGACCGCCAAGCTGAGCCTTGGCATGGTCATCCTCTGCTCGGTGCAGAACTTCGGCTATTACGGCGTGATGATCTGGCTGCCGAATTATCTCTCGACCCGTTTCGGCTTTGCGCTGACGCAGTCGGCGCTGTGGATCTGCGTCACCATCGCCGGCATGGCGCTCGGCATCCTGCTGTTCGGCAATATCGCCGATCGCATCGGCCGCCGTCCCGCCTTCCTCAGCTATATGTGCGGTGCGGCCATCATGGTTGTGGTCTACTCGCGACTGACCGATCCGATCCAGCTTCTCGTCGCGGGCGCCGTGATGGGCTTTTTCGTCAACGGCATGCTTGGCGGCTATGGCGCGCTGATCAGTGAGCTGTTTCCCACCGCGGCCCGCGCCACCGCGCAGAATGTGCTGTTCAATATCGGACGCGGCGTCGGCGGCTTCGGCCCGGTGGTGGTCGGCGCGATCGCATCGGCCTATTCCTTCGAGACGGCGATCGCACTGCTTGCAGCGCTCTATGTGCTCGATCTGCTGGCGATGTGGTTCCTGATCCCCGAGCGGCGCGGCGCCGAGCTGACCTGAGGCCCGTCCGCGGAGGGAATGGCGACGAATTCGGATGATCTCTCACCGGAATCGCGCTAATGCGGCCCTGCGACCGGAGAGACTTTGCGATGAGCGTGACCGAATTATTCGACAAGGCTGCCGCGGAGAGGCGCGTGGAGCGCGTGGCCATCCGCCGCCCCGACGATTTCCACGTGCACTTGCGCGACGGCGCCCTGCTCAAGGCGGTCCTGCCATTTACTGCCGCCCAGTTCGCGCGCGGCATCATCATGCCGAACCTGGTGCCGCCGGTGACGCGCGTCACCGACGCCATCGCATATCGCGATCGCATCCTTGCCGCGCGTCCCCATGGCTCCGACTTTCAGCCCTTGATGACCTGCTACCTCACCGACGCGACCGCGCCGGACGAAATCGAAAAAGGCTTTGTCGAGGGCGTCTGGGTCGCAGCCAAGCTCTATCCCGCCGGCGCCACCACCAACGCCCATTATGGTGTCACCGACATCGCTGGGCTCGCGCCGGTGTTCGAACGCATGGAGCGGATCGGCATGCCCGTCCTGATTCATGGCGAGGCGACCGATCCCGCCGTCGACATTTTCGATCGCGAGGCCGTGTTCATGGAGCAAAGCCTGCTGCCGCTGCTGAAGCGCCATGTGGGATTGAAGGTGGTGATCGAGCATGTCACCACGGCCGAGACGCTGGACATCGTGCGTGCCCATGCCGCGCGCGCGGCTGGCACGATCACGCCGCATCACCTCGTCATCAACCGGACCTCGATCTTCCAGGGAGGCTTGCGGCCGCATTTGTATTGCCTGCCGGTCGCCAAGCGCGAGCATCATCGTCTCGCCCTGCGCAAGGCGGCGACCTCGGGCGAGGCCTGCTTCTTCATCGGCACCGACACCGCGCCGCATCGGCGCACTGCCAAGGAGGCGGAGTGTTGCTCGGCCGGCGTGTTCGGCGGCGCCACCGCGCTGCAGACCTATGTCCAGGTGTTCGACGAGGAGGGCGCGCTCGACCGCTTCGAGGCGTTTGCCTCGATCAACGGCGCGCGGTTCTATGGCCTTGCGCTCAACGAGGGCACCATCACCCTGGAGCGGCGGGAGACGCCGATCATGGCCGCGGTCGCGGTGGAAGATACCGAAGTGGTGGTCTTCCAAGGCGGCGAGACGCTGCCGTGGTCGGTCGGCGAGGTGACGCGCTGAGGATTCGGCGTTGCACCGCGGCGGTTCCATGATACCTTTGATTATCCGGAAAAACTATATACATTAGTTTTGTGCTGTCTGACGTTTATCGACGGTTTTTCTACACATTGGGTCGATAATGGTTTGCACGCGCGGACCGGCAGATCGGCCGACCTCCGCAGCATCACCGAACTGAGCCAGGCCCGTCGGACAGGCGGGCCGTTGGCTTTTTGGGATATACTTGGTTATGAGCAGTCCGAATCGCACCGACCATATCCGCCTCACCTCCCATCCGGAGCCGGGCGCCAAGCCGACCTTTCCGATTCACTGGGGCGCGCCCGACGCGCGCGCCCGCGGCCCAATCATCGGCACGGTGTCGCGGCCGCAGGACCGCAATGTGATTGGCAGTCATGGCGGCTCTTATGCGGTGTATCGCGCGCTCGCGGTGTCCGCCGGCGCGCTCGATCCGATCCGCCGCCCCGATCTCACCAACACCTTTCCGGCCGCGACCATCGGGCCGTTCCCGCAATGGAGCGAGCCGTCGCGCATAGTCGCGCTCGATCCCTGGGGCCATCTGGTCGCCGAAAATTTCCGCAACGAGATCGCCGAGGGCACCGACATCCGGCCGAGCATCGCGGTGACGCGCGCGCGGCTGGATTTGCCGGAGATCCGCGACGCCATGGCGGCCAAGCGGCTGAAGCCCGACGGCGTCGTCCTTCATGCCAATGGCAGCGTGTCGGTGGTGAAGATCGCGATCGATCCGGTGTGGTATCTGCCCGGCGTCGCCCAGCGTTTCGGCACCAGCGAAACCAAGCTGCGGCGCACGCTGTTCGAGCAGACGGCGGGCATGTTTCCGGAGCTGGTGACGCGGCCCGACATGCAGGTGTTCCTGCCGCCGATCGGCGGCACTACCGTTTATCTGTTCGGCGATGTCGCCAAGCTGCCGGACCATCGCACCAGGATCACCTGCCGTGTGCATGACGAATGCAACGGCTCCGACGTGTTCGGCTCCGACATCTGCACCTGCCGTCCCTACCTCATCCATGGCATCGAGGAATGCGCGCGCGGCGCGCAGGAGGGTGGGCTTGGCCTTGTCGTCTACAACCGCAAGGAAGGGCGTGCGCTCGGCGAAGTGACAAAGTTCCTGGTCTATAACGCGCGCAAGCGCCAGGAGGATGGCGATGCGGCTGCGGCCTATTTCGAGCGCACTGAATGCGTCGCCGGCGTGCAGGATGCGCGTTTCCAGCAACTGATGCCTGACGTGATCCACTGGCTTGGCCTCAAGCGCATCGATCGCTTCCTGTCCATGAGCGACATGAAATATGAGGCGCTGACCGGGCAGGGCATCGATATCGTCGAGCGCGTGCCGATCCCGCTGGAGCTGATCCCGGCCGATGCCCATGTCGAGATCGCCGCAAAAAAGGCGGCCGGCTATTTCTCCACCGAGGTGCCGCCCGCAACGGAGTTGACCGATACGGTCGGCCGTTCGCTGGAGAAGTATTGATCCCGTGAACGTGCCGGCAGCGACAGAACAGCAGGCGCTTTCGCTTCTGTCGGCAGGCGCGGTTCGCACGCGCGCGAAGCGGATGCTCGACATCGGGCTGAGCGGCGGCCTTTCTCACTTCACCATCGATCTCGACCGCATGGATGCTGTGGCAGATGCCGTGCTCGCGGTGACGCGCAAGGCCTATCCGACCCTCGACATTCCCTTTCATGCGCGCTGGCGGCATTTTGTCTTCGGCGGCAGCGATCGCTGGGCCGCAAAGGCGGAAACCGCATCATGGGTCGATCGCGCCGCGCGGGCGCGCGCCGAGTTCGATCTCGCCATCATCAGTGTGCTCCTGGATGCCGGCGCCGGGCCGGTCTGGCGCTATCACGACGCGGTGACGGGAGAGCGCATCGGCCGGTCCGAGGGCCTTGCGCTCGCAAGCCTCGACATGTTCGCAAGCGGAGCATTCTCTGTCGACGCACGCGATCCGTTCCGGGTCGATGCCGATGTGATTGCGAGCTTGCCGCTCGCCCGCCTGCAGCAAGGCTTTCAGGTCACCGACGCCAATCCCATGGTCGGGCTCGAGGGACGCGCCGACCTGTCGCGGCGTCTCGGGCAACTGATCTTGGCGCGGCCGGACGTGTTTGCCCTGTGCGATCGCGCGCGTCCCGGCGGTTTGTTCGACCGTCTCGCCGCGCAGACGAACGACGGCGTCATCGCAGCCCCGGCCATTCTCGCGGAGGTCCTGCGACAGCTCGGCCCGATCTGGCCGTCGCGGCTTCAGCTTGCGGGCGTTCAGCTCGGCGACTGCTGGCGGCATCCCGCCCTCAAGACTGGGGATGCGACCGACGAGCTCGTGCCGCTGCACAAGCTGTCGCAATGGCTGAGCTACTCGCTGATCGAGCCGCTGCAGCGCGCAGGCTTCGAGGTTAGTGACATCGACGGGCTCACCGGGCTTGCCGAATATCGTAATGGCGGGCTGTTCGTCGATCTCGGCATGCTGCGCCTGCGCGATGCCGCCGATGCCGAGCGTTCGCACGAAGTGGACTCGCTATTGGTCGTGGAGTGGCGCGCGCTCACGGTTGCCTTGCTGGACCTGCTGGCGGACCGGGTTCGCTCACGGCTCGGCCGCAAGCCGGAGGATCTGCCGCTGGCCAGCATCCTGGAAGGCGGCACCTGGGCGGCCGGGCGCGCCGCTGCCTTTGCGCGTCGTGCCGATGGCGCTCCGCCGCTGAAGATCGTCAGCGACGGCACCGTGTTCTAGCGACTTCGGGGGAGTCTTACGGTCATGCAAGGTGTCACGGTCGTCGATCATCCGCTGGTCCAGCACAAGCTGTCGCTGATCCGCGACAAATCCATCTCGACCAAATCCTTCCGCGAGCTTCTCAAGGAGATCGGGATGCTGCTCTGCTACGAGGTGACGCGTGATTTGCCGCTCACCGAGGTCGAGGTCGAGACGCCGCTTGCGCGCATGCAGTCCGCCAGGATCGCCGGCAAGAAGCTGGTGTTCGTGCCGGTGCTGCGTGCCGGCGCCACCTTTGTCGACGGCATGATGGACCTGGTGCCGACGGCGCGCGTCGCGCATATCGGGCTTTATCGCGAGCCGGTGAGCTTTGCCGCGGTCGAATATTTCTTCAAATCGCCATCCGATCTCGGCGAGCGGCTTGCCATCGTGGTGACGCCCGTGGTCGCGACCGCCAACACCTCGGTCGCCGCCATTGATCGGCTGAAGGAGCGCGGTGCGAAGGATATTCGCCTGGTCTGCCTGATCGCTGCGCCCGAAGGTCTGGAACGGGTGCGCGGCCTGCATCCCGATGTCCCGGTCTGGACCGCGGCAATCGATGAAGGGCTCGACCAGAACGGCTTCATCGTTCCAGGCCTCGGCGATGCCGGCGATCGCGCCTACGGTACGCGATAACGCATCGTAGCATCCGAAATGGCGGGCTATTGCTCAAACCTTGAGCATATGTTCCTATTCCGGAATGATGTCGAGCCCGGCAAAACCCGATTTGATCATCTTCGACTGCGACGGCGTTCTGGTCGACAGCGAGGTCTTGAGCTGCGAATGCTTGTCGGAGCTATTAGGCGAATGCGGCATCGCGCTCAGCGAAGACGAAGTGGTGGAGCTGTTTCTCGGCCGAAGCACGGCGGCCTTGCTGAGCCACTACAAGGACGATCGCCGTTTCGTTCCCGAGATTTTTTTGCCCGAGCTGAAATCTCGCGTGCTGCAACGCTTCGATGCGCAGCTGCGCCCCATTCCCGGCATCGCGGCGGTGGTATCGCAGCTCGAATCGCTGTCCTGCGTCGCGTCCTCCAGCGACCTCGATCGCGTGACGCGATCGCTCGAATTGACCGGCCTTGCGCCGCTGTTCCAGGGAAGGCTCTACACGGCCCAGATGGTTTCGCGCGGCAAGCCCGCGCCAGATCTCTTTCTCTATGCGGCCGAGCAGATGCGCGCTGCGCCGCAGCGCACGCTGGTGATCGAGGACAGCGTCAGCGGGGTCGCCGCGGCGAAGGCGGCGGGCATGGCCGCCTGGGGATTCGTCGGCGGCAGCCATTATCGGTCTCGCGACGGGCGCGCCATGCTATACGATGCCGGCGCCGACCGCGTGTTCGAGCGGATGGCGGATTTCTGGAGAAAGGACTAGCGGGTTTTCATGGCCGCGATCGACAGTGAGAAATCCCGCCTTGACGACGCCGCGCGCGCGGGCTGGCTCTATTTCATCGCCGGTCATACTCAGGATGAGATCGCGAAGATGCTGCAGGTCTCGCGCGCCTCGGCGCAGCGCCTGGTGTCGCTGTGTCTCGCCGAGCGTCTCATCACCTTTCGCCTGGAGCATCCGATCGCCGCCTGTATGGAGCTTGCGGCCAAGCTCAAGGCCCGCTTCGATCTCGTGCATTGCGAGGTGGTGCCGACGGATCCCGCATCGCCCAACGCTGTCGCCGGCATTGCCGAACGCTGTGCCAATCTGCTTGATCTGACCCTGCGTTCGGAAACGCCGGTCATCGTCGCCTTGGGCACGGGGCGTGCGGTGCGGGCCGCGGTCGAGCGCGTGACGCCGATCGAGCGGCCGAACCACCAGATCGTGTCGCTGGTCGGCAACATCTCGGCTGATGGATCGGCCAGCTTCTTCGATACGGTCGGATGCCTCGCTGACCGCACCGGCGCGCGGCACTATCCGATGCCGCTGCCATTTTTGATGTCGTCGGAAGACGAACGCAATCGCATGGTGCGCATCGAGCCCATTGCCAAGGTGAAGGCGATCGCTGCGAAAGCCGATCTGCGTCTGGTCGGGATCGGACAGATGGATCAGAAGGCGCAGATTCATGTCGATGGCTTCGTCACCCGCGAAGAGCTGTTCGAGATGATGCGGCTCGGCGCGGCCGGCGAAGTCACCGGATGGGCCTATGACGCCAAGGGCCGGCTGATCAAGGGCGGCACCAACAAGCGCCTCACCTCCATTCCGCCGCAAACCCCCGCGGAGACGACGACCATCGGCGCCGCGCTTGGACATGCAAAGGTGCCGGCCATTCGCGCGGCGCTCGCCGGGCGCATCGTCAACGGCCTTATCACGGACGAAGCGACGGCCCGTGCCGTGCTCGACCGTTAAGCGGATCGTATGGGAGGCGACGAACAGGCGTGCGCTGCGCATTGTTGCGCCCTCGCCCCTTGTGGGAGAGGGCAAGTCCGCTGGTCGACCGAGACTCGATCGGGTGAGGGGTTTGCCTCCACGAGCAACACTCTCGACCGAATGCACGGAGAGAGACCCCTCATCCGGCGCGAACTTCGTTCGCGCCACCTTCTCCCACAAGGGGAGAAGGGTCGGAGGAGTTTGCGGCCACATCAACTCTATTGAGGCAGCTGGTCTCGGGCCGCGCTGAGATTTTTGCGCAGCGCTTCAACGCACACCGCTCCCTGCCGCCTGGCGGACGCGCTCACGCCTTCGCTTGACAACCCCGGGATGTTGGTGTGAACATACACCCAACGCGTGGGCATATGCTCAAACACGCGATCATGGGAGGTTACCGTGAAAAACGTCCTTGGCGCCCTCCTGGGCGCAGCTGCGCTTTTGTGTTCGGCCCCCTCAAATGCCGAGACGACGCTGACGATCGCCACCGTCAACAACGGCGACATGATCCGCATGCAGGGTCTGACCAGCGACTTCACGGCCAAGAACCCCGACATTGTCGTGAAATGGGTGACGCTGGAGGAGAACGTCCTGCGCCAGCGCGTCACCACCGACATCGCCACCAAAGGCGGCCAGTTCGATGTCTTGACGATCGGCACCTATGAGGTGCCGATCTGGGCCAAGAAGAACTGGCTGGTGCCGCTCGACAATCTCGGCGCCGACTATGACGTCGGCGATCTCCTGCCCAAGATCCGGGATGCCGTGTCGGTGGATGGCAAGCTCTATGCCGCGCCATTCTATGGCGAGAGCTCGATGACCATGTATCGCACCGACCTGTTCCAGAAGGCCGGGCTCACCATGCCCGAAAGCCCGACCTGGGACTTCGTGATCTCCGCCGCCAAGAAGCTCACCGACAAGGAAGCCGGCGTCTACGGCATCTGCCTGCGCGGCAAGGCCGGCTGGGGCGAGAACATGGCGTTCCTGACCGCCATGGCCAATTCCTATGGCGCGCGGTGGTTTGACGAGAAGTGGGAGCCGCAGTTCAACACGCCCGAATGGAAGAAGACGCTGTCGACCTATGTCGATCTGATGAAGGAGGCGGGCCCTCCCGGTGCAAGCTCCAACGGCTTCAACGAGAACCTCGCACTGTTCGATGCCGGCAAATGCGCCATGTGGATCGACGCCACGGTCGCCGCATCCTTCGTGACCAACCCGAAGGACTCCAGGGTCGCCGACAAGGTCGGTTTTGCGATGGCGCCGAACACCGGCCTCGGCAAGAATGCCAACTGGCTGTGGGCCTGGAGTCTGGCGATTCCCGCCGGCTCCAAGAAGGTCGATGCCGCGGAAAAGTTCATCGCCTGGGCGACCGGCAAGGACTACACCAAGCTCGTCGCCGCCAAGGACGGCTGGGCCAATGTGCCGCCGGGCACGCGCACCTCGCTGTACCAGAACCCGGATTATCTGAAGGTCGCCCCCTTCGCCAAGCCGACGCTGGCCTCGATCGACGCTGCCGATCCGAACAAGCCGACGGTGAAGCCGGTGCCCTATGTCGGCGTGCAATACGCGGCGATTCCTGAATTCCAGGGCATCGGCACCGCAGTCGGCCAGCAATTCTCGGCGGCGTTGTCCGGCTCGACCAGTGTCGATGCGGCACTTGCGGCCGCGCAATCGTCGACCGAACGCGAAATGAAGCGCGCCGGCTATATCAAATAGGCGCGGCGAGCATGGTCCGGAAATGCGTGTAGCGGTTGTCCGAAAAGATCATGCTCAACAAAAAACCAAAGCGCGATTCCGTCGCGCTTTGCAGCTCCTTCTCCCGAGCTCACCTCGCGGCCATCCGGATACCCCCTTGGCGGATGGCCGCGCTCTCTCCGAGTCTCCCGGAGGCGTTGATGGCCACCAAACAGACGCAGTTGCTGGCGCGAACGCTGCTATCGCCCGCGGTCGTGCTGCTGTTCGTCTGGATGATCGTGCCGTTGGCGCTGACCATCTATTTCTCCACCCTGCACTACAACCTGCTCGAGGGCGGTGCGCAGCAATTCGTCGGCCTGGACAATTTCCGCTACTTCCTCACCGATCCCGCCTTTCTGGCCTCCCTGCAGAACACCCTGGTCCTTGTCGGCTCCGTGCTCGGCTTGACCATCCTGCTCGGCATCCCGTTGGCACTGCTGCTCGACCAGCCGGTGATTGGCCGCAGCATCGTCCGCCTCATGGTGATCGCGCCGTTCTTTGTGATGCCGACGGTGAGCGCGCTGGTCTGGAAGAACCTCCTGATGCATCCGGTCTCGGGGCTGTTCGCCTGGATCGCCAAACTGTTTGGCCTGACCCCGATCGACTGGTTCAACGATGCGCCGCTGTTTGCGATCATCCTGATCGTCACCTGGCAATGGCTGCCGTTCGCGACGCTCATCCTGCTTACCGCGCTGCAGTCCCTTGATGAGGAGCAGAAGGAGGCCGCCGAGATGGACGGCGCCGGCGCAACCTCGACCTTCATCTACATCACGCTGCCGCATCTGGCCCGGCCGATTACGGTGGTGATCCTGATCGAGACCATCTTCCTGCTCACCGTGTTTGCCGAGATCTTCGTCACCACCGGTGGCGGCCCGGGACTACAGACCACCAATATCGCCTTCCTGATCTACTCCCAGGCGCTCATTCAATATGACATCGGCAGCGCCTCCGCCGGCGGCCTCGTCGCCGTGGTCATTGCCAACATCGTGGCCTTCTTCCTGGTCAGGATCGTCGGCCGGAATCTGGAGGCGTGACCCATGGCGCGCATGGCGACCAACCGGCGTGTAGCGATCTCGACCCTGGGAGCCTGGCTCGCCGGCTTCCTGATCTTCTTCCCGATCCTGTGGATGGTGCTTGCCAGCTTCAAGACCGAGCTCGAAGCCTTCGCGATTCCGCCATCCTTCCTGTTCTTCCACTGGACCTTGGAGAATTATGTCACCGTCCAGGAGCGCAGCGACTATGTCCATCACGCGCTCAACTCCATCATCATCGCGGGCGGCTCGACCCTGATCGCGCTTCTGATCGCGATCCCCGCGGCCTGGTCGATGGCGTTCTCGCCGACCAAGCGCACCAAGGATGTGCTGCTCTGGATGCTCTCGACCAAGATGATGCCGCCGGTCGGCGTGCTCGTTCCGATCTACTTGATCTGGCGCGATTTCGGCCTGCTCGATTCCCTGACCGGCCTCATCATCATCCTGTGTCTCGGTAACCTGCCGATCGTGGTCTGGATGCTCTTCACATATTTCAAGGAGATCCCCAAGGACATCCTTGAAGCCGCGCGCATGGATGGCGCAACGATAGGTCGCGAGCTGGTCTACGTGCTGACGCCGATGGCCGTACCGGGCCTTGCCTCGACCCTGCTGCTCAATCTGATCCTGGCCTGGAACGAGGCCTTCTGGACCCTCAATCTGTCGACGCTCAATGCCGCGCCGCTCACCGTCTTCATCGCCTCCTATTCGTCGCCGGAAGGGCTGTTCTGGGCCAAGCTGTCGGCGGCCTCGACATTGGCGATTGCTCCGATTCTCGTGCTCGGCTGGTTTAGTCAGCGGCAGCTCGTCCGCGGCCTGACCTTTGGCGCCGTCAAGTAGCAGAAGGACTTTCTGATCATGGGTCAGATCACGCTGCAAAATGTCCAGAAGGCGTTCGGGCCGGTGCACATCATCAAGGGCGCCAATCTCGATATCGCCGACGGCTCCTTTGTCGTTTTTGTCGGTCCGTCCGGATGCGGCAAAACTACGCTGCTCAGGCTGATCGCCGGGCTCGAGGACGTCACCGACGGACGGATTTTCATCGACGGCAAGAATGTCGTCGACGTGCCGCCGGCCAAGCGCGGGTTATCCATGGTGTTCCAGTCCTATGCGCTTTATCCACATATGAGCGTCCGCGGCAACATCGCCTTCGGCCTGAAAATGGCCGGCCTGCCGAGAGCGGAGATCAACCGCAAGGTCGAGGCCGCAGCTGCGACGCTCAATCTCACGCCCTATCTCGACCGCAAGCCGCGCGAACTGTCCGGCGGTCAGCGCCAGCGCGTCGCGATCGGCCGCGCCATCGTGCGCGAGCCCAAGGCGTTCCTGTTCGACGAGCCGTTGTCCAATCTCGACGCGGCGCTGCGCGTGCAAATGCGGTTGGAAGTGACGCGTCTACAGAAGCAGCTCGCGACCACCGCGATCTATGTCACCCACGACCAGGTCGAGGCCATGACCATGGCCGACAAGATCGTCGTGCTCAATGCCGGGCAGATCGAGCAATACGGCACGCCGCTCGAGCTCTATGAGCGGCCCACCAATTTGTTCGTCGCCGGCTTCATCGGCTCGCCCAAGATGAATTTTGTCAATGGCGAAGCCGCCGCGAAGTACGGCGCCGCAACCATGGGCATCCGGCCTGAGCATTTGCGGATCGCACGAGAGGGCGAGGGTTGGCCCGGCAAGATCGCGGTCGCCGAGCACCTCGGCAGCGACACCTTTCTCTATGTCGATGCCGGCACGCTCGGGATGCTCACCGTCCGCCATGTCGGTGAGCTCAGTCTAAGCCCAGGCGACACGATCAAGCTGTCGCCGGACCCTTCGCGCATCCACCGCTTCGACAAGAATGGCCAAGCGCTTCGCACCTAGCAGGACAATAGAGATGTATCTCGAGAAATTCAGATTGCCCGGGAAGACCGCGATCGTGACCGGCGGCGCGCAGGGGATTGGGCTCGCCTGCGTCGAGGCGCTGGCGGAGGCGGGCGCGAAGGTCATCATCGCCGATCGCGATGCTGCATTGGCGAAGAGCGCCAGCAGCGAGCTGGCAAAGAAGGGTTACAGCGTCGACACGACGCCGATGGACGTCACCGATTCCCGCCGCGTCACCGAGGTTGCCGACGAACTCGTGGCGCGCCACGGCAAGGTCGACATCCTCGTCAACAATGCCGGCATCGCCCGCAGCGAAACGCCTGCGGAAACTGTCACCGACGAGCACTGGCTGAACGTGATCGACGTCAACCTCAACGGCACCTTCTGGTGCTGCCGCGCCTTCGGCAAGCACATGCTGGCGGCGAAGACCGGAACCATTGTCAATGTCGGCTCGATGTCGGGATTCATCGTCAACAAGCCGCAGGAGCAATGTTATTACAATGCCTCCAAGGCCGCGGTGCACCATCTGACCAAATCGCTGGCGGCGGAATGGGGCGCGCGCGGCGTTCGCGTCAATGCGGTGGCGCCGACCTATATTGAAACCCCATTGAATGCCTTTGTGAAAAGCAATCCGCGGATGTACGACGCCTGGATCGGCGGCACGCCGATGGCGCGGCTCGGCCAGGTCGAGGAGATCGCGTCTGTGGTTCTGTTCCTTGCCTCGGATGCGGCGAGCCTGATGACCGGCAGCATCGTTCTTGTCGATGGCGGCTACACTTGCTGGTAAGCTCGCGTCAAAACTGACGGGAGCGACCATGCGGCAGGCCTTTATCGGGATCGACGTCGGCACATCCAGTACGCGTGCAGGAATCTTCGACGAACGTGGCAATCTGCTCGCGACCGCCCGGCACCCGATCCAGACTTGGCAGGAAGCCGGCGATATCGTCGAGCAATCCTCATCGGATATCTGGAACGCTTGCGCGTCCTCCGTCCGCGCCGCCATGGCGGAAGCGACGTTGGCGCCGGACGCCGTCAAGGGCATCGGTTTCGACGCGACCTGCTCGCTTGTCGTGCTCGACCAGACGGGCGCGCCGCTCACGGTCTCGATCTCTGGCGACAACAGCCGCAATGTCATCGTCTGGATGGACCATCGCGCCATCCCCGAGGCGCGCCTGGTCAACGAGACGCAGGACGAGGTGCTGCGCTATGTGGGCGGCTCCATCTCGCCGGAGATGGAGGTGCCGAAGCTGCTCTGGCTCAAGCGCCACCTGCGACCAAGCTTCGACGGTGCTGGGCACTTCTTCGATCTCGCCGACTATCTCTCCTTCCGCGCCACAGGCTCGCTCGCGCGCTCGACCTGCACCGTCACCTGCAAGTGGAACTATCTCGCGCATGAGAAGCGTTGGAGTGCGGCGTATTTCCAGCGCGTTGGACTGCGGGAGTTCGTCGCGGAGGACTATCGCCGCATCGGCACCGAGATCGTCGCACCCGGCACGCCGCTCGGCGCGGGCCTGACCGACCAGGCTGCGCGGGACCTCGGGCTTAACCCGGGCACGCTGGTCGGCGCTTCCTTGATCGATGCCCACGCCGGCGGTGTTGGAGCCATCGGCGGCCGTGACGCATCCGGTGCAACAGCCGATGCCTGCGATCGCCTGGCTTACATCATGGGGACCTCGGCCTGCATCATGGCCACCACGGCCACGCCGTCCTTCGTGCCCGGCGTCTGGGGTCCCTACTATCAGGGCATGGTGCCCGGCTTCTGGCTCAACGAAGGCGGCCAGTCCGCAGCGGGCGCGGCGATCGACCATTTGCTGCGCTCGCATCCTGCGCATGGCGAGGCAAGCCAGGCTGCGCGGCGCGACGGCATCGATATCATCAGCTTCCTGGAAAAGCGTATCCTCGCGCGCGCCAGGAGTGCGAGCGAAGCGGCGCTGCTCGCGCGCGAGGTGCATGTCATGCCGGAATTCCTCGGCAACCGCTCGCCTCATGCCGATCCGGATTCACGCGCCGTGATCGCAGGCCTCGACCTCGATTCGGATATTTGCGCGATGGAGCGGCTGTTCGTGGCCGGACTGTGCGGGCTCGCCTACGGCCTTGCCGATGTCATCGATGCCTTCAAGGCCCATGGTGTGCACAGCAACATGATCGTGATAGGCGGCGGCGCGGGGCGCAGTCCGTTGGTGCGGCAGATCATGGCGGATACCACGGGGCTCGCGGTCACGCTGCCGCAGACGCAGGAGCCGGTGCTGCTTGGCGCCGCCATGCTGGGCGCGGTCGCCGCAGGCACCTACGCCTCGCTTGGCGAGACCATGGCAGCAATGTCGGCGCTCGGTCGCCAGACCGAACCGACCGCGCCGGGGCTCGCCGAATTTCACGGCAGAAAGCGCGAGGTGTATCGTCTGCTGCGCAATCTCGATCGCAGCAGTCGTGACGCCATGCGCGGCTTTGATGCCAATCGCGTCTGAGAGATGAAAGCATGATCCTGAGCTGTGGCGATGCGCTGATCGACTTTGTCCCCGTCGCGGCTGCGGATGGCGGTGAGGCGGTCCGGCCCGTTGTCGGCGGCTCTTGCCTCAACATTGCCGTAGGTCTGGCGCGGCTGGATGTTGGCACCGGCTTTGTCGGCGGCATCGCCAACGATGTGTTCGGCCGCATGATCGCGCAGCATGCGCAGGCCTCGAATGTCCACCTTGGCCTTGCCACGCGGAGCGATCGCCAGACCACGCTGGCTTTCGTCCGGATGATCGCGGGCGAATCGCACTACGCGTTCTATGACGCCCAGACCGCCTCGCGCGAATGGACCTATCGGCGCGGCAGCATTCCCTTCACGACCATCGAGGCGGTTCACGTGGGATCGACCACGCTGGTCAATGAAAATGGAGCCGCGGAGACCGCGGCATTGATCGCGGACGCAAAGCCGACCAGCACGATCTCTTTCGATCCGAATTGCCGGCCCAACCTTGTAAAGGACAAGGCGACCTATCTCGGGAGCATGCAGGCCTTTGCCCAGGACGCCGATATCGTTCGCATGTCGGATGTCGACTTCCTTTATCTATACGGCGACGAAGCTTATGGCGATCGCGCGGAGGCGCTGTTCGCGCGCGGCGTCACACTGTTCGTCGTCACCCGCGGCACCGACGGCGCCGAGGCGTGGCACCGCAACGCCGGATATATCAAGGCCGAGGCACCCAGGATCGACGTGGTCGACACGATCGGTGCCGGCGACAGTTTCCAGGCGGCGCTGCTGGCTGCCCTGCACCGACAAGACCGGCTCGCGCGAGCGGGCCTCGGGGAGCTGACCGCGGACGAGCTTCGTCGCGCGCTGTCCTTTGGCTGCCGCTGTGCCGCGATCACCTGCACGCGGAGGGGGGCCGACCCGCCGCGGAGCAGCGAGGTCGCCTGGCCGATCTAGCCGCCGTGGAAAAGCCGGCTAGTAGTACTACGGCTCTTCGTTAAGGCGGCCTTAGCCGCCGCACGCTAAGGTCAGGCTGGACAATTCAGCGGATGTTAAGCGATGCGGATCGGCCGGCTTTTTGCGGCGTCGATGCTGTCAGTGACGGCGTTGGCGGTCATTATTGGTGGCGAAGTTCTGGTCCCGCAAACGCGGACCCTGCTTGCCAAGAGCGAGGCGATCAAGGACGTCGAGGCCTTCGGCGCCGTCCTTGCGGCCTCCCAGCAGGTCGCAAGTTACCGTGCACCTTATCTCAGTCCGCTGTTTCAGGAAGGCCCGGCGACTCCCGCCCAGCTCGAAACCATAGCGAAAGTGACCAAGGCGGCTGACGCGGCGTTTGCCAAGGCGAAGGTCTTGATCGGCACGCTCGACGACAGCTCCGTGCTGATGGCCGATCTGGACCAGGCCGCGGCGAAGCTCGCCGATCTGCGGGCGCGGTCTGATCATGCGATTGCCGTGCCCATGAGCGCGCGCGATCGCGCGGCACTCGATGGTTTCATGCCCGGCACCGTCCAGGTCATTGCGGCGATCGAGCCGATCTTGAACCGGATCGAGACGAGAGTAACGGGCGCCGATGCCTCGCTCACGGCGCTGTTGAACGTGGCGCGCATTGCCCAGGACCTGCGTATCGCCGCGGGCGGGCGGGCGGGAACGCTGTCAGCTCCGATCGCCACCCGCCGGCCATTGAAGCCTGCGGAATTCACGATCATGGATCGTAATCAAGGGCGCATCGAAGTGGATCGCGAGCGTATCGAATCCGACATCGATCAGCTCGGCAATCCGGCGCGGCTTGCCGGCGTCATGAAGGATGCGGTGGATGCCTATTTCGGCCATGCGGCACTTGTGGTTGACAAGGAGCTTCCGGCAGCGCGCAGCGACGGCAAATACAGCATCACATCCGACGAGCTGGCCAGTTCCATCGTGCCCGCAGTTGAACGCTTCTTTGTGGTCCGCGATGCCGCCTTGGCGGAAGCTGGCGATCGCGCCAGCGCCGCGCGCAACAGCGCGCTGATGATGCTGGCTGTCGCCATTGTCGTGGTCACGGCACTGCTTGGCGTACTCGCCGGCGTCACCTTGATGCTGCGCCGGCGCGTGATCACCCCGCTTGCGAAGTTGACCGATGCGGTGGGCGAGCTTGCGGCGGGCCGCCATGAGGTCGCCATTCCCGCCAGCGGTCGCGACGACGAGATCGGATCGATGGCCGGTTCGCTGCAGGTCTTCAAGGAGGCGTTGATTGCCAAGAAGGCGGCCGACGAGCAGGCTGCGGCGGAGGCCGACGCCAAGATTCAGCGCGGACAGCGCGTCGACCGCATCACCAGCGATTTCGAAACCATGATCGGCGAGATCGTCAACATCGTCTCGCAGGCCTCGACCGAGCTCGAGGCCTCTGCCGGCACGCTCACTGCGACCGCCGAGCGCTCGGAGGAGCTCGCGACCACCGTCGCTGCCGCATCCGAGGAAGCTTCGACCAATGTGCAGTCGGTGGCGTCGGCAACCGAAGAAATGGCGTCATCGATCACCGAGATCAGCCGTCAGGTGCAGGATTCCGCGCGCATCGCCACTGAGGCGGTGGGGCAGGCCCAGAAGACCAACGATCGGGTCGGCGAATTGGCCCGCGCCGCCGCGCGCATCGGCGACGTCGTCGAGCTCATCACCTCCATTGCCGGCCAGACCAATCTGTTGGCGTTGAACGCCACCATCGAGGCGGCCCGCGCCGGGGAAGCCGGCCGCGGCTTTGCGGTGGTCGCCTCCGAAGTGAAGGCGCTGGCCGAGCAGACGGCGAAGGCAACCGGCGAAATCAGCCAGCAGATCTCGGGCATTCAGGCCGCCACCCAGGAGTCCGTCGGCGCCATCAAGGAGATCGGCGATACCATCGGTAGGATGTCGGAGATCGCCTCGGCAATCGCGTCCGCCGTAGAAGAGCAGGGCGCGGCAACGCGCGAAATCTCCCGCAACGTGCAGCAGGCCGCGCACGGCACCCAGCAGGTCTCCGCCAACATCACCGATGTGCAGCGCGGCGCCAGCGAAACCGGATCGGCATCCACCCAGGTGCTCTCGGCCGCAAAGTCGCTGTCGAACGAAAGCGGCCGCCTGAAGCGGGAAGTCGGGCAGTTCCTCAGTGCCGTGCGGACGGCGTGAGCCGCCGCACCATCAAAGCACCGACATCGCGGACGTACTGTCACCCCATCCGGCCTGCGGCGGCAATCGCCGGCCGTCGCTCAGGGGAGGTGAAGAGAGCCGAAAAAAGGAACTCAATAGTAAAATAATATGACTAGTCGAGGGTTGTTTTCCGTGAAATAGTGCCGCCGCTAGCCCGAGCGGGCGGCCCGAAGGTGCCATAACACCAAACATGGCGCCCGGATAACATTTTGGGAGAACGCGCCTCATGATGCTCAAAGCCCTTTTTGCTGCCACGGCTACCGCCGCCCTGATGCTTGCAGTGCCCGCGAGCGCCGCCCAGCTCACTGTCGGCTTCTCCCAGATCGGATCGGAATCCGGCTGGCGCGCCGCCGAGACGTCGGTCTCCAAGCAGGAAGCGGCCAAGCGCCAGGTCAACCTGAAGATCGCCGACGCGCAGCAGAAGCAGGAGAACCAGATCAAGGCGATCCGATCTTTCATCGCGCAGGGCGTTGATGCGATCTTCCTGGCGCCGGTTGTCGCGAGCGGCTGGGAGGCGGTGTTGAAGGAGGCCAAGGAAGCCAAGATCCCTGTGGTCCTGCTCGACCGCGACATCGATCCCTCCGGCAAGGACCTCTATCTCACCGCCGTCACCTCGGACAGCGTGCATGAGGGCGAAGTCGCCGGCGAGTGGCTGGCGAAAGCCGTCGGCGACAAATCCTGCAGCATTGTCGAGTTGCAGGGCACGGTCGGCGCCAGCGTCGCCACCAATCGCAAGAAGGGTTTTGACGATGTGGTGGCAAAGCATCCGAACCTGAAGGTGGTGCGCAGCCAGACCGGCGACTTCACCCGTGCCAAGGGCAAGGAGGTGATGGAGAGCTTCATCAAGGCGGAGAACGGCGGCAAGTCGATCTGCGCGGTCTATGCCCATAACGACGACATGATGGTCGGCGCCATCCAGGCCATGAAGGAGGCCGGCCTCAAGCCTGGCAAGGACATCCTCACCGTTTCCATCGACGCGGTGCCCGACATCTTCAAGGCCATCGCCGCCGGCGAAGCCAACGCCACGGTCGAGCTGACGCCGAACATGGCCGGCCCCGCGTTCGACGCCATCATCGCCTACAAGGACAAGGGCACCGTGCCGCCGAAATGGATCCAGACCGAGTCCAAGCTCTACACCGCTGCCGATGATCCGCAGAAGGTCTACGACAGCAAGAAGGGGCTGGGGTACTGAGCTGAGCAACGCTGTCCGTGTTGGGCAGGTTGCAACGCCATCGTCGTCCCGGCGAAAGCCGGATCCCCTAGCCAAAGATTTGGTTATGCGACGAGTCTCTGCCACTCTGCCCGCTTGATGGATTCCGCAGTATGGGTCTCGGCGCCCCGTGCGCAATTGCGCACCAGGCCGGGACGACCAAAAGGCGCCCGTGCCTGTCGCGCGGGCGCCGGCTGGAGTGACGTTTGCGATGCTGAAAAGTCCCGACCCCGCGCCGCTGCTTGAAGTGCGGGGGCTTGCCAAGAGCTTCGGCAGCTTGCGCGCGCTGCAGGATGTCGACTTCACGCTTCGAGCCGGCGAAATTCACGCGCTGCTCGGCGAGAACGGCGCCGGCAAATCCACGCTGATCAAGGTCGTGACCGGCGTGTTCGCGCGCGATGCCGGCGTGGTGCGCCTTGATGGTGTCGAGATCGCGCCGCGCTCGGCCAAGGCCGCGCTCGATTGCGGCATTGCCACCGTCTATCAGGAGGTGAACCTGCTGCCGAACCTTTCGGTGGCGCAAAACCTTTTCCTTGGCCGCCAGCCGACGCGGCTCGGCGTGGTGCGCCAGGCCGAGATGCGACGCCGCGCCAGCTGTCTGCTGGAGGACTTCGGGCTTCGTATCGATGTCGCAGTCCCGCTCGGCAATTATTCCGTCGCCGTGCAGCACGTCATCGCGATCGCGCGGGCCGTCGACCTCTCCGCGCGCGTGCTGATCCTGGACGAGCCGACCGCGAGCCTCGATCGCCACGAGGTCGAGATCCTGTTCCAGGTCATGCGCCAGCTCGCGGCGCGCGGCATCGGCATCGTCTTTGTCAGTCACTTCCTGGATCAGGTGTACGAGATATCAGATCGCATCACCGTGCTGCGCAATGGCCGGCTGATCGGCGAGCGCGAGACGGCCTCGCTGCCCCGGCTCGAGCTGATCCGGATGATGCTGGGACGCGAACTCGCCGAGACCACCAGTGCGCGCGTCGCCGCGCGGGCGCGCGGCACCGGCGAGGCCTGCGTCAGTTTCAAGCGGTACGGCAAGGCCGGGATGATCGCGCCGTTCGATCTCAGCTTGTATCACGGCGAAGTCGTCGGACTGGCCGGGCTGCTCGGCTCCGGCCGCACCGAAACCGCGCGGCTCGTGTTCGGCGCCGAGCGCGCCGACAGCGGCGAAGTGAAGGTGGAAGGACAGCCCGCACGTCTGCACTCGCCGCGCGATGCGGTTGCTTATGGCTTCGGCTATTGTCCCGAGGAGCGCAAGACCGACGGCATCGTTGGCGACCTCACCGTGCGCGAGAATATCGTGCTTGCGCTGCAGGCCAAGCGCGGGCTGCACAAGCCGCTGTCGCGCCGCGAGCAGGACGAGATCGCGAAGCGCTTTATCGACCTGCTCGACATCCGTCCGCCCGATCCGGAACGTCCCGTTGGGCTTTTGTCCGGCGGCAATCAGCAGAAGGTGCTGCTGGCGCGCTGGCTTGCGACATCGCCGCGCCTGCTCGTCCTGGACGAGCCGACCCGCGGCATCGATGTCGGTGCGCATGCAGAGATCATCCGCCTGATCCGCGAGCTCTGCGACAAGGGACTGGCAATGCTGGTCATCTCCTCCGAACTCGACGAGATCGTCACCTATTCCGACCGGGTCGTGGTGCTTCGCGACCGCGTCCATGTCGAGGAGTTGCAGGGCGATGCGATCGACGTCACCAACATCCTCGCGGCCATTGCCGCCGACGGCAGCGCGCAGGGGGCTGCGCCATGATGGCTCGCCTGCCGCGGCGCGGACTGGCGCAAATTCTGGCGCTTGTGATCATCCTCGCGGTCGACCGCATGGTCTCGCCGCAATTCTTCGACCTGCGCCTGCAGGACGGGCGGCTGTTCGGCAGCATGATCGACGTACTCAACCGCGGCGCGCCGGTGGCGCTGCTGTCGCTCGGCATGGTGCTGGTGATCGCCACCCGCGGCATTGATCTGTCGGTCGGCGCCGTGATGGCGATCGCGGGGGCGATTGCGGCATCGCTGGCCGACAGCCATTCGCTGCCGCTGGTGCTTGCGGCGGCGCTCGGCACGGGTCTCGTCTGCGGCTTGTGGAACGGTTTCCTGGTCGCCGTGCTCGGGATTCAGCCGATCATCGCCACGCTGATCCTGATGGTCGCGGGCCGCGGCATTGCCCAGCTCATCACGGAAGGGCGCATCGTCACCTTCACCTCGCCCGATCTCGGCTGGTTCGGCACCGGAGCCATCTTCGGCCTGCCAGCGCCTGTGGTGATCGTGGCGGGCATGCTGCTGTTGACCGGCGCGCTGGTGCGCGGCACGGCGCTCGGGCTCCTGATCGAGGCGACCGGCGGCAACGCGCGCGCCAGCGAACTGGCCGGCGTCGGAACCAGGCTGATGATTGTTGCAGTCTATGCCTGGTGCGGGCTGTGCGCGGCGCTTGCCGGCATCATCTCGGCGGCCGATATCATGGGCGCGGATGCCAACAATGCCGGCCTCTGGCTTGAGCTCGACGCAATCCTTGCCGTGGTGATCGGCGGCACGTCGCTGTTCGGCGGCCGCTTCAGCCTATTGCTCGCGGTCGTCGGTGCGCTGATCATCCAGGCGATGAACACCGGCATCCTTCTGTCCGGCTATCCGCCCGAGCTCAATCTCCTGGTCAAGGCGGTGGTGGTTCTTGCGGTCCTGCTCTTGCAATCGCCGCGGCTTGCGGGATGGGTGGGTCTTGCATCGCGTCTGACGGGGGCGAAGGCATGAAGGGCCTGCCGCCCGTGGTCATCACCGCAATCGTGCTGGTCGCCGGCTTTGCGATCTGTGCCATGCAGTATCCCAACATCGCCTCCACCCGCGTCGTTGGCAATCTGCTCACCGACAATGCCTTCCTTGGCATCGTCGCGACCGGCATGACCTTTGTGATCATCTCGGGCGGGATCGATTTGTCGGTCGGCTCGGTGATCGGCTTCACCACGGTATTCGTTGCCATCGCGATTGAGCGGCTCGGCGTACCGCCCTGGCTCGCCTTCGTCGCGACCCTTGTGCTTTGCACTGCCTTCGGCGCCGCCATGGGCGGCATCATCCATCTGTTCGACCTGCCGCCTTTCATCGTGACGCTGGCCGGCATGTTCCTTGCGCGCGGCGCGAGCTTCCTGCTCTCGACGGAATCGATCCCGATCAATGCGCCGGTTTATTCGACCGTCTCCGATTTCGCGCTGCGGTTGCCGGGCGGCGGAAGGCTGACGGCGATTGCCATCATCATGCTGGCGGTGATCGTCGCCGGCGCATTGCTGTTGCACCTGACCCGTTTCGGCGCCAATGTCTATGCGCTCGGTGGCAGCCGAGCCACGACGGCGCTGATGGGAATTCCGGTCGGTTCCATGACGGTGCGCATCTACATGCTCTCGAGCGCGCTGTCCGGGCTCGCGGGCATCGTGTTCTCCTTCTACACTGCAGCCGGCTATTCGCTCTCCGCGGTCGGCGTCGAGCTCGACACCATCGCAGCGGTGGTGATCGGCGGCACACTGCTGACCGGCGGCCAGGGCACGGTGGTCGGCACCTTTCTTGGCATTCTCATTCAGGGCCTGATCCAGACCTATATCACCTTCGACGGAACGCTCTCGAGCTGGTGGACGAAAATCGTGACCGGCATCCTGCTTTTTGCCTTCATCGCCTTGCAGCAGGCGATCATCGTCCTTGCGCGGCGCTCGGCGGTCCGCAAAGGAGCAAAGCCATGAGCGACGCCACGACCTCCCGCATTGTCGTGATACCGACCCGGCGCGCCCATTCCAATCATGCGGAAGTGGCGCGCTCGATCGGCGTCGACATCATCGCCGGCCGTTATATCGAGGGGACCCGCCTGCCGGGCGATGCCGAGCTTACCGCAATGTTCGGCGTGTCCCGCCCGGTGCTGCGCGAAAGCGTCAAGACGCTGGTCGCCAAGGGGCTGCTCTCGACCAAGGCGCGGGTCGGCACGGTGGTGCGCGAGCGCGGCGCCTGGAACATGTTCGATGCCGACGTGCTGGCCTGGCATCTCGACGCCGGCATCGACAAGCGCTTTCTCGGCGATCTCGCCGAGATTCGCCTCGCTGTCGAGCCGCGTGCGGCGGCGCTGGCGGCGGCAAAGCGGACCGAGGCCGACATCGTCGAACTCAGGCGCAGCATGGATCGGATGCGGCAGGAGGCGTCCGATTCCATCGGCTTTGCCGACGCCGATCTCGCGCTGCATGTCGCGGTTGCCAGCGCGTCCGGCAATCTGTTCATGCGCTCCATCGGCCATGTCATCGAGGCGGCGTTGCGCGCCTCTTTCCTGCTCAGTGCGCCGGTCGCGACCGAAGATCGCGACACCGTGCTGCTTTGGCACCAGCGCATTGTCGATGCCATCGTCGATCGCGACGCCGAGCTCGCGAGCCGGGCCATGATCGAGGTCATTCACAACGGCATGCACCGGCACGAAGGGTCGCCGGTGGTGCAAGCGACCGGCGAAGCCGCAGGACAAGACTGATCATGGTTGATACCCATTCACGCATTGAAAGAGATGTATTCGGCACGCTGCCGGACGGCCGCGCCGTCGAGCGCGTGACGCTGCGCGGTCAAAGCGGCTTCGAGGCGCGCATCATCAGCTTCGGTGCAGCGATCCAGTCCCTGTTCGTGCCCGATGCCGACGGGCATTGCGAGGATGTCGTGCTCGGCTATGACAATCTGGATGGCTTCCTGCGTGAGCGGAAATTCTTCGGCGCGACCGTCGGCCGCTACGCCAACCGGATTGCGAATGGCCGCTTCGAGCTCGATGGCGAGGTGGTGCAGCTTGCGACAAACAATGGTTCCAACGCGCTGCATGGCGGGCCTGATGGCTTCGACCGGAAGCTGTGGCAGATCACCAATATCGGCGATGCGCCGGAGCCGTTTGTGACGCTCAGCTATGTCAGTCCGGACGGCGAGGAGAACTATCCCGGCCGGCTCGATGTCCGCCTGACCTATCGGATGACGGGGCCGAGCGAGCTGTCGTTCGCATTTGAGGCGCGGACGGACCGGCCCACCGTCGTCAATCTCACCAATCATAGCTTCTTCAATCTCGAAGGCGCGACCTCGGGGCGCGATATCCTCGATCATCGGCTGACGCTGTTCGCCGACCACTTCCTTGCCATCGATCCGACCGCCATTCCCCTGCCTGAGCCGCCGCGCGCGGTCACGGGCACGCCGTTCGACTTCCGCAAGGCAACCGCGATCGGGGCGCGCATCCGTGCGCACGATCAGCAGCTGCAGCACGGCAAGGGTTACGACCACAATTTCTGCCTGCCCGATGATCGCACGCTGAAGCTCGCAGCTCGGGTCGAGGCGCTGCGGTCGGGACGTATCTTCGAGCTGCTGACGGATCAACCCGGCCTGCAGTTCTACTCCGGCAACTATCTTGATGGATCGGTTCTCGGAAAGCAGGGCCGCCTTTATCGCCAATCCGACGCCTTTTGTCTGGAGCCGCAGGTCTGGCCCAATTCACCGAACCGGCCTGATTTTCCGAGCCCGGGCCTCGCGCCGGGCGAAATCTATCGCCATCAGATCGTCTACCGATTCCTGTGTGCAACGGGAGGGACATGATGGAACGTCTGACGACATCCATTCTCTGCCATGAGCGCTGCCATCTGGGCGAAGGCCCCACCTACGATGCCGCGAGCGATACCGCATGGTGGTTTGACATTCTCGAGGGGCGTTTGTTCGAGGCGAACCTCGCCGGCGGCGACATTCGCATTCATCAACTAGGCCGGATGGCAAGCGCGCTGGCGCGGATCGATGACGAACGCCAGCTGATCGTGGCAGACGATGGTCTCTATATTCGCTCGCGCAAGTCCGGCACCATGCAGCTCTATCGCCCGCTGGAAGCGGACAATCCGCGCACCCGCTCCAATGATGCGCGCGTGCATCCGTCCGGGACTTTCTGGATCGGCACCATGGGGCGCAAGGCGGAGCGGGGGATGGGCGCGATCTATGTGCTGCATCGCGGGGAGATCGCGCGTCTGTTCCCGAACATCACCATTCCCAACGCGATCTGCTTCTCGCCCGACGGTGCCACCGGCTATTTCGCCGACACGGCCGAGAACGTGCTCTATCGCGTGACGCTCGATCCCGCGACCGGCCTGCCGACCGGCGCGCCGGAGGTGCTGCTGCGCCATCGGGGCGTCGGCGGTCTCGATGGCGCGGTGGTCGATGCCGACGGGCTGATCTGGAACGCACGCTGGGGCGGCGGTTGCGTCGACATCTACGATCCGCAGGGAACGCTTCTGCGCTGCCTGCACGTGCCGGCGCTGCAATCAAGCTGCCCGGCTTTCGTCGGGCCGGACCTGTCGCGCCTGCTCGTGACCTCGGCCTGGCAGGATATGGATGAGGCGGCGCGCGCCGCCGATCCCGATCACGGCCGGACTTTTCTGTTCGAAGCGGCCGCGCGTGGCCGGCCCGAGCCGGATGTCCGGCTCGCAAGTTCCTGAACTCACCAAGCCACAAGCCTTCCGTCGCACCTTTCTAACCAAGCAGGAAAACTCAAAGGGAGTGAAGCATGCTAAATCTGAAGACCACCTTCATCGCGCTCGCCGTCGCGGGCCTTGCCGCCGGCACAAGCGGCACCGCGTTCGCCCAGAGTAAGGGGACGGTCGGCATCGCCATGCCGACGAAATCCTCGGCGCGCTGGATCGATGACGGCAACAACATGGTGAAGGCGCTGAAGGCGCACGGCTACGACGCCGACCTGCAATACGCCGAGGACGATATCCCGAACCAGCTCTCTCAGGTGGAGAACATGGTCGCCAAGAAAGAGAAGGCGTTGGTGATCGCGGCGATCGACGGCACCACGCTCTCGGACGTGCTGAAGCAGGCCAAGGCGGCGGGCATCACCGTCATCGCCTATGACCGCCTGATCCGCGACACGCCGAACGTCGACTACTATGCGACGTTCGACAATTTCCAGGTCGGCGTGCTGCAGGCGCAGTCGATCGAGCAGAAGCTCGGCCTCAAAGACGGCAAGGGTCCCTTCAACATCGAGCTGTTCGGCGGCTCGCCGGACGACAACAACGCCTACTTCTTCTACAACGGCTCGATGTCGGTGCTGAAGCCCTATATCGACTCGGGCAAGCTCAAGGTCGCCAGCGGCCAGATGGGCATGGACAAGGTCGCGACCTTGCGTTGGGATGGTGCCACTGCGCAGGCGCGCATGGACAACCTGCTCAGCGCCTATTACGGCAACAAGCACGTCGATGCGGTGCTGTCGCCCTATGATGGTCTGTCCATCGGCATCATCTCCTCGCTGAAGGGCGTCGGCTACGGCAGCGCCGATCAGCCGATGCCCGTGATCAGCGGGCAGGATGCCGAGGTGCCCTCGATCAAGGCGATCCTCCGCGGCGACCAGTATTCGACCATTTTCAAGGATACCCGCGACCTCGCCAAGGTCGCCGCCGACATGGTCGACTCGGCGCTGTCGGGCAAGCAGGTGACCGTCAACGACACCAAGACCTACAACAACGGCGTCAAGGTGGTGCCGTCCTATCTGCTCAAGCCCGTGGTGGTTGACAAGAGCAATTGGGAGAAGGTTCTGGTTGACAGCGGCTACTACAAGCGCTCGCAATTCGAGTGACAAGACCTGCGCCGGCGGGCATGGAACCGTGCCCGCCGGAGTTTTCGGGAGGCCGCCGAAGGATGCGGGACAAAATACCATGACGGCAATGCTTGAGATGCGCGGCGTCAGCAAGAGCTTTGCGGGCGTGCAGGCGCTGCGCGACGTTACGTTTACCGTCGAACCTGGCGAAATCCACGCCCTCGTCGGCGAGAATGGCGCTGGCAAGTCGACCCTGATGAAGGTCTTGAGCGGCGTCTATCCGCACCTGAGTTATGAGGGAACTATCACCTTTGACGGTGAGGAGCGGCGCTTCCGCGACATCAATGATTCCGAGGCGCTCGGGATCATCATCATTCACCAGGAGCTCGCGCTGATCCCGCTGATGTCGATTGCCGAGAATATTTTCCTGTCCCATCCGCCGCAGCGCTTCGGCGTCATCGATCGCGACACGGTCTACAGCCGTACCCGCGAGCTGCTTGCCCAGGTCGGATTGAAGGAGTCGCCGGATACGCTGGTGACCGATCTCGGTATCGGCAAGCAGCAGCTGGTCGAGATCGCCAAGGCACTCTCCAAGCGCGTGCGGCTGTTGATCCTGGACGAGCCGACCGCGAGCCTGAACGAGACCGACAGCGCGGCACTGCTGGAGCGTCTGGTCGCCTTCCGCGAGCAGGGCATCGCCTCGATCCTGATCTCGCACAAATTGAACGAGGTCGCCCGCGTCGCCGACCGCATCACCGTGCTGCGCGACGGCCGCACAGTGGATTCGATCGATTGCCGCAGGGAATCGGTCGACGAGAACCGTATCATCCGCAGCATGGTCAATCGCGACCTTGCCGACCGCTTCCCAAGGCGGGAAGCCGCAATCGGTGAGCCTGCGCTGGTGGTGAAGGACTGGTCGGTGTACCACCCGCTGCACCCTGAACGGCAGGTGATCAAGAATGTCGGTTTCAATGTGCGGCGCGGCGAGGTCGTGGGCATCGCGGGCCTGATGGGGGCCGGCCGCACGGAATTTGCCATGAGCCTGTTCGGCCGCGCCTGGGGCACGAAGATCAGCGGCGCGGTCACGCTCGACGGACACGCGGCCGATCTCTCCTCCGTGCCAGCGGCGATCGCCGCGGGGCTTGCCTATGTCACGGAGGATCGCAAGCAACTCGGGCTGATCCTGGCCGACGACGTCCGGAAGAACATCACGCTGGCGAGCCTCTATCGCGTCGCCACCAACTGGGTGCTCGACGATGTCCGCGAGCTGAAGGCGGCGAGCGACTATCGCACTCGCATGCGGATTCGGTCGTCCGATGTCTATCAGGAGACCGGCCAGCTCTCCGGCGGCAACCAGCAGAAGGTCGTGCTGTCGAAATGGCTGATGACCGATCCCAAGGTGCTGATCCTGGACGAGCCGACCCGCGGCATCGATGTCGGTGCCAAATACGAGATCTATGTCATCATCAACGAGCTCGCCGAGGCCGGCAAGGCGGTGGTGGTGATCTCCTCGGAAATGCCGGAGCTGCTCGGCATTTGCGACAGGATCTATGTCATGAGCGAAGGCGCCTTTGTTGCCGAATATCCCGCCCAGGAGGCCACGCAGGAAAAGATCATGCATGCTATCATGCGTAACAAGGCGCTTCGCACGAACAGCGCCGGCGAGTTGATGGGAGAAATGCGGCCATGACCGACAAGACGGTTTCGCTGCCGGACGAGCGCCAAGAAATCAATAGCCAGATCAAGACCGAAACGAAGAACGAGAGCAAGCGCAAGGGCGGCGGCTTCATCAAGCACAATCTGCGCAATTACGGCATGCTGCTGTCGCTGGTCGCGATCATGCTGTTCTTCCAGGTCATGACCGACGGCACGCTGCTGCAGCCGCTCAACCTCACCAATCTGGTGCTGCAGAACAGCTATATCGTGATCATGGCGCTCGGCATGCTCCTGGTGATCGTCACCGGCCATATCGACCTGTCGGTTGGCTCGGTCGCGGGCTTCGTCGGCGCGGTCGCGGCGGTTCTCATGGTGCGCTACCATATCGACTATCCGCTTGCCTTCATCGCCTGCCTCCTGGTCGGTGCCGCAATCGGCGCGGCGCAAGGCTATTGGGTCGCCTATTTCGGCATTCCCTCCTTCATCGTCACCCTCGCCGGCATGCTGGTGTTCAAGGGGCTTGCGCTTGCGGTGCTGCAGGGCCAGTCGGTCGGCCCGTTTCCCGGGACGTTCCAGAAATTGTCGTCGGGCTTCATTCCGGAGCTGCTGCCCGAGGCCGGTACGCTGCATCCGACTTCGCTGCTGATCGGCGCCGTGCTCGCGCTGGTGCTGGTCTATGCCAGTGCCAAATCCCGCGCGCGCGAGCAGGCGCATCACATCGAGGTCGAGCCCTATCCGCTGTTTGTCGGCAAGTCCGCCGCGCTTTCCCTCGGCGTGCTGTATTTCACCTATCTCATCGCTTCGCATCGCGGACTGCCCAATGTGCTGGTGATCATGACGGCGCTGATCGTGCTCTATGGGTTCGTGACGCGGCGGACGGTGATCGGCCGGCAGATCTATGCCGTCGGCGGCAACGCCAAGGCCGCGAAACTCTCGGGCATCAAGACCGAGCGGCTCACTTTTCTCACATTCGTCAACATGGGTACGCTGGCCGCGCTTGCCGGCCTTGTGTTCGCTGCGCGGCTGAACACGGCGACGCCGAAGGCCGGCGCCGGCTTCGAACTCGACGTCATCGCGGCCTGTTTCATCGGCGGCGCCTCGGCCTATGGCGGCGTAGGGCGGGTCGGCGGCGCCGTGGTCGGCGCCATGATCATGGGCGTGATGAACAACGGCATGTCGATCCTCGGCATCGGCATCGACTATCAGCAGGTGATCAAGGGGCTGGTGCTGCTCGGGGCCGTCTGTCTCGATGTGTACAATCAGCGGCGGTAAAGCGCAGTTGCCCTCGCTCCAGCGGGGAGAGGTGAACCGAGTCCTCGAATCGATTCGACTAAAACTCACCGCGCGCTGAGCGCGGTCAAAACGATCCAAAGCTCTCGCCGACAATGATGATCACGGCGAGAGCGATCATAGGGCCGACGATGCCGGCGATGACAATATCGCGATAGCTCTCGCGATGCGTCGATCCGCAAACGGCGAGCAGCGTCACCACCGCGCCATTGTGCGGCAGGCTGTCCAGCGTGCCGGAACCGATCACGGCGACGCGATGCAACAGCGCAGGCGCAAGGCCGATGTCGGCAGCGCGCTCTAGATAGGTCTTCGCCAGCGCGTCGAGCGCGATGCTCAGCCCGCCGGATGCCGAGCCCGTCAGCGCCGCCAGCGCGTTGGTTGCGATCGCAAGCGAGACCAGCGGCCCACCCTCGATGCCGAGCACGGCGTCCCGCACCATGGCAAAGGCCGGCACCGCCGCGACCACGGCGCCGAATCCGACCAGGCTCGCCACGCTCATGGCCGGAAGCACGGCGGCGTTGGCGCCGGCATCAATCGTCTCGCGGATGGCGGGCAGTCTGCGATGATTGATCAGCAGCACCACCAGGATCGCGGTTGCGAGCGCTGTCACGACTGACCAGACGCCGCCGACCGCGGCAAGCGACGTCTCACCCCAGCGCGCTTCGGCCAGATATGAAGTATCAAGCCGCGGCAGCACCAGCTGTGACATCAGGAGATTGACCGCGACGACGACGACAATGGGCAGGGCCGCGGCGACGATACTGGGAGGCGCCGCGCTTGGCTTGCCTCGCGTCAATTCCTGTGGATCGAATTCACGCGCCGTCGTCGCGCGCTCGCGTAACTGCTCGTTCATCGCGAGCTCTTCGCCCGCCGGCGGCGCGCCGGCACCAAAGCCTTCGCTGAGGTTTCTCGCACGGGACTCCTCGCGGCCGAGCCACCACATGCCGAAGCCGAACATGATCAGCGAAGCGATGATGCCGAGCCCCGGAGCTGCGAAGGGCGTGGTGCCGAAGAACGGCATCGGGATCGCGTTCTGAATCGAGGGCGTCCCGGGCAACGCCGACATGGTGAAGGTCGATGTGCCCAGCACGATGGCCGGCGGCATCAGCCGTCGCGGAATGCTCGCCGCCCGAAATAGCGATTGCGCCATAGGGGCAAGCACAAAGAACGCAACGAACAGGCTGACGCCGCCATAGGTGACGAAGGCGCCGGCGAGTACGACGGCCAGCATGGTCCGCTGCATGCCCAGCCGTTCCGTGGTGAAGCGTGCGATCGCAGTGACCGAGCCGGAATCCTCCATCAGCTTGCCGAACAGCGCGCCGAGCAGGAAGAGCGGGAAGAACTGGCCGAGGAAAGTTGCCGCGCTGCCCATGAAGGTCTGGGTCCAATGCGCCAGCAGCGGCTCGCCGGAGAACAGCGCCGTGATCATCGCAGCCAGCGGCGCCAGCAGCAGCACGCTCCAGCCGCGATAGGACAGCCAGGCCAGCAGAGCGAGCGCGATCAGGATGCCGAGCAGGCCGACGAGGAGCATGGCTTCAGCACTCCTCCAGCAGGATGTCGATGTCGGCCGTCGACCGCTTTCCAAGATCGTCCGCGTGCGCCTGCAGGAAGCCGTCGGCGCTGCGGCGGCCGACGTCCTTCAGCAGGGAGATAAACTCCCATTCCGCATTGAGCTTTGAGGAAGCGCCGAACTCGGCGAGCGCGTCGGTCCAGATCCGGTGGGTGCGCATGCCGGCCCAACGGGCACCCTCGCCATGGCCGGGATCGGCGACCTGCCGCAAGAGCGCGATCATGCGCAGCTCTTTCATCAGTGGCGAATTGAACGAGATCTCGTTGAGGCGGTTGAGCACGTCATTGGCGCTGCGCGGAATCTCGGCGCGCTCGCGCGGATTGATCTGCACCAGGATGGTGTCGTGCGCGTCGCTCTCGCGAACCAGCGGCGTGATGGTCGGATTGCCGGCATAGCCGCCGTCCCAATAATGCTCGCCGTCGATCTCGATCGCCTGGAACATGGTCGGCAGGCAGGCCGAGGCCAACAGAACGTCGGCGGAGATCTCGGCATTGCGAAAGATGCGTCCGCGCCCGGTCCGCACGCTGGTCGCGGTGATGAAGAGCTTGACCGCTGAATTCGCAAGGCGCTCGAAATCGATGCTCTCGGCGAGGATGGCGCGCAGCGGATTGTAATCGGCGGGATTGAGATGATAGGGCGAGAACACCCGCGTCATCAGGTCGAAGGCGACGTAGGCGGGCGAGCTGTCAAGCGACCACCGGCCGAGCAGGCGGTCGAGCGGCGATCGTTGCAACGGGCTGAGTGCCGCCGCCCGCGAGACACGACGCCAATAGGCATCAAGCGCCGCCTTCGCACCCTCTGCGCCGCCGCAGGTCCAGCCATCGGCAAGTACGGCGGCATTCATCGCGCCCGCCGACGTCCCCGAAATCGCCTCGATGCGCAGCCACGGCTCCTCGAGCAGGCGGTCGAGCACGCCCCAGGTGAAGGCGCCGTGCGAGCCGCCGCCTTGTAACGCAAGATCGATCAGAACGATGTCGCGCTGTGGCATTGTGATCTCCTGCAAGCGTCACAATTCGCCAGCAGCTGTCATGCCTCAACTATACCGCGTAATCGTGCGTCCTTTCATCCGCAAAGGAAAGCAAATTTGCGCTGAATTGTCTGGAACTCCCAGAGGGGCAGGGTGCCTGGCGAGGCGCCTAGATCGACGCCTGCAGCAATGCCCGCTTGAGGAAGGACCGACGATATCTGCCGCTGCGCTTGAGCTGGGCGCCGAGCAGGGGATCGGCCAGCCGAAAGATCGCTGCTGAATCGACGATGGCGCTCGATCGCGGCGCGTGTTCGATCGCGGCGGTCTCCTCGCTGCTCACCGGAAGCCTGGAGAAGGCGTCGAGCTGCAGCCGCTCGGAGGGATCGGTGAGCAGCACCCAGCTGCCGTCCGCGATCTGCATTACGGAATCGACGTCCTCATCCCAGGCGCAGAGCACGAGTTCCAGCCTGGAGAAGGCGCCGGAATTGGCGGCAAAGGCGGCGGCCGCGGCCTCGACCGCGGCGGCGACATGTCGCGCATCACAGGCGAGTACGTCCCGGATCAGCACCGTGATCGGCCATCCCGCGGCCGACGATCCCTGCATCACCAGATGTGATTCCGGCGCCTGATGCCGGCCGAAGCGCCGCGCGCGCTGGACGCGGGAGGCCATCGAATGCTCCGCGCCAAATGCGACCGTGCGATGATCATATTGGACGACAGCGGTGCGGTTGCGCGGACCGCTGTTGGCGGAGCGCCAATAGTCGTCGGGCAGCCAGGCTGTTTCGAGCTGGCGCTGCGAGGCAAGCAGCGTCCATGCCTGGTCGAGCAGGAACGATTCCGGTGCGTCGGGATAGCTGCAGGTGAGACTCTGCCAGGTATCGAGCAGTGCGCGCGCGGGCTCGGTCTGGTGAAAGAACAACAGCCCGGGTTCGATCTGCCCGGAGCGCCACTTGTAGGCCGCGAAATCGCAGCCGAGCGCCTGCGGCAGCACCGGATGTTTGGCGACGGTCGCATGCGGCTCGATCCAGAGCAGCGGCTTGTTCGCCCGCTCCCATTGCCGGATGACGAAGTCGATCTTGAAGGTCCGGCTCGCAGGTGTTGTCGTGTCCACGCCCTCGATCACGCTCTCGAGCTGGAGCAGGTCGAACTCGCGGGCGAGCTTCGCTGGCCTGTCCTCAAACGGGAAGGAGCGCAGGAAGGACGAAACATAAAGCGTATCGCCGCGCGGATGAAGGCCGGTCGGCATCGCAAGCGGCTTCACGCCGCCCCACCAGAGATGATGCGGCGCTGCCGCGCCCTGTGCGCCGATCGTGCCATAGGCGTAGAGCTTCGACTTCAGGAAATCGAACACCGGGTTCTCGCCGAACGGCACGATGATGATGGAGTTCTCATGCAGTGAGCGCACCAGCGCATCGATGCGCGGCGGCGTCGCCGCCGTCATGACCAGGACGGCGAGGTCGGGCTCCGCGATGCGGCTCGCGCCGTCCCAGACCACCACGCGCTGATGGCGCTGCACCAGCTGCGAGAGGCGATAGCGTTGAACCTCGCCAAGGCAAAGCGCGTCGAGTGCGCCCTGCTTCGGCAATTCCTTGGATGCATCATTCATGCTCTTGGCCGACTGGTCATATGATGGGACATGACTGATACGGCGGGCGCCGCTAAATCAGGCGGGGCGGCGACCGCGACTCGCGTTGACTGCGATCTCCCCACCATCACCGTCACGAAGCGGCGGCCTCGAAGGGTGGCGGCCCGCTGCGCGCGCATCTCAGATGACGCAACGAGACGATTGCCTCGCTTCAGTCCGAATCGCTCAACCCTTCACGCCACAGCAAGTGGCGGCGCTTCGACCTGTTCCGTCAGGCAATTGCGCAAGGCGGCCACGTCGAGCCGGTAGCAGACACCCTCCTGGGTGATCGTGAACGGGATGCCGCGGAAATCGTCGTCGAAGGCGCGAATGCCGCGCTTGAGCTCGCCGGCATCGATTTCGCAAGGAAGTGCGCAAAGATCGCGGTACATCCGCCTGGTACTCTTGACGCCGCTCCAGGCAATCGGCAGCCGCTTCAATGGCTCGCTGCTGCAGGCAAGCTCGCGCGCCTTGCGCCAGAACAGGTGGCCCAGCCGGATATAGGCGATCTGCTCCAGGTCGCGCACGCTCGCGCCTTCCGGAATGACAAAGGACTCGACGCCCGTGATCGGTCCGGAATCCACGCGCGGCACCATCACATGCATGGTCGCGCCAAACGTCGTGGCGCCGTCATAGAGCGCAAAATGCGCCGGGGCCCAGCCTGGATAATGCGGCGGGCCGGGGTGGAAGTTATAGGCGCCATGGCCGAGCGCCTCGAGAAAGAAGCGGGGAACGATGACGCCGCTGGTGAAGGCGATGAGCCTAGCGTCGCGCAGCACATGCGGCTCGATGGCAGCAAGCTCGTCGAACGTGCACGCTGCACGAAACGCCAGCGCGGGATTATGGATACTGAGCAGGCGACCGAGCGCGCGTTGCTGGTGCACGGTCGCGGTCAGCAGGATGATGGTCTTGAGCATGTTTTATTTCCGAATATGTCTGAGCGATGTCCGGAATGCTCCGGCTCGACTCCAGTGCGGCGTGATGTGCGCTTCGCTCGAGAGGCGGAGATGGCTTTGCCTTCGCTCTCGCGCGGCACAGCTTAAATTTTGTTGTCGAACGACACGCACAGAAACATTCGGACGGATTCCGGACATGCCTGGGAGCTCGAAAACCCGTTCAAACAAGCCATTCCGCATCGTGCAGGCGCTGGGAAGAAATGTATTGAAAACATCGAATAAACAAGCAGAAACAATTCGCGCTCGACGCGTCGCGTCGACCGTTGCGACATTCATGCTGAAAATCCCCGCACCACGTGAGCATTGAACGTGCGATCGCGCGAAATCAGGCGCAGCGTTTCGAAAAGAATTACATGTGATTCAAATTCGCGCGCGTCGCGACTGACAGAGTCAAAAAATCAGATAACGTCTCTCGCGATGATTCGGAAAAAATTGCCCAGTGCCATCGGTCTCGATGCGAGTGCAAATTGCGTCTTCGCAGGCGCTATGAAGCGCGCGACGACGCACGTGAGCGCGACGGCAAGTTGTGCTCGTCGCCAGCATGTCCCGGTGCGACAGGATCATCTGCGAGCAGCCGGAGCGAGCACTGTTGTGTCAGGTGATCTGCTCTCGCATCCGCTCGCGAAGCGCCGTGCCCGGCAGGTTTTGCCGCGCGGTCGGCAAAAAACTCCACATAAGCATTTGAAAAACCACAAAAAATCTTCGCCTGGATTGGTCCAGCGTGTCGTTCAACGCATCGAGAGCCGTTCGGCTAGCGGATACGGCATTGGGGTTGGAGAGTGGGGATGAGCTTCGCGCTTGATATCAAGGCAGCAGCCGAGATCGAGATCGGCAAGGCGACAATGGCGCCGATCGATCCCGAGCCGCCGTCCTGGAACGATGTCGTTGCCACCGACACGCGTGCGACCGCGGTAACCGGGATCCGCGACGAAGACTCGGACTTGCTCGACCGGCTCGCCGCGGGTGATGAGGCTGCGTTTCGTGCGCTGGTCGAACGGCACATCGATCGCGCCTATGCGATTGCGCTTCGCATCGTCGGCAATGCTGCCGATGCGGAGGACGTGGTGCAGGACACCATGCTCAAGGTCTGGACCCATCGCGGGCGCTGGCAGCACGGCCGCGCCAAGTTTTCGACCTGGCTCTACCGCGTCGTCTCCAACCGCTGCATCGATCTCCGGCGCAAGCCGCGTACCGAGAATGTCGACGTGGTCCCCGAGGTCGCTGATGCGCGGCCTGACGCGTCGAGCGTGATCGAGCGCAACGAGCTGCGCGACATGCTGGAGACGGCAATGCAGCGGCTGCCCGAGCAGCAGCGCATCGCGGTGATCCTGTCCTATCATGAGAGCATGAGCAACGGCGAGATTGCCGACGTGATGGACACGACGGTCGCCGCCGTGGAATCGCTCTTGAAGCGCGGGCGGCAGCAGTTGCGTGAGCTGCTGCGCCGGCACGAGCGCGACATCCGTCACGCGTTTACGGATCTCTAACCATAATTCGAGCTCGAGGGGCGGCGTGCCGCCTGATCTTCCCCGGTCATCCCGTTTGAACGGATGCACGGCGCGGATGCGCGTCGGCGGATAGCGTTTTCAAAGGATGCGGCATGTCATGCCCATCATACAAGGAGCTTTCACATGCCCGTTATCTCGACCAACCTTGCCGCCAATTCGGCCGTCAGCTACCTCAACATCAACTCGCAACAGGAGACCAGCGCGCTTGAGAAGCTGTCGAGCGGCTCGCGCATCACCTCGGCCTCCGACGACGCCGCCGGCCTCGCCATCTCGACCCGCATCTCCTCCGACGTCACCACGCTGCAGCAGGCCGCCACCAACGCATCGCAGGCGACCGCAATCCTGCAGACCGCCGACGGCGGCGCCTCCAACATCTCCGACATCCTTGCCCGCATGAAGTCGCTGGCCTCGGAATCGTCCTCTGGCACCACGGTCGACTCCAGCCGCGCCTACATCGAATCGGAATTCTCGCAGCTCACCTCGGAAATCGATTCCATCGCAAGCGGCACGCGCTATAGCGGCCAGAGCCTGCTCGACGGCTCAAGCGTCTTCGCCTCCGGCGTGTCGGTCATGGTCGGCTCCTCTGGGAGCGACACGATCAGCATTACGCTGTCGAGCTTGACCTCCAGCTCGCTCGGCGTCAGCTCGCTCGACGTTTCCACCCAGTCCGGCGCAACGTCGGCGCTGACCCTGCTCGACAGCGCCATCAATACCGTCTCGGCCGCTCGTGCCTCCATCGGCGCCCAGGAATCGCGGTTCAACTTCTCCTCCGAATCGATCTCGACCCAGACGCAGAACCTGCAGGCCGCGAATTCGGCGATCAAGGACGTCGATATCGCCTCCGAGCAGGCGACGCTATCCTCCGCGGAAGTGAAGACCCAGGCCGCCGTGTCGGCGGAAACCGCGGCGAACCAGATGCCGCAATACCTGCTCAAGCTGCTCGGCTAACGCGCCCCAGGCCGGGCCGGCATGACGCCGGCCCGGCTTCTCCATTGACGGACTTGTCTCGCCAGCGACGTGTCCAATAGCGGAGTTGGATCAATGACGGTCTCCAGCGCCACATCTGCCACGAGTTCCTCTTCCTCCTCAACTTCGACGTCGTCGTCGAGCGACGTGACGACGACCGGCACGACCACATCGACCAGCGTCGATTGGAACGCGCTGATCACCTCCGAGGTCGACGCCAAGCTCGCAGCTGCGACGACGATCGAGACCAAGATCACGGCCAATGAAGCCAAGGTTTCGGCCTACCAGACCCTGCAGACCGACCTGAGCAACCTGGCCAGCAGCCTGGAATCGCTCTCGACCTCGATCGACAATCCGCTCGCGACTGACGTCTTCGCCACCCGCCAGGCAACCATCTCGTCCACGGGCGACGTCAGCGCCTCATCGGCGCTGTCGATGACGGTCAATAACGGTTCGGCAACCGGCGACCATACGCTGACGATCTCGCAGGTTGCGGCGGCCCAGAAGGTGATGGGCACGGCGCAATCGAGCGAGACCTCGGCGCTTGGGCTATCCGGGACGTTTACCATCGGACTGTCCGGCGGCTCGACGTCCTCGATCACGATCAACAGCTCGATGTCGCTGCAGGACGTCGTTGATGCCATCAACGCGCAGACCTCGACCAGCGGTGTCCAGGCCTCCATCGTCGAGGTGTCGAGCGCCTCCTATCAGATGGTGCTGACCGCGACCAGCGACAACGCCGACATCACCTACTCTTCGACGTCGGGCGACGACATCCTCAACAAGCTCGGCGTTACCGACAGTGCCGGCGCCTTCTCCGATGTGCTGCAGGCAGCGCAGTCGGCTGAATTCACCCTCGACGGCATTTCGCTGACGCGCAACACCAATGACATTTCGGATGTGCTGTCCGGGGTGACCTTCGACCTGTTGCAGGCAACGCCCAGCGGCACCTCGCTCAATGTCTCCATCGACGTCGACACCACCCAGATCTCGAGCGCGGTGCAGACCCTCGTTACCGACTACAACACCTTGCGTGACGAGGTGATCGCGCAATCGGCGACCAATTCGGACGGCACCGCCTCATCGAGTGCGGTGCTGTTCGGCGACTCCACCATGCGCGACGTCATGACCCAGCTCGAGCAGGCGCTCAGCACCTCGGTCGGCGGCATGTCGATGGCCGATCTCGGCCTGTCCTTCAACTCGAATAACGAGCTCCAGCTCGACACGGGAACCCTGGCCACGGCGCTCAGCACCAATCTCAGCGGCGTCACGACGCTGCTGGCGGCGCAGACCACGACCTCCTCGAGCCAGCTCACCCTCATCAACACGTCGACGTCTGCGCCGTCGTCGTTCACGCTGGCCGTTGCAGTGGATTCCTCTGGCAATCTGAGCTCGGCCTCCGTCAACGGGGACAGCTCGATGTTCACGATCTCCGGCAACACCATCATCGGCAATGCGGGGACCGCCTATGCAGGCATGGCCTTCATGTATTCGGGGTCGACCTCGCAGTCGATCACGGTGACATCGAGCTCGGGGCTTGCGTCACAGATCTACTCGATCGCGAATACGTTCTCCGACGGCTCGGGCCCGTTCGCGGCGCTGATCAACGATCTGCAGAGCCAGGACAGCGTTTACACGACCCAGGTCGATACCATCCAAAGCGACGCGTCGACCTACCAGACCCAGCTTCAGAACCAGTACGCGCAGTACCAAGCCTCGATCCAGTCGGCAAATAACACGCTCACTTATCTCAAAGCTCTGTTGAATTCCTCATCGAGTGGCAACTGATGACACAAAATCCCTTCGCCTATCGCGCCAATCAGGCCTATCGCGGGGCCGCCGTCTCCGTTCCGCCGTTGAAGGCGGTGGCCTTGTTGATCGAGGGTGCGATCACGGCCTTGCAAAAGGCCTTGGAAGCGCACGAGGCGCGCCGCTTCGAGGAAGGGCATGCCAATCTGATGCGCGCCACCGCGATCCTGCGGGGCTTGAGCCATCATCTGGATTTCAATCGTGGCGGGGCCTTGGCCGAACGGCTCTACCAGACCTACGGCTCCCTGATCGTGGCCGCGTTGCGCGCTTATGGCCGTCCGGGAGCGCGGCAGAACATCGGCCGAATCGTGAAGAGCCTCGCCGATCTGCGGGAGGCCTGGAAATTCGTGGACGCAACGGTTGCAAGAGGTGCCAGGGTCGGGTCGGGCGGCAGGTCCTGACCGAGCTCGTCGGCGTGCGTTGCCGGCGGTCCTCCCGACGCAGCGACAATTTTACGCAGCGCGGCGTGCAAGTGATTCGTGTCCAGCCCGGATATGTCCGAGTCCGGCCAACATAATCGTACGGAATTCCGGTGGAAATCGATTTCCGCCGGAACGCGAATGCTTTAAACAGCTCCGGAGGAAGGAGCCGTGTTCCGATAATGGATGTTGCGATGTTTGAGGACCTGATCGACCGGTTGGGCGAGGACCTGTCCCGCTGGCCCAGCGATCAGCGGATTGCCGCCGAACAGCTCCTCGCGACGTCTGCCGCCGCGCGCACTCTGCATGAAGAAGCGCGCGCACTGCGCCAGGCCTTGAGCGGCCCGAAGGTCAGCGCACCCGCCGGCCTCGCCGACCGCATCGCCGCCGCGGCCAGCCGCCTGAAGGCGGAGCAGGCGGCACCGCAGGATGAAGCGGAGCCCGAGAAGGATTCTGCGCGCACCTGATGCGCGACCTCATTCGAGTCAAAGCGGTCTGTTGACCCGCCATCCTGAGGTGTGCGCGCGCATGCACGCCTCGAAGGATAAGCGGCCCTGCTGTGGCAGCCGGTTCATGGTCCTTCGAGACGGCGCGCTGCGCGCGGCCTCCTCAGGCTGATGAGAGACATGCGGCCGCTTCAGCCGCGCTCCATCAAGTGATAGCTCCCCGCACGCGGCAAATTCTGCCGAGCAATCAAATGCTTCGGCGCGGATTATTCGCGCCTGAATTAGCCGCGGCGGCCGTTTCATCTCACGAACGAACTTCTTCAAGCGATGCCTGACAACGGGTGCTTCGCCGCGCGGATAGCGCGGACGGAGGCTGCCGGAGCGTACCATGACGGTTTCCTCAACATCGAACGCGACGAGCTCAGCGTCTTCCTCGTCGACTTCGTCGAGCTCGTCTTCAACCATCTCCTCGAGCGATTTCCTCAACCTCTTGCTCAGCGAGCTGCAGAACCAGGATCCGCTGAACGCGACCTCGACCACCGACTTCATGAACCAGCTGACCTCCTACGCGAACTTCACGGAGCAGCAGTCGATCAACTCGAGCATGACGTCGCTGGCGAGCTCGTTCTCCAGCCTCGTGACGTTGAACTCGGTCAACTATATCGGCCACACCGTCGAGGCCAAGACCGACACCGCGACGCTGTCCGGCGGCTCGGCGACGTTCGGCTACAACCTGTCCGCAGCCTCGAGCGACGTCACCGTCACGGTCAAGGATTCCTCCGGCAACACGGTCTACACCGGCTCAGGCAGCGGCAATCAGGGTGACAATAGCTTCACCTGGAACGGCCAGACCACCAGCGGCACCCAGCTCGCTGACGGCGGCCAGTACACCATCTCGGTCACCGCGACCGACTCCGCCGGCAATTCGGTTTTCAACTACGCAACCACCACCGGCAAGGTGACGGGCATCGACACGTCGACCTCCACGCCGTCGCTGACCGTGAACGGCGTCTCCGTCAGCGCCGCCAACATCATCGCAGTCACGTCCTGATCTGAATTGGAGCTCTCGTCATGTCACTCTCCGGCGCATTGTCCTCGGCGATCTCGGGCCTTGCCGCGCAAAGCACGGCGCTGTCGATGATCTCGGACAACATCTCCAACGCCGACACCACCGGCTACAAGACCACGTCCTCGATGTTCGACGATCTGGTGACGGCGTCCAGCAGCTCGACGGCCTATTCGTCGGGCGGCGTCACGGTGTCGGCGCGCGCCAACATCACCCAGCAGGGTCTGCTTGCCGCGACGACCACCGCCACCAATGTCGCGATCCAGGGCTCCGGCTTTTTCGCTGTTACCGATTCCCTCGCCAATGGCACGACCTATTACACTCGCAACGGTGCTTTCACAACCGACTCCTCGGGCTATCTTGTCAACAACGGCTATTACCTCGAGGGCTGGCGGACCGATAGCAGCGGCAACATCGTCGGCAGCGAGTCGGCGTCCAACCTGCAGCCGGTCAACACCCAGGTCGCCGCCACCAGCGCCGCCGCCAGCACCAAGACGACGTTCGACCTGAACCTGCCGGCGGACGCCACGGCCAACACGAGCACGACCTCGACCCCCACCACGGGCTCGACCTTCACCAGCTCGGTGACCGTCTACGACTCGCTCGGCAACCCGGCCTCGATCCAGGTCACCTGGACCAAGGCCTCGACAGCCAACCAATGGACCGCGAGCTTTGCCGATCCGACCTCGACCTCGAACACCGGCACCACGACCGGCACCATCACGGGCGGGAGCCCGGTCACGCTCACGTTCGGTACCGACGGAACGCTGTCCTCGACCAATCCTAGCCCGGCGAGCCTCGCGGTGAGCTGGAACGACGGCGCGTCCGCGAGCACGGTCACGCTCGATATGAGCAAGGTGACGCAGAAAGCATCCGGCGAAAGCACGCCGTCAGTGGACACCACCAGCATCAATTCGGACGGCTATGCATACGGCACGCTCTCCAGCATCGCCATCGGCAAGAACGGTATGGTCGACGCCACCTATTCCAATGGCCAGACCATCCCGATCTACCAGCTCGCAGTCGCGACCTTCACGGCGCCGGATCTGCTTTCGGCCCGTAGCGATGGCATCTATTCGGCGACGGTTGATTCCGGCAGCGCGACCTTGCAGACCTCGGGCACCAACGGCGCCGGTACCATCTATGGCAGCGAGCTGGAATCCTCGACCACCGACACCTCCGGCCAGTTCTCCAACATGATCTCGGCGCAGCAGGCCTATTCGGCGGCCTCCCAGGTGATCACAACGGTCGACAAGATGTACGACACGCTGATCTCGGCCATGAGGTAGCGATGATCAGGCGTAGAGCGACAAGACAGCCGCCGTCCATGGACGAGGCGGCGCTGCGCAAGATACGGCAGCTGACCACACGCGCCGCTGCCGCGAAGCGAGACGACCGCGCGCAGATATTGGCGCTGATCGACGATATCCAGACGGTCAGAAACAGGCTGCTCGCCGAATGCGCGCGGCTCGACGACGAGATGAAGCGGGCAAGCGTGAGGATCACGGCGCTTCGGGCCTATGCCCACGGCGCCATGGCCATTCGCAGCCGACGGCACTGACAAGAGAAGCGGAGCGAAGAGATGACGGCTGTTTCAGATAGAAGGCTCAAGCGTCCGAGCGGACACGACCAGCATGTTCGCACGTTGATCGCGCTGATCGACGAGCTGCTGCAAGTGGTGGCGGAAGAGAATGCGGAGCTCTCCAAGGGCCTGCCGGCCTCGCGGCTGAAGCAGGTGGATCAGAAGAACCGGCTCGCCGAGCTGTTCGAGCAGTGCGTTGCGGACTGCACCGGAGAGAGCAAGGCTCTGCATGTGCAGGACCGTGCGCTGCGTGAAGAGTTCATGGAGCGGATCCTGCGTCTGCGCGCGGCGATGGACGAGAACATCGTCCGCCTTCGCGCGGCCATCGACGCCTCCAACCGGAGGATCGAGGCCGTGATGCAGGCCATTCGCGAGCAGATCGCCAATGTCTCGCCCTATGCCGCGAGCGGCCGCCGCACCATGCGCGCGGCGTCCTACAGCACCAATGTCCGCGCCTGATTTTCGGATAGATGGAGGTCAACTTGTCGCTCAATAGCGCAGCCTATATCGCCTTCAGCGGCCTTTCGGCGGCGCAGGTGCAGATCGCCATTACGTCGTCGAACATCTCGAACGCCGATACGACCGGTTATACCGAGGAGATCGCCCATCAAGAGGCAACGGTGACCGGCGGGGCAGGCACCGGTGTCCAGATCACCGGCATTTCCACCGACATCGACAAGCTGTTGTTGAAGTCGCTGATCGGCGCGACCTCCGATCTCGGCTCCGCCGACACCACCAACACCTACCTGACCGCGCTCGAGAATCTCTACGGTACGGTCGACGGCTCGTCGAGCTCGAGCACCGCGACCGGCACATCGCTCGCCAACACGCTGGCTTCGTTCGAATCGGCGCTGTCCTCGTTGGCCGCCACGCCGTCGAGCTCCTCGCTGCAATCCGCGGCGCTGCAGGCGCTCAGCGACGTGACCACGCAGTTGAACGAGACCTCGAAGGGGATCCAGAACCTGCGGTCCAATGCCGACCAGGACATCGCCTCCTCGGTCCAGAGCGTGAATACGGATCTGCAGCAGATCGCCAGCCTGAACGGCGAGATCAAGCAGGCGGCGGCGACCGGCCAGTCGACGGCCGATCTCGAAGATCAGCGCAACACCGCGCTCGAGGACGTCGCCTCGAAAATGAACGTCAGCTATTACACGACCTCGAACGGGGATCTGCAGGTCTACACCAGTAGCGGACAGGCGCTGGTCGACTCCTCCGGTGCGCACACGATCAGCTACACGACGGCTGCCAATGTCACCTCATCGAGGACCTATGCGTCGGGTGGTTTTTCCGGCATCACCGTGAACGGCGTCGATATCACCTCGCAGATCACCTCGGGCAAGATCGCCGCGCTTGTCACGCTGCGCGACGATACGCTGCCTGCAGCGCAGTCCCAGCTCGACGAGCTCGCTCAGCAGCTCAAGTCGAGCCTCAACGCCGTGTCAAACCAAGGCACATCGGTGCCGCCGCCGACCAGCCTGACCGGCACGAGCAGCGTGACGAGCGGAACGGCATTTTCCGGGACCGGCACCGTGCGCATCGCCGAGGTCGATTCCAGCGGCAACGTGGTGTCGTATCAGGACCTCAATCTGTCGTCCTACACCACGGTTGGCAGCCTCGTCAGCGCCATCAATGGGATCTCCGGCGTGTCGGCATCGGTCGATGCCAGCGGCCACCTCGTGATCTCCGCGGCCGGCTCGGGCGACGGCGTCTCCATCAACGAGATGACGAGCGCGGTCGGATCGAGCGGGCAGGGCTTTTCGAATTATTTCGGCCTCAACGATCTGGTCACCGGCAGCAGCGCCTCCGATATCGCCGTGCGCAGCGACCTGCTCGACGGCTCGGCCGGATTGCCGACGTCGACGTTGTCGGATGCGGCCACGCTGACCACCGGAGGCTCGGTGCTGTCCTCGGGTTCGCAGACCATCGTCAACGATCTCGATAACGCCATGACGGGCTCCGCAAGCTTTGCCGCGGCCGGCGGCCTTGCCGCGACCACCGCCAGCTTCGCCAATTATGCCGCCTCGATCGTCTCTGATGTCGCCACCAAGGCCTCGCAGGCGTCGTCCGCCTACACGGCGAAGCAGACGGCGCAGTCGACCTATTCCAACTCGCTGTCGTCGGAGTCCGGGGTCAATCTCGACCAGGAGTCGGCGCGGCTGAGCTCGCTGCAGAACGAATATTCCGCGACGTCCGAGTTGATCACGACCATCGATCAGATGTTCTCGTCGCTGATCACGGCGATTCAGAACGGTTAGCAGCCAACTCCCTCTCCCCGCCCTTCGCGGGGAGAGAAGAACACAATCGTGGCCTGGAATAAGAGTGCCCTCATGGAAATGCGTGTTGCGACTTTTGCGCTGTCGGACCAGATGATCGCGGCCGCGCTGCGGACGCAGTCCATCATGGCCAACGAGCAGATCCAGGAATCGTCCGGCGTCATCTCGGAGGATTTTGCCGGCTATGGCGCTGGCACCCAGAGCGTGATCAACCTGCAGGTTTCGGTGACGCGGGCACAGGCCTACATCGATGCGGCGACGCAGACCGACAGCAAGGTCCAGGTGATGTATTCGGCGGTGGGATCGGTCGCAAATCTCATCACCAGTTTGCGCACCCAGCTGTCCGCCGCCACCACCGGCTCCAGCACCGATACCGCCTCCCTGATCTCCTCCGCCCAGGGCATGTTGTCCGAGATGGGCTCGATCCTGAACACGCAGTATGACGGCGAATATGTGTTCTCCGGCGCCAGCACCTCGACGGCGCCGGTCGATCTCACGAGCTTCGATTCGGGGACCGGATCGCTCTCCACTGCGGACACCAGCTATTACCAGGGCGACGACCAGATCGCCTCGGTGCGGGTTGCCGACGACCAGAACGTGAATTATGGCGTGACCGCCGACAATTCCGCCTTCGAGCAGGTGATGCGGGTGCTGAAATACATCGCCAATTCGACCTCGCTGTCCTCCTCCGACATCGCCACCGCGCTCGACATGGCAAGCAGCGCGCTCGATGCCACCTCCGTCGTGCAGTCGAAACTGTCGGATGCGGATTCCCAGATCAAGGACGCATCCTCCCGCCAGACCGACTACAAGAGCTACACCTCGACGCTTGCAAGCGACCTCACCAGTGTCGATGTCGCAGCCGTCACTGCGCAGCTCGCCACCTATCAGTCGCAGCTGGAAGCTTCCTATTCGGCGATCTCCAAGATCCAGAGCATGAGTCTCGCGAGCTATCTGAAGTGATGGCCAGGCGCTACAGCCGGGTGTGAGCTGCAAATCCGCATTGTTCAGGGCTTCGGCACCTCCCACTTCTGCGGCGGCGGTGTGTAATTGGCAAAGCGCTTCAGCATCGGCTCGATCTCGCTCTCGATCACCAGCATCTCGACATAGCGCTCGGCTATAAAGCCTTCCGCGACGATGTTCTGCATCATCGTGATCAGCGGTGCGAAATAACCGGCGACATTGAGCAGGCCGCATGGCTTGCGATGGATTCCGAGCAACGCCCAGGTCCACTGCTCGAAGAACTCTTCCAGCGTCCCGGCTCCGCCCGGCAGAGCGACGAAGGCGTCGGCGAGATCCGCCATCATCATCTTGCGCTGGTGCATGGTCTCGACGACATGCAGCTTGGCAAGGCCCGCATGCGCGATCTCGCGCTCCACCAGCGCTCGCGGCATCACGCCTTCGGCCTGGCCGCCGGCGGCGATCACCGCATCGGCCACTGCGCCCATCAACCCGACCTTGCCGCCGCCGTAGACCAGCTTGAGCCCCGATCTTGCCAGCGCGGCGCCGACCGAGTTGGCGGCTTCCACATAGGCCGGATTCCGCCCGACATTCGAGCCGCAAAAGACGCACACCGCCTTCATGCCGGTCACCTCCAGTCACAGCTGTTCGAATCGCTCGCGCACGGCATCACCTAGCACATTGATATTCCGCTAACGATGACGCTCTCACCTGCGTCCACCGACCTCATCGATATGCTCCAGAAGATCCGCCGGGTCCTCATAGACGCGGATCGCGCCAGCCTGGCGCAACTCGTCGGACCCATAACCGCCGCTCAACAGCCCGACCCCGAGTGCGCGGCATCGGGTGGCCGCCAGCATGTCCCAGATCGAGTCGCCGACCACGACCGCGCGCTCGATCTCGGCTTCGAGCCGCGCCGCGGCCGCCAGGAACAGGTCGGGATCGGGCTTGGCGTATTTGACCTGGTCTCGGGTGACGACCGGGACGCGGTCGGGATCGACGCCGAGTGCGGCGAGATTGACGGCCGCGGTCTCCATCCGTCCGCTGGTCGCGATCGCCCAGGGAATGCCGGCATCCGAAAGCCACGCCAGCAGTTCGCGCGCGCCGGGCAGCGGACGGATGTCGCGGCCGAGCCGGTTATAGGCCTCGGTATGCGCCCGCCGCAGCCGCTCGATTCGATCGGGATCGATGTCGCAGCCGGTCTCGCGCAGCAGCTGGTTGGTGAACAGGCCGCCGCTCATACCGACCTTGCGATGAATCCGCCACACCGACAGCTCGATGTTCTCGGCATCGAGCGCGGCCTTCCAGGCCAGCACATGCTGATAGACGCTGTCGACCAGCGTGCCGTCGAGGTCGAACAGAAACACGGTCTCGATGCGCATGGGAGATCTCCTGTGTTGCGGGCGCGTGCGGTTAACGCACGGACGTTGCGGTTGCTCCAGCAGAGACTACCAGATGTGATTGACAGTTCAGCGCCGCTGGCACTGCTGCAGCGACGTGCGTCCGCATTCTCGCGGCGCAATTTGCCCGAGTCTTGTCGTATGCACCGCCCTCGGAATTCAGAGGGCGCAGGGAAGGCCGGGTGGCCGCTGCACCCGGGGCCCTCGCGCAGAAAAAAACTGCGCAAGCGCGAGTCCACAGGTACAGGCGGTGACAACCGGCCTTCCCTGCGCAGTGGTTTTACGGCTTATACGTACTCTTGTGTCTGCAAAATCTGCCAGAATGTGCGAACGGGCGGTTCTAACCAACCGCCCGTCGCTGGATCTGAGCCCGTACGTGCTCAAAGGCCGCAAGAGCCTGACGGGGAGCTAGGGACAGATC
>DASREP010000063.1:0-64862 GCA_035652015.1 Bradyrhizobium sp. | reverse complement strand
TTGGCGATCGACTTGGCGCTGTCGACGAGGCTCTGCAGCGAGGTGATGCCGGTGTTGGCGGCCTGCAGGACCTGCACGCCGTTGCCGATGCTGTCGAGCAGGTTGCCGATGTCGCTGGCGCGATTGTTCAGCGACTGGGCGGTGAAGTAGTTGGTCGGATTGTCGAGAGCAGAATTGACCTTGTTGCCGGTGGCGAGGTCGTTCTGGGTGGTGGCGAGCAGCGACGCGGTCGACTGCAGCGAGAGCAGGTTCTGGCGAACCGAGGCGGAAAGAACGATAGACGACATTGATTCATACCTTTCTGGTGTGAACGAGATACACGATCCGATCTTCCTGATCGGACACCCGCGAAAGGTGAATCGAACTGGCTAACAAAGCATGAAACGGAGGCGGCCGCCGGTGCCCCGGAACGCGCCGACGAGGTCCCCGGTCCCGCCACGGCGACGGCCCCCGGCGTCCAAATATCCCTGCTATTCCAATACAATCGACGCGCGGGGCATGGCGTTTACCGCTCGTTAACCATGATCGTAAAGGATAACGCGCAAGGGGCAGAGCACGGTCGCGCGCCGGCGCAATATGGGCTGCCGCTGCAGTCGATCGTCCGCGTCAGAAGCGGCAACGGAGGACAGAATGGCTCTGAAGGTCGAACTCAAGCCGCATGAGCGAATCATCATCGGCTCCTGCGTGATCACCAATACCGATCAGCGCGCCCGGCTGTTGATCGATGGCGACAACGTGCCGATCCTGCGCGAGAAGGACATCCTGACGCCGGAGATCGCCGATACGCCGGCCAAGCTGATCTATCTGGCGGTGCAGCTGATGTACATTTCGCCGGAGCAGAATAACCACGGCACCTACTTCAACCTGCTGCGCGATTTCGTCACCGCCGTGCCGAATGCCTGGCCGATCATCGAAGGCATCAACAACCACATCCTGAGCGGGGAGCTTTACCTCGCATTGAAGCAGGCCAAGAAGCTCATTGCCTACGAGCGGGAGCTGCTTGATCAGATCGAGGCCATGAACGCCGCCAAGCCCGACGTCTCCTCGGCCGCCTGAGGCATTTTTCAGGCAAAATGGGCACCGGTTCGCCTGAACCAGCGTGCGCTGTGGCACATCGCGGCGAAGCACGGGGCGCGCAGATATCCTAGCTGCGCGAGAGCCCTACAGCGCCAGCGGCGGCGCGTCGATCGTCGGCAACCGATCGCAACGCCGCGAACGCTGCGCTCCGAACTCGAGCACCGCGGCGATCAGGGCATCGATGTCGCAGACGTCGGTGCGGTGGTTGACGATCGCCGCGCGAATCGCGAGCCGGCCGTCGAGAATCGTTGTTGACGGCGCCGCGATCCCGGACTCCTGAATGTCGACGACGATCCCGCCGTTCACCTGGTCGGCGTCCTCGCAGGAATAGCGGAAGCAGACGATGTTGAGATTGACCGGCGCGAGCAGTTCCAGCCGCGGCTCGGCCAGGATGCGCGCTTCCAGATATCCGGCGAGCGCGCAACTTCGCGTGATGATCGCGCCCAGCTTGTCGGCGCCGTAGGTCTTCAGGGTGAACCAGGTCTTCAACGCACGGAAGCCGCGCGACAGATCCGGACCGAGATCGCATGGCCAGGATGATCCAGCGGCAAGGCCCCTCGTCTCGCGACGGAGATAGGCCGCAGGCTGAGCGAAGGCATCGCGATGGCGTTCGCCGTCACGAACCAGCAGAAACCCGGCATCGTAGGGTACCTGTCCCCATTTGTGAAAATCGAGCGCGATGGAATCCGCACGCTCGATGCCGGACAGAAGCGGCGCCAGCACCGGCGAAAGGACACCCAGCGCACCGAAGGCGCCATCGACATGGAACCAGATATTCTCCTCGGCACAGAGTGCGGCAAGCTCGCCGAGTTCGTCGATCGCCCCGATGTCGACGGTGCCGGCGGAGCCGACCACCAGGAACGGTGTGAGGCCGATCTCGCGGTCGCGGGCGGTCTGCGCGCGCAACGCGCGCACGTCGATCCGGTGCGACCGGTCGACGCCGATGCAGCGCAGCGCGTCGCTACCGAAGCCGGCGATGTCCATGGCCTTGCTGATGCAGCCATGCGCCGCCTTGGACGCGTAGGCCGTGAGAAGCGAACCTTCATTGCCGATGCCGTGCTGCCGGGCGGACGTGCCGAGCGCGGCCGTCCGGGCGACCAGCACCGCCATCAGATTGGCCATCGACGTCCCGGTCACGAAAATGCCGCTTGCAGTCGCGGGAAAGGCGAACATCTCGCGCATCCATTGCACGACCTGCCGCTCCACCTCGATCGGAACATGATCGCGGCCGCCGAGATTGGCGTTGAGCCCGGCCGCCAGCATCTCGGCCAGCATGCCCACGGCGGAGCCGCCGCCATGGACCCAGCCCATGAAGCCCGGATGGACATTGCCGGTGGCATAGGGGGCGACGAAATCGGCGAAGGTGCGATAGACATCGCCGAGATCCGAGCCCTGGCGCGGCAGATGCTCGCGGAAGCGCGCGCGCACCGCATCCGGTATCGGCTGCCACACCGGGCGGTCGCGGACAGATGCGACGTAATCGATCATGTCGTCGAGCATGCGATGAGCTTGGGCGCGGAGCTCGTCCCAGTTTTGCGGATCGAGCGTCTCGCTTGCCTCGGGGCGAAGCGGCACGTCCCTCAACATCCTGGTCATGCGGCGCGCTCCCGCTCGGTTGCGACCCGCCGCGTCAGCATCGCGGCGAAGGCCTCGAAGATCTTGCGCATCTGCGGCGGCTTGTAGGGGAAGACGGAGGGCGGATCCATGTTGTGCACGACCGCGGTGTTGTCCGCCTCGAAGATCAGCAGCGATCCGTCCCTGGTCTCTGCGCAATCGATGATGAAGTAGTCGAGACCGACGCGCCTTGCGACGTCCGACAATGCCGATTGATGCCGGCGGCCAAAGCCGATGTCGAAGGTGCGCATGAAGGTCTCCTCCTCCAGGCGCTTGGCGATGCTCGCGGACATCCCTGCATTGAGATACCAGATGTCCCAGCGGTCGGCGATCGCCATGTGACAGGCGTAGGGACGCCCATCGACAAAGACGACGCGATATTTGCGGAACTGACCATCCTCGCTCGCATAGTCGACGAAGCGCGCGATGAAGAAGGCCTGCTCCTCGCGGCCGTCGAGGTAGAGCTTCAAGGCCGCAGCATCGTCGACCTTGGCGAGACCAACGCCGGCATGGGACCCGCGCGGCCGGATGATCAGGGGAAACGCGAACTCCGCCGCAAGAGCCGAGAGCGCGGCAGGCGACGAGGCGACATAGAGCAATTGCGCACGATCGGCCTCGACCGTTGCGGGAATGACGAGGCCATCGATCCCCGTCAGCAGGCGATGCAGCTTGTCGCGGTCGAGATTGCCGACCCGCTCCGGTGGGTTGAGCAGCGGCCGGGGCCAGCGTGCCGCCACGGCGTCGATCTTGCGCAGCGCGTCCCGACAGTCTTCGGAATCGGAGGCAATCACGATCGCGATGTCATGCTCCGGCAGGGGCAGCGGCAGCTCAGCCTCCGGAATGACATAGAGAACCATCAGCTCGATGCCGGCCTCCTCCAGCAGGAACTCGATCGGCGTGTTGCTGCCCATGTCGGTGGCCGCCGCGAGCGCCAGCACCCGCAGATGCGGCGATTTCGATGCACAGGGCGCGCGGAACAATTGATGCCTGAGCAGGACCTCGCGCTGGATCGCAAGTCCGGCCGGCTTGTCGCCGAGCAGTTGCGCAAGCAGCGACAGATCGAGCCCCTCGCCCGCATCGCCGCTGCCATCGAGCAACTTTGCCATCAGCTCCCGCCAGATCGCGCGGATGTCCTTGCCGTCGAAGGCAAGCTTGGCAAGCTTGGCGATGCCGATGCGATCGGCGCAGCCGTGCCGTGCAGCGTCCGAGATTTCGAGCAGGCTTGGGCTTGCCTGTAGACTTGGCTTCATTTCAGGACTCCACGAATTCCGGGCCGGCCGCAGCCAGCAAGAGCTCGATCTTGGCGACCACGCTGGCGATGCGATCGAGCGCATGTTCGAGATTGCGCCGAGCGGTGGCCGCATCATCCGTCCACGCATCGGTGATCAGACGCGCCCCGATGCACAAGCGCAGCGCCGCGATCGGCTTTGCGCCGGCACGTTCCAGTCTCACGGGCTGGCCGATCAGGCAGCGCCGCGCAGCAAGCTCGGCATCGGCTGCGCCGGTCACGATCAGTCTGCTCATGTCGCGGTTCAGGGCCCGGTACAGTGCCCTGCACTTCTCCGCGCCGATGACGCCGTGCGGACCGTGCACCGTGAACGGGAAGATGGTCGGATCTGAAAATTCTTCGTCATCCGCGGACGGCGCGGGTGTGGGGCGCGACAGCCCCTTCAGCGATGGCGACAGCATGACGAGATCTTCGATGCCGCGGCCGAGCTCCTTCACGGCGCCACTGCGGAAGCTGGCCGGTACAGCGTAATATGCCGTCATCTCCGCAAGCGCAGCCTCCCAGCGCAGCCATTGGCCGAGATTGGCGCGACTCTCGAGCCGGCCACGCAGCGCCTTCCAGGCCTTCGGCCAGTCGCTGCGGCCGGTGTAGTCGGCAAGGCCCCGGGCAAGCTTCACGTGCTTCTTGTGGAACGGGCGCGACACTGCGGCGGGCAGCAGCAGCGCGCCCGCAAAGGCCGGGCCGCCGAAATATTTCGAGCCGGTGATCAGCACCATGTAGCCGCGATCGAGATAGGCCTTGATTCGGCCGCGGCCGAGCCGCATCTGGCAGGCGTCGACGACGATCTGCACGCGGTCCGGCCAGCGTCGCGCGATATCGGAAAGGCAATCTTCGCCAGGCGCACGCCAGCCAAGCTTCGAGGAATCCATGACCTGGAGCAGCACGCCCGCGCCCCCCGCCGTCGCGCGCGCGACAGCTTCGAGCACGGCGCCATCGGTCTCCGCGGCGCCCCTCGCCTCACCTTCCGGAGCGGTCAGCGGCACCAAGATGGCCTCGCAGCCAAGCCCCGCGACCGCCTCGTCCTTGCGAACCGCGCAACCGGCCGCCGTCACCATGTTGAAATGGCGTCCCCGCGCGGTATAGACGGCGCCGCTTCCGGTCTGGTCTGATCCAACCAGAATTGTCGTGAGCCGCCGCCCCAGCCGCGCCTGTGCGACGAACAGCGCCTGCAGCTGCGCATCCGTGCCCGACGGCGCGAAGGCGATGTCGACATCGTGGGCCAGGCCGAGCTGCGCCTTCAGCTCCTCGCGCATGGCCTCGAAGCGCGCGTCGAACGCCTCCTCGAGTCCCAGCGCGATCGCCGAACGCATCATGTCCTCACGGGCGCGTGCGACCCGTCGATAGGCGCGCTCGGAGATCACGGACGCGGTGCTCGAGGCGAAACTGAAATCATCCGGTGTGGGCTGTGGACCGCAGCCATATTCGTTGAGCCCGGTTGCGGGATCGAGCGCAAGGCGCGGGTCGCCGCCTGAGATCAGGAGATCCTCCAGCGGCCGGAACAGGTCGCGCATGCCGCGCGCGACATGCTCGCGAAAGGGGTCGAGCCCGAAAGCCTCGGCCGTCTGCAACCTGGGCACTGCCGACGTCATCGACGCGCCCTCTTTAGGCAGCATCCGCCGCGGCCGCCGCTGGCGCCGCCGCGAATTGGGAGGCGACCTCGCCGCGGAATACCGATGGCCCGACATGATCAAGCCGGCTTTGCAGATCGGCCCAGATCTCGCCGCCAAGGTCGGTCCAGCGCTTGCAGAAGGCAAAATCCTCGGAGAGATAGGTCCCGGTTGCGGGATCGATCATGCATTCGAACAATGCAAACCGGTTCGGACTGCCGGCGAGCGCGTCGTGGGAATGCTCACGCAAGAATTGCAGCGACGGATAGTGGCGGCACATCGTCTCCAGCACGTGGCGGCGGATCATCAGAAAGCCGGTGCCGGCATAGCGGATACGGGTGAAACCGTTCACCACCATGACATGATCAGGGTCGTCAATCTCCAGCACATAGTCGAGCGACGCAGCCGCCAGATTAGGCTGGCCTCTGTCCATCGCCCGCTTCGCCTTATCCCAATTGACCTTCTTGATCGGATAAACGCCCGCCACAACGTCCGCGCCGGATTCGATCAGCCGGAACACCTGGTCGGGCGTGAAGCCGATATCGGCATCGATGAAGAGAAGATGGGTGGCGCCGGGATCGTCGAGGAAGAGCGTCACCAGATTGGCGCGGGCGCGGGTGATCAGGGCGTCCCCGTCGCGCATATGCACGGTCAAACCGACGTTGGACATGCCGCGCAGCACGCGCTGCAGGGAGAAGATCGAGCTTGCGTAGATGCTCGACACCTGCCCGCCGAAGCAGGGCGTGGCCACCACAAGATTGATTTGATCGGTCATCAGCGCCTCCGAAGCGGCGGTTCGCCCGCACTTCTGACCAAAGAGTAAAGAGGCGTGGTTAACGAAAACCTAACTGCCCCATGGCGCCTTAAGAATTGCCCCCGCAGGACCTGCGGCATGATCCAACCCCGAAAGGGGCCGGACCATGCCGAGACGCCGCGCCGGCTTATGCCACCGGCAGGAACTTCACCAGGCTGAGCTGCGACAGCATCGCAGTGGTCTGGTAGGAGGCCTGCAGGCTGGTCTGCAGCGCCAGGATCTCGCTCGCGACCTGGTTCTGCGAAATCCCCTCGGTATTGGAGATCAGGTTCTGCAGCGCGGTCTGCGACTGGGTCTGGCGCGCCTGGACATCCTTCATCGTGTTCTGCGCGGTGGCAAAGTCGGTCTGGATGTCCGAGATGGCCTGCTGGCCGGGCTGCGGGGTGAGATTGTTATTGATCCGCTGGCTCAGCGCCGAGGCCTGCGCCCCCGCATTGCTGCCGCCAGGCGGGTTGGCGACAACGGCGGCATACACTGCGATCTGCTGCAGGGCGTTGCGGATCGCCTGCTCATTGGCCTGCGCACCGAACTGTACGGTTTGCGAGTTATCGACCCGCACGGTCGACGTCGAGCGCGCCGTGCCCGGTCCCGAATTGCCGGTGTACCATTCGACCGTGTTCGCCGCGCCGCTTGTGAGGCTGGTGGCGGTGGCAAGCGACGCGCCGGAGACCCGCAGCGGACCCGCGGTCGCCGTGCCGCTGGCGGGAAGGCCCAGCGCTGCGAACGCCGCCGCGTTCGAGCTTGAGACCGTCAATGAGGGCGAGCCGCTGTTGCCATTGATCGTGACGATGCCGTTGGTCACGGTCGAGGGCGTCGAGGTGCCCGTGAGCGCGTCGATCTTGGTGAGCAGCGTCTGCACATTGTCGGTGACATTGACCTGGTTGTTGCCGCTCGCGCCCGACGCGACGAAGGTGATGGTCTGGCCGTTCACGGTGATGGAGTCGCCGGCGTTGAAACCGGTCGATAGCGAATTGGCCGCGCCCGACAAGGCTGTGTTGCCGGTGATCGGCGCAGCCGGAGAGACCTGGCTCGCGGGGTTGCCCACCACGGTCGTGGCGTTGAAGAAATTGTTGCCCGCCGCGACCGCCGAGGCCGCGACCAGCGACGTGTTGGCAATATTGTTGATCGCGGTGGTGAGCGCCGTATCGAGGTTGGACGCAGTCGCCGCGGTCGTCGCGCCGATGGCGAAGCTGCCGCTTGGCGGCGGCGTCGTGCTGGTGGCGGTCAGCGTCACGGATTGGGTGGTGCCGTCGGGCAGGTTGAAATTATAGGTGATCTGGTCGCCCGAATTCGGGTTACCGGCGGTCATGTCGACCTTGATCGCCGCCGGCGACGCGCCGGTAGGGCCGGTCACGACCGCATTGGTCAGCGACGAGGACACCGAGGCAAGTTTGATTCCGAACGGCGAGCCCGCGACATCCTCGGCGACCTGCACTGAGGTTGCCGTTGGCTGGGTCAGCACGAGACGGCCCGTGGACGGGCTGGCGCTGCCCTGATCGGCCTGCAGCCGTTCGGCGATCACCTGCTTCAGCCCGGCCTGGGTGCCGGAGCCGTTGAGAATGGCATCGGATGTCGCCACGGCCGGGGTGTCGATAGCTGTGCCGGAAAAGATGTAGCGGTCGCCAACCTGGGTGTTGAGCATGCCGAGCACGGAGGAGAGCTGCGCAGCCGCATTCTGCTGGCCGATGGTCTGGCCGGTGCTGGTCATGTTCTGCGGCGTGGCCGATGCCGCATTCTGCACCTCGCTGACCGTCGACGACAGCGACTGCAGCGCGGCGTTGGCCGCGTTGATGATGGTCGTGACATTGGTCATCGTATCAGTGTAGGCGCCGATATTCGCAAGTTGCGCCCTGGCCGCGATTGCAAAGCCTTCGTCCGGGCCCATCCCGGCATAGTTGGTCGATTTCACCCCGCTCGACAGCTCGGTCGAGAGGTTGGTGAGCTGCTGGTTGATGTTCTGGACCGACTGGCCGAGAACGGACGAGCCGTAATTGATACTGCTGATCGACATGTCTTACGCCTCTTACGGATTGGCCTGCAGCAACGCCTGCATCATGCTCTGCACCACCGACATGATGTGAGCATTGGCGGCGTAGGTGTTCTGCACCTGGATCAGGTTCGACATCTCGGTGTCGATATTGACGGCGGCGGTGGAGTCGAATTTCTGCTGCAGGGTCGAGACCACGACGCTCTGGCCCTGCTGGAGCTGGGTCGCCATCGTCGAGGCATTGCCCTGCACGCTGACGAATTGCTGCAGATAGCTCGAGATCGTGCTCTTGAGCGGCTGCGCCGCCGAGCCGAGCCCGGTGGTCGGCGAATAGCTGAAGGTCGCCGTGGTGAGCTGCGAGTACATGAAGCTCGAGCGCGTGTTGTCGCCGGCCGCGGTCTGTGGCGACGTCGAATAGACGCTCATCTTGGAGGGGTCGGCGACCAGCGCCGCGTTGACCGTGATGCGCCCCGCTAGGCCCGTCATCTGCGGACCCGCGCCGGTGATCGCGCCGGTGTAGAACGAGGTGCCGTCGGTGAACAGCGGCAGCTGGGCACTGCCGTTGGCCAGCCCCGTCGTCGTCGTCGTGGTCGAGGCGGAGTTGATGGTCGTGCCAACTGATCCTCGCAGGGTCAGCGTAGAGCCGGAGGTTGCGAAGCTCAGACCGATACCGGCAAAGGCCGTATTCAGCTGCGTGAGAAGGGACGGCGTCACAGAGGAGAAGTTGATCCCGACCTGCTGCGGGTTGGCATTGGGAGCATTCTGCAGCGGCAGCCCCGTCGGATCGGTGACGTTGACGATCTGGACGTTGTGCTGGACGTTGCTGGAGTCGGTGTAGGTCAGGTTGATGGTGTTGCCGGGCAGGATATTCGACGTATTGACCGAAAACCCTGCCGGCGGTCCGGTGACCGCAGTGCCGGGCGTGGTCACATCCGACAGCGCGCTCGACATCGAGGCCGCGAGCTGGTCGACCTGGGTCTGCGCCTGCACCAGCGTCTGGTCGCGCAGCTTGAGGTCGGCGGCGATCTGGCCTGAGCTAAACACGTTGTTGGCAACCGCGTCGATCTGAGCCCCGTTCGGCACCTTGACGCTCAGCGAGCCGACCCCGGACAGATTCGAATTTGCGTTATAGAGGGAGTTGGCGTTCAGCGTGCCTTTCGTATCGTAGATGATGCTGGAGGCCAGCCCGCCACCGACCAGCTGAATGCCAGATGTGGTGAACAGGCTGACCTGATTCGAGGGGTCGGTGACGACACGGAGATCCGTCATTTTAGAGATGTCATTGATGGCGCTGTCGCGCTGGTCCATCAACGTCGCGGCCTGCGGATCGGTCGGGCTCAGCCCCTGCAGTTTGGTGTTGATGTTGGCGATCTGGGTCAGATCGGTGTTGGCCTGCGACGCCAGCGTGCCGAGATCCTGATCGACATTGGTGCGCAGCGTCTGGATGCCCTGGGTGGTCGTGTTGAGCTGCGCGGCCAGCGACTGCGCCGCCGACAGCGCCACGTTCTGCGACGACTGGTTGCCGGGATTGGTCGAGAGCGACTGCAGCGCGGTGGTGAAATTGGACAGCGCCGTTTCCAGCGTGCCATCGCCGCCGGGAGTGCCGTATACGCTCTGCAGCTGGCCAAGGATATTGGCCATCTGGTTGGCGTAGCCGGAACCCGCGGTCTCCGTACGCAGCTGGTTCTGGATGAACAGATCGAGCGTGCGGTTGACCCCGGTCATCTGCACGGTCGAGCCGTCGCCGCCGCTCGAGACCTCGATCTGGGTCGGGCTCTGCTCGACATAGCCCGGCGTCTGCGCATTGGCGACGTTGGAGGAGATGATCGAAAGCGCCGCCTGGTTGGTGCGCAGGCCAGCCAGGGCGGTTGCGAGGGCCGAACTCAAACCCATTTGAATTGTCCTGCCTTATGCCGAGTCATCGGTGATTTGCCGTTTGCGATCATTGCAGCACGTTCAGGAGCGCCTGGACCATCTGGTTGGCCGTGGTGATCACCTTGGTGTTCGCCGAATAGGCCTGCTGGGTCACGATCAGCTTGGTGAACTGGTCCGCGATGTCGGTGTTGGATCCCTCGAGCGAGGAGCCCGCAATCGTACCCGAGGCTCCGATGATCGCCGCGCCCGATTCGTTAGTGGCCTGATAGGCGCCGCCGTCGAGCGCCTTGAGGTAGTTGGTGCCGTTGAAATGCGACAGCGTCACCTGGGCGAGGTCGATGTTCTGGCCGTTGGAGAAGGTGCCGACCACGATGCCGTTATTGTCGATGGCGACCGACTGCAGCTGGCCGGCGGCAAAGCCGTTCTGCTGGATCTGGTTGATGGTGGCGGAACCGCTCGTGCTTGCATATTGCGTCAGCGCACCGGAGGCGATGTTGAGAGTCAGATTTCCCAGCGACAAGTTGTCCACAGTGACGCCAGGGATCGCGATAGCCGACCCCGTCGGCGACGTCAGCGAGCCGTTGGAGCCAAAGGTGAAGTTGGTGCCGACGTTGACCCACGCCGTTTGATTGTTCGTGGCGGTGGTATCGCTCTGGTAGAACAGGTTCCAGACGTCCTGGTGGCCGCCGCCCAGCGAGGCGCTGTCGACCTTGGCCCAACGCAATTGCAGGTTCACCGGCGTGCCGGCCGCGTTATAGGCCGTAACCGCGCCGCCGCTGATAGATTCATCGGTGAAGGTCGTCAAATCGTTCGCCTCCACGCTGCCGCTGCCCGCTGTTCCACCACCGTTGCGCGTGACAGTGAATGACGAAGGAAAGCCGAGCGCGGTGAATCCCGCCGACGAGGCATTGATGGTGAGGTTGCTCGCAGTGCCGGTATTAAGGGTCACCGTACCGTTGGCCGAGAGAGTGGCCGCCGCGCCGGAGAGGTTGCCGATCTCGGTCAGCAGCGTACCGACGGTATCGCTGATATCGATCACGGGCGGGCTGGCAGCGAGATTAGTGCCCGCGGCACTGCCGGTGTTGACGAAGTGAATCGTTGTGCCGTTGACCGTGATCGTGTCGGTGGCCGTGAAACCCGTGGCGAGCGAGTTGGTGCCCGAAGCGCCTGACAAAGTCGTGGCAGCGGTAATCGCCACTGAGGGCGAGGCCTGATTGTTCGTGGCAACGCCGGAGCGGGAGTTGTTGGTGTATGGCGGAGCCGGCGTGCCGAGCGGCAACGGGCTCGAGATGAAATCGGCGGGATTGAGCACGCCAGCTGCACTCAGGCTGCCCGCCTGCGCGGACGAACTGGCCTGCGTCTTCGGCTGGGTCGGCAGGTTGGCCGCATATTGAACGGCGGTCGTCGCCTGCGCCGGGATGAAATTGTTCTGGAACTGCAGCACCGCCGGCACATTGCCGGTCGGATTGCCGGTGGTGGGGTCGACGGTCACGCCCATCAGATAGTAGCCGGCGCCGTTCACCAGGTTGCCGTTGGCATTGACCTGGAAGTCGCCGCGCCGCGTATAGTCGGTGGTGCCGGAGAACACCGGCTGATTGTCGGTGACCGAGGTCGGCTTCTCCACCGAGAAGAAGCCATCGCCATTGATCGCCATGTTGGTGGCGACCGTCGATGACGACACGGTGCCCTGGGTCGTGACCGTCTGCTGTGCGAACGCGGTGACGCCGCCAGCCGCCTGCTTGTTCGGCGTAGTGGCGTCGGGGATGAGATCTTCGAACGAGGTGTCGATGCCCTTGTAGCCGACGGTCGAGGCGTTCGCGATGTTGCCGGAAATGTTCTGCAGCGCAAAGGACTGCGCCTGCAATCCGCCGACCGAAGTGTTCAGTGCGTCGAAGATACCCATACCATTGCTCCACGTTCGCTTCTCGCGGGCCGAGGCGCGCGCCCCGCCCAAAGTCGTGGAGACAATCGCAAGCGTTGTGCCAAACGGAAAAATCACCTCGGATCAGACGCTTAGGCAAACGACAGGCGTCCGCAGACCAGCACTAATTTGCCGGGCGGGGCAAGAATTGCCGGCTGACCGGCAAACGTTTCGAGCAAATGGGCTGCCGATCCCGCCTCACGGGCGGGACCGGCACAACAGACATTCGCCTCCCCTAAACGGGTGAAGCGAGAAATTCCGTCGGATTATTCTCGTCAGCTGGGCTGCGGATTGGCCGGATGAAACGTCAGCGCAAACCCGTCCATGCAGTAACGCAGTCCGGTGGGCTTCGGCCCGTCGTCGAAGACGTGGCCCAGATGGCCGCCGCAGCGGCGGCAATGCACCTCGGTCCGCGTCATGCCGAAGGTGCGGTCCTCGGTGGTGGCGATGGCATTGTCCAGCGGCTTGTAGAAGCTCGGCCAGCCGGTGCCGCTCTCGAACTTGGTCTCGGAGGAGAACAGCGGCAGGTCGCAGCCCGCGCAGGCGAAGATGCCCTTGCGATGCTCCTTCAGAAGCGGGCTCGACCAGGGACGTTCGGTGCCCTCCTGGCGCAGGATTTCATATTGCTGCGGCGTGAGCTGCGCCCGCCATTCGGCGTCGGTCTTCTCGATTTCGAACTTTTCGGCAGCCTGCGCCGGCGTGCCCTTGAGCCAACGCAGGGCGGAGAGGCCGAACAGGCCGGCGATGGAAGCAAGCACGAGGCGGCGGTCAGTCATCATCGTCTCCTTCGAAAGGCAGGGGGCCGATCCTTCGCCGTGAATTACGGGCCTCGAAGCGGCAAAGTTACACCTCACAGCGCCAAAGTTTCTCACATTCATGCGAGCGCCGTCCGGTACCGACCAACCTATCTGCCCTCACCCTCCCTGCGCTCCGCTTCGGCTTGAGGCGGTTGCGGCCGGACCGGACGGGCCGCACCGCCCGGCGGTGACCGGCGTGGGGCCGCCCGGGTTGCGGCCGCCCGGTTGGCTTCAGCAATCCGTGCCTCACGGAGGCGTTCCTTGATGCGAGCGCGTTCCCGCTGGCGAGCGAGCACGCCTGAGGCGGCCGCGCTGCCCCGTCCCCACAGCCCGACGACAAACCCCGCCACCCGGCCGGTCGCGCCGCCCGCCCAGACCAGTTCGAACGGCGAGAACATCCGCCAGCGCTCGTCTCCCCACAGGATCGCGCGCGCGATCAGCTGGCCCGCCATCGCGGATGTATTGAGTCCCTGCCGGCCGAAGCCGCTTGCGACCCAGAGGCCTTTGCGGAGCTGGCCGATCTGCGGCATGCCGTGCACGGTCTGGCCGACCGCCCCGCCCCAGGTCTCGGCGATCTCCACAGTTCCAAGCTTGGGAAAGACGGTGCGGATCCGACGCTGGATCGCGCCGGCAAACAGCTGCGGCCGCATCGCCCAGGTGGTCTCGGGGCTCGCCCACATCAGCCGGTTGCCCTCGACAATGCGGAAATGATCGATCCCGTCGCTGTCGGCGACCGAGCCCTTGAAGGCGACCGCCTGCTCCAGGCGATTGCCGAGCGGCACGGTGACGCCGGCATAGCGCCAGACCGGCAACAGCGTTTCCGACAGCCGCCGCGCCGGCGCGCCCAGATGCACATTGCCCGCCAGCACGATATGGGCGGCGCGCAACCTGGCCGAGGGCGTGACAATGCGCTTGCGGATGCCGGAGGCATCGATGCTGACGACGGGCGTATCCTCGAAAATGCGCGCGCCGACCCGCCGTGCCGCCGACGCCAGTCCGAACAGATAATCGCGGCCGTCGACCTGGAACGCCCCTGGATAATAGATGCCGTGGAAGTAGCGGTCGGTCTTGAGCTGATCGCGCACCCGATCGACCTGCCAGCCCTCCACCTCGGTTTCAAAATCCTCGGTCAACATCTGCAGCCGGCTGATCAATTGGTCGCCGGCATCGACATTGGAGACTTCCAGCGCGCCCTCGCTCACGTGAATGCCCGGCATCAGATCCTGGCGGGCATTGGCGCGGACGAACTCGGCGCCCTCCTTCGACAGCGCCCAGAGCTCGCGCGCGCTGTCGAGGCCCACGCGAGCGATCAGATCGCCAAGGCTCAAGGAAAAGCCCGGCATCACCGTGCCGAGCTGATGGCCGGAGGCGCCCCAGCCGAGCTGGCGGCCTTCGAGCACCGCGACGCTCGCGCCCAGCCGCGCGCATTCGAGCGCGACCGTCAGCCCCGCCAGCCCGCCGCCGATGATGCAAACGTCGACATCGAGGTCGAAGGAGAGCCGCGCGCGCGCGCGCAGCGCGGCCACCTCGAGCCCTTCCGCCGATGGAGTGGAGGTCTCGCTCATGCTGTTGTCTCAAGCACCTTGTTAAGCACCTTCTGAACCACCCCTGAATTTCTTAAGTACAGTCGACCGCCTTGTCACCCTGTCTTAAAGCGCCATGGCACAATCTTGATACGCAACTGCGCTATCATGGCCTAGGCTTTTGATCGGACATGATCTTTTCGCAATTGCGGGAGTCCATTTTTTGCCTTCAAGATCCGGGCTAACGGGCGGTAGATTACCGGCTCAGAGCGAATCGAGATTTGCCCATGCGTCGTCTGATGCTGCTTCGTCATTCCAAGACCGAGACCGATGCGCCCTCGGGCCGGGACCAGGACCGCCGCCTCGACGAGCGGGGCTTGCGGGATGCCGCCGAGATGGGCGGCTGGCTCAGCCGCCATCCCCCCTTTCCCGATTGCGTTCTGGTCTCGCCGGCGGCGCGCACGGTTCAGACCTGGGACATCGCCTGGGCCGCCATGAAGGGCGTCGTGCCGGAGCCTCAGGTCGAGCAGGTCGAGGAACTCTACGGCGCCGAGCCGAGCCAGCTCCTCACCTCCATCCGCATGGCCTCGGTCGCCGATCCGAAGCGGCTGATGCTGGTCGGGCACAATCCCGGCATGCATGAGCTTGCGCTCGCGCTCACCGGCAGCGGCGATGCGGTGGCCCGCAAGGCGCTCAGCGACAACCTGCCGACCTCGGGTCTTGCGGTGATCGATTTCGCCACCGACGATTGGGACGATGTGGCCTTTCGCCGCGGGAAGCTCGTGCTCTTCGTCAGCCCGAAACTGCTGAAGCAGGCCTCCAGCGACTAGGAGCGCGACATTGCGTCGCCCTCGCGATTCCTTGAACATGACCTCGTCGGAAGCCGGGTCTCCACTTCTCCGCTCATGCTAAAGCCGAACGCGATTGCGCCCCATTTCGTGCTAGTCTCCCGCTCGTTCAGGGGAGGCGCAGATGTTCAAGTCCATTCTCGTGCCGATCGACCTCGCCGACACGGATCTGGCGAAGCCGGCGATTGCGACCGCAGCGACGCTCGCCAACACCTGGCAGGGCCAAGTGCGGCTCCTGAACGTGCTGCCGATGACCCCGGTGATGCTCGCCGAATATGTGCCGGCGGATTTCGACACCCAGCAGCGCCAGACCTCGGAGGAGGCACTTGCCATCGTGGCACGGGAATCCGGGATCGAGCCGGCACGCATATCGACCGTGGTGCGGCAGGGTGGCATCTATCATGAGATCCTGGAGGAGGCGGCCAGCATTCACGCCGACCTGATCGTGATGACGTCGCATCGGCCGGCGATGCGCACCTACTTTCTCGGCTCCAATGCCAGCCATGTCGTGCGCTACGCCAAGTGCTCGGTGCTGGTGGTGCGGCATTGAGGCCTCAAGTGGAGCACAACCCATGAGAAGCTGGTGGCGCAAATGGAGCTATGAGGTCCCGCTGTTCATCTCGGATGCGCTCTGGGACGTTCTGGTGGTGCAGCTCGCAGCGTGGCTCGACCAGCTGACGCTCAGGCGGATCATTGCGCTCATCCCGCTTGTCATTCTCATCCTGGCTTATGCGCATAGCATCCCGATCCCACCGGAATTGATGCTGGTGGGCGATGTGCTGGCCTATATCGACGTCTTCTCGGTCATCATCCTGCTCGGAATTCTGAGCCGTGCCGCAACCCTTCTGTTCTTCGCAAGGCAAGCCGCACGTCACCTCGTCGAGTCCATCACAGGCGTGCTTGCACGCATGCCGCGGCTCGACTTCCGCCACCGCCGTGAAAGCAGCACGAGGAACCGGAAGCGGGTCGTTGCCCGGTCGGACGACGATGGCAGATGGATTGCTGTCTTCGGGGGCGGGTTCGAAGCAGCTTTCGGAGAAGCTCTGGCCTGACGTGAAACTCCGGCCTACGCGGTCAGCTGCCGCTCCAGTGAGAATGAGGGCAACAGCTTTGCAAGCGCCGCCGTCACCGCCTTCTCCAGCTCGGCCGCATTGACCGTGACAGGATCCTCCGCGCGCACGTCCTTCTTGACCAGATCGGCAACCGGCATGGTGAGCGGCAACATCGTATTGGTGCTGTGCCAGCTCCGGATCCATTGCTCGGGCCAATTGCCCCAGGAATTGAGCTGGCCGAACCCGTCGATCGTGCCCATGATCTGATTGTAGTCGGCGTCGGTCTCCTCCTGGATGACGCAGCCGAACGTGGTGACATGGAGCTGGCGCTGGCGCGGCTGGGGCAGGCTGCGCACCGCATTCTCGATGCACAGGGCGCCCTTGCTGTGGCCATAAAGCCGCGTGATCTGCTCGGCACCTTTGACAATGACATGCAGGATCGCGCTTTCCGGGTTGCCGCTGCGGAACGCCTCCTCGCCAATCGCGGTCGACGACAGGTGCCGGCCGATCCTGGCAAGTTGCAGCCCGGTCTCAGCCAGCCACTGCTGCGAGACGCGGCGCGCGAAGTCATGGACACCGAATCCGAACCAGCCGCCGAGCGCCTGCGGGATGATGTCGGCAAGACCGTAACCGGGCACGATCGCCGCGACCGGCTCATGCAGCGCCTCCGAGATGTTCCAGGCGAAGGCGGCCGAGCCGAGCGCCGAGCTGCCGACGCCGGTCACGCTGACGATCCTGACGGGCAATGCATCGCCGCCGTGGCTGGGCACGAAGGAGAGGCCATCCTTGATGAAGGTGTTCACGTCATCATAGCTGTGAACGTAGGGTGCGTGACGGGCATCGACCACCAGGATGGTGCCTTCAGGATTGGTGAGTGCGCCGAGATTGATGAATTTGGCCGCGGCCTGCGCCGCCGCGAGCCCATCCTGCGCCGATGCAAGCTGCGTCCCGTCCGTGGTGAGCGAGAAACCGCGGGTCAAAAGCCGAAGCCAAAGCAGGCCGACATCGTAGAACAGCGCGTCCGCGGCGGTGTTGCTTTGCCGGAGCAGTCCCAGCAATGGCTGCACCAGTTCGCGCGGCACATCGAAAGGCGCAAGCGAGGCCTTTGAATTGCCGTCGGCATCAACTGCCGACTGCGTCCATCTCTGCATCCATTTTGACGGATCGAACACAGCAAAGAGAGGTGCTGGCAATGCCACGACGTCGTTTTCAGACATCACATTCTCCTGCAATTATTGCGGCATCAAAAAGCTAAAGCATGCCGAATTGTACAATCTCCTTGCGCAATGTTCAATTCCATCAACCTCCCAGAAATGTTTGAGGGCGCGTCGTGAGGCGCGCCCTCAGGTCTTCCAGGTGCAAAAGTCCGCAGCCTCAGCCGAGACGCCGCAGCTCGCCCCTCGCCGCTGCCTCGATATGACAGCGCTGCAGGCCGATATCGCGCAGCGCACGATCATCGAGCTCGCTGAGCGATTTGACGGCCGCCCGCCGATACCAATGCAGCATCAGCGCGCGGACGAAGCGGGCGATCCAGCGCGAAATCCCGGCGAATGATCCCGCACTTTGCGGTTCAGCTGCGGCTCTGGACATCATCGACATTGTTGGTCTCCGGCTCGGTGGGCCGCGTGAGGCAAAGCGAGACCGTGGCGGCAAGACCGCCTCACCGGCCTCTCCGCCGTCGGATTGCCTCGGAGCGCCTGATGGGGCGGCACCTCGGTACAAACGCGGCTTGATGGCACCTTGATTATCCCGTAATTGTATCGGATCAAGTGAAACATTGCTCTCGGTGCAATGATGTCCCGATCCGATTATCTGAAGCTTGCCGACGCCATCGCCGCGGATATCGCCTCCGGCAGCCTGAAGGCCGGCGATCGCCTGCCGCCGCAGCGCAATTTCGCCTATGAGCGCAACATCGCGGTCTCGACCGCGAGCCGGGTCTATAGCGAGCTGCTGCGACGCGGGCTTGTGGTCGGCGAGGTCGGCCGCGGCACGTTCGTCTCGGGCGACGCGCGCCATGGCGTCACCGTGCCGGCCGAGCCGCGCGGCGCCCGCATCGATCTCGAGTTCAACTATCCGCTGCTGCCGACGCAATCGGCGATGATCGCAAAGAGCCTGCAGGGCCTGTTCCTGCCCGATGCGCTGGACGCCGCGTTGCGCCCGGCCGCAAGCCATGGCACGCCGCTCGCGCGCGCGACATCGGCGGCATATCTGGCGCGGCAGGGCTGGTCGCCCAGTGCGGACCGCATCGTCTTCACCGCCAATGGCAGGCAGTGCATCGCGGCAGCGCTCGCAGCCGTGGTGCCATCAGGCGGACGCTGCGGGGTCGAGGCCTTGACCTATCCCTTCGTCAAGGGCATCGCCGCGCGGCTCGGCATCGCGCTGGTGCCGCTTGCGATGGACGAACATGGCGTGCGTCCCGATGCCGTGCAGAAGGCGCATCGCGAGGGGCGGCTGTCGGCCCTCTATGTGCAGCCGGTGATGCAGAACCCGCTCGGCATCACCATGCCGGCGTCGCGCCGCGCCGAGCTGCTCCGCGTCGTCGAAAAGCTCGGCCTCACCGTGATCGAGGACGCGGTCTACGGCTTCCTCGAGGACCAGGCCCCGCTCGCGGCCGAAGCGCCCGAGACCTGCGTTGTGCTGGACTCGCTCTCCAAGAAGGTCGCGCCGGGCCTCGCACTCGGCTTCATCGTGATGCCGCAGCGCCTGCGCGAAAGCATGATGGCTGCCATCCGCTCCGGCGGCTGGACCGCCTCAGGCTATGCGCTCGCCGCCGGCCAGCGGCTGATGGCCGACGGCACTGCCGCGGAATTATCAAGGCTGAAGCGGGTCGACGCCGGTCGCCGCCAGCAGCTTGCGGCAAAATATCTCGAAGGCTTCGAAATCCAGGCCAACAGCAAGGCCTATCATCTGTGGCTGACGCTGCCCGCCCATTGGCGCTCGCAGGCCTTCGTCGCGGCGGCTGCGCGGCGCGACATCGCGCTGACGCCGTCAACGACTTTCGCCGTCGCCGCCGGCCACGCCCCCAATGCCGTCCGCCTCGCTTTGGGTGCGCCGAGCATGGCCCAGCTGGAGACAGGACTGCAGATGCTGTCGGGCATCCTCAATGCTCACGAGGAGGATTTTGACACCACGGAGTAGTTGCGGCGGCGCCGCGGCTCACCTCTCCCCGCTGGCGAGAGGTGAGTCACTCCGGCCACTCCGCGATGAACCCCCTCGCCTTGTACGGCTCGATCTTGTCCCATTCTCGCAAAACGCGACGACGGAATTCGGGGTCGGTGTGCCAGCGCGCACGTGGGGTTGAAAAGCCGTCGACGGTGACCAGCATCTTGTCCACTTCCGGCCAATGCCGATGCAAGGTCATGGCATAGCGGCGGCCGGTCCAGGTGTTGCCGAGGCAGATCACGCTCCTGACATTGGCAAGCCCCAACGCGGCATCGATGATCGGCAGCGAGAAGATGACATTCTCCCCGGTGTTGGTCGCCCGGTGCTCCTCCAAGATCCGCTCGGCCGGAACGCCGCGCCGGATCATCTCCTCCTTGATGACGGCGCATTCGCTGCACGTCCCGCCCGGGGTGAGGCCGCCCGAGACGATCGCCCAGCGAAACAGCCCGGCGCGCCAGATCCTGAGCGCGGTCTCCGCACGCAACACCTCCTCGACGCGGGTGCCGAACACGAACAGGAGATCGGCGGGGCGAAGCGGTGTATTGATCAGATGCGCGGCATTGATCTCGCCGATTTCGGCGTCAGTCGGTATCCTGCCGGATCGGTCCACGGTACCGCTCGTGTCAAAGCGCACAACTGTCATTCCGGAGCGATGCGAAGCATCGCGGAGTGATGGCGTACCTTGCTTGACTCCCGGCAGATCGCGAACTCACAAATGATTGCACGATGTCATGGCAGGAGCTTCTTCGGAATACTCTCGAACGTATAGCCCAGCGGCCGATTGCGGTGGATGAAGCCGCCGACCTGCCAGGCGAACAGCGCCGCAAAGCCCAGGATGAAGGCGGCCCCGGAAAATTGCCGCATGGCGAGCGCGGTGACCAGAAGTCCGCTCATGGCAATGGCCAGCAGCGCGACAAGCACGACCGCGGCCAGGTAGACCCGTCGCGACAGCCCTCCCGTCAGCACGGCGCGGCTTCCCGCCTGCTTCATCCGCGCATGCAGGGCTCGGATGAAAACGCGAAAGCTCTCATCCTGCGGCGCCATCAGGGCTGCGGTCTGCCAGCTGGTCGAGAGGATGGCGAGCCGGCCGCCGTCGACATGGCGGACATCGGCCCGAAAGCGATGCGCCTGCATCGAGACCGGACGAAACGACAGCCGGATCGCGGCAATGTCGGCATATCCCCACACGCCCGAGCGGCCCGCCAGGTGCCAGTTCAATCCGGCGTCGGTGAGCTCGAAGCGATGCGCACCGCCAATCAGCGAGGCCTTGTAGGCGTACCCGATCGTCGGCGTCTCGCACGCAGCCTGGGTTGCGCTGTCCTGCAACTCGGAAAACCTCCTCTGGAACAGATCACGCATCGCCTTGCAGCGGCCCTCCGCTTTATCCTACAAACGAGGCATGAGCGAAGCTATTCCGTTTCCCCGCCACCTGGTGCTGACCGGCGCCATCGTCACCGGCGTGCTGCTGGCCCTTGCGGTGCACATGCTTGGCGCGCGTTACGGCCTTGACCTCGGCGGCCTCTGGCGGTCGGGCAGCGGCGCGTTCATGCCGGCGGGTGCTGCAATCGCCTGGTGGCTGATCGCCACGGTCGGCTTTTGCGGCGGCTATTTCACGGCAACATTGATGCATGGCGCCGTGTCCGGGCAGATCCCGCAGCGGATGCGGCAGTTCCTGATCGGCATCGGCGTGCTGGTGCTGGCGGGCGCCGGACAAGCGGCGTCAGGACCGAGCGCGGTGCCGACGCTGGCGGGCGTGCTGGCCGGCCTCGCCGCGCTGTGTCTGGGCGCCGTGATGGCCTTCTGCGGCGCGCATTTCGCGCTGCGCCGGATTTGACGCCGACTGAAGTCACGGCTGGGGACCCGGCGGACGCCGCGGGCACACGGTCCCCGACCGAGGCGATTTTTTCGGTTATAACCAGTCCAACGCCGTCGTCCGGACAACGGGTTGCAGGGCGGACGCTTGGCCGGAACTCCGGACCTGCGTGAGAGTAGTCGGGGCGCTGAATGAGCAGGCGGAAGCAATCGGCAGGGTCGTGGCCGATGAAGTTGCTGGTTGCGGCGGCCGTGGTCGCCTGCGCTACCCTGTTGGGCTGGGGAATCCTTGCGCGGCGCGACGAGGCGGCCGTCGAGGCGCAGCGCGAACGGACGATCAAGGTCCCGCAACGGGTTACCGGCAAGAGCGGTGCGCCGGTGATCACGGTGGACGCTGAGACGCAACAGCGCAGCGGAATCGAGACAGGCGTCCTGCCTTCAACGCCGCATCCAGAGCAGCTTCGCGCCTACGGGATGGTTCTCGATGTCGCGCGACTGACCGAGCTCAGCAACAACTACGCCAGTGCCAAGGCGCAGGTGCAGACCGCGCAGGCAAAGCTTGCAATGTCGAAGCCGGCCTTCGAGCGCGCGCAAAAGCTCTTCAACGACACTCACGTCGTCTCGCAGGCCCAGCTGCAGGCCGCGGAGGCCGCGTTCGGCACGGACCAGGCCAGCCTGGTTGCGGCGGACGCGCAGGTGCGGACGCTGACTGCAACGGCCTACCAGGAATGGGGCTCCGTTCTCGGCAAATCGCTGGTGGAGGAGTCCCCGACGATCAAGGCGCTGATCGAGCGGCAGAGCTATCTGTTGCAAATCACGCTGCCGCCCGGCGTGATCCTGTCCACTCCGCCTGTCGCGGCGTCGATGGAAATCGGCAAGGCCGCGCGGGGAGAGATCACGTTCGTCTCACCGGCCACGCGCATCGACCCGAAGATCCAGGGTCTCAGCTTTTTCTACGAGGCATCAGCGGAAACCGGCGTTTTGCCCGGGATGAATGTGCTTGCATTCCTGCCCTCGGGCAAATCGATCGAGGGCGTCGCGGTGCCGGGCTCGGCGGTCGTGTGGTGGCAGGGCCGGGCCTGGGTCTATCAGCGCACCGGCGAGGACACTTTCACGCGTGTGGCGATTGCAACTGATCTGCCGGCGCCGGACGGCGGCTATGTCGCAAGCGATCTGCCGAAGGACGCCGAGATCGTGGTCCAGGGCGCGCAACTGCTTCTATCGGAGGAGTTCCGCGCCCAGATCCAAGTCGACGAGGACCAGTGATGAGCGGCGTTTTGCCCTCCGGTCCGCAGGCGGCGATCATTGGCCTCGCGATTCGCTTCCGCGGCATCGTTGCTGCGCTCGCGTGCGTTCTGGTCGCCTACGGCATCTACGCGCTTGGCCGCGCCAAATATGATGTCTTCCCCGAGTTTGCACCGCCCCAGGTCAGCATCCAGACCGAAGCCATCGGGCTGACGCCCGAACAGGTTGAGGTCCTCGTCACCCGTCCAATTGAGAACGCGATCAGTGGCATCCCCGGCGTGCGGACGGTGCGCTCCACATCGATCCAGGGCCTCTCGGTCGTGACGGTGTTTTTCAATCCGTCGAGCGACATCTATCGGGACCGGCAGGTGGTTGCGGAGCGTCTGGCGGCAGCAACTCAACAGCTGCCGCAAGGGCTGCAGCCGCCCATCATGACGCCGCTCACCTCCTCGACCAGCCGAATGCTCGTGGTCGGCCTGACGTCCGAGACGCGCTCCTTGATGGAGCTGCGCACGGTCGCCGACTGGACCGTCCGCTTGCGTCTGCTCGCCGTTCCGGGTGTCGCCAGCGTCACGGTGTTCGGGGGTGACAGGCGCTCGATCCAGGTCCAGGTGCATCCGGACGAGCTCATCCGCTACGGCCTGACGCTCAATGACGTGCTGGCCGCAGCGCGCCGGTCCACCGGTGTGCGCGGCGCCGGATTCGTCGACACACGAAATCAGCGGATCGTCTTCCAGACTGAGGGACAATCTCTCAAGCCGGACGACATTGCGCGGACAGTGCTGCTCAGCAAGGGAGCCGCAAGCGTCACGCTCAGGAATGTGGCAGACGTCGTGGACGCGCCCGAACCGCCGATCGGCGGTGCCGCCATACAGGGCCAGCCTGGCGTCATTCTCAATCTGGCCGAACAATATGCCGCCGACACGCTGCAGGTGACGGAGAACGTGGAAGCGGCATTGGACGAGCTGCGGCCGGGCCTCGAGAAGGGCGGCATCATGATCCACGCCGATCTGTTCCGCCCCGCCAATTTCATCAACACCGCGACCGGCAATGTCCGGGATTCGCTTGTGCTGGGCGGCATTCTGGTCATCGTGGTGCTGTTCCTGTTTCTGTTCGACCTGCGGACGGCTGCGATTTCCTGCACCGCGATCCCGCTGTCGCTATTGGCCGCAACGCTGATCCTCGAGCGCATGGGCGCCTCGCTCAACACCATGACGCTTGGCGGCCTCGCCATTGCGATCGGGGTCGTCGTCGATGATGCGGTGATCGACGTCGAGAACATCGTGCGCCGGCTGCGGGAGAACAGGAGATTGCCCGAGCCGCGGCCTGCGGCGCGCGTCGTGCTTGACGCGACGCTCGAGGTTCGCGGCGCCGTCGTCTATGCGACCTTCGCCGTCATCCTGGTCGTGCTGCCGGTGATGACATTGTCCGGCACCGTCGGACGCCTGTTTGCTCCCCTGGGGCTCGCCTACACCATGGCCGTCATGGCCTCGCTTGTCGTCGCGCTGACGGTGACGCCGGCGCTGTCGATGGCGCTGCTTCCGGGCCGCGTGCCGGCGCAGGATCCTCCCGTGATCCGCTGGATGCGCGCCGCCTACCAGGCGCTGTTGCGGCGGCTCGCGCATTGGCCCCGCACACTCATCGCGCTCGCGGCAGCGCTGACGATCGCCGGCTGCGCGGCGTTGCCGTTCTTCGGCCGCGGGCTAATCCCGGAGTTGAAGGAAGGGCACTTCGTCGTCCACATGGCGGCGGTGCCGGGCACATCCATCGAGGAATCGCTCCGCGTCGGGGCTCGTATCGCGGAGGCCTTGCGACAGTTGCCCGAGGTGCGCTCGGTCGCGCAGCGCGCAGGGCGGGCGGAGGAATCCGAGGATACCTGGGGGCCACACTACAGCGAGCTCGAAGTCGACTTGAAGCCGGGATTGTCGGGAGACGACGCCGAGCAGGCGCAAGCGGATATTCGTAAAGTCTTTGGCGGCTTCGTCGGCGTGAGCGCCTCGGTCATGACGTTTCTGACCGAGCGGATCGAGGAGACCCTCTCGGGATACACTGCGGCGGTCGTGGTCAACGTCTTTGGCAACGATCTCGACCTGCTCGATCGCAAGGCGCAGGAGGTTGCGCAGGTCCTGAACGAGATTCCCGGCGCAACCGATGTCCAGGTCCAGTCGCCGCCCGGATTGCCGCAGCTGACGATCCGCCTCCGCAATCCCGATCTGGCACGTTGGGGGTTCGATGCGGTGGAGGCGCTCGACCTGATCCGCACCGCCTATCAGGGCGACGTCGTCGGTCAAACCTATGAGGGCGATCAGGTCTTCAACGTGATGACCATCCTCGATGCTGCCAGCCGCGACAACATCAGCAAGGTCGGCGACATGCCCTTGCGCAGTCCGGGGGGGGCCTATGTCACACTCAGGCAGATCGCAGACATCTACCAGAGCTCCGGACGCTACCAGGTCCTGCACGAGGGCGCACGCCGCGTGCAAACCGTGACGGCCAATGTCATCGGCACCGATGTGGTTTCCTTTGTGCGCACAGCCAAGGCCATGATCGGCTCCAAGGTTCAACTGCCGTCCGGCACGTACATCCAGTTCGCCGGCGCGGCCGAAGCGCAATCGCGGTCGCAGCGTGATCTCATTGTCAATTCGCTGATCGCCGCGATCGGCATCGTCCTCTTGTTGTCGGTCGTCACGCGGAATTGGCGCAACCTGCTCCTGGTCCTCGCCAACCTGCCCTTCGCTCTGGTCGGCGGCGTGCTGGCCGTGTTTGCGACCGGCGGGATTTTGACGCTGGGCGGCATGGTCGGCTTCATCACGCTGTTCGGCATCAGCCTTCGCAATTCAATTTTGATGATCGCGCATTACGAACATCTTGTTGAAGTCGAGAGATGGGACTGGGGCCTGGAGGCGACGATCGCGGGAGCCGCCGACCGGCTCACGCCCATCCTCATGACGTCGATCGTGACCGGACTCGGCATCCTGCCGCTCGCGATCGGCATGAACGAGCCCGGGCGCGAAATCCAGGGACCAATGGCCATCGTCATCCTGGGCGGCCTTGTCACGTCGATGGCGCTGAACCTGATCGTGCTCCCGACGCTGGCCCTGCGCTACGGACGGTTCGAGCCCGCGCGGGAGGAATTCGCCCAGAGCCCGCTAAAGCGTGAATCCAGCGCCGCCGAATGAGAGGTTCGGACGCACTCCCGTGCCGGGTCGGTAAAGGCGGCACAGCCGCTATGGATCGGCGGGACAGGCGACACGTTCGCAGAACAGGACGCTCCTTCAAAGGGCGCCTTACGCCACCGCGCTCTGCCGTTGCGCGAACATCTTCATCACCTCGGCTACCGGTCGCGGCTGGCTGAACAGATAGCCTTGCGCCTGGGTGCAGCCCTCGCGGCGGAGCAGCTCGAGCTGCGCCACGGTCTCGACCCCCTCAGCTGTCGTGGCGATGCCGAGGCTGCGACCGAGGCCGGTCACGGCGCGCACGATCGCGAGCGAATCGCCGCGCGAGGTGACGTCCTCGACGAAGGAGCGGTCGATCTTGATCTTGTCAAAGGGGAAGCTGCGCAGGTAACTCAGCGACGAATAGCCGGTGCCGAAATCGTCCAGGGAGATGCGCACGCCGTTGCCGCGCAGCGCATGCAGGGTTGCAAGCGTCGCCTCGCTGTTCTGCAACAGCACCGACTCGGTGATCTCGAGCTCGAGCCGGCGCGCCGGCAGACCGGATTGCGCAAGCGCATTCATGACATGCGCAACCAGGTTGGGGTTCTTGAACTGCACCGGTGACAGGTTGATGGCGACGCCGATATCGTCGGGCCATGCCGCCGCATCGTGACAGGCGGCACGCAGCACCCACTCACCGATCTGGATGATCAGCCCCGTTTCTTCCGCGAGCGGAATGAAGTTGCCGGGCGGAATCAGGCCGCGCATCGGATGGCGCCAGCGCACCAAGGCCTCGCACGCCACGACCTTGTCGGAGGCGACGTCGCGAATCGGCTGGTAATGTACCTCGAACTCGCCGCGCGGCAGCGCTGCGCGCATGTCGAGTTCGAGCAGGCGCCGGGCCTGGGCGCGGGCGTCCATCCCGGCCTCGAAGAAGCGGTAGGTGCCGCGGCCGTCAGACTTGGCGCGGTAGAGTGCAAGGTCGGCCTTCTTGAGCAATTCGTCCGGGTCTTTGCCGTCGTCGGGCGCCAGCGAAATGCCGACGGAGACGCCGATCACGAGCTGATGGCCACCGATGTCGTAAGGTGCGGAGATATCCTCGACGAGGCGACCAGCCAGCGACACGGCCTGATCGGCTTCGTCGGTGCCACCAAGCTGCACGATGGCGAACTCGTCGCCACCGAGCCGCGCCGCGGTGTCACCCTCGCCGATGCAGGAGATAAGCCGGCGTCCGACCTCCATCAGCAGCGCATCACCGATAGGGTGGCCGAGCGAGTCGTTGATATCCTTGAAATGGTCGAGGTCGAGGCAAAGCACCGCGAGCTCGTCGCCGCGCTTGGCAAGCCTGAGGGCCTGCTCGAGCCGCTCGCGGAACAGCGTCCGGTTCGGCAAATTCGTGAGCGCGTCGTGCCGTGCCATATGCGTGATCTGTGCCTGCGCCTGTTGCCATTCGGTGATGTCCTCGAAGGTGGCGACCCAGCCGGCGCCGTTCTGCATCGGCTGGTGCACGATCCGGATCGAGCGCGCGGACTGTACGACAATCCTGGTCGCGCAGCGCCCTTCGCGTGCGTCGACGATCAGGTGATCGACGAATTCGTCGGGATCACCGTCCCAGCGCCCCGAGCTCTTGAGCTCGTGCAGGACGTCGCGCAGCAGGCGCCCTTCGAGCGCGATGTCGCCCCGTCCCATCATCCGCAGATAGTGTTCGTTGAACAGCAGGATACGGCCATCGGCATCGTACATGCACAGGCCCTGCGACATGTTCTCCAGCGCCGCGTCGAGCAGCACCTTCTGGCGGCTGAGCGCGCGTCTGGCGCGCAGGTCCATTGCAGCAGCCGTCAGCCCGATGCCGAGGATGACGAAAGCCGCGCCCGCAACCAGGAAGGAGAGCAGGGTCGGCGAAATGTCGAGTCCATCGGTGGCGAGGGTCGGGTCGGGCACCAGCGTCACCGCGCCCATGGCGGTGAAGTGGTGCGAAACGATCGCGAGCGTGAACAGCAGGGTGGCAAGCATGCCGCGCCAATTGCTGTCGCGTCCAACGGCAACTAAAAGCGCGAGTGCACCAAGGATGCTGCCGATCACGACAGAGGCAAGCACGGTCGGAACGACCCAATCGATGTGGGCCGGCAATTCCAGCGCGGACATCCCGGTGTAGTGCATGGCTGCCACGCCCAGGCCGACAACAGCGCCTCCGATCGCGGCGCGCCAGCGCCGTGCCGCGGAGAGCGCATGGAAAAACCCGTGCCGGTGATCAGGATCGCAAACACCAACGACAATGCGGTCACGAAGATGCTGTAGCCGGCGCCGATCCCTGGATCGTAGGCCAGCATGGCAATGAAGTGAGTAGCCCAGATGCCGCAGCCGCTGACGGCTGCCTGCAGCGCCATCCAGACGAACCGCGCCTGTCCCTGCGAGGCCCTCGCCCGCTGAAACAGGCTGAGCGCAACCGCGCTTGCAAGAAAACAAATGGTGCCCGCGAGCGCGACCAGTCTCCAGTCATGCTCGAAACCGAGGCAGGTTAAGACTTTGTACATGATAAGAACCACGCGCGAAGTTGCACGAGTCAATCAAGCCGCGAATGGTTCGCAATCGGGTTAATAGCTATCGCGTTGCTCCAGCCGTGGTGAACCAATTATTGCCCGAAAAGGACAAAATGCCGGCGATGACGAGTCAGGCTGCCGCCGCTTCGCGCCGCCGACCGGCCCACCAGATCACGACGCTGGCCGCGACCAGCACGGCGGCCGCGATTGCGAGCGAGGCGTGCATGCCGGTCATGAAAGCGCCGTTGCGTCCGACCAGCGCGCCGAACAGCGCAACGCCGAGCACGCTGCCGGTCTGCCGTGTCGCGTTCAACACGCCCGCCGCGGCGCCTGAACGCTGTTTTGCCACACTGCCGAGAAGCGTCGACGTGAGCGGCGGCACCAACAGGCCAAGGCCCGCGCTCATAGCGACTAGCTGAAGGCAGATCGCGAGATAGCTCGTGCCGGGCTCGACCATCAGCAATGCGAGGCAGGCGCCTGCCGAGAGCAGCGCGCCGGCTGCGATCGTGATCGGCGCCCCGATCCGCTCGGCAAGGTGCGGCGCGAGCAGATTGACCGGCAGCACCGCGCCCAGCATGGGAACGAAAGCAAGGCCGGTTGCGAAGGGCGCGAGCCCGTTGATGTCCTGGAAATAAAGGCTGAGCACGAAGATCAGCCCGTAATAGGCGATGTTGACCAACAACCCGACCACGGTTGTCGCCGCAAACATCGGCTGCGCAAACAAGGACAGCGGCAGCATCGGCTGGCGCGAGCGCATCTCCTGCACCACGAACAGCGCGCCGACGATGATCGCCGCCACGAAGCCTGTGATGACGAACACGTCATAGAAGCCGCGCACCCCGCCCTCGATCAGCGCGCCGGCCAATGAGCCGAGCGCAACCATCGCAGCGCTCTGGCCTGCCAGGTCGAGCGCATGCTGCGGATGACGGGTCGTCTCGGTGGCATGACGCGAGGTGAGCCAGAGACCGACAAGCCCGATCGGCAGGTTGACCAGGAAGATCGCGCGCCAGCCGACCAGGGTGATCAGCGCGCCACCGACGAACGGTCCTGCCGTCAATGCAAGGCTCGCGCCGGCTGCCCACACCGCGACCGCACGCCCGCGGGCGCGGTCATCGGGGTAGGCGTGGTTGAGCAAGGCCAGCGAGTTCGGCACCAGGATCGCTGCGCCAAAGCCCTGCACGGCGCGGGCGGAGATCAGCACCGCCTGGCTTGGTGCGAGCGCACAGGCGAGCGATGCCGCGGTGAAGATCGCAAAGCCCGCGATGAAGATGCGTTTTGCGCCGAGCCGGTCGCCGAGCGCACCGGCGGTCAGAATGAACGCGGCAAAGGCGATGGTGTAGGCACTGACGACCCATTGCAGCTCGGCGACGCCGCCGCCGAGCGAGGCGGAGATGCTGGCAAGCGCGGTGTTGACGATGGTGACATCGAGCTGCACCACGGCGTAGCCGAGGCTCATGGCAGCAAGTGTCAGCGGGTTTGCAACAGCTGCACCGGACCTCCGCCCTGCGGGCGCGTCGGATATTTTCAAGGATGTCGTCAGCATGGCTCATCTCGCTGTTTCGAGGTGAACGCCGCCTATCGGGTTCCGTTTCACCGCAACGCTTCGCTTGTGATCGAACTGTCGCCGTATTCACGAGACCTCGCGCGCGCGTTGCGCGACGTTTCACAAACGCAAGGCGCGGGAACGGTGCTCGCCGCGCCGGAGTTTTGCAGTTGAGGAGCGGTGCCATGACATCAAGCGATCTTTCTCGTTCCCACCAGGCGTATGCGCAAGTCAGGTTGCAGCACGCGGCGGCGATCGTCGCGGTCGCCGCCATGATTGGCGCGCTGTTTGCCGGCAGCACGGTCGTGACGCCGCTCTACATCATGTACAAACAGGCCTTCGGCTTCTCGCAGATTTCGCTGACGCTGATCTATGCGGCCTATGTGATCGGAAATCTCTGCGCCCTACTCGTGTTCGGGCGCCTCTCCGACCAGGTCGGCCGGCGTCCGATGGCGCTTGCCGGCATGGCACTGGCGATTGTGAGCGCGCTGGTGTTCCTGTTCGCGCGCGGCATTGCCTGGCTTTATTGCGGACGAATATTGAGCGGCCTTGCCATCGGGATCGGCGCGGGAACAGGAACTGCGTGGCTTGCAGAGCTGATCGGAGAGGAGAGCAAGGCGCGCGCGACGGTGCTCGCGACCGCTGCGAACTTCACCGGCCTCGGCATCGGCGCAGTCGCGGCCGGCGCGCTCGCCCAATATGCCGCATGGCCGCTGCAGCTGCCTTTCATCCTGCATCTCGCAGCGCTCGGTGCGGTGATGGTGGTGGTCTGGCTTGCGCCGGAGACTGTGGCGCAGCCTCAAAAGTCGATGATCGACGTCGCGTTCCGGCCCCGAGCCTCCGTGCCGGAGCAAATCCGGACGAAATTCATCGCGCCCGCGGTGACCGGCTTCGGGTCCATGGCGCTGGTCGGCTTCTATGCGGCGCTCGCGCCGACGCTGCTTGCCAACCAGCTTCACATCACAAACCATGCGATCGCGGGCGCAGTCTTCCTCGAGCTTGCCGTGGTGGTGGCCGGCGCGATCGTCGCCACGCGAAGCCTTGCGAGCCGCAGCGCGATGTTGATCGCGCTCGCGCTCATGCTGCCAAGCGTTGCCATATTGGTCGCGGCCCAGCTTGAGAAATCGCTCGCGCTGCTGATCATCGCCACCGCGCTGTGCGCGGTCGCCTCCGGCCTCGGCTATCGCGGCAGCCTGCAGGTTACCAACCAGATTGCGCCGGCCGACCAGCGCGCAGAGATCGTGTCGGCCTATTTCATCTGCGGCTTCGCGGGCAACGCGCTGCCGGTGATCGGGGTGGGCGTCATCTCGACCCTTGCCGGCCCCATCCAGGCGAGCCTCGCCTTTGCCGTCACCATCTCGATCTTTGCGCTGGTGGCACTCGCCTTCGAGCTGCGCCGCCGGTCGACATGATGGTTTGAGCGAACGTCCGATCGATCGTGGAAACGAAAACATCGCGCAAAGGAGCTTGCGCGACGTTTTGTCTCAAGCGGCGGTTTGCGGCCGGCTAGCCGGCCGCACGCAGGTTGACGCGGCTCTCGGCGATAGCGGTCAATTTCTTGTCCGTTGCCTTCTCCTCGTCGAGCGTCTTCTGCAGCACGCTCGCGCAATCGTTGCGGCCGAGCTGCTTGGCCCAGGCGATCAGGCTGCCATAGCGCACGATCTCATAATGCTCGGCGGCCTGCGCCGCATTGATCAGGGCGGCGTCCAGCACGGCCTTGTCGGCGACCTCGCCGGCGGTTTCATTGGCTTCCTCGATGATGCCGTCGATGGCGGGACAATCGACCGCCTTCACCGCGACGCCATGCATCTGGAACACCTGCTCCAGCCGTTTCACATGTTCCTTGGTCTCGTTCAGATGGGTGAGAAAGCCCTGCTTCAGCTGGGGTTCCGTCGCCTTCTCCGCCATCTTCGGCAGCGCTTTGACGAGCTGCTGCTCGGCGTAATAGATGTCCTGCAATTGATGCACGAACAGGTCGTTCATGGTTTTGATGTCTCTGGTGAACAGTCCCATTGCACGGATCCTCTTCTTGGTTGGAACGACATCGCTCGCAACACGCGTTCTCGTGTCCCCCTGCGCGCGATGTTCTCCTGGCTAACCGATCGGCAACGGCGGTCGTTCCCGGGAACGGGAAAAACCGGGCCATCTCGCGAAACGGTTGACGATGGCGGTCAAGTCACGCAAAGGGAGCTGTGGCGCCTCGACGCGGGCCTCGAAAGTTCGCCCTTCCGACATATTTACCGGTCTTCGTGCCTTTGGCCCCGGGGGGCCAGCCAACCGTTGTCAAGGACTGCACAACGGATGCTTTTTGCCTTATGGGAACTAATCCCCTTCGATCGATGACGGTTTTCGAGTGGTGGTTTGGACGGGCCTATCGACTTTGAGCTTCCAATCTGTGCCGCCCCGCCGGGAGGATGAATGCAAGGACTGCTGACCGGGCTCTCGCACGGCTTCAAGAAATGGATCGGCTGGAAACGGCTCGGGATCGCGGCAAGTGTCTTTATCATTGCCTTTGCGATCACGACGCTGGTCCGGACGCTGAAAGGCGTCGATCGGAACGCGATCCTCACCGCGCTGACCGACATCCCAGCCCATCACATCGCGCTCGCCGCGCTTTGCGTGGTGGGCGCCTTCTGCACGCTGACGTTCTATGACTTTTTTGCGTTGCGAACGATTGGCAAGAAGCATGTGCCATACCGCATTGCAGCGCTGTCCTCGTTCACCAGCTACTCGATCGGCCACAATATTGGCGCCACCGTCTTTACCGGTGGCGCCGTCCGTTTCCGGATCTATTCGGATTATGCCCTCAACGCCATCGACGTCGCCAAGATCTGCTTCCTGTCCGGCCTGACCTTCTGGCTGGGCAACATCTTCGTGCTGGGGATCGGCATGATCCTGCACCCCGGGGCGGCCTCTGCCATGGACCAGCTGCCGGAGGCCATCAACCGGCTGATCGGCATCGGCGGGGTCGGGGCCATCTTCGCCTATCTCGGCTGGTTGTCCCTGGGCGAGAATCGGCGCGAGCTCGGACAGAACGGCTGGAAGGTGGTGCTGCCCTCGGCCCGCTTCACGCTCTTGCAGATCCTGATCGGCGTGGTCGACCTCTCCTTCTGCGCGACCGCGATGTATCTCTTGATGCCCGCGGAGCCGCATATCGACTTCCTGTCGCTGGCGGTGGTCTTCATCCTGGCGACGCTGCTCGGCTTTGCCAGCCATGCGCCCGGCTCACTCGGCGTGTTCGACGCGGCCATGCTGGTGGCGCTGCCCCAGTTCGGACGGGAACAGCTGGTCGCGACGCTGCTGGTGTTCCGGGTTCTCTATTTCGTGATCCCATTCGGTACAGCAATCTCGATCATGGGCACGCGCGAGCTCTGGATGAACGTGGTGGTGCCCTGGCAGGAGCGGCGCAAGCTCAACGGCAATTCGTCACAGCGGGTTGCGACGCCGGCTCCCCCGCCCCCGGCCGCCACCGCCACCCCGGTGCCGCAGCGGGTGACGCGGATGAAGTCCAGAAGATGACAGCGGGATGATCGTCATCGGGACGATCGTCACATTTGTCCAGGACCACGTCCCTCTCTCTTATTTCCGCCCCAACTCTGCCGTCAAAGGCGTCATGGTTCGATTTTCCCTCCGCGCCGTGCTTCTGGGAGCGCTGATCGCAGGCGCTCTTGCGTTCCCGCAAATTCCGCGCGCGGCCGCGCAAGACGTCGCTGCCGACGCGCCGATGCAGATCACCTGGGAGGTGCGCAACCGCTTCCGCCTGTTCCGGGAGGAGCGCGACTTCCAGCTGCATGTCGAAGCGCTGCGCGAGCGCTCGATCCTCTCGGCCGAGGATGTCCTGGAGCTACAGAGCGACGGCCGCGGCTGGGCGCGCAACATGGTCAACCGCCTCTGCATCGACAACCAGGGCCGCGTGGCCGAGCCCTGCACCCGCGACAACGTCAAGGAAAGCTATCTCACCCCGGTCGACCATCCGATCACCGTGCGGCTGGCCGGCGTCGTCCCGGTCGGCGCCACCTGCGCCTGGTCGTTCGACGACGGCGACGGCCCGCAGGCATCCACCTTCGACTGCGCCGAGCCGGTGAACCTGCGCGTTCGCTATGGCAAGCAGACCGTAGCCAGCGTCGACGTCACCAGCGGCCCCGATACCCCGCAGCATTTGTCGACCGTCATCCAGGTGCGCGACATCCTGATCGCGGGCCTCGGCGACAGCATCGCCTCGGGCGAGGGAAATCCGGACCGTCCGGTTGCGCTCGCCGACGAGGGCTTCTGCTTCCGCTATTATCTGGCGACCGCGACTGCGCAATATTTCCGGCCGAGCCGTGCCGGCTACAAGGGCGGACGCGCCTGCGAGGCGCCCGACAGCCTGCAGAACTGGCAGCGCTACGGCGCAGTCTGGCTCAACCCGGCCTGCCACCGCTCGCTCTACAGCTATCAGACCCGCGCGGCGCTCGCGCTCGCCGTCGACTACCCGCATATCGCGGTGACCTATCTGCCGCTCGCCTGCACTGGCGCGACAATCGCCGATGGCCTGTTCGGCGGTCAGCGCGCGCGGGAATGTCCACCGGGCAAGTCGGCCACGAGCTGCCAGGTCGGCGTCAACGGCCAGCTTTCGGAACTGAAGGACGCGCTCGCCGCCGCCAAGCGTCGCCAGCCTGATCGCAAGCTTGACCTCCTGATGCTCTCGATCGGCGCCAACGACATCTATTTCTCCGGCCTTGTCGCCGACGTCATCGTGGACACCGCGACCGAGCGCACGCTGTTCCGGCGCTCCGGCGTGATGGCGACCCTCGATGAATCGCGGGATGCCCTGACGCGCGACCTGCCGCAGGGCTTTCGCAAGCTGCGCGACGCGCTAAAGCCGCTGGTCGGTGGCGATCTGTCGCATGTCGTCTACACCACCTATGCCAATCCGGCGCTCTACCAGGGCGGTACACCGTGCCCGGGCGGACGCGCCGGCTTCGACATCCATCCGTCCTTCAACGCCGACCCACAGCGGCTTGCCAATGTCTCGGCCTATGTCGACAACGAATTCCTGCCGCAGCTGAAGGCGCTCGCGACCTGCCAGTCCGGCGTGCTGTGCCGCGATCCGGCCTCAGACCGCATGACCTTTGTCGATGCGCATCAGGCCGCTTTCGCCGATCACGGTTTCTGCGCACGCGGGCCCAACGATCCGGCCTTCGACCAGCAGTGCTTCTCGCCCAAGGGCGAGAGCTTCGACCCTGATATTGTCAACTCCGCGAGCCAGCCGATGCTGTGCGGCCGCAGCGCCTCCGAATACCGGCCTTACCTGCCGCGCGCACGCTGGATCCGCGACGCCAATGACAGCTATTTCGCGGCCATGACCTATCCGCAGGGGTTGCCGTCCTCGATGCAGCCCTCCGACATCCATGACGCCACCTGGGGCGTGCTGTCGGCCGTCTATGGCGGTGCGGTCCACCCCTCCGCAGAGGGCCATGCCGCGATGGCCGACGCTGTGCTGCCGGCCGCAGCCGCCGTGCTGCGACTGGACGCGGGCGTGCCGGATGTCGCCAGCGAGCCGACAGCTCCGATCGCGCCGACGCCCGTGCAGCAGTAGAGGCGGTATCAAAATACTTCACTGCGTCTCTAACCACGAACCTTTTGGCGTTGCGGCAGCCAGAGAGGTAGAGTGTACGCCTGCAGGCGATACTGTGTTTGATTTCATACTTGCGCGGGGATGAAGGGCATACCTTGCCAGAGATCGCTTCACGGCAACCGACGCAGTGACCAGCGAGCATCACATTCGTCTGCCCGGAATTCAGGACATTTAGACAAACGCTTTCTCTGCTGTGTTTTTGCGCGGTCGGCGGGCTTCGCAGTCGTACTGACTATCGAGGAAGATGGCCCGATGGCAATCGAGGCGGTCACCGCGACAACGGTCCCGACGGCAATCGAGCCAATTGCCGCGCGGCGGCGGCTGATGGCTGTCATGATCGCCGATGTCGTCGATTACAGCCGCCTGATGAGCCGCAGCGAGGACGAGACGCATGCGCGGCTGGCAAGCCACGCAGAGGAATTGATCGAGCCGACAATCGCCAGATATCGCGGCCGTCTCGTGCACAGCATGGGCGACGGGCTGCTGGTTGAATTCGGAAGCGCGGTCGACGCGGTACGCTGCGGGCTCGATATTCAGCGCGGGCTGGCCGCGCGCCAGGCCAACCTGAAGGACCGCATCCACCTTCGGATCGGGATCAACACCGGCGACGTCCTGGTCGATCAGCGCGACATCTATGGAAACAGCGTCAATATCGCGGCGCGACTCGAGGCACTCGCGACGCCTGGAACGGTCTGCGTCAGCCAGAGCATCCATGACCAGACCCGCGCCTTGCCGGAGTTCTTTTTTGCGGACCGCGGCGCACAGCGCGTCAAGAACATCCCCTACCCGGTCCACGTCTACGAGGTCGCCTATGAGCGGATACGGACTCCTCTCCTCACCAGGCTTGCAGCCCATTGGTTCGGATTGACCATGGGCGCCGCCATTACGACGGTCGCTGCCGCCGCCGTCGCGACGGTGCTGATCGTGCAACAGCAGCATCAGGTGCTGCCACGGACGAACACAATCGTCGTCCTGCCATTCAAGAACGCCGACGGAAATGCCGCCGACGAATATCTGGCCGATGCCATTACCGACGACCTGACGACAGAGCTGTCGCGATTGCGTCGGGCCTGGGTGATCGCCTCGGGGACGGCGTTCGCATACAAGGGCAAATCGACCGACCCGCGAAAGGTCGGCCGCGAACTCCGGGTTCGTTATGCGCTTGAGGGCAGTGTGCAGCGCGCCGGCTCGAAGGTCCGCGTCAGCGCGCAGCTGACCGATACGGAAAGCGGCACCAATCTCTGGGCCAATCGCTACGAGCACGAGACCAGCAGCCTGCTCGACCTGCAGGACAGCGTACTGGAGCGTATCGCAGCGTCTCTGAACGACGAAATGGTGCAGGGTGTGCGACACGAGGTCGGCACGCTGGCAGCTGATGGAAACCCGCTGGATGAAAGCAATGGCTGCCTATACTGGTTTCCCGACGCCCGAAAAGTCTCTCCAAACCCGCCAACATGCGGAGGCCGGTCTGAAGGCCGATCCTGACAATGCGCGATTGCTGGGTCTGCTCGCCAACGTACTTGCATCGGACGTGCTCAATGCGTGGAATGACGCTGGGGAGGCCGAGGTCGATCGCGCCGAGGAAGCTGCGAACAAGGCGATCAGCCTCGAGCAGAAAACGCCGCTGGCCCATTACGCGCTCGGCTTTGTCCATCGGCTGCGCGGCAATCACGACGCGTCACTGCGCGCCTTCCGGAAGGCAATCGAGCACGACCCGAATCTCGCGAAAGCCTATGCGCAGGCCGCAAACGAGCTGGTCTTCATCGGAAAACCAAGCGAAGCGATTCCGCTGGTCGAACAGGCCATTCGATTGAGCCCGCAAGACCCGTCAATGGGGCCCTTCCTCTGGGTCAAGGGACGCGCCCATTTCACCCTTGGTGACTATCCCAGCGCAATCGAGGCGCTTGAGGAATCGGTGCGCGTGCGGCCGAACCTCTGGTTCAGCCACGCCTGGCTGGTCGCCGCCTATGCCCTGACAGATCGAGATGCCGAGGCACGGAACGCGCGCGCCGTGTTTGAGAAGACCCATTTCAGCAAACGCTTCGACCTCGAAGGGATCACCCGGTATTATCAGGAAGAGCAATACCAAAACCCGACACTGCAGGCTGCCATGGCCGAGCTGTTGAAGGGATTGCGAAAGGCCGGACTGAAGTAGGGATCCGATCGAGTCGGCGCCCTATCCCGCCAGCGCATGCCTGAATGGCAGGCAGCGGCAAAGGAGATGCTTCCCAAGCCGCTGCCCTCCCGCGTAGGCTTGACGCACCGCGCCCGGCCGCTTGCCGCGCGCGCAAGCAAAAGAAGCAAACGCCATAAGCAAGAATCGAAAAGGAGGAAAAAGAGATGAACCATCATCGCGAATCGAGCTGGTCCGCCGGCGGCCTTGCCGCGATCGCCGCCGCCCTCCTCGCGACCGCTGTTCACGCCGAATCCACCGATCCGATCAAGATCGGCGTGATTGCCGAGGTGCAGTCGATCGCAGGCGCCGCGACACCTGGCGGCGCGCAGATCGCAGCCGACGAGATCAACGCCAAGGGCGGCATTCTGGGGCGCAAGATCGAGATCGTCACCTATGACAACAAGAGCTCGTCGGCGGATTCGGTGCGCGCCTTCCAGCGCGCCGTGTCCGAGGACAAGGTCTCGGCGGTCATTGCGAGCTACATCAGCGAGGTCGTGCTGGCGCTCGAGCCGTGGGCGGCGCGGCTGAAGATGCCGCTGATCACGCCCGGTGCCGCGTCAAACGAGATCACCAAGGCGATCCACAACGACTATGAGAAGAACAAATACACCTTCCACGGCTACCTGACCTCGGCCGCGCAGGCGCAACTCGTCTGCGATGCCACCAAGGATCTCCTGGTCGACAACCTCAAATTCAAATCGGTCGCGATCATGAGCGAGGATGCGGCCTGGACCAAGCCGCTCGATGCCGGCTATGAGGCCTGCCTGCCGAAGGCCGGATTGAAGGTGGTCGAGCACATCCGCTTCTCGCCCGACACCACCGACTTCACGCCGATCTTCAACAACATCGAAGCCAAGAAGCCCGACGTGATCGTGACCGGCATCTCCCATGTCGGCGTGCAACCGACCGTGCAATGGAAGAACCAGCAGGTGCCGATCCCGATGTTCGGCATCAGCGCGCAGGCCTTCAGCCCGACCTTCTGGAAGGACACCAACGGCGCCGCCGACGGCATCCCCTCGCTGGCGGTCGCCACGTCCGAGGTCGCGGTGACGCCGAAGACAAAGCCGTTCGCGGCCGCCTTCAAGGCCAAGTACGGCATCGATCCGGCCTACACCGGCTACACCGCCTATGACGAGGTCTACATCATCACGGATGCGATCCAGCGCGCGGGCGGCACCGATCCGGACAAGATGGTCGCGGAGATGGAGAAGACCAATTTCGAGGGCACCATCGGCCGCATCCAGTTCTACGGCAAGGACGACGAGTTCACCCATGGCATCAAGTCGGGCCCGGGCTTCGTCACCGGCCTCGTCTTTCAGTGGCAGAACGAGAGGCAGGTCACGGTCTGGCCGAAGGCGATCGCGGAAGGCAAATTGAAGTTTCCGGATTTCGTGAAGCTGTCGCAGTAGACGGAGCGAACCAACGGCTGGTCGTCCCGGCGAAAGCCGGGACCCATAGCCCCAGGAAGCAATTGGGACGAAGACAGCAGAAGCGACCAGCCTGCAAAACAAGATTAGCCTGTGGTTATGGGCCCCGGCTTTCGCTGGGGCGACGGCTAGTACCGACTACCCGTCGGGCAAATCACTTCGACTTTTCCGATTCCAATCTCTTCCACTTGTCCAGCCCTCGCGCGAAAAATATTTGCCTTTCGTTTTTCCGAAACTCGTGATTTAACGCTCCCCATTCCGCTCCGGCACGGGGGGCGTACGCGTCGTCACGAACGTGGGGCGGAATGCGGTGGACGGGTTGATGCTGTCAGACGTGCGGCATCGGCGCGGACGGTGAAATCGCGTGGTCCTGGCGCCCCAAAGGCTCGGCGCTCAAGTCCAAGCGAAGCTCACAAGCTTCGCGAGGGCGACGGTGGCAATCGGCAAGGTTCACCGAGGAGAGCGCGCTATAAGCCGTAAACCATCGCGCAGGGAGGGCCGGTGTGATCACCGCCTGTACCTGTGGTTCTTGCGCTTGCGCAGTTTTTTCTGCGCGAGGGCCCCGGGTGCAGCGGCCACCCGGCCTTCCCTGCGCCCTCGTCTCTTCGAGGGCGACGAACCATGCAAGCCTCGGACGCGAATGCGTCGCGAGAACGCAAAGTCGCATCCACTACATTGTTTGACAATTGAATCGAGAACCATCCGCATGTCGTCCCGGCGAAGGCCGGGACCCATAACCACAGGACCTCATCGTGACGAAGGTCGTCTCCTACCCAGCGCCACAGTTGGATTCCGCGGTATGGGTCCCGAGCTTTCGCCGGCACCACGGAGGAAGGAGATCACGAGGAGGAAGGGGAGCCGACGGAGAGAACAACTAATGCGATGGCGCCATCTTCTTCATCGCAGGCACCGCGACGGGCGGCGCGGCGGGCTTCATCGCAGCGGCTTGTGCCGGGAGATATTTCGCGATGATCGCAGGATCAATTTGCGCGATCGCGGAATCCGGCAGGCGGGTCCAGGTCTCGTCGCGGCCGAGCAGCGAAATGCCGATATAGCCGCGCAGCGTCAGCGTTTGACCATCCTCGCTCAAGGTCATCTTGGCGCTGTAGATCTTGCCGTCGCGCGGGTCGAGCACGTTGCCATCCTCATATTTCAACCCGTTGCGCTTCATGTCGCGGATGAAGGAGATGCCGAGCCAGGGCGCGTTCTTGCGGTCGTCGGTGCATTTCGCGCAGGTCGGCGTACCGGTATCGCCTGGCTTGGGAAACAGCTTCGCCATGACGCCTTCGAAGGTGCCGCTGTGATCGACGACAAGGATGTAAAGCACGGGCTGGCCACCCTCGACCTTCTCCCACAGCCCTGCCGCCGACGGCTCCGCCGCGGCAGGCCAGGCGGCAGCCGCCCAGAGCGTGAGGCCCGCGATCAGCGACAGCAAGCGCCGGACCCTGAAAGACACGTTCCGCATCATCGTCACCTTGACCAATCCATCAACCCGAATGGCAGCCCTCAATCACCGCAGATTAAGGCCATTTCGAGGATGGTTCCAGTGCTGTCGCGCGAACCTTTCCATCACGTAATGTACGAGGTCGCGCAAGGGTCACAAAAGTCGCAGAAATCAGCTCACGCCAAGCTTCTTCTGCAGGCTGGACGAGGACGTCGTGTATTGGAACACGAGCCGCTTGTCGGGATAGACATAGCGATACGCCTTCTGTGCCATCAGCGCACCCTCATGGAAGCCGCAGAGAATCAGCTTCAGCTTGCCGGGATAGGTGTTGATATCGCCGATCGCAAAAATGCCGGGCACGCTGGTCTCGAAAGCGGATGTCTCGACTGGCACCAGATTGTGCTCGAGCTCAATGCCCCACTCGGCAACCGGGCCGAGCTTCATCGTGAGTCCGAAGAACGGCAGCATGGTATCGCAGGTTATTCTCGTCTCGGAATTGTCATTGCCCTTGATGGTGGCTCCGGCGAGCTTGCCGCCCGCGCCCTCGAGCGCCGTGACCTGGCCAATCCTCAGGTCCATCCTTCCGCTCGCGACCAGGGCGCGCATCTGCTCGACGCTGTGAGGCGCGGCGCGGAAATCGTCGCGCCGATGCACCAGCGTGATGCGCTTGGCGAGCGGATGCAGATTGAGCGTCCAGTCGAGGGCGGAATCGCCGCCGCCGACGATCACAAGATCCTTGTCGCGGAACTGCTCCATCTTGCGCACCGAGTAGAACACCGAGGTGCCCTCGTAGGCCTCGATCCCCGGCACCGGCGGACGCTTGGGCTGGAACGAGCCGCCGCCGGCGGCGATCACCACCACCTTGCACTCGAACACCTTGCCGGCATCGGTGGTGACGCGGAAGCCAGGATCGCCGATCTTCTCGACCTTCTCCACCATCTCGCCGAGATGGAAGGTCGGATGGAACGGCTTGATCTGCTCCATCAGCGCCTCCGTGAGCCCCTGCCCGCTGACGGTCGGAATGCCCGGGATGTCGTAGATCGGCTTCTCCGGATAGAGCTCGGCGCATTGGCCGCCGACCTTGTCCAGAATGTCGATCAGGTGCGCCTTCATATCCAGGAGGCCCAGTTCGAACACGGCGAACAGTCCGCAGGGACCCGCGCCAATGATCAGCACATCGGTTTTGATTGCTTCGCTCATATCGCTTCTTTGTCAGTTGGACCGCGGGCTGCAAATCTGTCCCGACGGAATGGGGCTGGGCTTGTTCGTAGCCAAACATAAAGGCCGCCCCCACCTGTCGGCAACCCACTTGCGAGGACCAGATAACTCGGCTGTAAGGGAGAGAAAATGATGGAGATCAATCGGTGAACGCGCCCGCCCGCCTCGATTCCACGCCGCTTCTGGAGGATTTTCCTTACCGGCTGACCGACAATGTGCGCTTTGCCGACCTCGACCCCAATCACCATGTCAACAACGCCGTCTATGCAACCTATTTCGAGACCGGCCGCGTCACGCTGATGAAGGACCGCGCCTCAGGCTTGATGCCGGAGGGATTCGCCTGGATCATGGTCCGGCTCGACATCCACTTCCGCGCCGAGCTGCGCTGGCCCGGGACGATCGAACTAGGGCTCGGCGTCTCGAAATTCGGTCGCACCTCGGTCACCTTCGACCAGGTGGTGTTCTCGGCCGGCCAATGCGTCGCCTCCGCGCAGTCGGTCAGCGTGCTGCTGGATGAAGCGACCCGCAAGCCAACGCCGCTGACCGAGCAGATCATCAGGAATTTCAAGCCGTGGCTGCGCCGCGGTGTTACGCTGCCGGCGCAAACAGAATGAGGGTCTCGCCATGACGCTCGCAACACGCACCGCATCCCTTCTCGCAACGCTTGGAGTGAGCCACAATCGCCTGACCGGCGGCGATCGCGCGGTGCGCTCGCCACTGACCGGCGAGATCATCGCCCATGTTGCGGATACCGGTCGCGCCGCCGTCGGCGAAGCTGTCGCGCGGACGCATGCGGCCTATGCGCAGTGGCGCACGGTACCGGCGCCGCGTCGCGGCGAGTTCGTGCGCCTGCTCGGCGAAGAGCTCCGCGCGGCCAAGGAGGCGCTTGGCGAGCTCGTGACCATCGAGGCCGGCAAGATCACCAGCGAAGGGCTTGGTGAAGTCCAGGAGATGATCGACATCTGCGACTTCGCAGTCGGCCTGTCGCGCCAGCTTTATGGACTGACCATCGCAAGCGAACGCGCCGATCACCGCATGATGGAGCAATGGCATCCGCTGGGGCCGGTCGGCATCATCACCGCCTTCAATTTCCCTGTCGCGGTGTGGGCCTGGAACGCCGCGCTGGCGCTCGTCTGCGGCAATCCGGTGATCTGGAAACCGTCGGAAAAGACCCCGCTCACCGCGCTCGCGGTGCAGGCGCTGGTCGAGCGGGTGGAGTTGCGATTTGGCGATGCACCGGCGCATCTGTCGAGCGTCGTGATCGGCGGCCGCGAGGTCGGCGAGCAGCTGGTCGATGACGCGCGCGTTCCGCTGGTGTCGGCGACCGGATCGACCGCGATGGGCCGGGTGGTCGCACCGAAGCTCGCGCAGCGCTTTGCGCGCGCGATACTCGAGCTCGGCGGCAACAACGCCTCGATCGTCTGCCCCAGCGCCGATCTCGCCCTGGCGCTGCGCGCGATCACCTTCGCCGCCGCCGGCACCGCCGGACAGCGCTGCACGTCGCTCCGCCGCCTGATCGTGCATGAAAGCGTGCATGATACGTTGGTGGCGCAGCTCAAGCAGGCCTATGCGTCATTGCGCGTCGGCAATCCGCTTGAGGATGCGAACAATTTGATCGGCCCACTGATCGACCAGGCCGCCTTCCACAAGATGCAGGCGACGCTTGAGGATGCAAAGAAGCACGGCGGCAAGATTAGCGGCGGCGAACGCGTCGACGTCGCAGGCACCGTCTCCGCGTACTACGTACGCCCTGCGCTGGTCGAAATGCCCGCGCAAGTCGGGCCGGTGCTTGAGGAAACCTTCGCGCCGATCCTTTATGTGATGAAGTACACGAACTTCGACGATGCGCTCGCGATGCACAATAGCGTGCGACAGGGCCTGTCGTCCTCGATCTTCTCCATGGATATGCGCGAGGTGGAGAAGTTCACCTCGGTCGCCGGATCGGATTGCGGCATCGCCAATGTCAATATCGGCCCCTCGGGTGCCGAGATCGGTGGCGCGTTCGGCGGCGAGAAGGAGACCGGCGGCGGCCGCGAGGCCGGCTCGGATTGCTGGAAGGCCTATATGCGGCGCCTCACCTCGACGGTCAATTACGGCCGCGACCTGCCGCTCGCACAGGGTGTGAAGTTCGACATCGGATGAGTTGCGACCCTGACAATATCAGCACTTGCAACGTCAGCACTTGCGGTGCGGCCCCAAATCTTGGCCGGGATCGCGGCCCGAGGCAGCGATCGCCAGCCTGTCGAAGTAATGCGCCCAGCCGCGCGCGTGTGCCGCACACTGCTCGGCCGTGGGAAGGCCGCTATGGGTCATGCGCACCAGCGTGCCGCCGTCGCGATCGATCAGGTCGATCTCGATCAGGCTGGAGCCCGGCGGCACGGTCTCATCGCCGTCCCAGCCGAAGGTATAGGCGAGACGATGCACCGGCACGACTTCGCGGAATGCACCACGCGCCGTGCGGTTGTTCGTGCCGCCAACGCCCTTGAGCAAATAGAGCCCGCCGGGATGTGGTTCGGTTGCCGCCTCGGTCCCCATCCAGCGCAGGATCTTGTCCGGATCGGTCAGGAACGCGAAAACCGTGGCAGGCGGTGCTGCGATCTGCGTCTCGCGCCGAACCACGAGCGATTCATCCATCGCCGCTCTCCTCGATTGGCAACTCGATTCTCGAGCCGGCACGCCGCGACCGGCCGTCGACCATCAAAGCATATCGCGCTGGGTGCGTTAATGCGTAAAACGCGCGCTGATGGACAATGGAACCGCACGAGCTCAACCGTGCGACCCTAGGAACGCCGTCATGATTGCCGCCATGCAACTGCCAGCCACCCTCGCCCCTACGCTCTCCTGGCTTGTCGACGAGGCCTGCACGACAACGAGTCTCGAGCAGTTCCTCGCCGAGTTCGGCGCGCGCCTCACCCAAGACGGCCTGCCCCTTGCCGGCGCCGCGTTGACGGTCCGTGTCCCGGACCCGATCGTCGCCTGCCGCACGTGGCTGTGGCGGACGGCAACATCCGAGGTGATCGAGGCGCTCGGATTTGCCCTCATGCCAGAGGAGACGCGCGACGGCGCGCTGGACCAAGCCGGCCGCGACTGGCTTGCGGACATCGGCCGCGGCTCCGTCCTCGAACACAGCGTCGGGGCCGGCGCAAATGCAGCCGCGCTTGGCTGGATCGGTGCGCGGCCGTTGACATCTGCCGAAGCCGACCAGCTCGCGCAGGCTGCACGCTTCGCCACGGCGCCGCTCGCGGCGCTGTCGGCGCGCGCGACGATGAGCGCGGCGCTCAATGCCTATCTCGGCAAGCGCAGCGCCGCGCGCGTATTGTCCGGGCCACTGCGTCGCGACTTCGGCGAGACCATCCAGGCCGCACTGCTGTTCGCCGATCTGCGCGGCTTCACCGAACTGTCGGGAAAGGAGCCTGCCGCAACCGTCATCGCAGCCCTCAACGCCTGGTTCGACCGCATCGCCGGCGCGACCCACGCCTTCGGCGGCGAGGTGCTGAAATTCATCGGCGACGGGATGCTCGCGATCTTCCCGGTGGCCGGCGACGATGCGGGCGAGGCCTGCCGCGCCGCGCTGCAGGCCGTGAAAGCCGCCCGCGCCGGCATGGCGCATCTCAACGCGATGCGGCAGCAGCAAGGGCTTACGTCGCTCGGCTTCGGTGCGGCGCTTCACGTCGGCGACATCTTCTGGGGCAATATCGGCGCGGCTGACCGGCTGGATTTCACCGCGATCGGCCCTGCCGTCAATCTGGTGAGCCGGCTGGAGGGCTTGTGCAAGCCGTTGAACCAATCGGTGCTGATTTCAGGCGCGCTCGCAGCCCATGCCGAGGGCGCGTTGATCCCGCTCGGCCAACATATCTTGCGCGGCATCGCAGCCCCTTGCGCCGTCTTCACCTTGGCGGAGGAGCGGTGAATGCCGATGGCGCGAGCTGAAGGAAGACTAGCTGGATGCCTCGACGATCGGCTCGGGCGCAGCCGACGTCACCGCATCGAGCACCTCGGCGAGCCGGTCGATCGCCCAATCGATCTCGCTCTCCTTGATGATCAAGGGCGGCGCGAAGCGGATGGTGTTGCGATGGGTGTCCTTGGTCAGCACGCCCGCATCGATCAGCCTTCGCACCACCGCGCCCGCACTGGCGCGCGCCGGATCGAGCTCGAGGCCGGCGAACAGGCCGATGCCGCGGACCTCGCGAACGACGGGATTGTTGATGGCGCGCAATCGCCGCAACAAATGCGCGCCGCTCTGCGCCGCGCGCTCGCTCAAGCCCTCCTCGACCAGCGTGTCGAGCGCGGCAAGGCCGACGGCGGCAGCGATCGGATTGCCGCCAAAGGTGCTGCCGTGATCGCCGGGCTTGAACACGCCCATCACCTCGTGCCGCGCCAAAAACATCGAGACTGGCAAGAGGCCGCCACCGAGCGCCTTGCCAAGCGTCAGAGCGTCCGGCATGACGCCATCGTGCTGACAGGCGAGCAGCTTGCCGGTACGGCCGAGCCCGCTCTGCACCTCGTCGACAATCAGCAGCACGTTATGCGCCCGGCAGATGCGCGCCACTTCGGTGAGATAGCCCTTCGGCGGCACGATGATGCCGCCCTCGCCTTGCACCGGCTCGACCAGGAACGCGGCGGTATTGGCCGTGATGGCGGCTTCGAGCGCCGCTGCGTCACCAAAGGGCACCAGCTTGAAGCCCGGCGCAAACGGCCCAAAACCGTCGCGGTATTGCGCAACCGACGAGAACCCCGTGATGGTGATGGTGCGACCGTGAAAATTGGCTTCGCAGGCGATGATTTCGGCGCAGTCGGCCGGCACGCCCTTGACCTTGTAGGCCCACTTGCGGGCAGCCTTGAGCGCGGTCTCGACCGCTTCCGCTCCGCTGTTCATTGGCAGCGCTGCATCCATGCCGGCGAGCTCGCAGGCCCGCGCCAGGAACGGACCGAGCCGGTCATTGAAATAGGCGCGGGAGATGGTGTCGAGCCGGCGCGCTTGCGCGGCGAGCGCCTCGACCAGGCGCGGATGGCAGTGGCCGAAGCTGACGGCGGAATAGGCGCCCATCATGTCGATGTAGCGCCGGCCCTGCTCGTCCCAGAGGTAGACGCCCTCGCCGCGGACGATAGTGACGGGAAGCGGCGCGTAATTGCCGGCGCCGAAACGGGCCTCGAGGTCGGAACCGCTCATGACACCCTCCGTCGCAAGGCAAGTCGCAAGCCAGGGATCCCCCTGCCCCATCACATGGGGAGTGCGAGCGCCTGCCGGGAGACGGCAGCGTGAGCGATTCGTGGGGTAAGCTTAAGGCCGGGTGTTCCCGGGGATCACGCCTGGCGCTCGGGCGTCGAGACGGTCAGGCCGTCGAGCTCGTCCGTCACCTTGATCTGGCACGACAGCCGCGAATTCGGCCGCACGTCGAAGCCGAAATCCAGCATGTCCTCTTCCATCGGCGAGGGCGGGCCAACTTTTTCGCGCCAGGCCTCGTCGACATAGACGTGGCAGGTCGCGCAGGCACAGGCACCGCCGCATTCGGCCTCGATGCCGGGAATGGCGTTGCGGATGGCCGCTTCCATGACGGTTGCGCCGTTCTCGATCTCAACAGTGCGGGTTTCGCCGTGATGGTCTTTGAAGTGAATCTTGGCCATGGTCGCTCGTGCTGCCGGAATGCGTGATTGATGGGGTCCGGCTGTCCTATAACGGGTCGTTCCGTCCGGCGCTAGCTCAGGACTGGGCCAAAATGGCCTCGATCGAGCCGCCCACCTCGGCAATCCCGGCCTTGAGATCGGCCATTGGCGGCGAGAGGTCGCCGCCCCCGCGGATCGCGCCTTCTAGGGCCTCCGCGCAAGCTGCGAGGCGGAATGCGCCAATGGCGCGCGCCGAGCCTTTCAGCGTATGCGCCAGTGCCGCGCCCTCGGCTGGACGCGCTGCGAGCCGGTCCTCCAGGTCCCGGCTCTGTTTGAGAAACATCGTCAGGACCTCGCGCCTGAGCGCGCCATCGCCAAGCGTCATGCGCGCCAAATGGGCGAGGTCGATCGGCGTCTCGCCTGGAACGAGCGGCGGCGGCGAAATCCGGTCGTAAGGCGGCGAAGGCGCCATGGCAAGGTCCTGTGGCCTGCCCGGATCCGGCAGGAACCCAGGCTCGAGGCGAGCCAATCACGGCATCGGTTAACGACGTGTTTCGCCGCCGTCGCTTCAACGCCCCCATTTTGACGAAGAGTCGCCGCAATTCCCGAAGGACTACGGGAAGTCCGTGGATTTCTAAGCCGTTACGGCGAAATGCTGTTAACGATGATTAAGATTGTATTAATTGGAGCCATTCCTTTCGGTTCATTCAGCCAATAGGATGTTGGCAATGTCGTGGACAAGCCGGCCGGCGGCCGCGCCTTGACGCCACAGCGGGCGTAAATACCGATCTCGAGTCTGCGAGGGCGCTCGCGGCGGACTCGGTCGCGTGAGTACAAAGAGGGCTCAGACTGAACATGGCGAACACCCCCAAGAAGGTCAAAGACCCTACGGAAGTCGCGCTTTCTGCCATTCAGGAAGCTTTGAACATCAACGATGCCGCGACCGACAGTTCCCTCGCCGCGCCGCACGTCGACGCACCGACGAGCCCGGTGGTCGTGCCCACGCCGCCTTCCTTCAACGAGCCGAGCTTCGAGACGCGCCCGAACACCGATGCTGCAAGCTTTGAGCCGATCGAGGACATCAGGCAGACGCGTCGCGCCGCCAATGACGACCGCGAGACCATCGGCCAGATCCTGCAGGCGATCCAGAAGGGCCGGCCCGCGCGCAGCGTCTATACGCTTGCGACCATATTCGCCGGCGTGTGGGTGGTCGGCTGCGGCCTGCTGACTTTTGCCTTCCTGCCTTCGCTGCATGCGGCGATGGGCCAGGGCGTGAGTGGCGCGCTGGTGCTCGCAGGCCTTGCCGCGCTGTTCTTTGCGCCCGTTCTCCTGATCTATTTCCTCGCAAGCCTTGCCTGGCGCGGCCAGGAACTGCGCATGATCGCGCAATCGATGGCCCAGGTCGCGATCCGTTTCTCGGAGCCCGAGGGCACCGCAAGCGATTCCATGGTCACTGTGGGACAAGCAATCCGCCGCGAAGTCGCGGCCATGGGCGACGGTATCGAACGCGCGATCGCACGCGCGGGCGAGCTTGAAACGCTGGTCGCCAATGAGGTCTCGGCGCTCGAGCGCGCTTATAGCGACAACGAGGTGCGGATCCGGGCGCTCCTGCAGGACATCGCCCATCAGCGCGACAACCTGGTCGGCCAGGCCGAGCAGGTGCGCAGCGCGATCTCCGGCGTGCAGATCGATCTTCGCCACGACATTGCCCTGATCTCTGACGCCATCGCCTCGCGCGTCGACGAGGTCGCCAAGAGCATCACCAGCGCGCTGGAAGAGCGCGGCGCCCACATCACGGCGGCGCTCAGCAATGCCGGCGACAATATGATCCTCGCGCTCGGGGAGCGCGGCGGCGACCTGCTCGACCGTCTCGAGGAAGCAAGCGCCGAGACCACGCGCGCCGTGCTCGACGCCAGCGAGCGGCTGACCACGAGTCTCAACTTCAAGACCGGTCACGTCCACGACGAGTTCGTCGACCTCGCCGACCGCGTCCACGACATGCTCAACGAGCGCATCGACCGCATCACCGCCGAATTCGAGCAGCGCTCGTCAGCCGTGGTCGAAGGCATCTCCGAGCGCACCGAGCAGGTGCACGATTCCCTGAAGAACTCCGGGGATTCGCTGCTGCTCGAGCTCGAGCTGCGCAGCGATGATCTCGTCACCAAGATCGACGAGGCCGGCAACCGGCTCGCCAACCACGTCCTGACCAGCGGCGACAAGGCGAGCGAAGCGCTGGACGCGACCGTGAATGCGCTGGTCACCAAGGTCGTGACCCAGACCGAGAGCGCACATGATACGCTGTCTCTGCAGATCAATGCCTTCGACGAGCTGATGCGCAACCAGGGCGCGGAGCTTGCGGAGAAGTTCGCCCGCGACTCGAACACGCTCGGCGCGTTGATCACCCGCCACGTCTCGGAGTTCGACCGCACCGTCAAGACCTTCGGCGGCGAGATCGTCGAGCGCATGGGCCAGCGCACGCAGGACATCGCCGACAGCCTGAAGAACTATGTCGAGAATTTCGACAGTCGTGTCACCATCGGCGGCGACGGCATCGTCGCTGCGATGGATCAGCGCCTGACCCAGTTCGAAACCGGCCTGCAGGATCGCGTCGCGAATCTCGACAGCTCGCTCGACAGCAAGATCTCTACCCTCGACAGCTCGCTCGAGAGCAGGATCACAGACCTGCACACCGGGCTGGACAGCAGGATCACCCACCTCGACACGGCACTGGACGGCAAGATCACCCATCTCGACACTGCGCTCGACGGCCGGATGCGGTCATTCGACCAGTCTGTCGATGGACGGCTCAAGGCGATCGAACAATCCTTCGATTCGCGCGCCCAGTCGGTCACCGAGACCATCGACAGCCGCGTCGGCCTGCTGTCCTCGTCGATGACCGATGGCGCAGCGCAGATCATCCATTCGATCGATTCGCGCCTTGCCAACCTCACCTCCTCGCTGAGCGCTGGCACGGCGCAGGCGATCGAGGCCATCGATCGCCGCATCGCCGGCGTCTCCGAGACCATCAACGGCCGCAGCGCTGAGCTCACCAACACCGTCACCGCGCGGTTCCAGGACATTCACCAGAGCATCGAGACCCGGGTCGGCGGAATCGCCAGCGACATCGATCAGCGCGTCTCGCAGTTCGAGGACCTGCTCGGCTCGCGTGTCGAAGCCGTGGCGGGCCGTATCGAAAGCAGCGGCCGCCAGGCGAGCGAAGACCTGATGGCGCGCGCGGAGCTGTTGTCGACCAGCATCAAGTCGCATGTCGAGGACGCCGAACGCTCGCTGACCAACCTCGTGGTCAACACCAGCGAGACCATCCAGACCGGTGCGCGCGCCGCCCAGCAATCCCTGCTCACCGTATCCTCGGATGTCGGCGCGCAGCTCAAGATGACCTCGTCCGAGGTCGAGCGTGCCCTGACCACGGTCGGCACCGGTTCGGCCAATGCGATCCTCAACAGCGCCCGCGAAGCACAATCGACGCTGGTGACGGCGTCCAGCGAAACGGCCAACCAGATCAAATCGCTGTCGATCGATATCGAGCGGACATTGTCGGCCGCGGGTTCGGCGACCGCCGCATCCATTGTCGCCAGCGCCCGCGACGTCCAGGGCACGCTGGTCAACGCCTCGGCCGACGCGGCCAACCAGGTGAAGTCGCTTGCCGTCGACATCCAGCGCTCGCTGTCGATCGCCGGCGCCACGACGGCCGAGTCGATCACCTCGGGCGCTCGCGAGGCGCAGAGCACGCTGATGAACGCCTCGTCGGAAACCGCCAACCAGGTGAAGGTGCTCGTGACCGAGGTGCAGCGTGCGCTGACCACGGCCGGCACCACCACGGCCGAGACCATCGCCAACGGGGCCCGCGAGGCCCAGGCCACGCTCGTCGCGGCTTCCGCGGATGCCGCGAGCCACGTGAAATCGCTCACCGCCGACGTGCAGCGCTCGCTGTCGCTCGCCGGCACCACCACCGCGGAGACCATCTCCAGCGGCGCCCGCGAGGCGCAGAGCACGCTGATTGCGGCTTCGTCTGAGGCGGCAAGCCACGTGAAGTCGCTGGCGGCGGATGTGGAGCGCACCCTCTCCGCAGTCGGCGCAGATACGGCCTCTTCGATCCTCAACAGTGCACGCGAGGCACAGAGTTCGCTCACCGCGACTTCGGCCGACGCTGCAAGCCAGATCCGGGCGATCTCCTCGGAGATCGAGCGCACGCTGGTCGCAGCCACTGCCAACTCGACCGACAGCATCCAGTCGAGCACCTACAGTGCACAGAACTCGCTGATCGCCGCCTCCAACGAGGCCGCCGCGCGCATCAAGACGACCTCCGCGGAGGTCGAGCGTTCGGTGCTCGCCGCCGGCTCGGCGTTCGGCTCGACGATAACCGGCAAGACCGACGAGATCGTCAGCTACGTTCAGCAGCAGACCGATCGTCTGTCGCAGATGATCGATGCCAAGCGCGGCGTGCTCGTCGATGCGTTGGCCGGCAAGACCAGCCAGCTGACGCTCGATATCGACCGCGTCACGTCGGACGCGCTGAAGTCGATCGAGACCCGCGGCCAGAGCTTCTCGCACTCGATGATGGGCAGCGGCAGCGATGTTGCGCGCACCATCACGGCGGCGGGCGAAATGGCGACCAATGCCATCAACAAGTCGCTCAAGGACCTGGAGCAGGCCTCGCGCACGGCGATCGAGCAGTCGCGCCAGGTCTCGGTCGCAGCGGTCACCGAGATGCAGGAGACCAGCAAGATCCTGCGCACGGACACGGTCGCGCTGTTCGAGCGGCTGCGCGAGGGCAACATCCTGCTGCAGGAAGTGCTCACCGGCGCCCACGACAACCTCAACTCGCTGGAGCGGGCGCTGGTCACGCGCGTGGCCGACTTCGTCTCGGCCATGAACGACGTCACCTCGCGCAACGGCACGGCGACGCAGAACCTGGAGGACCAGCTCAACGTCTTCAACGACAAGACGAGCAAGGCGCTGGTCAATCTCGGCGAGCTGTCCAGCCAGTTCGACGCCCATGGCCGGGCCCTGATGGAAGCCGCCGCCGTGGTCGAGCAGGCCAACCGCAACACGACCACCTCGGTCGCCGAGCGCAAGGCGACGCTGGAATCGCTCGTCACCACCATCGACCTGCGCACCACCGATCTCGATCAGCGGCTGTCGCGCTTCACCAGCCTGCTCGATGAATCGCTCGCCGCCGCCGAAGAGCGCGCCCGCGACATCGCACGTGTCGTTGCGGAGACGGCGGGCGCCGGCTCGGCGGCGATTACCCGGCAGTTCGAGGCGGTGCGCGCGGCTTCCGAAGAGGAGCACCGGCAGACCATCGAGGCGATGCACGACATCTACCGCACGACCACGGAAGAAGCGGATTCGATGTTCAAGCAGTCCGCCGACAAGTTCGCCAATCTGGTCTCCAGCATGAAGCAGATGGCAGCCGAGATGCACCACGAGCTCGAGACCACGCGCAACGAGCTGCGCCGCGGCGTGCTCGAGATGCCGCAGGAGGCCGCCGAAAGCACCGCGCAGATGCGCAAGGTGATCGTCGACCAGATCGAGGCGCTGGCGGAGCTGAACCGCATCGTCGCCCAGCACGGTCGCGGCCTCGATGTCGTTGGCCAGGGCCGGCCGAGCGTGCAGCAGCGTCAGGACGAGCCGGTGATAGCCGCGGCGGTCAATGGTCGCAACGAGACGCGGATGCGCGATATCGGCAGCGCCTCGACCCTGCCGCCGCCAGATCTCGGCGTGCCCGCGTCACGCCGGACCGAGGCTCCGCCGGTCAGCCCCGCGACATCGGACCAGGGCCGCGACGGCTGGCTCTCCGACCTGCTCAACCGCGCCGACGCCGCCCCCGCCCCGGGTTCGGCCCGCGAGGCGCCGCGCGGCCGTTCCGCCCAACCGCAGCCGCAGCCGCAGCCTCAGCCACAGGGTGGCGGTAATCCGTTGGAGTCGCTGTCCCTCGACATCGGACGCCTGATGGACCGCAACCTCGCCGCCGAAATGTGGGACCGCTACCAGCGCGGCGAGAACAAGGCGTTCACCAAGCGCCTCTACACGCCAGCCGGCCAGAAGGCGTTCGACGAGGTCGCCCGCAAGTACCGTGCCGACCGCGCCTTCAAGCAGACGGTCGACCGCTACATCGCCGAGTTCGAGCGCCTGCTCGACGACGTCGCCCGCGAGGACCGCAACCCGCAGGCGCTGCGCGGCCACCTCACCTCGGAGACGGGCCTGGTCTACACGCTGCTGGCCCACGCCGCGGGCCGGCTGGGTTGAAGGGCGAACAGCGATAGTGAGTAGCGAAATGAGAACGGAGGCCATACGGCCTCCGTTCTGCTTTGACGATCACAAGGACAGCAATCGCAGTTCCTACTCGCTATTCGCTACTCCCCATTCGCCCCTACGGCCGCCTCCGCTCATTCGCCGCGGCAGCCGGTGGCGGCGCTGGCGGCGGAGGCGGTGGCGCGGCTTGCGAGCTGTTACTGGCGCCGAACAGCACGCGCGTCGGGTTGCGATCGAAATTGTTCACGGCGCGGCTGATATCGGAGAGCGTCTTGCGGCCGTCCGTCATCAGCGCGCCCGAACGCTTGTCGAAATCCTCGGCAAGCTCGCGGATCGACTTCACCGTCTGATAGAGCTCACCGCCCTCCTTGCCGCCGGCCAGGGTGTTGAGACCCAGCATGAGACTGTCGGCCTTGACCATCACGCCGTCCACTTTCGACATCACAGCGTCGAGGCGCTCGGAGTTGCGCGCGAGCGAGTTGGTGAAGATCTCGAGATTATGCAGCGAGTTCTTCACCGACTCCTGATTGTCGGCGACCACCCGGTTGATGTTCTGCAAGGTGCCGCGGATCGCCTCTGTCACGTCCTGCAGGCGGTTCGGATCGGCCGTCAGCGTGGGCACGCCGTCCTCATCCAGCGGCACCGGCGGCGCCGCCTCATCGCCGCCCTTGAGCGAAATGGCGGCGACGCCCGTGAGGCCCTGGAATTCAAGCCCGACCAGCGTGTCCTTGCGAAGGGGAGCGGAGTTCTCGACCATAGCCAGCGCAACCACGCGGCGCGGATTATCGAGCTTGACCGAAATCACCTCGCCTACCCTGATACCATTGAAGTTTACGCTGCCGCCGTTGCGCAGGCCAGCCGCGGGACCTTCGAAAATGATGCGCAGGGGGCTGCGCGCCTTTGTGGTATGCAGGCTCTGAAACCAGAGGACGAAGCCGAACGCCGCCGCGATCACGGCCAGCGTGAATGCTCCGATCAGGACGTAGTTCGCCCTCGTCTCCATCAAACCAACTCCGGTATGCCTAACCCGTCACGGCGCGTGCACGCTTGCCGTGGAAATATTGCCGCAGCCACGGATGCTGCGAGGCCTCCATATCGGCCATCGATCCTGCTGCAATGATCTTGCCGTTGCCTAAAACGGCGATGCGGTCGCAAGCGGTGTAAAGGCTGTCGAGATCGTGGGTTACCATGAAAACCGTCAGACCCAAAGTGCGCTGCAGGGTGCGCACGAGCTCGTCGAAATCGCCGGCACCGATGGGGTCGAGGCCCGAGGTCGGCTCGTCCAGGAACACCAGTTCCGGATCGAGCGCGAGCGCCCGTGCAAGCGCCACGCGCTTGACCATGCCGCCCGAGAGCTCGGAGGGAAAACGGTCGGCAACCTCCGGCCGCAAGCCCACCATGCCGAGCTTGGCGACCATGATCTCGTCGAGCAGCCGCTGCGACACCTTGAGGTATTCGCGGACCGGAAACTGGATGTTCTGCCGCACCGTCAGCGAGGAGAACAGCGCGCCCTGCTGGAACAGGATGCCCCAGCGCCGCTCCACGGCGCGCCGCGCCGAGGTGCTGGCTGCATCGAGGTCGACGCCGAACACTTCGATGCGGCCAGAGACCTTGGGCACGAGGCCGATGATGGTGCGGGTCAGCACCGATTTGCCGGCGCCGGAGGGACCGACGAAGCCGAGGATCTCGCCGCGCTGGACGTCGAGATCGAGCCCGTCGAGCACGCGTGTCTTGCCGAATTGCACTGTGATGTCGCGGACGCGGATGATGGCCTCGGCGGGCGCAGCTGCTTGCATGGGAGCGGGCTGCGTCATCGTCACATCCCGATGGAAGCGAAGAAGATCGCGAACACGCCATCCATGACGATGACGAAGAAGATCCCCTTCACGACGGAAGCCGTGGTGTGCTGCCCCAGCGATTCAGCCGAGCCCTGCACGGCAAGGCCCTCGACGCAGGCGACAATGCCGATCACCGCGGCCATGACCGGCGCCTTTACGATTCCCACCGTGAAGTGATCGATCGAGATCGCATCGCGCAGCCGCAGCAGGAACGCCTCCGGATCAACGCCGCCATAGAGCCAGGCCACCAGGCCGCCACCATAGAGCGCCGACATCGCACCGAGGAACGCCAGGATCGGCAGCGCGATCACAAGCGCCAGCATGCGCGGCAGGATCAGCACCTCGATGGGATCGAAGCCCATGGTGCGCAGCGCGTCGATCTCCTCGCGCATCTTCATCGAGCCGAGCTCGGCGGTATAGGCGCTGCCCGACCGGCCCGCGACCATGATCGCGACCAGCAGCACGCCGATCTCGCGCAGCACCAGCACGCCGAGCATGTCCACGACGAAGATATCGGCGCCGAAGCGGCGGAAATGGAAGATGCCCTGCTGGGAGATGATGCAGCCGATCAGGAAGGTGATCAGCACGATGATCGGCACCGCGCGCCAGCACACCTGCTCCAGATGATGCACGGTCGATGTCAGGCGAAAGCTGCGCGGATGAATCAGCACTCGACCGGTCGCAACCAGGACCGCGCCCAGCATCTCGATCAGGCCAAGGATGGTCTCGCTGACGCCGGCGACGCTGCTCCCGATCTGGCCGAGCATGCCGAAAACCGAGACCGTGGTAGTCTCGGCCGTGGGCGCGGTCTTCACCCGCCGCACCTCCTCGACCAGGCTTGCATAATTCACCGACAGGCCGGCGATCTTCGGCTCCATGTCGCCCTGGGTCAGGCTGCGGCGCAGACGTTCGATCAACCAGGCCCCGAAAGTGTCGAGCTTGGCCACCTGGGACACGTCGATGGAGACGTTGGAGCGGTTACTGGCGAGCTTTTCCGCCTCCGAGACCAGCCGTTCCAGCCGCGGCGCAAAGCCGGCGGTCCAGGAGCCGGCAGCGCAAAGCGCAAGCGCATTGCCGCGGGTGATCCGCTCCAATGTCGGGTCGGCGTTCAAATTGGCGTGCTCCTGCCACCTTTATGCATGGAACCGGTAAACGAAAATGCCAACATTTTTAGCGATCGCCTTGTCGAGAGCGCCTCCGACCAGTCATAGTTGGTCGCCATTCGGACCCCGCCGGTTCAGAAATCATCATAGATTTAAATGACTTCCACCGAATCTCAAATTCTGGTCGCGAGGATAGAGCGCTTTCCCATCGCGGGTTCCTTCACCATCAGCCGTGGCGCGAAGACAGAGGCGGTGACGGTTGTGGCAGAAATAAGCCATGCCGGATTGCTGGGCCGGGGCGAATGCGTTCCCTACCGCCGCTACGGCGAGACGCCGGAGGCGACCCTTGCCGCCATCCTGGCCATGCGGGATCCGGTCGCGGCCGGGCTCGACCGGCGGGCGTTGCAGGCCGCCATGCCGCCCGGCGCCGCCCGCAATGCTGTGGATTGCGCCCTTGTCGACCTCGAGGCCAAGCGCGAAGGGCGGCGCGCCTGGGAGGTGCTGGGCCGGCAGGCGCCAAAGCCTTGCACCACGGCCTACACCATCTCTCTGGGATCGCCCCAAGCCATGGCTGCGGCGACAGCCAGGGCCGCGCACCGGCCCCTGCTCAAGATCAAGCTCGGCGGCGACGGTGACCCGGAGCGTATTGCAGCCGTGAGGAGGGCCGCGCCGCACAGCGAGCTGATCGTCGATGCCAATGAGGCGTGGACGCCTGACAACCTCGCGTCCAATCTTGCCGCCTGCGCCGCCGCCGGTGTCACCCTGGTCGAGCAGCCCCTGCCCGCGGGACGCGACGAGATGCTGGCGCAGATCCACCGGCCCATCACCGTCTGTGCCGACGAGAGCGTCCATGACCGCGCCTCGGTTGCCGCACTGCGCAACCGCTATGATGCGGTCAACATCAAGCTCGACAAGACCGGCGGGCTGACGGAGGCACTGGCGCTGGCCGACGCTGCGCAGGCGCTCGGCTTCGACATCATGGTCGGCTGCATGGTTGCGACGTCGCTGTCGATGGCGCCAGCCATGCTGCTGACGCCGCAGGCGCGCTTTGTCGATCTCGACGGACCGCTCTTGCTCGCGCGCGATCGCGACCATGGCCTGCGCTACGACGAGGCTCACGTCGATCCTCCCGATGCTGCGCTATGGGGCTGATGCGCCAGCCGATGCCGCGCCAGCCAGGTCAGCAGGGCGCCGGAGCCAGCCATGGCTGCCATCAGATAATAGACGCCCTGCCCATAGCGGGCATAGATCACGCCGCACAGCACCGACACAGCTGAGCCGATGATGCCGCTGCAGGCGGTGAGATAGCCCTGGCCGCGCGCCATCATATGCGCTGGCACATGCCGCACGAGGAGCTCCATGACGCCGACCTGGGTGAGCCCGAAGCTGAGCCCATGTCCAAGCTGGACCAAGGCGAGCAACCCGACCTCGGGGTCTTGCGCCGTGACACACCATCGTGCCACGGCACTCAGGCCGCCGATCACCACCAGCGTCGCAGGCGCAAGAGTGTAGCGCGGCGAGGTTGCGAACACGATGATCTCCGCCACCACGCCCAAGGCCCACAAGGCGGCGATGGTGACACCACCGAGCCCGCGAGCCTGCCAGGCAATTGCGGAAAATATGTAGTAGGCGGCGTGGCTGCCCTGAATCAGCGCGGAGGCCGCGATGATGAGGAGGAACGTCGGATTGCGCAGCAGCCTGCCGTCATGCTGCGACGCCACGGTCTTGAGTGGCAGCGTATCCAACGGCTTCAGCGCGACGCTTGCGAGCGCGCCAAGCGTGGCCATGCCGACGATGATCCAGATCAAGTGGCGCGGATCGATGAGGTCGACCAGGAGCCCGCAGGCCAGCGCCCCCACGACGAACGCAGCCGACCCCCAGAGCCGGACCGGTCCGTAATTGATCCCGTAGCGGATGACGCCGCGCAGCGCATAGGCGTCCGTCAGCGGCACCGTCGGTGTCCATACGCAGGCCGTGACGATGTAGGCTGCGAACACCGCGATCGCCTCATGGCGAAGACCGACCAGCGCAAAGCCGATCGCGCTCAGGACGGTGGTCACGATCAATGCGCCGCGCAGGGCGTGGCGGCGTTCCGCGAGGCTGGTGACGAATGGCAGGGTCGTGAAGCGCGTCACGGCCGGAACGGCGCTGATGATGCCGATCCAGGACGGGTCGATGCCGATGGCACGCAGCCAGACCGGGAAGAACGGCAGCTGTGTACCCGACATGCCGAACAGGGTGCCGTAGAACACTGCCAGCCGCACGGCAAATCCCCGCGCGACGGGCTTCGAAGCGATGGGGATTTGTGATTCGCTCGGCATCAATTCAATTGCGATTCGGTCGATATCATGGTCATCGTTACCCTAACGCGCACTGATTTGCGCGAATGAGTTTGCCATGGCCGACGAAGCATTCGCCCTCTCGCCGATTTCCGCCCGCCCGGCCCTGCCGAGCGAGCAGGACTACGACGCGATCCGTGAAGCCTTCATGGAAACCTCGCGCGGCCGCTGGTTTCTCGGCGAATATGCCAAGCGCAATCGCAATGCCGATACCACCATGGTGCTCGATGCCGTGGCGCGCATCGAGCAGGCGATGGCCGCGCAGAAACAGCAGGAGCCGGCCCGCAATGATGACGAGCTGCGCGCAGCGCTCGCGGCGATCCGGCATGCTGTCGAGGAAGCGGCCGAGAAGGCAACCAGCGCCCTCACCGGCCTTGAGCTTGGCGAGAAGCTCGCGCCGATTCACAAGGGTGCGCGCATCATCAGGGAAATCTCCTGGCGCTGGCGCGAGATCGGCGCCGATGGCCGCATCTGCGACCTGATCGATTCGCAACTCACCGCGATCGAGGCGAGTTGCAAGGAGGTCGAGGCGACCGACGGCAGTGCTGCGCTGGGCGCGGCCTTCGATCTGCTTCGGGACCGGCTCGACGAGCTTGCCGAGGGCAAGGAGATGTCGGCCAAGCTCAACGGCAATGCGACAGCTGCGACCGATGTCGCGAGCGACATCACGCTCGCCGGGGAGGCCGCACCGGCCGCCGCGCCGATGCCACAGCCCGTCGCGGAGCGGCGGCCGGTGGACGAGGCGCCCGCGATCGCCGCTGCACCCGTTGAAACCGCTTTCGCCGAGCCGGAATTGCCCGCCGAGATGGTGGCTCCTGAGGCGGCGATTGTCGTTGAGCCTGAGGCAGAGCCCGTCGAGGCCCCCGCTGCGATCGAGGTCGAGTCCAAGCCGGCAACCGCGCAAGCGACCGAAGCGCTGGTGCAGGGCGACTTCGACCAAGACCTTGCCGATGATATCGCCGATCATCTGGCCCAGGACGAGGCGGTGCTGGAGATGGTCGCCATGGAGATGGCGGCGCCCGACGATTCGATCGACGATTTCCTGCCCGAGGAGGAGGTCGTCGAGGTCCATACCACGCTGCCACCGGTCGTGGCACCCGTCATCGCAAGCGCCCCCGAGCCGGCGCCGGCACCGCGGCTGGAGGTCGCACCCGCACCGCCCTCCCCACGGCTCGAGATCGTTCCACCGCCCCCGCAGCCGCAATTTCTCCCGGAGCGCGCGCCATCCGTTGCACCCGAGCCCTCGCTCGGCTCGAGCCTCCTCGCCAGCGGCATCCTGCAGCGGCCAAAGGCCCCGTCCGATCCGATGGCCCCCATCCGCCGCATGACCCAGGCCGAGAAGATCGCGTTCTTCTCTTAACGCTCGGCTGCATTCGCGCCGCTCCATCAGATCTGACCACCGCCCGGTTCCAGCGTGACCAAAATCACGGTCGCGGTGTGAACCCGCTTTAGCGTGGGCCCCACAAATCTCGCATCGAGATTCGTCGAGGAGCACGTCATGTCCCGCTTCCAAATGTCCCGGATCAATTCGTTGCTGTTGCGTGCGACCCTGCTCACCGGCCTTGTGGGCTTCGCGCATGGCGCGGCGTTCGCGGAAGGCCCCAATTCCGACATCGCCAATATCGTCCAGCCGCCTCCGCCGCGGGCGCTGATCGAGACACAACAGGCACCCGCCGCCGGTGCGCCGACCGCGCTCAGCGGCCCCGAGCAGCGGGTGGCGCTCGTGATCGGCAATTCGAACTACCGCAACGCGCCGCAGCTCGCCAATCCCGACCACGACGCGCAGTCGATGGCGCAGTTTCTCAACTCTGCCGGCTTCGAGGTGGTCGAGGCGACCAACCTGACGCAGAACGACATGATCAAGGTGGTGCAGGACTTCTCCGCGCGCGTCCAGGCCCACGGCCCCAACACGGTGGCCATGGTCTACTACGCCGGCCATGGCGTGCAGCTTGCGGGCGAGAATTATCTCGTGCCGGTCGATGCCAAGGTGTCGAACGCGGGCGATCTCGTCAACGACTCGGTCCGCCTGGTGGACGTGATGGCGACGCTCGAAGCAATCCCGAGCCGGATGCGCATCGTCGTGCTCGACGCCTGCCGCAACAATCCCTTCCCGACCATCAACGATGCCGGCCGCGGCCTTGCGATTGTGGATGCGCCGAACGGCTCGATCGTCGGCTACTCGACCGCGCCGGGCAGCGAAGCGCTCGATGGCGATGGCGGCCACAGCCCCTATACCTCCGCCTTCCTCAATCTCGCGCGCGAACCCAACGTGCCGATCGAGCAGCTGTTCAAGCGCATCCGCCTTGACGTGGCGCATTCGACCGATGGCGCGCAGACGCCGTGGGAGAGTTCGTCGCTGACCAGCGATTTCTACTTCTTCGGCGACACCGCCATTGCCGCCACACGCCCGCCGGTGCATGCGCCGGTGGTGCAGATGGCCTCCAATCTGCCGACGCGCTCGGTCAGGCAAGCCTATGACTTCGTGGTGTCGGAGGGCTCGCCGGAATATTATCAGGAGTTCATCCAGCTGTTTCCAGACGACCCGCTGTGCCTGCGCATCCGTTGGCTGCTGGCGAATTTGCTGGAAGCCGCCGCCTGGCACAAGGCGGTGATGCTGAACTCGCCGCTCGCCTACAAGACCTTCTATGAGAGCCACGTCAACAGCCCCTATGCGCTGGCTGCGCTGCATCTGCAGAGCCAGCCCAAGATGCTGCCGCTGACGCAGGCTTCGCACCTGATCCTGCCGCCGCATCCGATCTCGCCGGTCGTGCCGCTCAACACCAAGGTCGAGGGCGACGTGCATCTGCAGAACGGCAAGATCCTCACCTTGCCGACGCCAAGCAACGGCACGTCTCCGACCAATGGCACGACGGGCGGCAAGATCGTGACGCTGCCGGTAAAGACGATAGACAGTGTCAATCACGAGCTGCCAAAGGACAGGCTGGACGTGATCAAGAACAACGGCACGACCAACCACACCGTCGAGCTGTCACACGCCAAGCCTGAGTTCCACCCAGTCCGACATGAGGATGCGGTCGTGAAATTCAAGCCCGAGCCCGTCATGGTCAACCGCTTCCACGGCAACATGCTGGCGACGCGGCCGATCGGCAACACGCCGCACGTCGCAGCGTTCGGCGGCGGCCCGATGGGCGGTCACCGCGGCTTCATGCGCTAGCTGCCGTCCCACCTCAGACAAGCGGGGCAGAGCCAATACTCTGCCCCGCTTTTGCTCGCCCGTTTTCTCTTGCAGCTCGCTCAGGCGACCAGCTTGGCAAACATGTCGGCATCGACATTGCCGCCGGAGAGCACAACGACGACGGTCTTGTCCTTGGTGTCGATCCGTCCCGCAAGCAGCGCGGCTAGCCCAACGGCGCCGCCTGGCTCGACCACCAGCTTCAACTCGTTGAACGCGAACGCCACCGCTGCGCCGACCTCGGCATCGGAGGCGACCACGCCGCGCGACAACAGCTGGCTGTTGATCGCAAAGGTCAGCTCGCCCGGGATCGCCGCCATCAGCGCGTCGCAGATGGTGCGTCCCGAACCGTGATGCCGCTCGCGCTTGCCGGCGCGCAGCGACAGCGAGTGATCGTCGAACGCCTCGGGCTCGGCCACGATGATCTCAGCCGACGGGAAGCGCGCCTTGACAGCGGTCGCAACGCCCGCAATCAGCCCGCCGCCGGACGCCGGCGCCACCACGAGGTCGGGGGTGAGGCCGAGCGCGGCCATGTCCTCGGCGATCTCGCGGCCCGCAGTGCCCTGGCCGGCAATCACCAAGGGATCGTCATAGGGTTTCACCAGCGTCGCACCGCGTTTGTCGGCGATCTCGCGGGCGATCGCCTCGCGATCCTCGCGATCGCGGTCATACAGCACGACCTCGGCGCCATAGGATTTCGTCCGCTCGCGCTTCAACAGCGGCGCGTCCTTCGGCATCACGATGGTCGCCTGCATGTGCAGGATCTTCGCAGCCGCCGCGACGCCTTGCGCATGGTTGCCGGAGGAGAATGCGACCACGCCGCCGCCACGCTTGTCCTGGGGGATCGATGACAGCTTGTTGAAGGCGCCGCGGAACTTGAACGAGCCGGTCCGCTGCAGCATTTCCGGCTTCAGGAAGACTCTCGTTCCGATCCGCTCGTTGAGCACGGGAGCGGACAGGAGGGGCGTACGCACCGCAAAGGGCGCAACAACGGCAGCGGCCGCATCGACGTCGGCGGCGCTGACCGGAAGGGTCGAGGGCATGTGGGTCATCCGCGCTTTTTACCGCCGAACGCAGCCACCCCGCAAGCCGCCGCCTCAGGCCACAAAGCGCGGATGATCGGTTGCCAGCTCAACCGCCTTATCAGCTGTGCCGGTGCGCCTGATCAGGGCCATATTGGCGAGAAAGGCGCGGCCGGAGGCGTCCCAGGTGTGTTTTGCCGCGAATTCGACGCACGCAGCCCGGGGAATATCAAGCGAGCGAAGGCAGGCGGACCGCAGATCCTCGCTCAAGACCCCGACCGGGGCGTTCCCGATCACATCCACGGGACCGCTGACGGGAAAAGCGGCAATCGGCAGTCCACTCGCCAATGCCTCCAACAGCACCAGCCCGAACGTATCGGTCCGGGACGGAAACACGAACACGTCGGCGGAGGCGTAAACCTCTGCCAGCCGCTCGCCCTGCAGCGCGCCCAGAAACACCGCATCGGGATATTTCTGCTGCAGCGACACCCGCGCCGGACCGTCGCCGACAATGACCTTTGTGCCGGGCAGATCGAGATCCAGAAACGCCTCGAGGTTCTTCTCCACGGCAACGCGCCCGACGCAGAGGAACACCGGGTTGGGCTGGCACAGATCGACATCGCGCGGATGAAACAGCTTCGTGTCGACCCCGCGCGGCCACAGCACCACATTGCGAAAGCCGCGCTCGCGCAACTCGGTCGCAAGCGCAGGCGTCGCCGCCATCACCGCCTCGCTTGGACCATGAAACCAGCGCAGCGTGCCCCAGACCCAGGATTCCGGCACCGGCGCGCGCGCCGAGACATACTCGGGAAAGCGGGTGTGGAAGCTGGTCGTGAACGGCAGATCGTGCTTGCGGCAATAGCGTCGCACCATGAGGCCGATCGGCCCTTCGGTGGCAATGTGGATGGTGTCAGGCGCCTGCGCTTCAATTGCTTCGGCGATCCGCGCCGGGCGCGGCAAGGCCACGCGCAAATCGCGGTAGCTCGGCAGGCCGACTGTGCGGAACGATTCGGGGGTGAGGAATGTCACCTCGCTCCCCAGCGCCACGACCGCTTCAGCCATCATGGTCAGCGTCCGCACGACCCCGTTGACTTGCGGGTGCCATGCATCGGTCGCGACCAGGATGCGCATCGCTCTCCTTAATCCGCCTATGCAGCTCTTGCCGCGATGCGCGGCACGGGTGCTGTATGGCGGGCTGGATCGGTCCAGGTGATGATCTCGAACCTTCCGTCCTCGTGCTCGGCAAGCGCGGTGCAGCTCTCGACCCAGTCGCCGCAATTCATGTAGCGGATGCCCTGCTCGTCGCGGATCACGGCATAGTGGATATGGCCGCAGATCACGCCCTCGGCATTGTAGCGGCGTGCCTCGGCGACCAGCGCGGTCTCGAACGCGCCGATATAGTTCACCGCCTTCTTGACCTTCTGCTTCGCCCATTGCGACAGCGACCAATAGGGCACGCCCAGCAGCTTGCGGAAGAAATTGACCAAACGGTTCATCTGAATGGCGAAGTCGTAGGCCTTGTCGCCGAGATGGGCGAGCCAGCGCGCGTTCTGCACCACGAGATCGAAGATGTCGCCGTGGATCACGAGATAGCGCTTGCCGTCGACGCCGGTGTGGACCGCATTCTCGACCACATCGATGCCGCCGAAATGGGTGCCGTAATATTTGCGCAGGAACTCGTCGTGATTGCCGGGGATGTAGATGACCTTGGCGCCCTTGCGCGCCTTGCGCAGCATCTTCTGCAC
>DASREP010000062.1:0-16746 GCA_035652015.1 Bradyrhizobium sp. | reverse complement strand
AGGGCGCAGGGAAGGCCGGGTGGCCGCTGCACCCGGGGCCCTCGCGCAGAAAAAAACTGCGCAAGCGCGAGTCCACAGGTACAGGCGGTGATCACACCGGCCTTCCCTGCGCGATGGTTTACGGCTTATAGGCGCTCTCCTCGGTGAACCCTCTCGTTTGCCACCGTTGTCGGCGCGATGCGCTCACGCATCCTCGCCAACGTGACGCCAGAGCTTTGGGGCGTCAGGACCACACCACTTCGCCGTCCGCGATCGGGGCCGCTCGTCAAGTCCAGCCCCTCCACGTCCACCGCATCCCCGCCCCACATCTCGTGACGATCGCGAAACGCCCCTCTGCAAGCGAGGCGGGATGGCGCGATGGAATGCTGATTTTCGGAAACATGCAAGCGAGATATTTTTGCCGGCCGATCTTGAACAAGCCAGTGCACTTGATTCCGCTCCAGAAATTTCACTTCACGCGCAGCATGGATCGCAAGAGATTTTGCAAACTCCAGCGCAGCAACGGAGCGGTATCGAATACGATCCCGCCCGACGGGCGAATCACCTCGCGTGAGCGCTCGTCGCATCGTGCCCCACCCTCCGCGTTGCAGCTCCGACAACAGGCGAGGGCACGGCAACGCGCACCGCGCGCTCCGCTTCGCCTCTCCCCTTGTGGGAGAGGCCGGAACGCATCGCAAGATGCGTTCCGGGTGAGGGGTGTCTCTCCACGGGCGAGCCTCTCTCCATCAGCTCTACGCGCGGAGGCAGACCCCTCACCCTAACGCGTCTGTGTCCGGCATCGAGCAGCCCTCTCCCACAAGGGGCGAGGGCACAACAATGCGCACCGCACGCCAGACATCCTACCCACGGCAGAAGCCGCGTCCCCTCGTTGTCGCCGCGCCCGCCTCTGCTATGGTCTACACATGGAGCTACGTCATCTCGAACAGATCGTTGCCATTTGCCGCGCCGGCAGCTTCTCAGCGGCAGCGAAGGCGCTGGGCATTGCGCAGCCGACGCTGAGCAAGAGCATCAGCCGCCTGGAGAACAAGCTCGGCGTGCTGCTGCTCGAGCGCACCAACGCCTATGCGCGGCCCACCGTCTACGGCCAGTTCGTCGCGGACCATGCCGCCACGCTGCTCGGCAATGTCACCAGCCTGAGCCATGAGCTCGAGCAGATGGCGCGCGGCGAAGCCGGACGCCTGCGCATCGGCGTCGGCCCCGCGACGCGGCTCAATCCGCTGCCGAAGGTGATCCGCAACGCCGCGCAGGCCTTCCCGCGGATGCAGATCGCAGCCCGCTATGCCGGCCCGAACCTGATGATGCGCGCGTTGCGCGCCGGCACCTTCGACATTGTGTTCTGCCACCGCGAGATCGCGTCTTCGCAGGACGATCTCATCCGGGTCAAGGTCTTCGAGGACCGCTACATCGTCGTCGCCCGCCCCGGCGACCCCGCGCTGCAATCCGCGCCGCTGTCGGCTGACGCGTTCATGCGCCAGCCACTCGCCAGCGCCGGCCTCACGCCCGACATCAAGACCTGGCTCGGCACCGCGAGCGACCAGCACAACCAGAATCTGGAGGCCTTCCTCTCCGACGACTACGACCTCATCAAGCGGATGGCGCTGGATACGTAGCTCGTAGCCCGCCGCCCGCGCTTCGTGTTCGCAGACGAATTGAAGCGCGGCGAGTTGGTTGAGGTGATGCTGGAGGCGGATTTCCAGTACGAATGCTGGATGCTGAGCACGGCCGCGTCTTGGCGCTCTCCGATCATCAAGGCGATCGCGGGGTTCGCGAAGGAGGGGTGAGGCAAGGTCAGAGCCGTCAAAATTCTCCACGTACTGAGACGGAATCTCTTAAGGGCTGAGTACCAAATTTGAACAGATCCGGACTTGCCATAAGTCCTTTTTCTGCCGGCATCAAAAGATTATGGCCCTGTGAATTGGATGCGTGCTGTCGAAAGTATTCTCGAAAAGCTTTAATAGCTCTCGCGTGAAATGATGGCCTTCATTCTTTAATTCGCTAAACGTTGGGTCTTTTCGATCTTCCTTTTTAAGCGAGTTCAAGTGATCGCGAAGCGCTCGATCTTCCAGCTTGGTCAAGAAGTGATTGTAGCTATCGAGCATGGGCCGCGCAGCGGCCCCGCAAATCAACTTCATCCTGTCGATGACTGTAAGTTCGAAGAGTTTCTCGAGCCCGTCGAGCTTTTGTTTGCGAGTCTGATCAGCCGTCGTTGCCACGCTAAAGAGGCCGCTCGCGTAGAGTAATTTTCGTGAAAAAACCAATTTTATGTAGCGTATTGCCCAAGGTTTTGCCTTCTTGTTCTCGACGGTTTTGAATTCATAGTCGACCGCCATTGTCCGATAGTATCGCACAACGTCGTTAAGCAGGAAGAGCGCGAGTTGATGATCCGTGATGCCGTCAGCGATATAGCGTTCTAGTATTCTTCTCCGTATATCGCGCAGGCCAGTATCGTTAAACAACCACTCCCCTTCCAGCAGAAGCAGCATTCTTCGAGTGATGTTGTGGTTATCATCGTGCTCGCCACCGATGTTGCTAATCAGCGTATCTAATTGCTCCACGTCCGCGAAAGCGCCATCTTGGGCGGGGGCAATTGGTACGATCTTCTCGATCTCGGATCGAACCTGTGGTGCCCAATTCGGCTTTAAGTCGGCGCCGCGCGTTACGATGTAAAAGTCAGCGTCCGAGCTGGGAGAGGCCTCTCTGCGTGCAAATGATCCGTTGATGAATACCATCTCACCCGATGGAACTAGGGGCTTGATCGCTTCCCGGATCAAATGGAGCTTTTCGTCCGAGAATTTTTTCGCGTCTTCAATCGCCTTCATAGAGCAATTGCCTTCTCTAAAGGTCGTAGTCGTTGCCTAGCTCTCGCAGTGGCAGCGTCATCGACTCGCGAGTCTGAATGTATCTTGCGAAGTCGTTTCTAGACGTGAAGTCCGCGGTGCGATCGACTAAGAACCTTCGTCCTGTGTATTCGATAGTATCCGGAAGGTAGTTTTTTGCTTCGGAAATAAAGTTGGGGCTGGTCAAGAGTTGGCGAAGGCCCGGCAATTTTCGAAACAATATGTCTTCTGTCGTAAAATAGTCGCTCGCGCTCAGGTTGTCAAAGTGGAGACGTGCGAATGCTTGGCAGACGCGGTCTGCTAGAATTCCAAAAGATGAATTTATAACGTGTCGGTACGCTTGATCCTTGTACGACCAGAACTGGTCAACGATTTCTTGGTCGATTGAGGAGGATCGATTGATCGCAGCATCGACCACTATGTCCGGCGGGAAGGCCGGAGGCGCTTTACCGAAGGCTCTGGTGCGCAAGATGCCTTCTATTGTGTCGAAGTTGATGGGACCCGAGAAAAAGCTATGAAATGCGGGATCCTTGCCCCCTATCAATAGTACCAGTCGGTCGACGTCAACCGAATGCTTGCGGAGAGTTTTGTAAACGGCTCGGCCAATCTGCTCGTGCCCACATATGATCGCCCTCGTCGCGTCGTGATGATCTATCGAAAATCGCTCGCGAAGGACGGGTTCAATTGAGTGGGAAAGCGGGGCATGCCCGATGTCGTGCAGGAGGGCCGCGGCTACGATAAGGTGTCTTTCCGACGTAGATAGCTCGAACTTCGAGCTATACATCAAAGCCAGTCGCGCGACGCCCAAGCTATGCTGAAGTCGGGTATACCGAACGGCGCCTGGAGACCCATTTGGACTGCGCACCAGAAGATAGTCGATACCTCCTAAAAAGCGTACCGAGCTTAACCTTTGAAATCCCTCAGTTTGAATTAACTCTACGAAAAGCTCGTCGTCGACCAATGTTCTCAGTTCCACCGGCGCGGAAAATTTGTATTGCGCTGCGTCACCAAGAACGAAATTTGAGAACGAGATTTGGACCACACCTTCCATCCAAAAGTTTCAAGGGTGTCCGCTTCGTACCAGATGACCCGGCCACCGATCCCCACCACGGTGAAGCTTAGCACATTTCGGCAACGCGCATTTCCGACATTTCTATTTGAATAAACAAAAACGGCCGGATCTCTCGATCCGACCGTCACTCGTAACCGCACGCTTTAAGCCTACGCTACCAGACGCTTACGCGCCCCTAGCCCCAGCCCAGAAAATCTCAGCTCGCCTTCTGCTCCGGCGCGTTCGCTGCCGCCTTCTTCTCGATCTGGCGCTTCAGCTCGAGCGCGCGGGGGGAGAGGTCGCTGGCCTTGGCCTTCCGGAGGAAGGCATCCAGGCCGCCATTGTGGTCGACGCTCTTGATGGCGTTGGTGGAGACGCGCAGGCGGACGTTGCGGCCGAGTGCATCGGAGATGAAGGTCACGTTGCACAGGTTCGGCAGGAAGCGCCGCTTGGTCTTGATGTTGGAGTGGCTGACCTTGTGGCCCACCAGGGGACCCTTGGCCGTGAGTTCGCAGCGCCGTGACATGTCAAAATCCTCTTCCATCCCCGCCAAGGCTGAAGCCCCATCAAAGGGCCGCCGCAGGGGTCAAAAATCGTCTCGTCCTACCGGGAGCGGCGGACGTATAGGGCGCCAAGCGCGTTCCGTCAAGGTTTTGACATGCGCGAAAATGCAGCGGGAAAAGCCCGATCTGGCAGGCATTTCCAAAGCTTAAGCATCATATAAAGGGCACATTCGCCGCCGATCGTTCAAGCAGTAAGTTCCCGGCAAGGGATTTTTTCGCGCAGAGCCCCTTTTGGGCCCGAACGGGCCGGGCGGACCATTGTAACCCCAGTTTTCGCAATTGATGACGTTTACAACGCGCCGACGACAGGACTGCCATTCAGTGACGAAAACCAGCAGGATCTTGCCTTTACCGGCCACAGCGCGGCGGTTAAGTCTCTCGATAGCCTTGCTTTTCGCCGTGCTGCCGCAGGGGGGCGCGCTTGCCCAGGCCCGCCTCGATGCGCAATATGAGGCAACGCTCGCCGGCATTCCGGTCGGGCGCGGCTCCTGGACCATCGAGATCGGCGACGATCAGTACTCGGCCTCCGCCTTCGGCGGCACCACCGGGCTGTTCAAGGCGATCTCCAACGGAAGCGGAACCGGGGCGGCGCAGGGCCGCGTCGTCAATGGCGCGCTGATCGCGAACAATTATTCGGCGTCCACCACCACGTCGAAAAAGACCGAGGCGATCCACATCACGCTCGCCAACGGCAATGTGAAGGAAAGCGGCATCGACCCGACCCCGCCGGTCGATCCCGACCGCATCCCCGTCACCGACGCGCACAAGAAAGGCGTGTTCGATCCGATGACGGCCTCGCTCTTGCGCGTGCCCGGCAATGGCGATCCGCTGTCGCCCGAGGCCTGCCGCGCGGGCGCTGCCGTGTTCGATGGCCGCATGCGCTATGACCTCTCGCTCGATTTCAAGCGCATGGAAACGGTGAAGGCCTACAAGGGCTATTACGGCCAGGCCGTGGTCTGCTCGATCTACTTCAAGCCGATCGCGGGCTATATCCCCGACCGTCCCGTGATCAAATACCTGCAATCGGCGCGCAATATCGAGATCGCGTTCGTGCCGATCCCCGGCACGCGCTTCCTGGTGCCGTTCCGCATGGTGGTGCCGACGCCGCTCGGAACCGCGATGCTGGAAGCAACGCAGTTCATCGCCCAGGCCAACCCGCATTCGCCGAAGACGCAGTAGGCGCGGGCGCGGCCAGTTGTATGCCTCGTCATTCCGGGGCGCTCGCGCGAGCGAGCGAACCCGGAATCTCGAGCCGCAAGTTCAGCCCTTCTCGCGCCACAACCTCGAGATTCCGGGTTCGATGCTGCGCATCGCCCGGAATGACGGGAGTGTGGGGCGGGCATGACGAGCGGAGAGGGCAGGACAACACGCATTCAGAATCCCTGTTGACTCTTGCTCGCTTCTGATTCGACTCAGGCCGCCCCGAAATTTTAAGAAATGGCGCCGCTTGCGGAACTTCCGCAAACCTCATCTAGTGCCGAGTCCCCGTTCCCTCCCGACATGTTGCGGTGAACGCATCGGGAAATCAGGGGGAGTCTGCGATTCGGCCGCGATTCGTTCCGGACTCGTTCCAGAGCTTAAATGAGATGGTTCCAGGCGTCACAATGTGAAACAGATTCAATCACTTCGCGCATTCGCAATTCCGGACACCAGTCCCCATCTTCTCTCCATGACGCGCTTGATGCACGATCGTGCTAGGTCGATACGGGCTCCCATCTTGCACCGTCACCCAGAGGTGCTCGCGGGACGCGAGCCTCGAAGGGCGACGGCCGGCTCTCGCTCCTGGGGGCCGTTCATCCTTCGAGGCGCGATGGTCGCGCGCACCTCAGGATGACGGATCGTCTCTGAGCCAGCATCGGAAGAAACACCAGCAATTATGGCCTTCTCTCCTTCGTCCTCGTTCCACGCGGAGCGCGCTCCGGGCTCCGGCGTCACGGCCGTGCTCGGTCCCACCAATACCGGCAAGACGCATCTGGCGATCGAGCGGATGCTGGCGCATTCCTCCGGGATGATCGGCCTGCCGCTGCGGCTCTTGGCGCGCGAGGTCTACAACAAGATCGCGGACCGTGCCGGCACGGAAGCCGTCGCACTGATCACGGGCGAGGAGAAGATCAAGCCGAAAAATCCGCGCTACTGGGTCTCGACCGTCGAAGCCATGCCGCGGGATCTGGACGTATCGTTCATGGCCGTCGATGAAATCCAGATCGCCGCCGATCTCGAGCGCGGCCATGTCTTCACCGACCGCATCTTGAACAGCCGCGGCCGCGACGAAACGCTGCTCTTGGGGGCGGCCACCATGCGCCCGATGATCGAGCGGCTGTTGCCTGGCGCGGCCATGGTGACGCGCCCGCGGCTGTCGCAGCTGAGCTTTGCCGGCGATCGCAAGATCACGCGGCAGCCGCGCCGCACGGCGATCGTCGCGTTCTCGGCCGACGAAGTCTATGCCATCGCCGAGCTGATCCGCCGCCAGCACGGCGGCGCGGCCGTGGTGCTGGGATCGCTGTCGCCGCGCACACGCAATGCGCAGGTCTCGATGTTCCAGAACGGTGATGTCGATTATCTCGTCGCCACCGACGCCGTCGGCATGGGCCTCAATCTCGACGTCGATCACGTCGCCTTCGCCTCGGACCGCAAATATGACGGCTACCAGTTCCGCCGGCTCAACCCGGCCGAATTCGCGCAGATCGCGGGCCGAGCCGGGCGCGCCACGCGCGACGGCACCTTCGGCACCACGGGCCGCTGCGCGCCGTTCGAGCCGGAGCTCGTGAATGCGTTGCAGAACCACACCTTCGACAGTGTGAAAGTTCTGCAATGGCGCAATTCGAAGCTGGATTTTTCCTCCCTCGGCGCGCTGCAGGTGTCGCTGGCGCTCTCGCCCGGGCACGAGGCGCTGACCCGGGCGCCGATTGCCGAGGATCTGCGCGTGCTCGATCACGCCGCCCGCGATGCCGAGGTGCGCGACATGGCGCATGGGAAATCTGCCGTCGAGCGGCTCTGGGACGCCTGCCAGATACCTGATTACCGAAAGCTGTCGCCGGCGGCGCATGCCGAATTGGTGACCACTTTGTATGCTTACCTGATGAAGCAGGGGCGCATCCCGGACGGCTGGTTCGCCGCCCAGGTGGACCAGGCCGACCGGGTCGATGGCGATATCGACACATTGTCCGGCCGGATTGCCCAGATTCGCACCTGGACCTTCGTCGCCAACCGTCCGGATTGGCTTGCCGAGCCCGAGCATTGGCAGGGGATCACCCGCGAGGTCGAAAATAAATTGTCGGACGCGCTGCACGAACGGCTTACTGAGCGTTTCGTTGATCGCCGTACCAGTGTATTGATGCGCCGCCTGCGGGAGAACGTGGTTTTGAATACGGAAATCGGAAAGACCGGCGAAGTCATTGTCGAGGGGCATGCGATCGGCCGGCTCGACGGGTTCACCTTTGCGCCTGACGCGGCCGAGGCCGGCTCCGACGCCAAGGCGCTGCAGGCGGCTGCCCAGCAGGTGCTGGCGCGCGAGATCGATGCGCGTGCCGAGAAGCTCGGCAATGCGCCCGACGATCAATTCGTGCTGACCTCCGACGGCACCATCCGCTGGACGGGTGACGCGGTCGCCAAGCTCGTTGCGGCCGACGACGCGCTGCATCCGCGCATCCGCATCATCGCCGATGAACGGCTGACCGGCGCCTCGCGCGACAAGGTGCAGGCGCGGCTCGAGCTGTGGCTGAAGACGCATATCGAGAAGCTGCTCGGGCCGCTGTTCGAGCTCTCCAAGGCCGAGGACATCACCGGCATCGGCCGCGGCATCGCCTTCCAGCTCGTTGAGGCGCTCGGCGTGCTGGAGCGCGCCAGGATCGCCAACGAGATGAAGGATCTCGACCAGCCCTCGCGCGCCGCTTTGCGCAAATACGGCGTGCGCTTCGGCGCCTACCACATCTATTTCCCCGGGCTCTTGAAGCCCGCCGCGCGCTCGCTCGCCTCGCTATTGTGGGCGCTCAAGCATGACAATGTCGACCTCGCTGCGGTCGGCGGCGCGCAGCATATGGCCTCATCCGGCCGCACCTCGTTCCCGGTCGACAAGACGCTGCCGCGCGATGCCTATCGCGTGCTCGGCTATCGCCAATGCGGCGAGCGCGCGGTGCGCGTCGACATTCTGGAGCGGCTGGCTGACCTGATCCGCCCGGCGCTGGCCTGGCGCGAGAATTCGCAAGGCGAGAAGCCGGCCGGTGCATTCGATGGCCGCGGCTTTGTGGTGACGCAGGCCATGACCTCGCTGACGGGCTCCGCCGGCGAAGATTTCGCCTCCATCCTGCGCGCGCTCGGCTATCGCATGGAGCGCCGTCCACCGCCGGCGCCGAAACCGGCGGTGGTGAGTGAACCGGCTCCGTCCGAGACGCCGGCCGCGGAAGCCGCGGCTGAAGCTGCTGCGCCGGCTGAAGCAAGCCTCGAGCATGCCGAGGCTGAGCATGCGATGTCCGATGATGCCAAGTCTGAGCATGCCAAATCCGAACATGCGATGTCCGGCGATCCCGCGCCGTCGGCCGGCCTGTTGCCGATGGTCTCGCCGATTTCAGCTGTTAGCGAGGAGCCGGTCGCGGCCGAGGCGGATGTGGCTCTGCCGGAAGCGGCGGCTGCCGAGGCGCCTGCGGCTGTTGAAGCCGCGCCCGAGCAAGCCGCACGCGCCGACGAGCCGGCCGAACAGGCCGCGAGCAGCGAGGCGCAGCCCGCTGAATCCGTTCCCGCGGAGGCCGCGCCGGCAGAAGCCACAGCGGCAGACGCCACGGCAAGCGACGCGCCGCCCGCTGACGTCGCTCCCGCCGCTGAGGCGGCCGCTCCCGCGGCAGAGGCCGAGCCGCAGCTGATCGAGGTCTGGCGACCCGGCGGCCGCATGGACGACCGCAGGCCGCGCAATCGGCATCATCAGCGTCCGCATGATCGCAAGGCGGGCGAGCCGGCCGCGGCAGGCGAGGTCACGGAAGGCGACAAGCGCGAGCGCCATCGCCATCACGGCCGGCGCGATTTCCGCAAGCGCGACGAGCAGGCGCCGGCGCCGGTTGCTGCCGAGGGCGCACCCGCGCGCGAGGGCGATCAGCAGCGCCAACCGCGCGACCAGGAGCGCGATCGTCCGCGCGAGCGTTTTGGCAAGGACCGCGATCGCGACAACAAGCGCGACAACAAGGGCAAGTTCGGCGATCGCGAGCATGGCAACCGCGATCGCAGCGGCCGCGACCGCGACAAGGGCGGCCGCGACAAGCGCGAGCATGGTCCCGCGCACCGCCCCTACGCCTCCTCCGCGCCGCGCGAGCGCGAACGCGCCATCGATCCCAATTCGCCCTTCGCCAAGCTCGCTGCGCTGAAGGAGCAGCTCGCCGCGAACAGGAAGGATTAACGTAGCGTTTTCAAGCGAAGTGGGAGCTGTTCGCGTGAAGAAAACGCGTCAGAAGGAATAGGCTCACGGACCGGCAGCGCCTCGATAAATGGCTGTGGCATGCGCGGGTGGTGAAAGCGCGCACCAGTGCCGCCGCGCTGGTCGAGGCGGGCCATGTCCGCATCAATGGTGTGCGCGAGACCGCGCCCGGCCACAGCGTCAAATGCGGTGATGTGCTCACCATCGGGCTCGACCGCGAGGTGCGGCTGCTCAAGGTGATCGGCTTTTCCGAGCGGCGCGGCGACGCGCAGGCCGCCCGGGTGCTGTTCGAGGATTTGCAGGCCGGGCCGAAATGACTATCTGCGCAAGCAACGACTTGCGCAAAAACGCGGGCCCGCGTGGCGCGGCTTGTCTTGCAGTGCTGCAGTTCCTGCGCTAGGCAAGCCTGCAAAACCAGCCCGCAAAACTGTCAAGAAACAGCCCGCAACTCGCCGACGAAAACGAACCGTTCCGGAGCCTTGGATGACTTACGTCGTCACTGAAGCCTGCATCAAGTGCAAATACACCGATTGCGTCGAGGTCTGCCCGGTAGACTGCTTCTACGAGGGCGAGAACATGCTGGTGATTCATCCGGACGAATGCATCGACTGCGGGGTGTGCGAGCCGGAATGCCCGGCGGACGCCATCAAGCCGGACACCGAGCCGGGCCTGGAGAAGTGGCTGTCGCTCAACACGGAATACGCGAAGGCTTGGCCAAATATCACCCAGAAGAAGGACTCGCCGCCGGACGCGAAGGATTTTGATGGCGTCGAGGGCAAATTCGAGAAATATTTTTCTCCAAAGCCGGGGACTGGTGACTGACCCCCAAGGCAAGCAACGCGGCCCTAATTTAACCCTAATGGCGGTGCACAAGGCGAAAAGCGCCCCCCAAATGCTCTAAATCATTGATTTTTGCGGGAAATGTGCTATATTGGGCACATTCTCGCGAACCCCGTCAGCCCGCTTATGGCCCCTCTGGGTTCCCATGAAAACCAATGAACAGGGGCGTGGCAGTTCCGCGCGCAGGCTGTGTCACAGAAAACGCGTAAAACGAGTGCTTCCAAACTGACCAAGAAGGCGGCGGCGTCAAGTCGCAGCACATCCAAGAGCCGTGTCCGGACGCCCGCGAGGGAGAGCCGGGCCGCCCACAAGACGGTATCGGCTGCAAAGTCCTCCAAGAAAAGAAGCGAAATGCAACATAAGACTGCGAAATCAGCGGCGAAAGCACCCGCCGCCAAGGCCCCTGCTGCGAAAACTGCTCCCAAAGCGCCCGTTTCCAAAGCGCCCATTTCCAAGGCTCCTGTTGCCAAGCCCGCTGCTGCTCCGAAGGCGCCGGTGAAGCCGGCCGCCGCCGCGACGAAGCCCGCCGTGGCCGCCCCCAAGGTCGAAGAAAAGAAGGTCGTGACCCAGCGTCAGGGCTTCAAGGCCAATGAATTCGTGGTCTATCCCGCTCACGGCGTCGGCCAGATCCTGGCCATCGAGGAGCAGGAGATCGCGGGCGCCAAGCTCGAACTGTTCGTCATCAACTTCATCAAGGACAAGATGACGCTGCGCGTTCCGACCGCCAAGGTCGCCAATGTCGGCATGCGCAAGCTGTCCGACCCCGCGCTGGTCAAGAAGGCGCTGGAGACGCTGAAGGGCCGTGCCCGCGTCAAGCGCACCATGTGGTCGCGCCGCGCCCAGGAGTACGAAGCCAAGATCAATTCGGGCGACATCGTCGCCATCGCCGAGGTCGTGCGCGACCTCTATCGCTCGGAGTCGCAGCCCGAGCAGTCCTACAGCGAACGCCAGCTCTATGAAGCGGCGCTCGACCGCCTGTCGCGCGAGATTGCGGTGGTGCAGCACTCGACCGAGACCGAAGCGGTCAAGGAAATCGAGAGCCAGCTCGCCAAGAGCCCGCGCCGCGGCGCCGCCAAGGCCGAGGCCGGTGAAGGCGAAGCGGATGCCGAGGGCGATGTCGACGATATCGATGACACCGACGGCGACGACACCGTCGCCGCCGACGAGGCCGCGTAAGCGCGTCGTCTGGTTACGGATGCAAAAGCCCGGTCGCAAGACCGGGCTTTTTGTTTGTGGGGCAATAACAACGTGGCTCCGCCAAGCGGCCCGTCTTTGGCTTTTCTTCTTGTGGGAGAAGGTGGCGCGAAGCTCCGGACAACGGGTTTCCCTTCGAAGCTTATTCGCTCGTAGAGGGAGACCCCTCACCCAAGCGAGTCTGCGTCTTCCCGCGGAGCTGCCCTCTCCCACAAGGGGCGAGGGCACCACAATCAGCAGCGCGATCAATCCGATCCCCGTTGAAAATCTTTGCGTGAGATCGGATTTTTTGCGTTTCAAGTCGAGGCGATCACCGAGCTCGATGTCGCAAGCACCGCACCATCGTGCGACCGCCAAGTATATCCGCGGCTTCGCTAAGAAGATGCGTCGCGAGCCTACCGAAGCAGAGGCCGCGATGTGGCGGCTCCTTCGCGATCGGCGCCTAGCTCCGTTCAAATTTCGTCGTCAAGTGCTGTTCCAGAATTACATCCTGGACTTCGTCTGCTTTGACAAACGTCTTGTGGTGGAGATCGATGGGAGCCAGCACGCGTCCTCGCCAGCGGACATGGTGAGAGATGGAGTCTTGGTGCGCGAAGGCTTTAAGATCGCCCGCTATTGGAATAATGACGTGCTGCAGCGACGCTTGGCGGTGTTGGAGGACATTCTCGCAAGGCTGAGCGAATGTTAGAGACGATTGGAATCACATGGCTGCACATTGCGGTGCCCTCGCCCCTTGTGGGAGAGGGCATGTATGCTGGTGGACACAGGTGCGCTCGGGTGAGGGGGTTGCCTCCACGAGGGAATATCTTGATAGAAGGCGGGACATCCGTCGTCCGGGCGGTTTGCGTCAGCTTCTCCCCAAATAACGAAGGAGCTGAGCCTTCGACCGAACCGCCCCGACGGAAGGCCGCAAGCTCAATCCACCACGATCTTCACCCGATCCCGCACCTTGACCTGCGCGTGTGCGTCGAGGCCGTTCAGCACGCGGAAGCGCTCCATGGGGTGGTCGACGTCGTCCATGCGGTGGGAGAGGGATTCGACGGTGTCGCCGGGCTGCACGGTGATGACCTTGATGCGGAGCGGGCGGGCGGCCTGGATTTCTTCGAGCGTCAGGCGGCGGAATGAGTTCACCGTCTCGCGCGCATTACGCTCGCTCTCGGTGGTCCTCTGCCTTGAGGCAAAGATGAAGCGGTAGACGTCCGAGCCGAAGCGCAGCGCGTAGATCTTGAACTGCCACTGGTCGCCGCGGGCGGTGGCGGATGCCGCCGGGAAGCCGTTGATGGTGATGTCCTCGGTCGAGCTCTTGTCGACCCCCTCCATCCAGCCGGAGTTCAGATAGTCGCCGAGCGACTGCTCCGCCGGCACCCGCACCACGTCGAAGCGCATCGCCTGCGAGCCGCCATCGCGGACGCCGATCACGGCCTGCGCGGTGTTATCAAGCGTGAAATTCTCCGGCGCCTGGAAGGTGAAGCCGAGCTTCGGATGCAGGAAGCGGCGCCCGCGCACAAAGCCTTCGCTCGGGTCCTCGCCATACACGATGTTGTCGATTGCCGACAGATAGGCCTCGCGGTCGCGCTCGTTGTTGTCGGGCGCGGTGTATTGCGCCGCGATCGACTGCGCGTTCTGCACCCGCTCGGGCGTCGCCGGATGCGATGAGAGGAAATCCTGCGCGCGCGGATCGAACGAAGGCTTGCCCGACTTGAGTTCGGCATTGCGTTCCATCGAGGTGAGAAAGCGCGCGGCGCCATAGGGGTCGAAATGGGCGCGGGCGGAAATGGCGACCCCAATGCCGTCGGCCTCCAATTCCTGGGCGCGTGAGAAGCTCGCCAGCGTCAGCTTGGTCTTGGCGAGCGCAAGCGCGGTGAGATCGGGATCGCTGCTCATGTCGGTGACGACGCGCGTGACCATCGCAGCCTTGCGCGCCTCGTCCTCGCGGATCGCGGCGTGCTTGGCCAGCACATGGGCCATCTCATGCGAGAGCACGGAGGAGAGCTCCGACGTGTCGTTGGCCAGCGCGATCAGGCCGCGAGTGACATAGAGCTGGCCGGTCGGCAGGGCGAAGGCGTTGACCGCGCCCGAATTGAGGATGGTGACCTTGTAGCCTTGATCAGGACGTTCGGACGCCGCGACCAGGCGGTCGACGGTCTTGCTGATCAGCGCTTCCAGCTGCGGGTCGTCGTAGGCTCCGCCATAGGACGCGAGAATCCGCTCATGCTCCTTCTCGCTCGCGGGCGTGGTGGCAACCACCGGCTTCGGCCGCGGGATGGGCGCCGGTGCAGCCGGTGTCGCCACCTGGAACCGCGCCATATCGCCGCAGCCGGCCAAGGACAGCGTCAGGACAAGCACAGCGAACAGCGCGCCCGGCACAGCGCAAAGCTGGCGGCTCACTCCCCGGTCGCGCCGTCCGAAAAACCCATCCACGCTAGCTAAATCCGCCTCGTTCCTGCAGGGCTTTAGTTCCCGCCCAGCACCTCTATCTGTCCCACCCGAACGACGTCGATCCTCGGTCCTTCCATTGGACCCTGATTTTGACCCTGAGCCCGACCTTGCCGCGCCTCAACCCACCCCCGCACTCGAACTCGCTTGTTTTCGAGCGACTTAGGCGCCAATCCAGCCTGCGCCAAGGCCGCGAGCGCGCGCCTTGGAATAGTCACAGCGAAGTCCCGAGTCCAGCTTCGTCCGAAGTTGAGGTAAGTCGTCGCGCCGAACTGGTGGACGGACAAGACCCTGCCCTCGACCACCGTGAAACGCCCTATCCCCGCCAAAATATCGTCAGGACTTTCCGCGTTTTTTATGACAGCGTTAACGGCCCAGGTTCCCTTTTGTGCCTGTCTGGCCTCGGATTCCGCCGCCTTCAGGGCGGCGGCGCAATCGGAGCCCTCGAGATCGGGCGAGACCAGGGCGCTGCCGGCTGAGACCAGTTGCACCTGGACCGGGGTGTCGGCAGGGGGAACGTAAACGAAAGCGCTCTGCCGTCCATAGCGGTCGGGCGCATCGTCCGTGCCGCGCAAGAGCACATCGCGATCGGCGAGCACAGTTGCCAGCGCGCTGATGCGATCCGCCCTGGTCGCGCCGGCGGGCTCGATGCCCGCGAGCCGGATCTCGCGTCCGTCGGTCAGGCGAAAGCTGCGGCCGTCGATGATCTCGGCGACATGGCCCTGGCCAAGCTCCGGCGGCGCGCATGACGCAGCACACGACGGCGCCGCCATGACGACGACAGCAAAAGCTATCGCGCCTGTGCGCACGCGCTGACGGCGAGCGATGAAAGCGGGCAAAACCATCGCGGCATGTTCGCACAGTTCAGCCATTCCGCTTAGTGGAAAACGGCATCGCTTGCCGCTGCCGGACGCATGCGGCATGATCGCGCGCAATTGCGCAACGGAGATAAGGCCGCAAGCCTCAATCGCGGCCGTCCAGGGAGGTTCATGCAATGAAAAGAATTCTATCGGCCATTTTTGCTTGCGCGCTGACGCTCGGCCTCGGCGCTGCGCAGGCGCAGGAGAAGCCCCCGCTGAAGATCGGCGGCATCCTGGATATGTCGAGCCTTTATGCCGACATCACCGGTCCCGGGAGCCTCGAGGCCGCGAAGATGGCGGCAGAGGATTTTGGCGGAGAGGTGCTTGGCCGCAAGATCGAGGTGATCGCCGCCGACCATCTCAACAAGGCCGATCTCGCTGCCAATATCGCCCGCGACATGCTCGACAACCAGGGCGTCGAGATGATCTATGACGTTGCGGCCTCCGCCACCGCGCTTGCCGCCGGCGAGATCGCCAAGCAGCGCGGCAAGATCGTCATCTTCAACGGCCCGGGCTCGATCCGGCTCTCCAACGAGGCCTGCGGGCCCTTTACCGTGCACTATGTGTTCGACACCTTTGCGCAGGCGAACGTGACCGGGCTGGCCGCGGTCAAAAGCGGCCTCGATACCTGGTTCTTTCTGACCGCCGACTATGCCTTCGGCCAGGACCTCGAAAAGGACACCACCAACGTGGTGCTCAAGAGCGGCGGCAAGGTTTTGGGCAGCGTGCGGCATCCGCTCAACACCTCCGATTTCTCCTCCTTCCTCCTGCAGGCGCAGTCGTCCAAAGCCAAGGTGATCGGGCTCGCCAACGCCGGCGGCGACACCGTCAATGCGATCAAGCAGGCGGCGGAGTTCGGCATCATGAAGGGCGGCCAGAAGCTGTCGCCGCTGCTCGCCTTCGTCACCGATATCGACTCCATCGGTCTCGACACCGCGCAGGGGCTGCTGCTTGCGGAAGCGTTCTACTGGGACCTCAATGACGATACCCGCGCGTTTTCAAAACGCTTCATGGAGCGCGTGAAGCGGCCGCCGACATCGGCGCAGGCCGGCGTCTATTCCTCCGTGACGCACTACCTCCAGGCCGTGAAGGCGGCGGGCACCACCGACTCCGCGGCGGTGATGAAGATCATGAAGGAAACCCCGATCAATGATTTCTTCGCCAAGAATGGCCGCATCCGCGAGGACGGCCGCATGGTGCATGACATGTATCTGTTCGAGGTGAAGAAGCCCCAGGAATCGAAGGGGCGCTGGGATGATTACAAGCTGCTGGCGACGGTTCCCGGCGACCAGGCGTTCCAGTCCCTCGAGCAGTCGCGCTGCCCGCTGGTGAAGAAGTGACGGCCATTTAGGCCGTCATTGCGAGGAGCGAAGCGACGAAGCAATCCAGGGCCATCGCGAAAACCCTGGATCGCTTCGCTTCGCTCGCAATGATGGGGTGGACGGCCCCCGAACGGCATCGATGTGCCAGACTGGCGGTGTTGAGTCGACCAGACAAAGGGAGCCGTCCATGATGAAGATTACCACAATTGGTTTGGATTTGGCGAAGAACGTGTTCCAGCTTC
>DASREP010000061.1:0-16919 GCA_035652015.1 Bradyrhizobium sp. | reverse complement strand
AAAGCGCTTCTTCGGCGCCGCGCGCAATATCGAGGAGGGTGGCTCGCTCACGATCATCGCGACCGCCCTGGTCGATACCGGCAGCCGCATGGACGAAGTGATCTTCGAAGAATTCAAGGGCACCGGTAACTCGGAGCTGATCCTCGATCGCAAGGTCTCGGACAAGCGCACCTTCCCGGCGATCGACATCTCCCGCTCCGGCACCCGGAAGGAGGAGCTGATCACGGATCCGCAGCTATTGAAGAAGATGTACGTGCTGCGCCGGATCCTCAATCCGATGGGCACTATGGACGCGATCGACTTCCTGCTCGACAAGCTCCGCAACACCAAGAACAACGGCGAGTTCTTCGAGTCGATGAACACCTGACGTCGGCGGAATGAGTTTCGGAAAGGGCGTCTGCGCGAGCGGGCGCCCTTTCTGTTTGGATACCGTGCTAATGTTATTGCAATGCAACAATTCAGGAGAAGGCTGCCTGAACGAGGGATGCTTCGCTCGAGAGCATCGTTGCTCGAGATGATCCCCTATTGACGGTTGCCTTCGCGGGGGCGGCGAGACAAACACGAGCGCGATGCATCCTGGTGACCAGACCATCTTTGCGCTTTCCTCCGGCCGGCCGCCAAGCGCGATAGCCTTGGTCAGAATTTCCGGACCTCAGGCCGGCTTTGCGTTGCGGTTGCTTGCGGGGAAAATTCCCACACCCCGCCAGGCAACGCGGGCCTTGCTGCGTGATGGAGCAGCCGCCCCGATTGATGATGCGGTGGTGCTATGGTTCCCCGGGCCGGCGAGCGCGACCGGCGAAGATGTCGCAGAACTCCATGTCCATGGCGGACGCGCTGTGCTTGCCTCGGTCTTCGCGGCTCTTTCGGGAATCGACAATGTGCGTCCAGCCGAGCCCGGCGAGTTCACGCGTCGTGCATTTGAGAATGGCAAGCTCGACCTGACCGAAGCCGAAGGGCTCGACGATCTCATTCATGCCGACACGGATCGGCAGCGCCGTCAGGCGTTGCGCCAGTTGACGGGGCTGCTTGGCGACAGAGCGCGAGACTGGCGCGCCCGCATCATCGAGGCGCAGGCGCTGTTTGAGGCCGGCATCGATTTCGCCGATGAAGGCGACGTGCCGACGCAGCTGATCACGCCGGCGCTCGCAAAGGTGGCGACGCTGCTCGAGGAGATCGAAGGTGCGCTGGCGATGGAGGGCAGAGGCGAGCGGATGCGCGACGGACTCGTCGTCGCGATTGCCGGCCCGCCGAATGTCGGCAAGTCCACTTTGATGAACCAGCTGGCTCGGCGTGAGGTCGCGATCGTTTCGCCCCATGCCGGCACCACGCGGGACGTGATCGAGGTCCAGCTCGATCTCGACGGCTATCCGGTCACCGTGATCGACACGGCCGGTATCCGCGAGACCGAGGATCCCGTGGAGCAGGAGGGGGTACGCCGAGCGAAGGCCCGGGCTGCCGCAGCCGATCTGGTTCTCTGGCTGACTGATGCGGATGACGTCTTGCCGCCCGATGACAGTTCGGCGCCGGTCTGGCTGGTGCGGAATAAGATCGACCTGAGCGGGTCGGCCAAAGACCCAGTCGAAAACCGAGATGCCGAACGCCCGCGCTTCAGGATGTCCGCCGCCCATGGCGACGGTGTCACTGAGCTTGTGGCGGCACTGGTCGGTTTTGCGGAGGCGTTTTTCGGTCGGCAGGAGAGCGGCCTAATCACCAGGGATCGGCAGCGGAGGCTGCTACAGGAGACCGCGGAGGCTCTGCGGCGCAGCACCAGTGTGATTGGCCAGGGCGAGGAACTGGCTGCGGAAGAACTGCGCCGCGCGGCCTATGCGCTGGGACGGCTACTGGGCCGGGTCGATGTCGAGGACATTCTCGATGTGATCTTCCGTGAGTTCTGTATCGGGAAGTAAGGTGCTGCCCGCGTCAATGACGAGTTTCGCTTCAGCGTGAAGAATGTGTTTCACGTGAAACAGCGCCTTCGAGACCCTTCGGCGTTTCGCGTGAAACACTCGCTCGCTCCCTAATCGGCGTGAAACGTCTTTCGACTTTTGCTATCTCGCGATAGAAGTCGGCGCCATGAGCGCAGGTTCATTCGATGTCATTGTGGTTGGCGGCGGCCATGCCGGCTGTGAAGCTGCGGCTGCCGCTGCCCGCATGGGCGCCGCTATGGCACTCGTGACGCACCGCTTTGCCACCATCGGCGCCATGTCCTGCAATCCCGCGATCGGAGGCTTGGGTAAAGGCCATCTGGTTCGCGAAGTAGATGCGCTGGACGGCCTGATGGGCCGAGTGGCCGATGCCGGTGGCATCCAGTTCCGGGTTTTGAACCGCCGTAAGGGCCCAGCCGTCCGAGGACCCCGCGCCCAGGCCGACCGCAAGCTCTACGCGGCCGCCATGCAGGCTGCCATTCGTGAGACAGCGAATCTCCGTGTCATTGAGGGTGAGGCAGACGAGCTTCTGGTTTCGGACGGACGGATCACCGGCATCCGGCTGGCTGACGGACGTGAGCTCAGCTGTGGTTCGGTCGTCGTCACCACCGGCACGTTCTTGCGGGGCCTGATCCACCTTGGTGAGAAGAACTGGCCAGCCGGCCGGGTGGGTGAGGCGCCGGCGTTGGGTCTATCCAAGTCGTTTGAGCGGGCAGGGTTCAAGCTCGGGCGTCTGAAGACGGGTACGCCGCCACGGCTCGATGGCACCACCATCGACTGGGCGGGTGTGGAAATGCAGCCGGGTGACGATCCACCGGAGCCATTCTCCGTCCTGACCGACCGCATCACCACCCCTCAGATCCAGTGTGGAATTACGCGGACCACCCCGGCCACTCATGAGGTGATCCGGGCCAATGTGCATCGCTCGCCCATGTATTCGGGCCAGATCAAGAGCACCGGCCCACGCTACTGCCCGTCGGTCGAGGACAAGATCGTCCGCTTCGGCGACCGCGATGGTCACCAGATCTTTCTGGAGCCCGAAGGGCTTGACGATAGCACCGTCTATCCGAACGGCATCTCGACCTCGCTGCCCGAGGACGTTCAGCTTGCGATCCTGCCGACCATTCCCGGTCTGGAGCGGGTGCGGATGATCCGGCCAGGCTATGCCATCGAGTACGACCACATCGATCCGCGCGAGCTTGATCCGACCCTCGAGGCGAAGCGGCTGCCGGGCCTGTTCCTGGCTGGCCAGATCAATGGCACCACCGGTTATGAGGAGGCGGCGGCGCAGGGCATCGTCGCGGGCCTCAATGCGGCTTTGAGCGCCGGCGGATCGAGCGGGATCGTGTTCGATCGCGCCGACGGTTATCTCGGAGTGATGATCGATGACCTCGTGACTCGCGGCGTCTCCGAACCGTACCGGATGTTCACCTCGCGCGCTGAATATCGGCTGACCCTGCGGGCCGACAATGCCGATCAGCGCCTGACCAACAAGGGCATTGCGCTCGGCTGCGTCGGCGAAGTCCGCAGGGTCCGCCACGCGGCGAAGATGGCGGCACTCGAAGCCGCCAGGTCGCTCGCCAAGTCGCTGACCCTTACCCCGAACCAGGCCGCCAGACACGGGATGACGCTCAACAAGGATGGCCATCGCCGGTCGGCCTTTGAACTGCTGGCCTATCCAGAGATCGGCTGGGCTGAGGTCCAGCGTATCTGGCCGGAGCTGTCGGTCATTGAACCTGGCATCGCCGTCCACCTTGAGATCGATGCAAAGTACGATGTCTACCTCAAGCGCCAGACGGCGGACGTCGATGCGTTCCGGCGTGACGAGGCCTTGGTGCTGGCCGATATTGACTACGGCCAGGTGCCTGGGCTCTCCAACGAGGTGAGAGCGAAGCTCGGAGCAGCCCGGCCTTGGACCGTCGGGCAGGCGGGCCGGATTGATGGAATGACACCGGCTGCCCTGGGTATCCTGGCGGCTTATCTGCGCCGCGAGTCGCGGCGGAAAGCGGCTCGCGCCGGCGCGTAGGTGTTTCACGTGAAACAAGGGCAGGGAACAGGCCGGACCACTAAGGCGGGTGAGAGATCGGCCGTTGGCTTGGCCGATGCCAAAGCCATCGGCGCCGACAAAGCAGCGGCCTTGGCGCTGACACCCGTTTCACGTGAAACGGAAAAACGGCTCGATCGCTATCTGGAGCTCCTGATGGAGTGGCAGGCCAAGACCAATCTCGTCGCGCCGTCGACCCTACCCCAGCTGTGGACTCGTCACGTCGCCGATTCCCTACAGTTGCTGGAGCTGGCACCGCACGCCAAAATCTGGGTCGACCTCGGTAGCGGTGGCGGCTTCCCGGGGATTGTGCTGGCCTGTGCCTTGGCCGAGACGGAGGGCGCACGCGTTCACCTGGTTGAGCGCAATGCCAAGAAGGCTGCTTTTTTGCGTGAGTCGTTGCGAATCACCGGCTCGCCGGGCGTGGTGCACCTCGCCGATATCGGACATACTGTGGATAGATTCGCTGGCCCCGTCGATTGTGTCACCGCGCGGGCGCTGGCTCCGTTAAATCAACTCATCGGCTTTGCAGAGCCGCTGGTGCGGAAGGGCGCGAAAGCGCTGTTTTTAAAAGGTCAAGATGTTGAGGTAGAATTGACCGAAGCCACCAGATGTTGGAATATCGAGCCGAAGCTCACTTCCAGCCGTACGGGCGGACAAGGCTGGATCGTCGAACTCGACCGGATCGAGCGGCGGAAATAAGGTTCGCGACAGCAGATGGCAATCGCCGATGACCGTAATTGATCAAGTGTATCAAGAAGATAGCGCTCCGGTTCCAGCGGGCCATCCGCGCATCCTGGCGCTGGCCAACCAAAAGGGCGGCGTTGGAAAGACAACCACCGCGATCAATCTCGGAACAGCACTCGCTGCAATTGGAGAGAGGGTCCTGATCGTCGACCTCGATCCGCAGGGCAATGCCTCGACCGGCCTTGGCATCGACCGGCGCAACCGCAGCTGCTCAACCTATGACGTGCTGATCGGCGAGGCGAGCCTGCGCGAGGCCGTCGTCGCAACCGCCGTGCCCCGGCTGCACATCGCACCCTCGACCATGGATCTCTCGGGCCTTGAGCTCGAGCTCGGCACGACCCCCGGCCGCGCCTTCCGCCTGCGCGATGCGATCGGGGCCCTGAACAACAACGTCTCGCCGGACAACGATTACACCTATGTGCTGATCGACTGTCCGCCCTCGCTCAACCTGCTCACGGTGAATGCGATGGCGGCATCCGATGCAATCCTGGTACCGCTGCAGTGCGAGTTCTTCGCGCTGGAAGGTCTGTCGCAGCTGCTGTCGACGGTCGAGCAGGTGCGCTCGACCCTCAATCCGAACCTTTCCATCCACGGCATCGTTCTGACCATGTTCGACTCCCGCAATAATCTGTCGAACCAGGTCGTTGCCGACGTCCGGCAGTTCATGGGGACCAAGGTCTACAAGACCATGATCCCGCGCAATGTCCGGATCTCGGAGGCTCCGTCCTACGGCAAGCCGGTCCTGGTCTACGACCTCAAATGTGTCGGCAGCGAAGCCTATCTCAAGCTGGCCACCGAAGTGATCCAGCGCGAGCGCGAGCTGCGGGCGAGTTGAGCCAAGCTTGACGTCGTTCCGGACGATCCGCCTTGGCGGATCGAACTGGAATCCAGAGGTTGTGAAATTGCAGTTCGAGATTCTGGGTTCGCTCGCCTAGGCGAGCGCCCGGGATGACGGCGAGGGACAGGAGCGCTCAAGTTGAATCCAAGGGAGCTGGCGATGGCCGACGAAGCGCGTTCGCGACTGGGCCGCGGTCTTGCAAGTCTGATCGGCGATGTCGGCGGCGAAGCCGCGCACGTCGAGCGCCCGCGCGGGCAGCGCAAGGTGCCGATCGAGTTCTTGAAGCCAAACCCGCGCAACCCGCGCCGCACTTTTTCCGACGCGGAGCTTGCCGAGCTTACCGACTCGATCCGGCAGCATGGCGTGATCCAGCCGATCGTGGTGCGGCCGGTGCGCGGGGCGCATGACCGTTTCGAAATCATCGCCGGCGAGCGGCGCTGGCGCGCTGCACAGGCGGCGAGTCTCCATGAGGTGCCGATCGTTCCCGTCGACGTCAGCGACAGCGATGCGCTGGAGATCGCGATCATCGAGAACGTTCAGCGCGAGGACCTCAATCCGATGGAGGAGGCGCAGGGCTATCACGCGCTCGCCAACGAGTTCAAACGCAACCAGGAAGAGATCGCCAAGATCGTCGGCAAGAGCCGCAGCCATGTCGCCAACATGATGCGCCTGACGAAGCTCCCGGCCGAAGTGCAGGCCTTCATCGCGACCGGACAGTTGTCGGCAGGACACGCGCGTGCGCTGATCAACGTGCCGGATCCGCTCAGCGCCGCCAAGCGCATTGTGGAGGAGGGGCTCAACGTCCGCCAGGTCGAGGCCTTGGCGCATGGGGAGGGAGTCCCTGAACGCAAGCCGCAAAAGGCGCGCACCGGCGCGAAGGTGAAGGACCCCGATACGGTCGCGCTGGAGAAACGGGTCAGCGACGCGTTGGGGCTTGCGGTCAGCGTCAATCACCGCGATCCCGGCGGCACGGTGCAGATCAGCTATCGCAATCTCGAGCAGCTCGATGAAGTGATGAAGCGCCTGGCGCGGGGGGCTTAACCACCGTCATTCCGGGGCGCTCGCATCGCGAGCGAGCCCGGAATCCAGAGGTTGTGGCGCGCGATGCCGGGTTCACGCTTTGCGCGCTCCGGAATGACTATCCCCGCCGCCGCGCATTCACCGCGATCGACATCAGTGCACGTTGCGTAATGACCGCGCCGAGCGAGGCCTGCTTGCGCGCCTCGAGCGCCGCGGTCGCAAGCTGATCAATGATCGCAACCAGCCGCTCGGGCGTGAGATTGCGCAGCGCCGCCTCGACCGCGGCCTTGCGGGAAAAATGCAGCCGGGGATAGCCGCCCTCGAGCAAGCTCGACATTGGCGTGCCTTCAGCCAGAGCGAGCGCGGATTTGTGCAGCCAGGCCGCTTGGCGCTGTGCGGCCGTCATGATCACGCCGGGATAGGTGCCGGCGATCATTGCCTTGGCGAACTCGCTTTCCACCAGCTCCGGCTTGCCCGCGAAGGCGCCATCGACGATCGGGTCGAGCTTGAGCTCGGAGGCGTCGGCAACGACAGCCATGACGTGGTCCAGCGTCACCTCCCCTTCGCCATGGGCAAACAGCGTCAGCTTGCGCAGCTCGTTGCGCGAGGCCTGGCGGTCGCCGCCGAGCAATGTCATGAGCGTCGCCCGCGCGTCGGGCGCGATCCGCAAATTGGCGAGGCGCAGCTCGTCGTCGATCAGTTTTGCCAGATCGCGTTCGGTGTCGGGATAGCAGGCGATCGCCACGGCCGTCTTGGCCCGCTCGCAGGCTTTGCGCAGCGGCGATTCGGCCCGGAGATCCCCGGCCTCGATCACGATCCGGCAATCCTTCAGCGGCGTTTCGGCCAGCGTGTCGACGCCGGACGCGAAGCTGCGCGAGCCGGCGCGCACCCGGATGGCGCGCCGGCCGCCGAACAGCGGGATGGTGAGCGCTTCCTCGACAAGCCGTGACGGCTCGGCGGCGAGCTCGTCGCCGTCGAGCTTGACCAGCGAGAAAGGATCGTTGGGATCGTCAACGGCGGACGCGATCAACGCATCGGCGCGTTCGCGCACCAAGCCCGTATCCGGTCCATACAGCAGGATGATCGGCCGGCCTGGGTCGGGCCTGGCAAGATAGGCATCGATCTCTCTTCCGCGCAGCGCGACCATCTAGGACCGAAGCATAGGTTGCCACCGCCGGTGACCGTGCGGCAGCGTTTGCCTGAACGAGTGACGCGTCAGGTGCCGGCCGTAAAGAAGGCGGCAAGCCGGGTCTGGATCTTTTCCGCGACCTCCTGTGCGGCGCGGTCCTCGGCATCGCGCAAGGCGCGCGTGCGGGCGAAGCGCTGATAGGAGCCCGGCAGGTCATACGAGACCTGGGCGAAGCTCGAGCCGCTCATGACTGATTTGTTGGAGGCGATCTCGATCAAATTGTATTGCGCATTGATCCCAAAATTCTCGCTGGTCGGCAGGCCGGTGTTCTGGTTGACCATCAGCGAGGACTTGCTGCTGGCGAATTGCAGGATCAGGCGATGGGTCGGCGGCATGCCGGTGGCGTTGCCGTAGAGCTTGAACGCCAGTGCGTTGCGGATCTCGACGCCGACCCGGGCCTCGCGCGAGCCGTTGGGCTTGTCGACCGGCGGAACCTCGACCCCCAGGAGCTTCTCGCGCAGGTCCGGCGTGCCGTCGGTGTGCTCGGCATACATCGGCTGGAAGCAACCGGCCGTCGTTGCCGCCAAAGCAAGCACGGCGACAAGCCGGAGGGCGATGCGGATTCTAGCCAACCACATTCACGATCCTCATGGGAACGATAATGACTTTACGGACGGGTTTGTCCCCCAGCGCGGCTTTTACCGCATCGAGCGCCAAAACGGCAGCCTCAATTTCGGCATTCTGGGCCGCCTTGGGTACGGTGACCTCGCCCCGTTTCTTGCCGTTCACCTGGACCACCAGGGTGACATTGTCTTCAACCAGCAGATCGCGTTCGATTTGCGGCCAATCGGCCTCAGAGATCAGCCCGCCCTGGCCCAGCACCTTCCAGCATTCCTCCGCCAGATGCGGCATCATCGGGGCAATCAGCTGGACGAGGATGGTGGCGGCCTCGCGGATAGCCCAAGCGAGATCGACCGGCGGCTGCCCCCCCTTGTCGGACATCCTGGCCAGCGTCTCGGCGAGCGCGTTGGTGAACTCACGGATATGGGCAAGGCAGACGTTGAAGTGCAGCCGCTCGATGCCGGTCGACACCTTGTCGAGTGCGCCGTGCGCAGCCTTGCGCAAGGCGAGAGCTTCCGCACCGAAGCTTGCCGGCCGGACCGTTGCCGTCGTCCCGGCGATCTCGACGGACTCATTGACCACGCGCCACAGCCGCTGCACGAAGCGCGCCGCGCCCTGCACCCGCTCGTCGCTCCAGATCACGTCGCGATCGGGCGGGGAGTCCGACAGCATGAACCAGCGCGCGACGTCGGCGCCATAGGTCGCGATGATGTCGTCGGGGTCGACGGTGTTCTTTTTCGACTTCGACATCTTCTCGATCGAGCCGATCGTGACCTCCTCGCCGGTGGCGATCGTGACGGCGCGGCGGCCGTTGCCGCCGGTCTCGATCTTCACCTCGGCCGGGGTCACGTAGGTGCCGTCTTCCTTCTGATAGGTCTCGTGCACCACCATACCCTGCGTGAACATGCCGGCGAACGGCTCGTCCATGTCGATGTGGCCAGTGGCCTTCATCGCGCGGGTGAAGAAACGGCTGTAGAGCAGGTGAAGGATCGCGTGCTCAACGCCGCCGATATATTGGTCGACCGGCATCAGCCGATCGGCGACGGGGCGCGTGGTCGGCGCCTGCTCGTTCCAGGGATCGGTGAAGCGCGCGAAGTACCAGGACGAATCGACGAAGGTGTCCATGGTGTCGGTCTCGCGCACCGCCTTGCCGCCGCATTGCGGGCAGGTGACGTGCTTCCAGGTCGGGTGATGGTCGAGCGCATTGCCCGGTCTGTCGAAGCTGACGTCCTCCGGCAGCTTGACCGGCAGGTCCTTCTCCGGCACCGGCACCACGTCGCATTTTTCGCAATGGATCACCGGGATCGGGCAGCCCCAATAGCGCTGCCGCGAGATGCCCCAGTCGCGCAGGCGGAAATTGACCTGGCGCTCGCCGACCGGCGCGTTGCCGCGCAGTTCGCTTTCCAGGCGCCTGGCGACTTCTTCCTTGGCGGCGTCGATGGTCATGCCGTCGAGGAAGCGCGAATTGATCATGCAGCCGTCACCGTCATAGGCGGTGTCGGTGATCACGAAGCTCTTGGGATCCTGCCCCTCCGGGCACACCACCGGCGTATTGCCCAGGCCGTATTTGTTGACGAAGTCGAGGTCGCGCTGGTCGTGTGCCGGGCAGCCAAAGATGGCGCCGGTGCCATATTCCATCAGCACGAAATTCGCGACATAGACCGGCAGCTTCCAGCCGGGATCGAACGGGTGGATGGCGCGGATGCCGGTGTCGTAGCCCTGCTTCTCGGCGGTATCGATGACCTCTTGCGCCGTGCCGATGCGCTTGATCTCGGCAATGAACTCCGCAAGCTTTGGGTCCTTGGCCGCGGCCGCCTGCGCCAGCGGGTGGTCGGCCGAGATCGCCATGAACTTCGCACCGAACAGCGTGTCGGGGCGCGTCGTGAAGATCTTCAGCTCGGTTTCGCCGGCAGGCGTCGTGGCGGCATCCAGCGCAAAGCGGATCAAGAGGCCCTCGGAGCGGCCGATCCAGTTGCGCTGCATCAGCCTGACCTTGTCGGGCCAGCGGTCCAGCGTGTCGATCGCGTCCAGGAGCTCCTGGGCGTATCTGGTGATCTTGAACACCCACTGGTTCATCTCCCGCTGCTCGACCACAGCGCCCGAGCGCCAGCCGCGGCCGTCGATCACCTGCTCATTGGCGAGCACGGTCATGTCGACCGGATCCCAGTTGACCTTGCGCTGCTCGCGCTCGGCAAGTCCGGCGGCCAGGAAGTCCAGGAACAGCTTCTGCTGATGCTTGTAGTAGGAGGGATCGCAGGTGGCGAATTCGCGCGACCAGTCGAGCGACAGCCCGATCGAGCGCAGCTGCTTCTTCATCGCGGCGATGTTGTCGTAGGTCCACTGCTTGGGCGCGACCTTGCGCTCGATCGCGGCGTTCTCCGCCGGCAGGCCGAAGGCGTCCCAGCCCATGGGATGGATCACGTTGAAGCCCTTGGCGCGCATGTAGCGCGCGAGCACGTCGCCAAGCGTGTAGTTGCGGACATGGCCGATATGGATGCGCCCGGACGGGTAGGGGAACATCTCCAGCACATAGTATTTCGGCCTGGGATCGTCGTTCTTGGAGGCGAAGATCGCCTTCTCGTCCCACTGGCGTTGCCAGCGCGGTTCGGCTTCGCGGGCGTTATAGCGTTCGGAACTCATGGAATCGCTTGGGTTTTCGTGGATTCGGGCCGTCCATAAAGACGGCGGACTAGGCCACAAAAGCGGCCGCACGGTCAACGGTCGAAGTCCGCAAAAGCCTTTCCAGTCCCGCCGGTCAGACCGCCATCGCAATACCGTCGCCGCCATCGCCCGACCGTACAAAGCCGTGCTCGACCACGGTGTTGCGGCCGCGGTGCTTGGCGGCATAGAGCGCGGCATCGGCCGCCTCGATCAGATCGCCGGGCCGCTGGCTGTCATTCGGCGCGGTCGCGGCCACGCCGATGCTGACCGTGACGCATAGATGCAACGAGGTCCGGTGCGGCAGATTGAGCGCCTGGATCGTCGCGCGGACCGACTCGCCGATCTCACGGGCACGGTTGGCGTCCATGTTCGGCAGCAGCAGGCAAAACTCCTCCCCGCCATAGCGGGCGGCGAAGCCAAGGTTTTCCGCGGCAATTCCCGACAGGGTCTCGCCGAGCCGGGCCAGGCACGCGTCGCCCTCGGGATGGCCATAGGTGTCGTTGTAGAGCTTGAAATGATCGACATCGATCATCAGCAGGGCCAGCTGCGAGCCATGTTGCTGGGCCTTCATCCATTCATAGTCCAGCCGGCTCTGGAAGCCGCGCCGGTTGGCGAGCCCGGACAGCATGTCGATCGAGGCCATCACCGTGAGGCGGTCGTTGGTGGCCAGCAGCTCGCGCTCGCGCTGGCTGAGCCGCGCCGCCATGGCGTTGAAGGAGCGGGCCAGCGGCACGAACTCCGAGGGCAGCCGTTCGCGGCTCGCGCGTGCCGACCAGTCGCCCTGGCCAAATCGCTTGGCGGTGCCGGCCAATAGCTCGATCGGCTTGATGATGAGCGTTTCGGCCGCGATCAGCGCGCCCAGCAGCACGAACAGGCTGACAAGGCCGAGCTGCAGATAGGCGGTGCGGATATTGCGGTCGATCGCCGCGGTCGCCTCCTCCTCGTCATTGGAGACGATCAGGCGCGCGCTGGTGCCGGCGATGCGCGCAAAGCTGATGGCGCGCTTGGAGCCGTCAGCCGCGGTGAAAGAAAGCGACCCTTCGTCCTGGCTCGAGGTCAGCGCCGGCTCGGCGATCGCCGACAACAGCGGCAGCTCGTCCAGCGATTTGCCGACCATATGATCCTGATCGGATGCCGCGGCGAGCACGACGCCGTTGCCGTCGACCAGCACGGCCGACACGCCGGGCCGGCCGCCGAGATTGCTCATCACCTTCGACATCCAGTCGAGACTGATGGAGGCAAGCACCACGGCGTCGTTCTCGCTATTGAGCGCGGCGACCGGATAGGCTGCCATCACGACGGGCACGTGGCTCTGTCGTGCGAAGATAAAGTCGCTGAAGACGAAGTCGTGCGTTGCCCGCGCCTGCTGCAGATAGGCGCGGTCGCTCAGGTCGACGCCGACGGAGGTGTTGCTGGTCGAGCACTGCACGCGTCCGTCACCGCCCACAATCAGGATGTTGCGGATCCAGGGCAGGTTGCGCGGCAGGCTGGCGCGCAGCATGTCGCAACTCTTGGCGATGCCGCCGGACGTCGCCCTGATATAGGCCGCCGATCGCAGCACGGTCTCGACCGAGGAGATCACCTCGCGTTCGGTATTGGCGCTGTGTTTGGCGAGGGTGGAGAATTCGTCCGCTGCGGCGGCAATCTGTCTGGCACGCGCGTCTTCCAGCGAGCGGGCGCGTTCCAGCATCAAGGGCGCAACCAGGATCACCGCAAGCAGCGCAAGCCGCGCGCGGATCCCCAAGAGCTGCTTGAGTTTCACTCGTTTACGGTTGAAACTGACCCGAGACATCGCGATCCCTACCCCCGGGGCGACGCTAGGCGGAATGGTTCAAGAAGCCTTTCCCGAACTCCATAAAATTCGAGCGACCTCCGTAAAACTACGTCTGTGTAAGCTGTCATGACCTCTGAAAAATTTTCCGACGTAACGTCGCATTCACCAAACGCGCTGGTTGCGGTCGAACAGGAGATCGCGCGAGCCTGCCGCGAGGCCGGCCGGGAGCGTTCATCGGTGACGCTGATTGCCGTTTCGAAAACCTTCGCGGCCGACGCGATCATGCCGGTGATCGAAAGCGGCCAGCGCGTCTTCGGCGAAAACCGCGTCCAGGAAGCCAAGGCAAAGTGGCCCGCGTTAATGAGTGGTTACTCCGATATCGTGCTGCATCTGATCGGACCCTTGCAATCGAACAAGGCGAAAGAGGCGGTCGCGCTGTTTCATGCCATTCATTCGGTGGACCGTCCGAGCATTTGCCAAGCGTTAGCCAAAGAGATCGAATCTCAAAAAAAGCATCCCGAGCTGTTTGTGCAGATCAACACCGGCGAGGAGCCGCAGAAGGCGGGCGTTGCACCTGCCGAAGCCGACGCGTTCATCAAGAGCTGTCGCGAGACCTATGGACTGAACATTTCCGGGCTGATGTGCATTCCGCCGGTCAACGAGGCGCCGGGCCCGCATTTCGCGCTGACCGCGAAGATCGCCGCACGCAATGGGCTCGCCAAACTCTCGATGGGCATGAGCGCGGATTTCGCCACCGCGATCCAATTCGGCGCGACGCATATCCGTGTGGGATCCGCGATTTTCGGGCATCGGTAGTTGCTGTCGTCCCGGCGAAGGCCGGGACCCATACCGCGGAGTCTCTCTGTGGCACTCGGTGGCAGACGATCTTCGCAACATTAAATCCTGTGGTTATGGGTCCCGGCTTTCGCCGGGACGACGAGCATCACTCAAACCCCACCGACACTTTCCCGAGCACGCCAAAATCCGCGTCCATCCGGTCGCCTGATGCGATCGGCAATGGTGGATGACAGGTGCCGGTCGTCACCACTTCGCCGGCGCGCAGGGTGATGCCGAGGCTGCGCAGCTCATTGGCGAGCCAGGTGAGGGCTGCGCGCGGATCGCCGAGCACGTTCTTGCCGTGGCCGACATAGTGTTCGCCCCGCAGCGTGATGCGCGGCCGCTCCTCGACGAGGTCGCGCGCACGCCAGTCCGCCGTGGTCGCTTCACCCAGCACAAACAGATGCGCGCAGGCATTGTCGGCGATCAGCTGCGCCTCGCCGGCCGAGACAAAATCGGCAAAGCGCGAGTCGGGAATTTCGATTGCCGGGTGCAGGCTCGCCACGGCTTCAAGCACCTCCGCGACCGAGAAAGGCTTGGCGCGCGGCGGCAGATCCCTCCCCATGCGGAACGCGAATTCCGGCTCGGCAACGCGCATCTCGTTGCCCGCCATGGAAGCCGTGCCGCCATCGGGCAAGACGGTCTCGGCGAGGATACGGCCGGCCAGGGGGCCGGCGACATTGATATGACGCTGCCCTGCCTCGCTGGTTGCCGCAATCTTCCAGCCGAACAGTTTTTCGCGGGAGTAGCGCTCGAGCATGGCTTGAATGGCATAAGCTTCTGTGCGGCCGTGCGGACGGATCAGCTCGTCGAGCGCGCCGATCTTGGTGCCGGCGCGCCAATGGCCATGCAGCAGCCGCGAGGCGGTTTCGATCTGATCCTGTCCAAGCATATGAGGCCCTCACCCGATCACGATTTTGGTTTTCCGCGACAGCCGCCGCAACAGCTGCAGCATCGCCGCTCTGCCCATGGATACGCAGCCGGCCGTCGGCGCATAATTCGGTCGCGCCAGATGCAGGAACACGGCACTGCCGCGCCCGGCAATGCGCGGCTTTGTGTTGTGATCGATCTCGACAATGAAATCATAGAGATGATCGGCGCGCGTCAGCCGATCGCCGCCGCTGCCGGCCTTCAGCCGCAGCGGCCTGTTATAGTGGCGGCTGCCGGGGTCTTCGCACCAGGCGTCCTCGAGCCTGATCGGGCGCACGGGCAGGTGGGTCCGCGGCCGGACATGACGGTCGGCGCGCCACCACACCTGCCGCGGACGGAAGCTGCCGCGCGGCGTGCCGCCATCGCCCTCGCGCTTGTTGGCGAGGATACCGCCCCGCCCGAGCGCCACCGGAATCGTTAAGCCGCCGCCCGTCAGCCAGCCGCGCCGTGGATTGCCGGCGGCAGGACGAATCGTCACGCTGGATAATGCTCGGGGGTGTATCTTCATCTTGTAATTGTTTGATTTTATTGCGCTTCTCATCATTTCCGGCGATCCGATGCGGCGCTTTGCCGTTATGACTGCATTACAGGACATTCAGCTGAACGGCCCCGGTTTATGGAGTAAAGTACAGGTCCGACTTGTGAATCGGTAAGGGCCGCCTACTTTCAGCGTATCCACTGGAGGTGGCCTCAACCAAACCGGGCCGGCCGTCAGCCTATCTGCTCCCGCCGCAGCCCTCTCAAAGGATGTACCTATGGCCAATGCCCGCAAGATCCTCATCGTGGATGACGATACCGATCTGCGCGATACGTTGGTGGAGCAGCTGTCGCTGCACGACGAATTCGAGGCCTCTGCTGTCGATACCGGCGCCAAGGGCGCCAGCGCCGCCAAAGCCAATTCCCCCGATCTCGTGCTGATGGATGTTGGTCTCCCCGACACCGATGGCCGCGAAGTCGTGCGCTCCCTGCGCAAGGGTGGCTTCAAAGCGCCGATCATCATGCTGACCGGGCACGACACCGATTCCGATACCATTCTGGGCCTCGAATCCGGCGCCAATGATTATGTCGCAAAGCCCTTCCGCTTCGCCGTACTGCTCGCCCGCATCCGGGCGCAGCTGCGCCAGCACGAGGCCAGCGAGGACGCGGTGTTCTCGGTCGGCCCGTACAGCTTCCGCCCAGGTTCGAAGATGCTCACCGGCCCTAACGCACGAAAGGTCCGGCTGACGGAGAAGGAGACCGCGATCCTGAGGTTCCTCTACCGCGCCGGGCAGCTTCCGGTGTCGCGTGAGACGCTCTTGCAGGAGGTCTGGGGCTATAATTCCGGGGTCACCACCCATACGCTGGAAACCCATATCTATCGGCTGCGCCAGAAGATCGAGAAGGACGCGGCCAACCCCGAGATCCTGGTAACGGAAGCCGGTGGCTACAAACTGGTGCCGTGATACGATTTGGGACACCGATTCGCCCAAAAAGTGTCCCGATTCACCCGGTCCTGAATGTCGATCGACGATGATGTCGCCCTCCTCGCACGGGTTCCGACGCTGCATCTGTTAGGCGGCGCCTCGTTGCGCATGCTCGCGATCGGCTCCGAGCAGCGCGACGTGGCCAGTGGCGACACGCTGTTCACCCAGGGCGACGAGGCCGACTGCGGCTATGTCGTGCAGCGCGGCTCGTTCCGCATCAATGATGAGACCGCCGAGGTCACGGCCGGGCCCGGCTCGCTGATCGGTGAGCTCGCGCTGGTGGTCGCGATGCGCCGTCCCTCGACGGCGACCGCACTGGAATATTCCACAGTGATCCGCATCGCCCGCAGCCTGTTCCAGCGCGTGCTGGAAAGCGACCCCGCCGCCGCGCGCCGGCTGCGCGACGAATTCGCGCTCCGCTCCAGCCAGCTCGCGAGCGACATCTTGATGGCGGGTGCCAAGCTGAACAATTGAGGCGTTCGAATCTCGAACAACATACTCCTGCTGGCGCAGGTGGTTGCGGCTGCTGCGGCGTAACCGTCGAGCTGCAGGGTGGGCAAAGCGCAGCGTGCCCACCTATCTCGCCAGGCAAGGACAATCGGTGGGCACGGCGCATACGCGCCTTTGCCCACCCTACAACCCGGTGGTTCGATCATCGCTGCGAATCCAGAAAGTGTAGACATGCTTCAGCATCCTCGCGACGCCTTTCGCCCGAGCCTTGCCAGTCATATTGCCCTCTCCAAAGTCAGAGGGCGCAGGGAAGACCGGGTGGCCGCTGCACCCGGGGCTCTCGCGCAGAAAAAAACTGCGCAAGCGCGAGTCCACAGGTACAGGCGGTGATCACACCGGCCTTCCCTGCGCGATGGTTTACGGCTTATAGGCGCTCTCCTCGGTGAACCCTCTCGTTTGCCACCGTCGCCTCGCGCTCAT
>DASREP010000060.1:0-103040 GCA_035652015.1 Bradyrhizobium sp. | reverse complement strand
AGCCGCGAATGCAAGCCTCCTGAAAATCTTCCCGAGCGGTTTTGCGCTGGATGCGGCGCACCGGCCGCACGTGACGATGATCCAGCGTTTCGTCCGCACGGCCGACCTCGACAAGGTCTATGAAGCCGCCGGAAAGGTGTTTGCCAGCGCCAATATCACCGGGATGAAGCTCGAAGCCGTCAAGTACTACTATGCCCCAAGCAATGATCTCGGTGTCCCGGGGATTGTTGCGAGGCCCACGCCCGAGCTGCTCAAGCTGCAGGCGGACCTGATCGCCGCCGTGGCTCCCTTCACAGTGCCGAGCGGCGCTTCCGGCGCGTTCGTGACAACGCCCGATGACCGCGTCATCGACCCGGGGCTCATCGAATATGTCGCGCAGTTCGTTCCAAATAACTCCGCCGATCGCTTCAATCCGCATGTCAGCGTCGGCGTCGGGCCGCGCAGCTACCTCGACAAGTTGCTGGCCGAGCCGTTTGAGCCCTTCACGTTCTCGCCTGCGGGCGCGGCGGTTTTCCAACTCGGCCAGTTCGGCACCGCGGCGAAGAAACTCAAGGAGTTCGATGTCAATCCTTGAGGCGCGACCACGCCGGAGCAGGGCGCCTTGCGAGAAATCAAGGAGTGGCAAGCGATCATGGATTACCTGCGTAGTCTGCCTGTGACCAAATCGGACGAACTGCCACTTGTCCGGGTCGACGAGCGTGAGACCGAAGTCCGGGCAATCAAGGTGGGATGACGTATCAGAGACAGGCATACAGGAGCTGCAAGCATGAAATGCATATCTCGTCTGATCGTCGGCGCGCTCGGCACGTTGCTCTCTTTCGCGGCATCGGCTCAGGAGCCGCAGCCCGTGGGGCCGTACAAGGATTTCAAGGGTGTCATCAATCTCGATGTCCGCGATTCAAAGGCCGACTGGGGGCCGTTCACGCCGAAGAAGGCCCCAGCCGGCGCACCGAACATCCTGTTCGTGCTCTACGACGACACCGGGCTCGCCGCCTGGTCGCCGTACGGCGGCCGGATCAACATGCCCTCGCTCGACAAGCTGGCGCAAAACGGAATCACCTACACGCAGTGGCACACGGTGGCGCTCTGTTCGCCGACCCGGTCCACGCTGCTGACGGGGCGAAATCACACCTTGAACGGCATGGCCGCCATCACCGAGGGCTCCAACGGCTTCCCGGGCTGGGCAGGCCGCATCCCGCCGCAAGCGGCGACCATCGCGCAGGTGCTTCAGGACAATGGCTACAGCACTTTCTGGCTCGGCAAGAATCATAACGTTCCGGAGCAGGATGTTGCCGAGGGCGGCGACCGCAAGACATGGCCACTCGGCCAGGGATTCGAACGCTATTACGGATTCATCGGCGGCGAGACCAATCAATGGTATCCGGACCTCGTTGAGGATAATCACTTCATCGAGCCGCCGGCCTCACCGGAGCAGGGCTACCATCTCTCCAAGGATCTCGCCGACCAGGCAATCAAGATGATCCGGAACCAGCAGGCCGCCACTCCCTCGAAGCCGTGGTTCATGTTCTACAACCCGGGGGCCAATCACGCGCCCCACCAGGCTCCGAAGCAGTACATCGCCAAGTACAAGGGCAAGTTCGACGATGGTTACGAGGCATACCGCACCTGGGTGCTGGCGCGCATGATCGAGAAGGGCATCGTGCCGAAGGACACCAAGCTGACGCCGATCAATCCGATGCCGGAATCCCAGGCGAACCCGGCCGATCACGTCCGCCCGTGGAACACGCTCAATGCGGATGAGAAGAAGCTGTTCTCGCACATGGCCGAGGTGTGGGCGGGATTGTCGGAATACACCGACGTGCAGATCGGCCGTGTCATCGACTATCTGGAGAAGACCGGGCAGCTTGAGAACACGATGGTGCTCTACGCCGCCGACAACGGCACCTCTGGCGAAGGCACGCCGAACGGTTCCGTCAACGAGAACAAGTTCTTCAACGGCTATCCCGATGATCTCGCCGAGAACATGAAGATGTTCGACAAGCTCGGGGGGCCGGACACCTACGGCCATTTCCCCACAGGCTGGGCTGTCGCATTCTCGACACCCTTCCAGATGTTCAAGCGCTACGCGCAATACTCCGGCGGTACGGCCGATCCGCTCATCATTTCGTGGCCAAAGGGCATCAAGGCGCGTGGCGAAATCCGCGACCAGTACCACCATTCGGTCGACATTGTGCCGACCATCCTCGATGTCGTGGGACTGGAGATGCCAAAGGTCTATCGTGGCGTGGAGCAGTTCCCGCTCTCCGGAGTTTCGATGCGCTACACGTTCGATGCAGATCCGCATGCGCCGACGCAGAAGAAGCGGCAGTTCTACTCCATGCTCGGCACCCGTGGGATGTGGGAGGACGGCTGGCTCGCTGCGGCGGTCCACGCCCCGTTTACCGGCAAGGGCCATTTCGATCAGGACCAGTGGCAGCTCTACCACGTCGATGCGGACCGTTCGGAGTCGACCGACCTGGCGAACCAGTATCCCGAGAAACTGGAGGCGCTGAAGAAAGCGTGGGACGAGGAAGCCCGAGCCAATCTGGCGTTGCCGATTGATGACCGCAGCGCGTCCGAACTCCTTACCGTCGAGCGCCCCTCCGCAGAACCGATCCGCGACCGCTACGTCTATTATCCCGATACGGCGCCGGTGCCGGAAGGCGTTGCTGTCAACGTGCGTAATCGGTCCTACAAGATCCTCGCCAATGTCGACGTTACAGATGCGAATGCCGGCGGCGTAATCTTCGCCCACGGCTCGCGCTTCGGCGGGCATGCTTTGTTCATCAAGGACCACAAGCTCAACTACGTCTACAACTTCCTCGGCATCAAGCCCGAGCAGAGGTTCGTCTCCAAGGTGGAGCTGAAGCCCGGCAAGTACACGCTCGGCATGGAGTTCACGCGCACGGGGGCCGGTCCGCACCACGAGTCTCTGGGCACGATGAAGCTGTATGTCAACGACAAGGTGGTTGCTGAAGGCCCGATGAAGACGCAGCCGGCCAAGTTCACGTTGTCGGGCGACGGCCTCTGCGTCGGCTATGACAGTGGCGACGCCGTCAGCGCCGAATACAAGACGCCCGGCACGTTCCATGGCGGGGCCATCCAGGCGGTCGGCGTCACCGTCGAAAAGGCATCATACGAAGACCTCGAAATGGAGGCGCAGAGAGCACTGATTCGCGATTAGCCGGGGATACTCGGTCGCGCGGGCCGCTCATCCGAGCGACCCGCGAAAGGCTTGCATCGGCGATGAGCAAGAAGTTCGCGATCAGCTTCAAGCGCATGATGGTCGCGGTGTGCTCGCTGCATACACCGATGGATCTCCCATCAAAGCGATCCTGATGAAAAATCTTTGGTTGTGACACTTCTGCAATGGATTTCTTGCGCCAGCTATGAACTAACTATGTCGGTTGGCTCAGCCGCTCGCGTTTTTGCGTGCGAAGGAGTCTCTTGCAAGCCGCATTCGCAAATGCCGCGCGGAGGTTCCCATGGCACGAAATGACCTGAAAATTCGGTTTATCGGGCTCATGGCAGGCAGCGCGGTCCTTGCGCTCTCGCCTAACATGGCGCGCGCCGATGAGGGCGGGGTTTCGTTCTGGCTTCCTGGATTGTTTGGCAGCCTCGCGGCAGTTCCTGCGACACCAGGCTGGTCGTTGGGCTCGATCTATTATCACACGTCGGTCAGTGGCGGAGGCAATGTCGCGGCAGCGAGAGAAATCCAAATCGGCAGGTTCACGCCAAACATAAATGTCAGTCTGAATTTAAATCTGAATGCGCAGGCCGATCTGTTGCTGCTTGCTCCGACGTATACCTTCGCGACACCTGTGCTTGGCGGACAGTTCGCGGTCAGCATGATGGGTTTGTACGGCCGAAATAATGTCGACCTTAATGGGGCGCTGACGTTGGGGGCGGCTGGTATGGTATTGGCAAACCGCGTGGGAAGCCTGTCAGGTACCACCACAGGATTCGGAGACTTGTATCCGACGGCGAGTCTGAAGTGGCACGAGGGCGTTCATAACTGGATGACCTACATTACGGGTGATGTTCCCGTTGGGGCTTACGATTCGAACCGGCTCGCCAATATTGGGATTGGTCATGGCGCCGTCGATGCCGGCGGCGGGTACACCTACTTCAATCCCGCCACGGGCCACGAATTTTCCGGAGTTGGCGGCTTCACCTACAATTTGAAGGACCAAACTACTCAATATCAGAACGGCATTGATTTCCATTTCGACTGGGGCGCGTCGCAGTTTCTCTCGAAGCAGGTCTTCGTTGGCCTGGTTGGCTATCTCTATCAACAAGTCACCGACGATTTTGGCCAAAGTCCGATCTTGGGCGGTTTCCGGTCGCGGGTCGTCGGTGTCGGCCCTCAGGTCGGATACCTCTTCCCGGTCGGAAACATGCAGGGATATTTGAACGTCAAAGCCTACGGCGAATTCGATGCGGCGAACCGGCCATCGGGCTGGAATACTTGGTTGACGTTCTCAATTTCAGAGGCTCCTCCCGCAAGCACGGTTGCGCCGACCAAACATCTTGTGACGAAATGATAAGAAGTAGCCCTACATGCCGCGCTGGACGAGTCTCTTTTCAGCAAAAACACTGAGGTGCAGAGGCGAGGGCTGTTTCCTATGCGTCTCTGGGGCCCCGAGCGGTTCGATCCGAACGTCGCCGATCGGCGCCGCCAACGCATTATCCGAGAAGTGGATGCGCCTCGCCGGCAAAGCTGCGCACTAGCTCGGCTGCTGGGTCAGCGCGCCCTGATGCGCCAATTGCTGGTAAATCCAAGTCGGGCGATGATCCCATGCAAACGGCGCTTTTGACGAGCTCCAAAGGATTGCCGTCATGAGTTAGGCTGCCCTTCGATAGGAAAACAGGGCTTCCGAAATAGTGGGTTTCGCGACGCAGCGGACCCCCGCTACCACCTTTCCCCACGCTCCCTTGACCTGGTTTGGATAGGCCTTTTCCCCGAGCAGGGCGTTTAGCCAGCCTGCTATCTCTACGGCTACACCACCTCGGCGCGCTTGGGTCGCGGAACATAGTAACGGTCTCCATCAGGTCTCTGATGGCTTCTGCGGCTTCTCCGTGGCCAGCACTGGGACCTTTCGCTACAGTTTCCTTCGGGTACTCCACCACCCCTGTGATTCTAACATTCGCAAAAGTTCGGCCAGGAAGGCATGCGAATGGCCCTCGCCCCGCATATGCGGGAAGGCACGTTGGTGTCCGCCCTACAGCAGTCCGCACAATGTCTTCACGATCAAAATGTCTTTCTGCGGTCCGCCCGTGCACATCACGCTATGGGGCCCCGGATTGAGAAGGGCGAACGCCCCCACCGCCGCCAGGCCAAGCACAATGATACTGACCAGCGCCGCCACGATGATGGTCAGTCCACGCTTGCGGCCGATCAGGTCTCCGGTCAGCAGTGTTGCGAGGTGAAGAACGACCGTAAGACCAAGCGCGCTGAGGCCAAAGTTGAGTGTCGACTGCGAGGAAAACAATATGGCGCCGGTGACGATCAGCGCCTCGAACACGTAGAGGAGTATCAGCCAATGGCCGGATATGGCCCGGAGCAGGCTGCCGGGCATGGAGATCGCGAGCAGCGCCTGCACCGCGCGGCCGGCGCGGGTGATCCACACCATCCGGGAGAACGGGGAGTGGTAACTCTTCTCCGCTTCTTCAAGGATCTTGCCCGTAATGGTCAGCGCGCGTGCGCTTGTCTTCAGCGTTTTGCCGGTGTCGGGCTTGCGGTTGATCTCATAGTATTCCTTCAGATACTCGATGGTCCCGGCGTCGCCCAGGAGGGCCTTCAGGATCCGGCCGATTTGCGTTTGGCGAGCCGTGCTTCCGGGCGGCCCAAGGTGAGCCAGCAGTCCTTCAACGGCCTGACCGAGCGTCGATTTGTTTTGCTGTGCCAGCGCCTGCGCGAAGTGCTCGATCAACTGGTCAAATTGCTCAGGCTGCATCTCCTCGCGGACGATGATGATCTGCGCCTCCTGAAGCAACGCCTCTCTCACCTCCTTGTCACCGTCCGCACAGAACAACGCGGCCAGCACGCGCTCGCAGCCGTCGAGCCGGCCCCACATGATGTCGTTGCGCCGCCACTTCTCGTCGAGGAAGGCGCCGAAATGAAACAGCGCCGTCCCCGCCAGCTTCTGCCTGCCGTCATCGGCACGCTCGTCGATCAGGCTGGTGGCGTCCTCGGGACTGACCCGCAGCACCTCGACGGTCGCCGGCTCGCCGGTGCCCGTGTCGTAATAGAGCGGGAAGCTCATCTGATCATACTCGTCGAACCGCAGATAATATTCGGCGATGAGCTTGCGCACCGTCCTCCCGTCATCGGTATTGAGCGCAGCGCAGTCATCCAGAGTAACGTCATCGAGACGGATGACCACCTTCTTGGCGCCCTCAGCGCGCTCTTCAAGATCCAGCCTGGGGTTGCCGAGCAAGGCTCGGCCTAACGCTAGGGGTTTGGGGCTTATGACTTCGGCATATCTGTCCTTCAACAATTTGACATCGGCCTCAAGGAGATCCTGAATCTTCGTCTTTGAAGCCGTCGCGGCGCTGACATACAGAAATTTTGCCCGCTCGAAAACATTCTCCTGGAGTGTGCGAAGCGGGCTCGGAGGCGGCAGCTCAGGAAGCCGCACCGTTTCGCCGGCCGGCGTCTTCAGTTCCTTGAGTGTGGTATTGGACTTCTCGCCAAGGAGAAGACGAAGCACCCGGTCGAGCTCGTCGGCGGCAGCCTTTCTCGCTGCCTCATGTTCAGTGTCCGCGGGCAGCCACGTGATGTCGCGAAGCTCGCCCATCGCCTCGCCAAATCCGTCGGCGAGGTGACGCAATGCGCCGGCGACCGCATCGGAAGTCAACTTCGCTGGCGGCAGGTTGCGGCGTCCGCATCGCTCCTTTAGGCGTTTCTCGATCTCAGAGAGAAGTTGTTGCTCCGGCGGCAACTTGAGCTTTACGGCGAGATCGAGCAGCTGATGCACTTTTCGCAGGATGAACCCGACGCGTCTCAGCCGGTATTTCACGTCGTAATAATACAGGAACGCGTTGGCGGTTCTCTTCCGGCTCTTGCCCGATGGATCCCGATTCTCGTCGTACTTGTCCTCGCGCCATACGCGAACCATGGCCCGCAACGCATATAGCCGGTCCGACTGGCGATCGATGTCCCACCAATCGGCCAGACGGTCGGCAATGTCGTCGGTGACGGTCATGATCCGCAGCCGCCAGTAGGGCAGGAATGCCGCACCGTAATACTTGATCATGTCTCGCATGCCGCGCGATTGCCACTCCGGCACCTTGCCCTCTTGGAGGATGATACGGGCGAACGGATCGTCATCGCGTTCTTCGATGTCGGCGTCGACGTCGGCCTCAACTTGGCGCACGAGCTGTTCAATCCGCTCGATGCGCCGGTTGCGGGTCAGCACTGTTTGGAGATTTTCGCGGATCGTCTCGTCCTGCGGAATGGAGAAGATCGCGGCGAACGCGTTTTGGATCGCATCGGGCTTCTGGTCGAAGTTCTGACGTTCGTCTTCCGGATGAGACGGCGCTGGCTCGACATAGATAAGCTTGCGCTCCATCGGCAGCCCGCCGAGGCGCCATGACAGGGCTTCGCAGACGTAGCTGAATGGCTTGTTGTCGAGATAGCCGCCGTCCCCGAATGCGCGCTTGCGCCAGTTCTGCGTCGTCATGTCGGAGGTCGACAGGCCCGTGAAGAACCGTTTCCAATTCTCGACCTCGACGCCGGCCTCGGTCGGATGCGCGTCGCATAGTCGCTCGGCATCGTTCACGCACATCGGCTCGAAGGCGAACGGGAACGAGGACGTGCAGCGCGCGGCGAATGCGAGAAGGGGACTGTTGGCGTCCGCGAGGTCGTTGCGCGGCGTGCTGCCGGCCGACGCATACTGGAAGTGATAAACCTGCTTGTAGCGCTTCTCATAGACGACCTTGTCGAACAGGCGCAGCGGCACCACGGCGCCACGGATGTCGGTCGTCGTGACGTACAGGTCGATCTCGTCGACCAGCGCCGATTTGCCGTCCTTCATCGGCGGAATCGCAGGCTCCATGCCCCGCAGCGCGTCAAGGAGCTTGACATACATCCGGTCGCTGTTGAGCAGCGATTGCGGAGGCGTATCGGTCTCGGCGAATTTGATGTCCTTGTAGGAGGCCTTGTCGTTGAGCAGGGCATCAATGTCGCCCTCGGTGATCCAAAGGTCCTTCAACGGCCCGAATTCCTGGCCGTTGACGAGCGCCTTGGCGAGAAACAGCCCGTTGATGCCGCCGGCCGAGGTGCCGGAAATGGTATCGACCACGAATCTGGTGCGCTGATCGTCGTTTGGCTGCGCGCCGTCACCGAACGGATCGGGTTGCTTAGGGTCGCGCAGATGCGCGAGATAGCTTTCGCGCAGTTGCTGATCGCGTAACAGGTAAGATGCCTTGCGGTAGACGTCGCGGGTATGGCCGGTCTTTACGCCGCCGCCGGCCCGTGGCGTCGCCAGCGCCATCTCGTACAACTCGTTGGTCACGCCGTTGATGTAGATGGCCAGCGAGACACCACCGTACATGACGACGCCGAAACGCACCTCTTGCGCATACTGGTTGTACGGCGCCTGCGTGGCTTCAGCGTTTGCAGCGGCTTGCTCCATGGCCCCCTCCGACTCAGGATGTTCGGACAAGACATCTCGGCCCGGGGCATATTGACCCGAAGCGGCTGCCGGGTGCAACATCAATTGGAGGCAACTTATGATTTTGTGTACCGGCCGCCGCACCGGCCTTCGCGATCGTCGCGGCGGCGGGGCTCACCTTCACGGATTTTCCGCTGGGCAATCGATGCGCCATCATATCGAGATCGCGTCGACGATCCACGGACCGCTCCCAGGTTCTCCACCTCGCTCTTAGGCACGGAGGTTATAGATGGCTGATGACCTGAAAAGCCGTTTGGATGCAGTCTTGGCGCGCAAAAGCGCGCTGAATCAAGCTGCCGCTGAGAAGGCTAAGCAGGCGCAGTTCGCGCAGGACAAGAGATGCGAAGCCGAAGCCGAACGGCAGAAGGAAATATATCAGGCATGGTCGGCTCAAAACGATAGGTTGAAAACTGCGGTCATGGACATGAACCGGACTTTGGCGGAGCAACATCTGGAATTCAAACTGGTCAGGGATCGCGACCTCAAGCGCGTCGGGGCAAAAATCGATCTTTGTCTGTTCGAAAATGGCGAGCAAAAGCTTTGTGCCAGCATCACGCTATCCGACGATGCCGTGAAGATCGATACGAAGCGACGGATCTTCGGAACGAGGACATTGCGCACGTTTAATGTCGGCGAAACCTCGTTCAACTACTGCGAAATCATTGAGGCGCCCCGCCGCCTGCTTCACGTCGCGATAGATCTTTGGTGGACCGACGCGGTTGGGTGCGACCGGCCGTTTTGATCGGCCCCGTCCAGTGAAAATCTGATCCGGATGGAATAAATTCCTTGACGTTCTGGAATAGTACCAACCGGTATGATCCGGGAACTGTTCCCCATTCAAGAAAGCCTGAGGACCTTTGGATAGATATCGGAGATGTCGTACGCACAATATAAGGCTTTCCCATGGAAGTGCAGCAGTCGCTCGAGGTGCTCGACCAATAGGTCAGCGAAGATATCGTTCGAACCAATCCATTTCGGAGGCTTCCGCCCTACGCAACCAATTTGCTGATGACGGCAGCCAATGCCGCGGAGAAGGGCGCCCAATTGGGAATTGAACGCAGTACCGTTCCCTCGGAGCTTCTAGTCGAGCTTCAGCGTATCGGATTTCGACGTTTTTCTGTTCCGATAGGGCGGCACGACGAGCTTCGCTTCCTGCTCGGACGTTCGCTGAAGGAGTAAGCCATGGCGTTGCAGGCACTCAGATTGGTGGAGACAAAGGGTTTAGTGGCAGCAGTTCAAGCGGCCGACGCAATGGTGAAGGCGGCGAATGTCAGGCTCGTCACGAAGTAGCAGCCGGGAGACGGTCCAATATCTATCATCGTGCAGGGCGATGTCGGTGTCGTCAACGCGGAGATCGCGCCTGACAGCGTCCGCATCTTGAAACCCGAGTAGCGCGTCGACATGATGACATCCTGAGCGCGCTCTGCCTGGGTTCGGCACCATGATCGGCTACCGCAGGATCCTGCTGTCCTGAGATAGCGAGCGGTTTGCCAAACTTGCTTTATGGCAAAGCGTAGGACCGGACATAGTCGCCGAGCTTGGTGCCGAACGAGCCATGGCCGCCGTCGACGGTGACCACATATTGCTTGCCGTTGACCTCATAGGTCATCGGGGTCGACTGCCCGCCGGCCGGAAGACGATCTTCCCAAAGCAGCTTGCCGTTATCGACATCGAAGGCACGGATGTAGTCATCCATCGTTCCCGTGAGGAAGGCCACGCCGCCGGCCGTCATCATCGGGCCGCCCAGCATGGGAACGCCGAGTTTGAAGGGAAGCGGCAGTGGCGCCTCATCCCGAATCGTGCCGACGCGGTGCTGCCAGACGATCTTGTTGGTGTTCAGGTCCAGCGCTGCCAGGCTGCCCCATGGTGGGGCCATGCAGGGAATCTTGAGCGGCGACAGGAAGATGCCGAGGTCGACGCCATAGGGTGTGCCATACATCGGCTGCACGCCGAGCTCCGTTCCCGGCGGGTGCGCCGCGTCCGGTGCTGCCGGGTTGTTCGCCCCGCGCGGCACGAGGCGCGAGATGAACGGAATCGATTGCGGATTGGCGATCGCGATCTGCCGCCGCGGATCGACCGCGATCCCGCCCCACTCGAACATGCCGAAATCACCGGGATAGACCAGTGTGCCCTGTTCGGATGGCGGCGTGAACGGTCCCTCATAGCGCAGCCGCTTGAACTTGACCCGGCAGATCAGCTGATCGAACATGGTGCTGCCCCACATCTGGGCCTCCGTCAGCATCTGGCGCGGACGGAAGCTCAACTCCGAGAAGGGCTGGGTGGGCGCGGTGTGGTCGCCTGGTGCGGCGCCTTGCGGCACCGGCGTCTCCGGCGCCGGCACCAGCAGTTGGCCGTCGCGGCGGTCGAGCACAAAGATGTTGCCGGTCTTGGCGGGGATATAGATCGCGGGCACCACCTGGCCGTCCTTATGCAGGTCGATCAGGCTCGGCTGGGAGGGCATGTCCATGTCCCAGAGATCATGATGCACGTTCTGAAACGACCAGCGCAGCTTGCCGGTGGCGATATCGAGCGCGACCAGCGCGGAATCGTAACGCTCCTCGTCCGGCGTGCGGTTTCCGGCCCAGATGTCGGGCGAACTCGATCCGAGCGGCTCGTAGACGAGGCCGAGCTTCTCGTCGACCGAAGCAACGGTCCAGGAATTCGGCGATCCCTCGGTGAAGTGATGCGTCGCCGAGGGCATCTCGTTTGGGTCGGGATTGCCGGCATCGAACACCCAGATCAGCTTCCCCGTGTAGATGTCGAAGCCGCGGATCGCTCCCGACGGCACGCGGTTTGAATAATTGTCGATCACGGCACCTGCCATGATCAGGATCTTGTCGGTCACGACCGGCGGCGAAGTGCCTTCGTAGAAGCCCAGCGTCTTGATCTCGTTGCCCTCCTTGAGATCGATCTGGCCGTGATCGCCGAAACCCTCACATGGCTTGCCGCTCTCGGCATCGAGCGCAAATAGCCGGCCGTCGTCGGTGGCAAGGAAGATCCGCTTCGGACAGTCGGCCGGTGCCGACGCGCCATCCACGGTCACAGCTCCAGGAGCGGTTTCGTGGTAGGCGACCCCGCGACAGGTCATATGCTGGAACGACTTGTTGTGCTGGATCTGCGGATCGAACTTCCAGCGCAGCTTGCCGCTTGCGGCGTCGAGCGCAAACACGATCTGATGCGGCGAGCAGGTGTAGAGCAGGTCGCCGATTTTCAACGGCGTGGCCTCGTTGGTGAACTCGTCGGGATCGTCGGGCCCCTTGTGGTCGCCGGTTTCGAACTGCCAGGCGAGCTTGAGGTCCTTGACGTTGGTCTTGTTGATCTGCTGCAGCTCGGAGTAGCGCGTGCCGGCGCCGGTGCCGCCATAGGCGGTCCAATCCGTCTTTGCCGAGGGCTCCGCCGCGGCAGCAGTCTGGCCGCCGCTGGGCTCAGGCAGCACTCCTGCAACAGCGGACCGATCCCTGGTCAGGGACAGCCCGAGCACGACGGCAGCAAGCACGAGCACTGCGACCAACCCGCCGCGCGCGGCTTGCCTGCCCGGCGAGAGATGCGACACGATGAACGGAAACAGCAGCCATATCCCGAGCGGCACCAGGATGTCGCCACGCGGTGCGAGCGACCAGAAATCGAGCCCGACTTCCCAGACCGCCCAGATCATGGTGCCAAGCAGCAGCGCCGCATAGAGCCACAGCGCCGCGGCGTGGCCAGTCGCAAGCAGCCACGCCGTGACCAGGAGCGCAGCGGCCGCGATCGCGTAATACGGCGAACCGCCCAGCGCGACCAGCCAGATGCCGCCCACGAGCAGCACCACGCCCATCAGCGCCATGACGATTGCGGTCAGCAGGAGCAGAGGCGCGTGCGGCCTTCTGCCGAGATCGGGCATCGTGCTTCACTCCATCAGGAGATGGCCGGCAGCGCCGGATGCTTGTGGAGCGCGATGACGATTATAGGTTGAATCGTCATCGCGCTCCAGGCTTTTGATTGATCATGATCTATTCGGGAAACCCCTGCACACATTTCCGCATTTTTGCTTCTAGGTCCCCTGAGTTACCGTGCGCCGCCAGGAGCTGCGCCGGCGATGGAGTCCATTGGCGTGGAGCATCCAACCGGACAGCGGAGCGCCGTCACGATGGCGCCCACCGGCCTCTGCTCCAGCCCATGCGGCGACGGCGCCGAACAACAGCGCAGCGGCAATTGAAAAGCCGAGAATGATGGTGCTGGCGCGGGCATGCGAGATCGCCGTCTTGGCATCGGCGATGACGCCATCGACCCGATGCTGGGCATCGGCGCCTGTGAGCCCCGTCGTTGCCGTGACCAGCCGGACGAGATAGGCGCGATCGTCGGCGGGGATGCCGCTATGGCTCGATGACATCATCAGCACGCGGCCGGCTTGAGCCCGCAGGGGCGCCAGATCGCCACTCGGCGGCTGGTGCTCCGAGCGGAACAGATGATCGATTTCGGAGCTGATGACAGAGGGTTCGGTCGTCGTTGCCGGCTCTGTCAGGCCGGATGACCGGCTGGCCGTGCCGAAGGCGATCATGGCCGCGAGGCAGGTGCCGAGAATGACGGCCAGGGCCCATGCTATGACGCCATGCAAGCCATCGCGCCGGTCCACATCGTCGGTGACCTCGCCATAAGGTGCCCGGCAGCGGCCGGCGACGTAGCCGCCGCAGCCAAAGCTGATGAGAGCCTGCAGGATCAGGAACAGGCCTGAGAGTGCCCATAACGCCATCGACGCGTCGCGCCAGGTCGGCGCGGCCGAGCTGACGCCGAGGCCGATGGCCGCGCCGAAGCTGATCATGATTGAAGATGCGGCGCAGGCCACGAAGGCGCCCGCAACAATCGGTGTCCACTGCAGCGTCCAGGCATCATCGCGGGCGAGATCCTGCACGACTCCAACTTCCATTGCTTCGATGGTCATCGCGGGCGCGCCTCAACGAAGGCCAAAGAGCGAGAGAATGAACATGATGATCACGATCAAACCAACGAGATAGATCAGGCCGTCCATGGTGTCCTCCTCCATGCGTCCAGTGTCCCGGGTCAAGCGAGGTGAGTGACAAAGGTTCCTACGGCGAGACGCTCCTCCGCGTCGCGGCCATCTACGTCATGGTTCCCGGCATGAAGCAGCGCACGAAGGGGTGGCCATTGATGTAATAGGGCCACACGATGGTGCGGCCGGCACGGTTCGGTTCGGTGATGACCCTGTCGTCGGGCACGTCGATCCACTGTCCCTGGATACGCACACGATAGTGGCCGTCCTTGGTGTCCCAATCCACGTCCGTCAGCTCAAGCCCGTCGGCATTGGCGCAGCAGGGGCCGCCGCCCTTGCTGTGCAGGCTCTCGAACCAGGGCTTGAGGGGAGAGTTCGCGTAGCGTCCGTCGTCGTGAGCGGACGCGCAGGCGATCCCGAGCGACAGAGCAGCAAGCAGAAACCGGCTTTTCATTCCTGGTCGTACTCAGCAACAGCCCGGACAATAATCGCGGGCCGGGCCGTTCGATCCTAAGTAGCTGGAGTCGAAATCTGCTTCGTCTAACCTTTGCTAATGTGCGGCTCGAGTTCCGCCTCACCGGTCTTCCGCCACTATCTATCGACGTTAGCTGTCATGCTTCGGGCCACGGTCCGGCTCTTTGCGAGCGACATCCGCATCACGCTCGCTCTTCGCCGGCCGCGGCGGCGATTTGGGCATTCCCGCTTGTCCGCCATGCTTGCCGCCCTGGTCCTGGGTGCCCTCCAGATCATTCTCTTTTGGCATGACAATCCTCCGCTCTCAGCTCGAGAAAAAGCCGCGCTCCAGCGCGGCATCGACCTCCGCGCCGACCAGGATGGCGATAGCGGAGATCCACAGCCAGGTCATGAAGCCGATCACGGCGCCAAGCGAGCCGTAGGTCTGGTTGTAGGTGCCGAAATTGGCTGCGTACCAGGAAAACAGGGCGGATGCGGCCAGCCATAGCACCGCGGCGGTCACGCTCCCCCAGCTGATCCAGCGCCAACGCGCGTTGTGCCGGTTCGGACCGAAGCGGTAGATGATGGAGAGGCTGATGGTGAGCGCGACAAAGAGCGCCGGCCATCGTCCTGCGCGCAGCAGGAGATCGGTTCGATCGCTGAGGCCGACATAGTTCAGCACAACTGGCAGCACGACGACGGCGCCGATGGCGAGCAGGATGAAAGCGATGCCTGCCAGCGTGAATGCAAGCGAGACGATGTTGAGCCTGATGATGCCGCGCTCCTCCTGCTCGCCATAGATGACGTTCAGTGTGTCGAACAGCGACTTCATCGCGGCATTGGCGCTCCACAGCGAGATCGCAAGCCCGATCAGGAATGTCCAACCGAGCGTCTGCCTCCCTCTGGATGCAACCCGGGTGAGCTGGTCGCGTGCGACGTCGATCGCGCCACCCGGCAGGAACCCGGACAGCGAGTCCAGGTGCCCTGCAATGCTCGAGGGATCGGCGAACAGGCTGTAGATAGCAACGAGCGCGGCAAGCGCGGGGAAGATCGCCAGCAGGCTATAGAAGGTCATGCCGGCCGCGAGTGCCAGGATGCGATGCTCCGAGATGCCGTCGTAGATCTGTTTGAAGCCGGCCTTCCAGCCACGCGCCTGCGGGGTGGAGATTGATGCTGGGTGGGCAGCGCGGATGAACCTGGCCGCGCCAGGCGACGAAGCGTCCTCCGCACCCGGGGCATGATCGGTCTGGGGCTCACGCCTCAGCAGAAGCAGGCCGGCCATCACGCCCACGGCGATCATCACCGCCCAGTCGGAGAACGCCGGCAAACCGGACCTCGGGCTTGCAGAGGGCGCCGTTTCATCAGGCAAGTTTCGAACCGAAAACATCGGCGGAGCAATCCATATAACGTCAGAGCCGCGGAAACAGAAGCAACAAAGCAGGCCCATGCGCGTTCCTCATCCGGGTGGTTGTTCCGTGACGTTGATCCTCGGATTCAAGGTCTCGAACCGAGAGACGAGGTGGATGGTAATCAGACAAAGGCCGCAATGGAGGCAGGCGATGGCATATCCAACCGATGATCAGATCAGGGTCCGCGCCCATCAGTTGTGGGAGCAGGCCGGAAGGCCGGATGGTCGCGAGGACGAATTCTAGCACCAGGCCGAGCGCGAATTGGACCAGATGGAGGACGTCGCCAAGCAGGAGCCGCCGACGGTGCTGCCGGGATAGCCCTGCCCAGCGACCGTTACCGGTCGCGTGTCGCGGGGGTGCCTGGCGCGCTCAGCGACCAGCCGCGCGCGCCATTGATCCCTAGATCGCCCGGGCTTGCTGCTCCGAGCGGTTCATCCCTGCACCCAGCGGCTCGTTCCTCATCAGAACGTCGCCGCGCTGCCGCGGCAGCGCCCAATGCATCTCCCTCTGCAGAAAGGCAATGAGCTTCTCCCTGATTTCGCAACGCAAATCCCAGGCTTGCGGTGCGTTGCGGGCGCTGACCAGGGCACGCAGTTCCATGGTCGTCGCGTTGGTGTCGACGACCTGGAGATTGACGACCGCCCCGTCCCAGAGCTTGGATTCGCGCGCGACTTCCTCGAGCCTCTTGCGAATTCTGGGAACGTCGGCGGAATAGTCGACAAAGAGCATGACCGAGCCGATCAGCGAGGCGGCATCCCGCGTCCAGTTCTGGAACGGTCGCTCGATGAAATAGGAGAGGGGAACCACCATTCTGCGCCAATCCCACAACCTGACCACGACATAGGTCGAGGCGATGTCCTCGATCCATCCCCATTCGTTCTCGATGATGACGGCATCCTCGATCCGCATCGGCTGGGTCACCGCGATCTGCACGCCGGCGATGAGATTGGAGAGCAGGGGGCGCGCGGCGAGGCCGACGACCAGGCCGGCAGCGCCGGCGGAGGCAAACAGACTGACGCCATATTGCTTCACCGAATTGAAGGTCATCAGCGCGGTCGAGACCGCAATGATGATGATCAGCGTATCGGTCACGCGCTTGAAGACGCGGACCTGCGTGACGTGCTTGCGCGCCAGAAAATTCTCCTCGATATCCGCTCGGTACCTTTGCAGATAGCGCGCGGCCGTCATGTCGACGGCGCGGATCAAGATCCAGGCGACCAGGGCGATCGTGGCGACGACAAACAGGTGCGCGATGGCACTGCGCAGCTGGTCATCGAGCGGCGCGAGCGGCACCACCAGCGCCACGGCGGCAAGACACAAGGCGAGTCGCGTCGGCCCCGTCGTCGCCTCCAGGATCTGGACCGGAATCGACCGTCTCGGACCGACCGCCCGTTCTGCCAACGCGAGCGCGATCGTGTGAATGAACAGCGCGCAGGCGACCGCCAGGCACAGCACGCCGACGCTGATCATCCAGCCGGGCAGAAAGCCCGCTGCGCTCTGCAGGATCGCTTGCGCTCGTTGCATGATGGCTCCTGAACTGCGTGTCTCGAAGCCGGCTAATGCTGCAAAGCGAAACGTGTTCCGGGCGCGATGGTCACTTCTTTCGCGGCGCGGATGAACCGGAACCGCGCCGCCGCTGCTCCAAAGTCTTATTGCGAGCCGGCCAGGGTCAATCGGGGCCGGCTGGGCTTGGCGAGACGCCGGCGCGGCGCCTCCGAAGGCGAACCAGTCGTGGCAAGCCGCATCGCGAAATAAGCAATGGTTGCCTCGAGCCCCTTGCGGAGCGGGATACTCGGTTGCCAGCCGAGCAGCTCGGTGGCCGCATCGATCACGGGTTTGCGCCGCCGCGGGTCGTCCTTCGGCAAGGGCTCGAAACGAAGCGGCGAAGCCGATTGCGTGCAGGCAAGCACCTCGCGCGCAATCTCCTCGATGGTCATTTCCTGCGGATTGCCGAGATTGAACGGGCCGGTGAGGGCAGCCGGGCTTTCCATCAGCATTTCCAGCCCGCGAACGAGATCGTCGACAAAGCAGAAGCTTCGGGTCTGGTCGCCGCGGCCATAGACGGTGATGGGCTCGCCCTGCAGCGCCTGCACCACGAAATTCGACACCACACGCCCGTCGTTTTCCAGCATGCGCGGGCCGTAGGTGTTGAAGATGCGGGCGACCTTGACCTCGAGGCCGTGAACCCGGTGGTAATCGAAGATCAAGGTCTCGGCGGCGCGCTTGCCTTCGTCGTAACAGGCGCGCGGTCCGATCGGATTCACGTTGCCCGCATAGCTCTCCGGCTGCGGATGAATTTCCGGGTCGCCATAGACCTCGCTCGTCGAGGCCTGCAGGAAGCGCGCCGATTTCTGCCGCGCGAGCTCCAGCAGATTCATCGTGCCGACGACGCAGGTCTTCATCGTGCCGATGGGATCCTTCTGGTAGTGCGGCGGAGAGGCCGGACAGGCCAGATTAAAGATGCGGTCGAGGCCGCCTTCGACGTGCAGCGGCTCGCGCACGTCATGCTCGATGAAGCTGAAGGCGGGATGATTGAGCAGCGGCCGGATGTTGTAGAGCCGTCCGGTCAGCAGATTGTCGGCGCATATCACGGTGTCGCCGCGCTGCAGCAGCGAATCGCACAGATGCGATCCGATGAAGCCTGCGCCGCCGGCGACGAGAATGCGGCGCGAGCTGCGACCGCCGTTTCGCTTGTTGATTCGCATGTGCATGGTCATTATCGGCTCAATTGCAGTTCAGCTGTTTGCAGCGTCGCATCAGTGGCGCTGCGTCTCGTCAGGCCAACGCGTCTTTCCGCGGCCTCGAGATAGTATGTTTCGAGTTGCCGGGCCCGATGATCGGGCGTGTGCTCGCGGAAGATGCGCTGGCGCGCCTGCTCGGCGATGGATCGCCGGCGTTCTTCCGGCAGATCACGCAGGATCTCGACCACCTCTTCGGGGTGGGAGGCGAGCAGGATTTCCGACGATGGCGCGAAGATGGTTTCGATGCCGGGCCAGCGGTCCGAAATGATCGGAGAGCCGCAGGCGGCGGCCTCGAACAGGCGCACGCTGGGGGAAAAGCCGAGCGCGCGCATGTCCACCCGCGTCGCATTCAGCGTGAAGCGCTGCCGCGCATAGAAGGTCGGATGCTCACGTGGCGCGAGGTGCTCGAGGCGTTCCACGTTGTGCGGCCACACCAGATCATCCGGATATTTGGATCCGGCGACGACGAACCGCTCGCCCTCGAGTGCGCGGGCGGGCGCAAGCAGCAACTTCTCGAGTTGCGGCTGGCGGTCGTCGCTGTAGGTCCCGAGATAGCCTAGCGCCCATTTCGGCGATGCTGTCTGGGGACGGTAAAGGCCGACATCTGCGCTGCAGTAGAGCGCACGCGCCATCGGGCTGCCATAGGCATCTTCGATCATGCCGGGGACCGGTCCGCCCGAGAACGACAGATACAGATCGAAGCGCGGGATCATGGCCGCCGACATGTAGTCCAGGCCGCGGTCGAGGCTCGCGAGCGTGACGGGCGTGTCGATGTCGTAGAACGCGGTGACGCCGTGTGCATGCGTCGTGACCCATTCGGCTATCGCGATTCCGTCAGGCACATAGGAGCCGAGAATGACCAGGTTGGCGCGGCGAATATGGCCGCCGAACAGGCGCGGCACGTCCGCCAGCTCGCTGTAAAGCTTGACTGTCCAGTTCGCTGGCTTTGCAAGATCGCGATGGCTGCGATACCAGGGCGTATCGCGCTCGAGAAAGGTTACGCGATGGCCGCGTCGCGCCAGCGCCGCGAGCAAGGCGCGATAGGTGGTTGCGTGGCCATTGCCCCACGACGACGTAACCGACAGTCCGATGACGACGATATCAAGACTCATTCTGCGGCCTCTGTCCTGGTGTTGATGCCTTCGATCAATTCGTGGAATTGCCTCGCGCGATGCCGATAGGTGTGATGCGCGAGGATGTGGGCCTGCGCGCGGCGCGCAATGGCGCGGGCACGGCCGGAATCCAGGCGTTCGAGATGATCCGCGACCTCGTCGCCGTCGGCAGCGACCAGCACCTCGGCGCCCGGCTCGAGGAAATGATCAATGCCGTCCCAGGCGTCGGTGATGAGGCAGGCGCCGGCCCCAATTGCCTCGAACACGCGGGTCGGCGGTGAGAAGCCATATCGCGCCATGCTGTCGCGATTGACGTTGAGCGTTGCGAGCGCCGAGGCAAAGAAGGCGTTGTGCTGCCCGGTTCCGACATGACCTGCCTTGCGGATGTTGGCCGGCATGGGCCTTGTTTCCCAACCGGCGCCTCCGAGCACAAAACCTCTCGCAGGCAGGCGGTTGGCCACCGCGATGAAGAACTCTTCGACGCGCTTCTCCCGGTCTGGCAAGCGGTTGGCGAGCAGGCTCAGATCGCAGGCGAATTCCGGCATCGCCGGGGCCGGATAGTGCGTGGAGGAATCGAGAGCGTTGTAGATCGGCACGCAATCATGCGCGCCGGCCGCGCGATAGGCGCACACGACCTTGTCGCCGCCGCCATAGGTGAGGACGAGATCGCAGCGCGGGATCACCGCATGGAGATGATGCCGCGGATCGCCTGCTAATGCATCCAGCGTGGCCGGAGCATCGACGTCCCAATAGAGACGGAGCGCGGGAGACGAGATTTCGACCAGGGCACGCTCCAGCTCGAGATCGAACACGCCGACGCCGCTTGCCTTCACCAGAATATCTGCCGAGCGCGCGGCATCCGCGAGGGCGCGCTGCCAGCCCTCAGCTGTCGCGGGATAGACGACGACCTTGGCCCAGGGCGGATCATCGATGTCGCGATGGGCCTGGCGATCGAAGGCGTCCGGCTCGAAGAAGGTTATGCTGTGCCCGAGCGCGGCGATCTCCTTGAGAATGCCGCGGTAGTAGGTCGCCGCGCCGTTCCAGTAGCACGAAACCAGGCTCGATCCGAAGAAGCAGATGTTCATGCCGGCGCTCCCTCGTATTCGGTCACGGCAGGTGCCGGCCGGGCATCGCGGATCTGGGCGACGATGTCGAGAAGCTCGAGAACGCGATGCCGGCAGCTATGGCGCTCCTGCACCAGGCGAAGGCCTTCACCGGCGATGGCAGCAGCCAATTCGGCATCATTGAGCACGAGCTGCAGCGCGTGACGCATCTCGTCGCCATTGCGGGCGCGCAGATACGAGCCTTCGCTGAAGAGCCCTTCGCAGTCCTCCCACGGCGCTGACACGATCGGGATGTTGCAGGCCATGGCCTCGAACATCCTGATGGTCGGAATGCCGGCCAGCGCCCGCGCATAGGGCCGGCGTGGCACATGGACCGTTGCGCGAGCGCATGCAAAGGCCTCGGGTGCGCGGTGCGCCGGCAGCCAGCCGCGATAGTCGATGCCCGCCGCCGCGATTTCGTCGAGCGCATCCTCTGGATAGCGCACGCCATGGATGCCGGCGCGCAGCTTGAGCTTGCTCACGGGCTCGACCAGGAACTCCCTGAGTTCGGCGCTGCGCTCGTCGTCGCCCCAGTTTCCGATCCAGACGAGATCGTCGGTCGGGTGGATGTGCGGCATCGGCCGATACAAGGCCGTGTCGGCCGCCTCGTGCCAGGTGAAAGCGCGGTTTGCCCATCCGAGTTTCAGATAGATCTGGCGCAGCACCTCGCCGAAGGCGAGCACGCCATCGAAGCCGTCGAGGTCGAAGCGGCCGAGCTCGTGAGGAGCGGTGACGGCGCGATGGTGGGTATCATGGAAAAACAGCGTGAAGGGCGCGCCCTGCGCACGGCGAGCGCCGATATTCGCCACCAGCTCGGGCGAATTCCATTCATGGACAATGACGAGATCGGCGGCGTCCAGCGCTTGGTCGAGATCGAACGACGCGCCGTACGATCGAATGGCGACGCCTGGAAACAACGGCGGAAGCTCGCTGAGGATCTGCTCGCCGCCGTCGCGGATTGCGTTTACGTGGCTCCAGCCGTCCGTAGGTTCGTAGACCACGACGTCGTGGCCGAGCCTGCCCAATTCGCGCGCGACGCCGCGCAGGAAGTGCGCATTGCCGTTATTCCAGCAGGACGTGAAAGCATGATAGAACAAGACGCACTTCATGCGAACACCTCGAGTCCCGGGGCTGCCATCAGCCTCGTGGCAGGCGCAAGCAGGCTCTGGTACAGCGCAACGTAGCTGTCGATCATCCGTCTTAGCGCGTAACGTCGTGACCGCGCGCGTGCCGCCTGCTGCAAGCGAGTGCATTGGGCGGAGTCGGCGCACAAGTCCGTCAGCGCACGATGCAGCGCCTGTGCCTCAGCCGGGTCGACGAACAGCGCGGCGTCGTTCCAGAGCTCGCGGAACGTCGGAATGTCCGCAAGAACGAGGGCGCATCCGGCGGCCGCAGCTTCGAGGACGGAGAGACCGAATGGCTCATAGCGGGCGGGACTGGCGAACATTGCGGCCCGCTGCATCAGCTGGCTGAGCTCGGCATGCGACACAACGCCGAGCTGGCGGATGGCCGGATCAGACGCAATATCGACCGTGGATCCGGCGACCAGCACTGGCCACTGCAAGCCTTCTGCAGCTTGCTCAAGCGCAGAAAGGTTCTTGGCGGCGTCCCACATCCGGCCTGCGGCCAGGATCATCGGCTCCTTCCGGCAGGAGCCGGCGGCTTGGCGCGGACTTCCATTCCAGACGACAAAGCCCGGCGCGCGTGGCTGATACAAGTCCAGCACCATGTCGCGGAAGGCGTAGGTCGGGCAGACCCATGCTGTCGCTTGATCGAGCCCGGCAGCCACATGCCTTGTATAGCTCTGCCATCTCTGATCCGACAGCCAAGCCGTATCCTTGCAGGCGATGCCCCATGAGTTGACGCAGGAGTGCGCGGCGACGAGCACCGGACAATGCCAGTCGAATGTCGCCTCGCGAAAGCTGTTGAGATGAACGATATCCGGGCGCAGCTTCGCTTCGAGCGCAGCGTAGAATTGCCGCGCGGCCTCCATGCTCTCGCCTGCAGGATCCTGCCATTCCAGGGCGAGCGGGCTTTCCACCAATCGCACCGCAGTCTGCGACACCATTGAGCGTTGGGCATCAGTTGGGGCGGGGCCCTGTATGACCAGCTGGACGTCCGCGCCCCTTGACGCGAACGCGGAGGCCAGCGCGGTGGCATAGGTCCACACGCCGCCGACGGCGTCGGCTGTCATCAAGATGCGGAGGTCGCAGAAGCGCGGCATCAGGTGTTCGCTCCTTCCAGCTCACTCAGCGGCAAGGGGCGTCCGTCCTGGACGTCGCTGAACTGGTTGAACAGCGCGAGGTAATGCGCATGCGCACGCTCCCAGGCGACGTCGTCGGGCTCGCCCCAGAGCTTCCGGTAGTCCGGCGATCCCGGATAGGGATAGAGCGGCACCGGATCATTGGCCCAGACGCCATTGTCCTGCATCGTCCGCCGCCAGCGCTGCACCACCGGATCATTGTCCTGCGGCATTTCGATCAAATTGGCTTGCACGAACGGCACGTGCTTGCGCGCCTCCACCAGCCGATCGGCAAGCTGATCGGTCGTCAGCCTGCAATTCTTGGCGAGCGCGGCGCGCCCTTCCGGCGTCAGGCTCTCGACGCCTGCCTCGATCGAGACACAGCCGGCGCGGCCGAGCAGCGCGAGCATATCGGGCTTCCAGAGATCAATCCGCGTCTGCACCCCGAATTTCAGATTGCGGTCCACCAGGCCCTGCAGGAGCTCGGCATTGGGCAGGAAGATCTCGTCAATGAAATAAATGTATTCGACGCCCTGCCGGCGCAGAGCATCGATCTCATTCAGGATCACGCCCGGCGGCCGCCGGCGATAGTGATTGCGGAAATTGTCCTTGGCGCAGAAGGTGCAGCTATACGGACAGCCGCGCGAGGCTTCGACCTCGGCGCCAGGGCCAACCGGCTCGGCTTCGAAGCGATGGTGGTGATGATGGTGTCGGCGCACCATCTCGTCGGGCCATGCGAGGGCAGGCTGGTCCGAGAAGGGCACCGCCTGCGGACCACCGATCGTGCGGATGGTCCCGGCATCCTCGAAACAGAGACCTGCAAACTCCCGCTCGCCATTCGCCAGCCGCAGGATCGCCTGCTCGCATTCGCCCATGACGACGATGTCGACCGCGAGCTTTCGGAGCGCCGCGCGCGGGGTCGTCGAACCGTGCGGGCCGACTGCGGCAAGCAGGGGAGCGAGATCGCGCAAGCCGATGGTGAGCTCGCGCGGCACCCGCAGCTCGGGCGGGGCGCAGCGCCAGAACAGATAGGTCGGGGCCGTCGTGACCACGATCATGTCGGGGCGGAAGCTGCGCAGCTCGACCTGGATATCGGCAAGCGACAGGTCGAACATGTGGGCATCGAGCAGCAGCGTGGCATGCCCGGCCTGCCGCAAATAATGTTCGGCGATGCCGAGCTCGAGCGGCAGATGCGGCGACCGGCAGCCGAAATAAATGCTGCCCTCGAAATGCCAGTTGGGATTGATCAGGGCGACGCGGGTCATGCCAGCGCCCCGCGATGTTCGAGCGAGTTGCCAAACCGGCTATCGAGCCATGATCGCAGCGAGGCAAGTCCATCGGCTAGCGGCGTGGTCGGGTGCCAGCCGACCGCAGACGACAGTGCGCTGACGTCGCTGACATACCAGGGCTGATCGCCGGGACGCCATCCGGCAAAGCTGTAGTTCAGCTCATGACCAGTCAGCACCGCAATCAGCTTGATCAATTCGAGCAGACTGACCGAGTTGTCCGGTCCTCCGCCGAGATTGAAGATCTGGCCGCTGGTCCGATCGATCTGATCGAGCGCCGCGATCCAGGCCGTCGCGGCATCGGCGACATGGAGCGCGTCGCGGACCTGGCAGCCGTCACCATAGATCGTCAGCGGCGTGCCGCGCAGGGCGGAGAGCAGGAAATGCGCGATCCAGCCCTGATCCTCAGTGCCGAACTGGCGCGGGCCATAGATGCAGCTCATGCGCATCACGACCGTGCGCAGGCCGAGCACGCGCGCATAGTCGTGCACATATTGGTCCGCGGTGCCCTTGGAGCAGCCATAGGGGCTGTAGAAATCCAGCCGCGCGGCTTCGGACACGCCATTTGCGAGCGCCGGGTCGGCCGGGGCATAGCGTAGTCCGGTGCGCACAATCTCGGAATCCTCGACCAACCGGCCGTAGACCTTGTTGGTTGAGGCGAAGATGACGGGAGCCTCGGGCGCGTGCAGGCGCACGGCCTCCAGCACATTGAGAGTCCCGCGTGCGTTGATTTCAAAATCATCGAGTGGCTTGTCGAGGCTGGAGGTGACCGCAACCTGCGCGGCGAGGTGAAGAACGGCGCTGGCATCCCTGACTGCATCAATGACACTGATGGGATCGCGCACGTCGCCGACGACGATGTTGATCCGGTCAGGATGGCGCGCTTTGAGCCATTGCGCATTTTCGCGAACGCCGGCGCGCGCATGATTGTCCAGCACCAGAACGCGGTCGCCACGCTCGGCAAGCCGGTCCGCCAGGTTGCAGCCGATGAAGCCGCAGCCGCCTGTGATCAGGATAGGCTTGGTCTGGCGGTCCGTCATGCCACAAGTCCCCGCTGCAGGAGCTCGTTGGTTGCCTTTTCGACCTGGTCATGCGCGATCTGATCGACCAGATAGCGGGAGAGGTCGTCGAGCCCCTCGTCGAAGCCGACGCGCGGCTCGAAGCCCAGCAGCCGCTGGCTTTTCCGGATGTCGGCAAAGCAGTGCCTGATATCGCCGGCGCGATACTTGCCGGTGATCCGCGGGGCCAGCGCCGGGCGGCCCATCACGCGGGCGAGGTCGCGCGCCACGGAGATGATGTTGCGGCTCTGTCCGGAGCCGACGTTGAAGACATCATCGGTGTGGCCAGTCTCCAGCGCCAGCAGGCAGGCGCGGGCGACGTCGCGCACATGAACGAAGTCGCGCCTTTGCAGGCCGTCCTCGAACACCAAAGGCGGCCGGTCATTGAGCAGGCGTGCGGCAAAGATTGCGAGCACGCCGGTATAGGGGTTGGACAGCGCCTGGTTGGGACCGAACACGTTGAAGAAGCGCAATGCAACCGTCGGGATTCCGTAGGCCTTGCCGATGATCAGGGCCATCCGCTCCTGGGCGTATTTGTTGAGCGCGTACACCGAGCTGAGCGCCGGCTGTTTGGTTTCGGGCGTCGGCGCGGGCTCGAGCCGTCCCCGCCCGTTGCTCAACTCCCAGTCGCCGCGCTTAAGCTGTTCGAGGCTGCGTTCCGCTGGCGAGATTGCATCGCCTTCCGCCGTGACGCAAAGTCCTTCGCCGTAGATGCTCATCGAGGACGCAACGACCAGCCGCTCGACCGGATGCCTCGCGAGGGCCTGCAGCAGCACGGCCGTGCCGAGCTCGTTGGTACGGACGTAGCTTTCGATGTCGTACATGCTCTGGCCGACGCCGACACTGGAGGCCAGATGCAGCACCTTGTCGACCCCGCGCAAGGCGCCCTCGACCGCGCGCTGATCGGTGACGTCGCCTATGATCAGTTCGGCATCGCCGGTGAGGTAGTCCGGCCGCTGGCGGCGCTCGCCATGCACCTGCGGGCAGAGGTTATCCAGAAGCCTCACCTCATAGCCCGCGGCAAGCATCGCGTCGGCAGCATGCGAGCCGATAAAGCCGGCACCTCCGGTGATCAGCACTCGCTTCATTCGGCGGCTCTCCTTCACAATTGCGGTTGAAGCCGTTGATCAGGAGTGAAAGCGTGTGAAGCAGCTGGTTTTTTCGACCTGTGCTTACTCACTCCTCAGGTTAGAAGCGGTGCACCGAATGTTCGTTCCCCCCAGACGTACAAACGAAAATTTCTCTAACCTAAGTCAATAACGCAGGTAAATCGGCGAGGTACATCGCGTGGCGCGATCGCGCCTCAAAACGGCAGGCCGTGAGGCAGTGACGGCAGTTGGAGATGCCGTGCAACGGCAGCGCCGATATCGGCAAAGCCTGTTCGCTTGCCGATCGGCGCACGATGTCGTCCGCCGGCGACAAGGATCGGAACCTGCTCGCGCGTGTGATCAGTGCCGCTCCAGGTGGGATCACAGCCATGGTCGGCGGTGATGATCACGAGATCGTCGGGGGAGAGCTGGTCCAGCAAGTCGGGAAGGCGCGCATCGAAGGCTTCGAGGGCGGCAGCATATCCGGCGACGTCGCGGCGGTGTCCATAGATGGAGTCGAAGTCGATAAAATTGGCGAACAACAGCCCGCCATCGCGCAGCTGCGCAAAGCCCTCCAGCGTGCGATCGAACAGCGCATCATTATTGCGCCCCCTCTTGTTGTGTCCGGTTCCGCGGTGAGCAAAGATATCGTCGATCTTGCCGATCGAAATCACGTCGCGTCCGTCGGCGGTGGCGAGGTCGAGGATGGTGGCTTCAGGCGGCGGGACCGAGAAGTCGCGGCGGTTCGCGGTCCGCTGGAAATTCTCCGGAGACGTTCCCGTGAACGGGCGGGCGATGACGCGGCCGATGTTGAGCGGATCGACCAGCCGGCGCGCGATCTCGCAGACCGCGAGCAGCCGTGCAAGCCCGAACGTCTCCTCATGGGCTGCGATCTGGAACACGCTGTCGGCGGAGGTGTAGCAGATCGGCTGGCCCGTCTTGATGTGGGCGGCGCCGAGGCGCGCAATGATCTCCGTGCCCGAGGCGTGGCAACTGCCGAGAATGCCCGGCAGATCAGCCTGCGCGCAGAGCGCATCAGTCAACTCGCGGGGAAAGCAGGGCACGGTCTTTGGGAAATAGCCCCAGTCGAAGGCGACCGGAACGCCCGCGATCTCCCAATGGCCTGACGGCGTGTCCTTGCCGCGCGATTGCTCGCTGGCGCAACCGAAGCAGGCGGGTTGGCTCCCGGTCTCGAGGCCGGGCGGGCAGCGCCCGGTGGAGAGGCGGCTGGCTTCGCCCAAGCCGAGACTGACGAGGTGCGGCAGGCGCAGCCGTCCCTCGCGTTGGCCATTGTCCGCTTTGCCGCGCGCACAGGCATCGGCAATATGACCGATCGTATCCGCACCCTCGTCGCCGTAGTGGGCGGCGTCGGGCGCGCAGCCAATACCAACGGAATCCATCACGAGGATCAGGGCACGCACAGCCGGGGCTCCGCGTTTGGTCGGGCTTCGGGCGTCTGTCCCCTTTCGCAATAGCGGTCGATCATTCGCGCGCAGAACTCGGCGAACTCCTCCGGGTCCTGCGGCGGACTGGTGTGGTGCGGAGCGATGCCGCGGTGGTCCGGCGTGAAGCAGAGGGTGATGGTGACATCAAACTCCGCCAGGCGGTCCATCTGCCGGTCGAACCAGTCGAGCGCGTTGGGGCGAAAACTGTCAGCCCAGGACAGCCCGGTGCGGAGATGGCGGACGCCGAGCCGGCGCATCCAGCGCACGGCGTCGTCGAGCCGATGGTCCTGGAAATGAAACCACTGGCAAAGGCCCATGGCAGGTGCGTATTTGGCGAAAACGTCGAGTGCCGGCTTCGGTGTGCCGTCCTCGCGCAGCAGGCCCATGTGGAAATGCCGGTAATAAGAGGAACCTTCGGCCTCGCGGTGCCGGGTGGTCGCCTCCCATGTCGCGGGGAGATCATAGAGGCTGTACCAGTGAATGCGCGGCGTGCGTCCGATCAGGAGTTCTGCGGTGCGATCGACACCCCAGGCCTGGACCTCGTCGGCACCGAAGGAGGAGACGCCGACTTCCGTCACCCATACGGGCAGGGAGACCAGCGCCTGGATCTGGGCAAGCTTGAGCGGCCACTCCTCGATCTTCCAGAGATTCCAATCAAGCGGAAAGCCGTGCACGGCGATGGCGTCGACATGATCGAGCACGCCGCGCGCCTTCATGTTGTCGATGAAGCACGGGTCGATCGGCGAGATGCCGCCAAGCACGCGCGGCAAGTGAGGGCGGACGGAGCGGATCGCCTTGGCCGCCGCAATCGCCATCGCCGCAAACCGCTCCCATTCGGGATCGATCAGGATGTCCCAATGCGACTTGTTGTTCGGCTCGTTCCAGATCTTGGCAGCTTCGATCATCGCGCCAGACCTCGCGAAGGATAGACCGGACCATCGGCCTGTGGCCGGTCGACCTTCCTGCAAAGATAGACCTCATCCTCCGGATGGGCCAGTACGGCAAAGCCCGCACTGCGCAGCATCGCTTCGGCGCAGGCCCGGTTCGGCGCCCACCAATTGGTGGGGTCGTCGGCATATTTGTGCTCGATGAAATGCAGCTTGGGATAGCCGGGACTGTCGAATTGCGACTCGGTCCAGAAATCATAGTTGTCGGCAATTGGCTCAAGCTCGCTGCTGCCGCGAAGCATGGACTGGAACAGCAAAAGATCGCGCGCGACATGTTCGTGAATCAGATCCAGCGCCAGCAGGGGATGACGCAGGTGATAGAGCACTCCCATGAAGATCACGAGGTCGAACTGCTCACCAAGCGAGCCGATGTCATAGGTCGACAGCTTGCGAAATTCGATCTTCAGACCGGAAACCTCGGCCGCAAAGCGGGCCTGCGCGAGATAGGCCTCGTCGGTATCGAGGCCGAGCACGCGTTCGGCGCCGCGCCGTTTCATCTCCATGGCGTAGAACCCGGCGTTGCAGCCGATATCGAGGACTGTCTTTCCTTCCAGACTCTGCGGAATCACCGGCGAGAAGCGCCGCCATTTCACCCGTGGATAGTCGCCGAGGAAGTGCTGCGGCGCGGTGTTCACACCGTTGAGGTCGAGGTTGTGAAACCACGGACCGAGCGCCTCGACGCGCCGCTGGATGTCCTCTCGCGTCAGACGGGCGCCAGTCATGTCACGCCTCCGCCAAAGGCGCGCGTCGAGGCCTCCACCGTATCAGGTGTTGAGGACGCGCGCAGCGTTGGGCGTCGCGTCTCGCTGTCCGTCCGGTTCGAGGCCAGCAGAGCCATCGCCGTGCGATAGCCATGGATGGTTCCGACATCGACGTAAGCCTCGCCGGCCTTGATGCCGATGCCATGGCCGCCGGCAGCGAGATAGGAGTTCACGAGCGTGCCGAAATATTCGTCCTGGCAGCGGCGCTGCTGCCAGAGCAGATGCAGGTCGCGGAAGCAGGACGCCGACATCTTGAACGCGCCCCAGATCCAGTTCGAGCTGGCATCGGGTCGCTTCACCTGGATCTCCTTCACTTCGTCGCCGTCGAGCACCACCGCATCGAAGAATTCGGGATTTTCGACGGGAAAAAGCAGGAAGGAGAGGTCGGCCGCGGGCAAGGCGCCGAGCGCGGATTTCGGAAACCAGACGGTGTCAGGCAGGCCGACGATGACGTCTTCATGGTCGCCGACGACGGTGTTTGCCCGGAACACTGCGTCGCAAAGCCCCGACGCCTGCGGTTGCACCACATAAGCAAGCCGCGCGCTGCCGTAGCGGTCGCCGAAATACTCCAGGATGTCGGATTTGCCCGGTGAGATGACGAAGCAGATCTTGTCAGCGCCGCCCAGGATCAGCCGCTCGACCAGATATTCCGAGACGGCACAGGGCCGGTCCGTGCCGCCCTCACTCCGGGTGCCGACAGGAAGCAGCTCCTTGGAGAAGGCGAGTGGCTGGATGCGGCTGCCGCGGCCGGCCGCCGGTACGACGCCCCACATGGCTAGACCTCCTGATGTGCAAACTGATCGTCAGTTTCCTGCTGCCGCTCCGCGCCTGCGAGCAGGCCGAGAAGCTGCTCCGCGCGCCTGGCGGAGCTGTGCTGATCCAATGTCCGCTCGCGGGCGCGGCGGGCGATCGCGCGCAGCTCGTCGTCCGCGATCTCCAGGGCCGCGAGCGCATCGTCCTGGCCGCGCGCCAGGATGATCTCCTCGCCCGGTTCGAAGAACTCGTCCATCCCGTCCCAGACGTCGCTCAGCAGCGGTGTGCCACAGGCGGCGGCCTCGAACAGCCTGCCGGAGGGACACCAGCCCATCTCGGCCATGGCTCTGCGCGTGACGTTCAAAGTGAGGCGCGATGACGCAAAGAAGGCCGCGTGCTCGGAGGGCGGCAGATGCCGTACGAAATAGATATTGGGCGACCACGGAAAGCCGGGTGGGTACTGCGCGCCGCCGATCAGGAAGCGCAGATCACGGCGCCGGCGTGCCGGCTCGACAAACAGCGCCTCGAGCGCCTGCTGCCGATCCTGCGAATAGGTGCCGAGATAGGAGAGATGCGCAGCGCAGTGCGGTTGAGCGGCGACGGGGCGGTGGATGTCGGGATCGACATGACCGTAGAGGGCCGCGATCCGTCGCGCGCCAAGGCGGTGGCGGAACTCGTCGAACACGCGCGTGCCGCCGGTGAAGCTGAGGACGAGATCGAACTCGGTGAGGCCGCGTGGCCCGATATAGCGAACGTCCTCGCCGGCCCGGAGCCGCGCAAGCGTGATTGGCGTGTCCAGGTCGTAGAAGATCCGCAAGGCGCGGGCCTGATCGCAGACGAGCTCGGTTGCCGCCAATCCGTCAGGGCAATAGGAGGTGACGAAGGCTGCATCGGCGTCGGCAACGTCGTTGCTCGCGCGGACGCGGACGGCGTCCCAGGACGGGTAAAGCTCCAGGCGGCCGCCGGGAAGCTCGTACAGGTCTCGCGCGCCCGCATAGTAGGGAACGTCGCGCTCGTAAAACACGATGTCATGTCCCATCAGCGACAGATTCTTGCATAGTCCCCGCCAGAGCGTCGCATGACCGTTTCCCCAGGACGAGGAGATCGTGAGCCCGAAAATGACGATCTTCACGCGGGCACCTTTTGATTGATCGTCGAGACGTGAACGCCTGCGTCATCCACCGTCAGCGTGCTGACGCTGCCGGGATCGACAGCGATCGACATGAAATCGTCCAGGGAGCGGCCGAGATAGTGCAGCAGCGCGGCCCGGATCGGTTCGGCATGCGAGACGATGACCAGTGTCGCATCGCTCGCGTCATGCCTGAGTTGCTCGAGATGCCCGACGACACGGCGCTGCAGGGCCGTCATCGATTCTCCGTTTGGCGGCCGGCTGGAGCCGCGCGCCGTGTTCCAGCGCGCCCATGCCTTGTCTTGCTTCAGCTCTTCGAATGCGCGCCCCGTCCAGTCACCGACATCGATCTCGTCCACCGCGGGCACGATCTCGACCGCAAGGCCGAAGCGCTGCGCCAGGATGCTGGCGGATTGCCGGGCGCGGCGCCGCGGGCTCGACTGGATGGCCGACGGCTCCGACATCAGCAGCTCGGCACAGAGCTGGATCTGGCGGCAGCCCAGCTCGTCCAGGCTGATGCCGGGTGTCCTGCCGCAGAGCTTGCGCGTCAGCAACGCATGATGACCATGGCGGATGAGGTGAATGGTCTTCACCATCGCTCGATCAAGCCTTGTTCTCGATGAAGGCGCGGGTCCGGCGCCGTGCTTCGTCATCGGTGAATTGCTGGGGCGGCGATTTCATGAAGTAGCTGGATGGTCCGGTCAGCGCGCCGGCAATGCCGCGATCCATCGCAAGCTTGGCGCAGCGAACCGCGTCGATGACGACGCCGGCGGAGTTGGGCGAGTCCCACACCTCGAGCTTCAGCTCGGCATTGAGCGGAACGCCGCCGAACGTCGTGCCCTCGAGCCGGATGTAGGCGAGCTTGCGATCGGTGAGCCAGGGGACATGATCGCTCGGGCCGACATGGATGTTGTCGGCGCCGAGTGGGACGTCGAACTGGCTGGTGACGGCCTGCGTCTTGGATATCTTCTTCGAAGCGAGGCGCTCCCGCTCCAGCATGTTCTTGAAATCGGTGTTGCCGCCGAAATTGAGCTGGTAGGTGCGGTCGAGCCGCACGCCGCGCTCGCGAAACAGGTTGGCGAGCAGGCGATGCAAGATGGTGGCGCCGACCTGGCTCTTGATGTCGTCGCCGATGATCGGAAGCCCCGCTTCCTCAAACCGTTTTTGCCAGGCGGGCGTTGAGGCAATGAAGACCGGTATGCAATTGACAAAGGCGCAGCCGGCTTCGATGGCGCGCTCGGCATACCATTCGGTGGCGCGTTGCGAGCCGACCGGCAGATACGAGACGAGAACGTCGGTGCGCGACTTCGCGAGGATGTCGCCGACATCCGCCTCCGCGACGTCGGCGATCGGCACGTCGTCCTCGAGATAGCGACCGATTCCGTCAAGCACGGGGCCGCGCTGGACGACAACGCCGGTCTGTGCGACATCCGAAAAGCGGCAGGTGTTGTTCGGCTCGGCCCAGATTGCGTCGGCTATGTCGCGGCCGACCTTGTTGGCGTTGACGTCGAAGGCTGAGGCGAGCTCGATGTCGCTCACATGGTATCCGCCGACATCGGCGTTCATGAGTCCCGGCACCGGCTCGTTCGATTTTGCATTCCGGTAGTGCGAAAGTCCCTGCACGAACGAACTTGCACAATTGCCGACACCGACGATGCCGACGCGAACGCGGCGTCTGTCTTGAAGACGGGCATGCATGGTCGGTCCCCTCCAAAAGCGGGCTGCGTTCAAACGTAAGTACGTCGGCGAACGTGCCAGTGTTCGGTTCGTTCCTTGCCCTTGCCGGCCTGCCGCAACCGCGGATCGATTTGGCCCGACAAAATCGAGGCGGCTTAACCTGCGATAGTGCTTTCACGCCGGAGCAGAGGAACGATCAGCTTCTTGGAAGATGAAGAAGATGATGATGCCCGGTTCTCCCCAAGCGGCCCGGGCGGCTTTGAAGAACGAAACGGAGGTTGATGCGTTTGACCGCAAATGGCCTCGCTTCAACCGCGGGCGGCCAGGCAAGATGCGAGAGTTCTAGAGATGACCGACAGCGTAACCACCACGAAGCATGATACGATCCGGAAATGGGCGGAGGAGCGGGGCGGTCGTCCCGCGACCGTTCGAGCCACCGAGGAAGACGGCCACGCGGGCATCCTTCGCATCGACTTCGAACCCGCTCAGAAGTCCCTCGACCCGATCGACTGGAACGAGTTCTTCCGGAAATTCGATGAGTCCGATCTCGCGTTCCTGTACCAGGATCGCACCAAGGACGGGAAGATCAGCCGGTTCCACAAATTCGTCCATCGTTCGTCGAACTGAGAATGCCGCAGACTGCCGCCGATCCCGACGGCGGGCGGGAGATGGAAGAGTGGACAGCTGCGTTGCGTGCCGGCGACTTCGGTCGGGCATGGGCGATCAGCGATGTGAGCCTGGCAAGGCTCCGTCGGCGGAGCCCTGCCAAGCATGAGGGGCCGCGGCACCAGCAGCGGATCTGGCGGGGTGAAGCACTCGGCGGCAGGACGGTGCTCGTCCGCTGCTATCACGGACTCGGCGATACCATCCAGTTCATTCGGTTTGCGCGGCCGCTTCGAGCGATCGCGCGGCGGGTCGTGGTCTGGTGCCAGGGCGAGCTGGTGTCCCTGATATCCGGCGTTGCCGGTGTCGATCTTGCGCTTCCGCTTCACGATGGCGTGCCGGAGGTCGGATTCGACGTCGACATCGAGATTATGGAAATCCCCCACGCGATCAGGGCGACGCGCGATCAGGTGACGATGCGGCATCCTTATTTGCAGCCGCCAACCCCTGGTCCGCAGAACGTGCGCCAGGCGGGACGTCTGTCGATCGGGCTCGTCTGGCAGACCAGTGCCTGGGACGTCAGGCGATCGTTTCCGGTCCATGAACTGCGGCCATTGGCTTTGCCGGGCGCCCAGCTCTATTCGTTGCAGATAGGCGAGGCTGCGCAGGACGCGGGCAGCATCGGTGCGATCGACATCAGCGTGCCCGATCTTGCAAGGCTGGCCGGCCGGTTGCGGGCGCTTGATCTCGTGATCTGTCCCGACACCATGGTGGCGCATCTTGCGGCGGCGCTCGGCTGTCAGACCTGGATTGTGCTGCCTGCCGATTGCGACTGGCGTTGGCCGGATCGCGGCAGCAGGACCTTATGGTACCCGACGGTACGATTGTTTCATCAGGAGCCGGACAGCAACTGGCACGGCGTGTTCGAGGAGGTCGGTCAGGCTCTCGCATCATATTTGAAGCGATGGCGCTCGGTCAGGGCTGGGCCGGCGCTTCCACCTCCATCGTCGCCCGTGGAGAGGGACGGGGAAATGCCGGCAGCGGCTGGCGCAAGTGCAGATAGTCGGGGTTGAAGCGCGCCAGATGGGTCAGCCCCGGCCAATCGGTCACCGTCACTGATTTCGACTGCCACTGCAGGAGATCCTTGCGGCGCAGGGTCTGGATGATGCGGTTGGCGTGAACCGGCGAAATGCCGCAGGCCGCGGCGAGGTCCGACTGGGTGAAAGGCGATGGAAATTGATAATCGCGCGCCAGTCCGACGGCGCGGAGCCGCAGCGTGATTTCGCAAAACAGGTGAGCGACGCGCGTCAGCGAATCACGGCTGCCGAGATTGACCAGCCAGTGTCGCAGCGAGGCGGCGTCGATGACGTTCAGCAGCGCGAGCGCGCCCGCGATCGCAGGTGAGAGCGAGGCGATGTCGTGGAAGAAGTCGTGCGGCACAAAGGCGACCACCACCGTGCCGAGCGCCCTCAGATTGGCGCCGGCGGCGGGCGACGTGAGAGTCTGCAGGTCCGGTACATCGCCGGGCACGTAGACCGAGGTGATCTGTCCCATGCTGCTCGTGGTGTCCTGCCAGCACAGATAGCCCTGCAGCAGCAGGCAGCAGTGATCCGCGCGGCCGCCGCTGCGCAGGAGGTTTTCGTGCGGGGAGAAATGGCCGATGGTGAACGGCATCTTGGTCAGCAAGTCCAGATCGGTCTCCGATAGTTCGGCGATGCTGGCGAGGTGATTGGCAAGTTTGGTGTACGCAAAACCGGTCTGCATTGTTTGAGCCTGCCAGTTGACCCGTGCCGACGACCAGCAAGGCTGGCGCCGGGTCGCGGGCTTCTCGGTTTGAATTTTTGTGATTCATTCCCTGCCGGAGCAATGTCGGCCCAAAGGGAACGTTCCTATTGGATGCGCGGCTGCGAGCGTGAATGGGAAGCGGCGCAGGCAGAGGAACATTCGTTGAAAGGGCGACGTCTTCTAACGGACATGCATGCGCGCTTCGACCTGGTTCTATTCGGCGGCGGGAGTGGCCTTGCTGGCAGCGGCTCTGGTGATAACGGCTCTGGTGATAACGGATTGGGTGATCACCGCGCCAAGCCCGGCACACGATCGGCATTCACCACGTCGAGCCCTGCAAAGGTAGGTTCCTGCGCTTCAACGCGCAGGAACCCGACACCCCGGCCGCGCTTTAGAATTTCGTGAAGCGGGCAGGCTATTCATTTTCGGAACTGCACCATGGCCAGAACACGTCGATTGAGCCCCCAACTCGAAGTCAAGCCCTACAATGCGCCGTCGGGCGGATGGGGCTCGGTGCGATCGCTGGCAAAGAGCCTCACGCAAAATCTTGTTCCGATCCGTGGACCGCGGGTTCTGCTGAGCCAGAACAAGCCGGATGGCTTCATGTGTGTCAGCTGCGCCTGGGCCAAGCCGGCCGATCCCAGGCTGTTCGAGTTCTGCGAAAACGGCGCCAAGGCGACGACCTGGGAGATCACCCATAAGCGCGTGACCCCCGAGTTCTTCGCCAGGCACACCGTCACGGCGCTGGAGCGGTGGGATGATCACCAGCTCGAGGACGCTGGGCGATTGACCCATCCAATGCGCTACGATGCGGGGTCGGACAAATACGTGCCGGTCGCATGGGAGGACGCATTCGCAGATATCGGCCGCGAGCTACGCGCGCTCGAGCCGGACAGCGCCGTGTTCTACACCTCCGGTCGCGCCTCGCTCGAAACCGCCTTCATGTACGGCCTGCTCGCGCGGGCCTACGGCACCAACAATCTGCCTGACAGCTCCAACATGTGCCACGAGACCACGTCCGTGGCGCTGCCCGAGAGCATCGGGGTGCCCGTCGGCACCTGCACCCTGGATGATTTCGCCAAGACCGACTGCATCTTCTTCTTCGGCCAGAATGTGGGGACATCGAGCCCGCGCATGCTGCACCAGCTGCAGGAAGCGGTGAAGCGGGGCGTGCCGATCGTGACCTTCAACCCGTTGCGCGAACGCGGGCTGGAATCCTTCACCAATCCGCAATCGCCGCTGGAAATGCTGAGCGGCTCGTCGACGCCGATCACGTCGCAATATCACCAGGTCAGAAGCGGCGGCGATACCGCCGCGATCATGGGCATCGCAAAAGCCCTGTTCGCGCTGGATGAGAAAGCCGGTCCGGCCGCCGAGATCATCGATCGCGCGTTCATCCGCGAGCATACGCATGGTTTTGAAGAGTTCGAGGCAAGCGTGAAGAATTGTAATTGGTCCGACATCGAGCGCCGGTCCGGTCTGACCCGCGGCGCCCTGGAGGCGGCCGCCTACGTCTATGCGCATCGCAAGTCCGTGATGTTCATCTACGGCATGGGGCTGACCCAACATGAGAAGGGCTCCGAGACCGTGCAGACCATGGTCAATCTCGCCTTGATGCGCGGCAATGTCGGACGCCCCGGCGCCGGCATCTGCCCGGTGCGCGGCCATTCCAACGTGCAGGGCCAGCGTACCGTCGGCATAACGGAAAAGCCCGACAAGGTCCCGGCCGAGAAGATCAAGCAGCTGTTTGGCATCGACGTCCCGCAGAAGAAGGGCCTCAACACGGTCGAAGCCTGTGAAAAGGTGATCGACGGCTCGGTGCGCGCGATGATCCTGCTCGGCGGCAATCTGGTGCGCTCGGTGCCGGATCATCGGCTGGTCGAGCCGGCCTGGCGCAAGCTGCGGCTCACCGTGAACATCCTGACCAAGCTCAACCGCAGCGCCCTGGTGCATGGCGAGGTGTCGTACATCCTGCCTTGCCTCGGGCGGATCGAAATCGATGAGCAGGCGAGCGGGCGGCAGGCGGTCGCGATGGAGGACTCGACGGGCTGCATGCATGGCTCCTGGGGCCAGGTGCCACCGGCAAGCCCTGGGCTATTGTCCGAGCCGAAGATCGTAGCCGAGCTAGCCAAGGCGATTGCGCCGTCACGCTCGACCATTCCCTGGGACGCGTGGGTCGCCGACTACAGCAAGATCCGGGACGCGATTGCCGCCACCTATCCCGACATCTTCCACGACTTCAATGCGCGCATGTGGCAGCCGGGCGGCTTCCATCGTCCGCTCGCCGCGCGCGAGCGCAAATGGAACACCGAGACGGGCAAGGCGAATTTCATCGTGGCAAAGTCGCTCGCGGAAGATATCGACACCAAGCCGGAAGATCGGGATATCGTCCAGCTCATCACCTTGCGTAGCAACGGCCAGTTCAACACCACGATCTACAATTACGATGACCGCTTCCGTGGCATCTTCGGCTCACGCGAGGTGGTGCTCATGCATCGCAATGACATCGATCGCTTCGGCTTGAAGGAAGGCGACAAGGTGACGCTCGCAACCGCAGCCGATGACGGCGTCGACCGCAGGGTGCGCGGCTTGCGCGTGGTCACCTACGACATCCCGGAAGGGTGCATCGGCGGCTATTATCCGGAATGCAACCCGCTCTTGCCGCTCTGGCACCACGAAGAGAAGGCCAAGACGCCAGCGGCAAAGTCGATCCCGGTGCGGGTGAGTGCTGACATCTGAATTGTCGGCACGCCATGAGAGTGTGGCGCTCAGCGCGGCATCACGCAGGGTAATCGCGGCCACCGTCATCCAATCGACAGAGGCGCCGCGGCCCAATTGCGCCGCGGCGAGCTGGCTTGCGAGGATGGAAAAGGTACTGCTGAGCACACAAAGCTCGGCGGCCGCGCGGCAATTCGACTTTGGTTGAGGCAAGCCGCCGGTTCTCTCTGCTGCTTCTGCGAACAACATCGGCGCTGCACAAGCCGTTCCTGAGCGGCGTCGCCAGCAGCGTCGACTAAAGAATAACTGTTGTTCGCACTCGCCCACATCGGCTGCTTACTCATGTTGCACAAAACGTGCATCCGACGTCCTCGGCACACGCCGGAATTGCGACTGATGTAGGGTATGTGGTTTTGGCGAACGCATATCCTGTGTGAAAGACCGGGTGGCGGCGGGGTGCCACTATGAGCTCTGCAGGGACGCTAGATTCGGAGATGCCACATGCTGGTGGAAAAAGTGCGCCGCACCCGCAACCGCACCAAGCAAGAACTTCCTCTCAAGGTCAGGCTGGAGCGCGCTGCACGCGCCTCTCGCGAAGCCGCGCGGGTCACAGATTCGGAAGTCGAGCGCGAGATGTTGCTGAGGAGAGCACGACGCTACGAGGTCACCGCGCATCTTGACGAATGGTTGTCGTCACCGGGCCTGCAGCCGCCGGAGTAGGAGGCTAGCGGAACTTAGCAATGTACCAAGGCGTTTTCGGAATAAAGGGAGACGCCGACATGACCAACGCATTCGTGGAGCCTCGTCCGAAAGGCAAGCCCGATGGAAGTGCGATCAGCGATTTTGTCGTCGAGGACCGTGCCGACCATGTGCTGGCAACGTTCAAGACGCAAGAGGAGGCGATCCATTGGGCGCGAACGCACGGCTTTATGACGCATGTCGCGCGCGTTCGTCACCTCAACGACAAGAAGAAACCGGACCAGTGGAGGCGCGTCTAGAGCGGCATTGCAATGACCAACCTGTTCAAGCTTCCGACATGGGCCGATAAGGAACATGTCTATGCCGTGGTCGAGACGCCGCGCGGCAGTAGCTGCAAGCTGGACTTCGATCCCGAGCTCAAGGTCTTCACGCTCGCCAAGCCGTTGATGGCCGGCCTGACATATCCCTACGACTGGGGCTTTATTCCATCCACGGAAGCTGAGGACGGCGATCCACTCGATGTCCTCGTGATCCACGACTCCCACACCTATCCGGGCGTGGTGCTTCGCTGCAAGCCCATCGGCGTCCTCGAATTGAAGCAAAAGAAGAAGGGCAAGGACGAAGAGAGAAACGACCGCATCTTCGCCGTACCAGACCGGGCCCCGTTCGAAGGCGACTTGCAGGATATTCGTCACCTGCCGTCCCGGGCTGTGGCGGAGCTGGAGCAGTTTTTCGAGGCGACCAACGCGCTCGAGGACAAGAAGCTCGAGTTTATTGGCTGGCGTGGACCGGCGGAGGCCGTCAAGCTGATCAAGAAGCATTCCGCATCGTGAGCCGGCACGACGCTGGAAGTGCCGCGCAGGCCATGGGGAACAATCATCACCCGTTCCTGTTGGTCGGCAAAGAGGAGAGCTTTCATGAACACCATGGAAGAGAGCGCTGCAATGACCGAGGCCTCAGGACTGGCGGGCGACCGGGAGCGTATCGACCACGCGGCCGACGCAATCAGGGGCATGACAAAGGACATCGCGGACAACCAGCCCGGGCGACAGCGCCGTATTTCGGAGCTGATTCGTCAAGCGACGATTGAGGCTCCACTCCAGTCGCTCGCGGTCGCTTTCCTGCTCGGCGTTCTCGTCGCGCGAAGGCGGTGATCCGGCGGCTGCCCTCCGGGTCGGTGATTTGCTTTTGTTATTTGTTGCCGCGGGCTGTTGCGCTGGCGTGCCGACTCTGTGGCGTTCAGCCGATCTCGATCTGCACGTCAGCGCCGTTCGGCGACGCCGAGTTCCGACTGCTGCTGACCCAGCTCGGCAAAATGAACCAAAATTCACCGAAATCATTGGATGGGAAAGACCCGAGGGCAGGCACTCGGAGGTTAAGCATGACGACCGTTGCCACCCTGCTGGCGCGAAAGCAGAAGCTCCTGGAACTCCTGCAGGGGCAGCCTGGGCCTGCCGAGCTTGCCGAAATCGATCGGCAGCTGACGGAGATCAATCAGGCGTTGGACATTATCGAAAGCACCGAGGCTCCCATATCGCCAGAGCAGCCAATGATCCAACGGGTGAATGGTTGAGCTGTGATTGTCGACGGCGAACGCGGGTATCGCGGCGATGTTCCCTGCGCTGCGCGGGCTCAGATACATACAAATTGTTAAGCGCAACATTTGGCGCGCTGTCACGTTGGATTCGATGTCAATTGAATCCTCCGCACCGCTTGCAATCAGGCCTTTAGCGAATCCGCGAGGGCGCAGCTTGCAGCGCTCTGGACGGGAAGACAGCAATGAAGCGTGAAGTCTCGATCGACAGGGTGCGCGCTCACGCCTTCGAAATTCCGACCGATCGGCGGGAGGCGGATGGGACGCTGAGCTGGGACTCGACCACCCTGGTGCTGGTCGAAGCCGCGGCCGGCGACAAGGTCGGCACAGGCTATACCTATTCGGACGCCTCGATCGTCCGCCTCGTCAACAGCAAGCTTGAGTCGATTGTGAAGGGGATGGACGCGCTCGCTCCCGAGCGCGCCTGGCTTGCCATGCAGCGCGCGGTCCGCAATCTCGGGCGCGAGGGAATGGCGGCGACCGCGATCTCCGCGGTGGACACTGCGCTCCATGATCTCAAGGCGAGGATTTTGGACGTCCCCCTGGTGTCGCTGCTCGGTGGCTTCCGCCGGGAGATACCGATCTATGGCAGCGGCGGCTTTACCAGCTACTCCGATCGGGAGTTGGCCGAACAGCTTGGCGGCTGGGTTGCCGAGCAGGGCTGCGCCTATGTGAAGATGAAAATCGGCTCCGAGCCCGCGCGCGATCCGCACCGGGTCAAGGTCGCCAGGCAGGCGATTGGCGATCGTGCCGTGCTGTTCGTGGACGCAAACGGAGCCTACGGGCAGAAGCAGGCGCTGAAACTGGCGCAGGTCTTCGCGGAGCAGGGCGTCGGCTGGTTCGAGGAGCCGGTCTCCTCCGACGACCTGGCAGGCCTCAGTGCGCTTCGGCGCCTGATGCCGCCACCAATCGAAGTCGCCGCCGGCGAATATGCCTATACGGCCGATTACGTCCGCACCATGCTGCAGGCCGAAGCCGTTGACGTGCAGCAGGCCGACGTCACGCGCTGCGGCGGAATCACCGGATTCCTGCAGATCGCAGCGCTCTGCGACGCCTTCCACACTGATCTCTCCGGACATTGCGCGCCCGCGCTTCACCTGCATGTCGCCTGCGCGGCGCCGCGATTCCGGCATCTCGAGTGGTTTCATGACCACGTCCGCATCGAGCACATGTTGTTCGATGGCGCGCCGCGCCCGCGCGACGGCAGGATCGCGCCCGACCTGTCGCGGCCGGGGAATGGATTGCAGTTCAAACAGCGGGACGCCGCGCGCTACGCGGTCTCGGGTGCGTCATGAAGCGCTCCCTTGGTCCCGAACTTGTTGCCTGTGCAGCGCTCGGCCTCTCCGGCCTCGCGGTCGCCTCGATCCTGTCGGCGCGAGGCGAGCTGCCCGCCGCGCAACGCCTGCGACCGCGTGCGATCGCGCGGCGTTTGCGGCCCGCGCGCTCTGGCGCGACCGTCACAGCAGCGCGCCAGCTCAATCGCGCCGCCGGTACGCTCGCCTTCTCGGTGCTCGCGGACTCCGGCGTCGAGCACTATCGCGGCTCGTTCAAGAACAAGGCGATGTTCACCCCACTCATCGTCTCCGCGCTGACCCTGGGCATGAGCCTGCACGGCACCGCCGACAGGCGGCCGCTCGCGCACAGGGCCCGCGACATCACCTATCTGCTTGCAGCCGCGACGGGGCTCCTCGGCAGCGGTTTCCATATCTACAATGTGGGCAAGAGGACCGGCGGCTTCAGCTGGCAGAACCTGTTTTACGGCGCACCGCTTGGGGCTCCGATTGCGATACTTCTCGCCGGCTTGCTTGGCTTCTGCTCCGAGCGGGTCCGCGACACCAGCGCCGGCGAGCGACCCGAGATCTTTGGCCTGCCGGCGGCACGAACCATCGCGGCGGTGACTGGTGCCGGACTGCTCGGCACCACGGGTGAAGCGGGGTTGCTGCATTTCCGCGGCGCCTACCACAATCCGTTCATGGCCGTCCCCGTCACCTTGCCGCCGCTCGGGGCCATCCTCCTCGGTCGTGTCGCGGCCGCCAGGGCCGCAGGCAGGCATCAGCTTGCGCGCTGGTGGATGCGCCTGCTTGCGGCTGTCGGTTTGGCTGGCGTCGGCTTCCACGCTTATGGCGTCTCCCGCAACATGGGCGGCTGGCGCAACTGGAGTCAAAATGTCCTGAACGGCCCGCCGCTGCCGGCTCCTCCGAGCTTTTCCGCGCTCGCCATGGCAGGCCTCGCAGCGCTCGGACTGATGGAGCAGCATCCCGATGCATGATTTCAAGCGGAGCTCCGGGGGCGACAAGTATCCCGGTTATGACGTCCTTTCCAAATGGAGCGGGCCGTCCTGGAACGAGAAGACGCGCGAAGTCATCAGGCGCCGGCTTGCGATCGCGCCCGAGCCGCGCTTCTTCACCGCGGAAGAGTTCGAGACTGTCAGCGCCATCGCTGCGCGCATCGTGCCGCAGCCCTCAACGCGGCCGCCGATTCCCGTCGCGGCTCTGGTCGACCGCAAGCTGGATGAAGGCGTCATGGACGGCTACCGCGTGCCAGGCATGCCGCGCGATGCCGAGGCGTGGCGCACGGGCTTGCGCGCATTGGAGGCCGAGGCGCAATCGGCCTATCAGACGCGCTTCGCAGCGCTTTCGGGCGAACGCCAGGACACGCTGCTGCACCGCGCGGAGGCGGGCGAGCTGAACGCACCGGAGTGGGGCACGCTCAGTTCAAAGGACTTCTTCAAGAAACGTCTAGCACGCGACATCGTGCTTGCCTATTACGCGCATCCGACCGCCTGGAGTGAAATCGGCTTTGGCGGGCCGGCGAGCCCGCGGGGCTATGTTCGGCTCGATTTCAACGAGCGCGATCCCTGGGAAGCGGCCGAGGCCGACAGCGATGATGACGCCGCCGCGTGCTGGAGAAACCGCCATGTCCGATGAAGCCCTGCATCATCCGCGTGCGCGCGACGGCCGGGCGCCGGACGTGTTCCGGCCCGGCGGCTGGGTGCCGATGCGTGCGTATCGCAACAATGAAGCGGTTGATTTCGTCATCGTCGGCACGGGCGCAGGCGGCGGCACGCTGGCTTGCAAGCTTGCCGAATATGGCTTCTCCGTCGTCGCATTGGATGCCGGGCCGTATTTCCGGCCGCTGGAAGATTTCGCCTCCGACGAGTCCGAGCAGGCCAAGCTTTATTGGACCGACGATCGCATCGTCGACGGCGCCAATCCGTTGCAGCTCGGCAGCAACAACAGCGGCAAGGCGGTCGGCGGCTCGACCGTCCACTTCGCAATGGTCTCGCTGCGCTTCCGCCCGGAATGGTTCAAGTCGCGCAGCCTGCTCGGCTACGGGGCCGACTGGCCGCTGGATTGGCGCGAGATGTGGACTTACTACCGCGAGGTCGAGCAGGCGCTGAAGATTTCAGGACCCGTCACCTATCCGTGGGGACCGCCGCGCCCGCGCTATCCCTATCGCGCCCATCCCTTGAATGCAGCCGCCCTTGCACTGGCCAGGGGATGCGAGGCGATGGGTATCCAATGGACGGAGACGCCGCTGGCGACGCTCTCGGCGCCGCGCGGCCGCGCGCACCCTTGCGTCTATCGCGGCTTCTGCGTCACCGGCTGCTCGACAAATGCCAAGCAGAGCGCGCTGGTGACCTGGATCCCGCGCGCGCTGGCGGCCGGCGCGGAAATCCGCGACCTCGCGATGGTCGGCCGCGTCGCCGTCGAAGAGGCCGGGCGCGTCTCGGGCGTGCATTATGTCAGGGACGGCGCCTGGCAGTTTCAGCGCGCGCGCAATGTCGTGGTGGCAGGCTATGCGATCGAAACGCCGCGGCTGCTCTTGAATTCCGCCACCGACAAGTTCCGCGATGGGCTCGCCAACAGCTCCGGGCTGGTCGGCAAGAACCTGATGACGCAGTCCAACCAGGCGGTGTGGGGCGTCATGGATGATGAGGTCCGCTCGTACAAGGGACCGCCGTCGCTCGCCATCACCGAGCATTGGAATTACGAGGACAAGAGCAAGGACTTCTTCGGCGGCTATGCCTATATGAGCCAGGGCCCACTGCCGCAGCTCTGGGCCAACACGCTGATGAGCGCGCGCGGCCTCTGGGGCGATCGCCTGGTCGAGGCGATGAAGGACTACAATCATGTCGTCGGCCTGAAGATCGTCGGCGAGATGCTGCCGCAGGAGACGAACCGCGTCACCCTTGCCGACGAGGTCGATCAATACGGGCTGCGCATTCCGCGCGTGACCTATTCCTGGTGCGACAATGACAAGCGGCTGATCGAGCACTCCCTGAAATTCATGACCCGGGCGCTGCAGGCGACCGGCGCCCGCGACATCTGGATCCAGGACGACGACACCTGCCATTTGAACGGCACCGCGCGCATGGGGGATCATCCCGATCGCAGCGTGGTCGATGCCGATTGCCGCAGCTGGGACATCCCCAATCTGTGGATTTGCGACGGTTCGGTGTTTCCGACCGTCGGTGGCGTCAATCCGTCGCTGACCATCCAGGCGATCGCCTGCCGGACTGCCGATCGGATTCGCACGCTCGCGCGGCGCGGCGAGCTGGACAGCGCGGGCAGACGCCGTCTGAGCAGCCGGCAGCAACGCCCGATGGAGGAGGCCCATGCAGCAAAAGCTACTCAATGACAGCGGCGGGCAGCGAACCTTTGCCGTGGTGCTCGACAGCGGCGATGAGGCCATGGAATGCCTGCAGGCCTTTGCCAAGGCGCAGCGTATATCGGCGGCCCAGGTCACGGGGATCGGTGCGTTCGAGAACGTCGTTCTGAAATATTTCGACTGGACCAGCAAACAATACCTCAGCAACAAGGTCGATGAGCAGGTCGAGGTCGCTTCCCTCATCGGCGACGTGGCGCTTGCGCCGTCGGGCGAGCCGTCGCTGCACATCCATCTCGTGGTCGGCCGTCGCGACGGCACCGCGCTTGCCGGTCATCTCGGATCGGGAAGGGTGCGTCCGACGCTGGAGGTCGTGGTGACGGAGACGCCGGCGCATCTGCGGAAGGTCAAGGATCCGACGACGGGCCTGGCGCTGATCCGACCAGAGCGATGAATGGCGAGCGCGCATGAGGTGATGACAATGAACGATCATGAAGCTTCGGGACCTGTGGTGGTCGTGACCGGCGCGTCGGCGGGCGTCGGCCGTGCCATCGCGCATCGTTTTTCAAGAGCGGGGTGGCGAATAGCGCTGATTGCCCGCGATCGCGAAGCGCTTGACGAGGTCCGCCGTGAGGTCGAGGAGATGGGCGGAATGGCGCTCGCCATTCCCACCGATGTCGCGGACGCCGAGGCCGTGTTCGCCGCAGCCGAGCAGGTCGCGAATAGTTTCGGTGGAATCGACGTCTGGATCAATGATGCGATGGTGACAGTGTTCTCGCCGCTATGGGAGATGACACCGGAGGAATTTCGCCGCGTGACCGACGTGACCTATCTCGGCTTCGTTCACGGCACCATGGCTGCGTTGCGCCACATGCGGCCGGTTGGCCGCGGCACCATCATCCAGATCGGCTCGGCGCTGGCCTATCGCGGCATTCCGTTGCAGTCGGCCTATTGCGGCGCCAAGCATGCCATCCGCGGCTTCACGGATTCGCTGCGGACCGAGCTGATCCATGAGGGCAGCCGGATCAGGCTGAGCATGGTCGAGCTGCCGGCGGTCAACACGCCGCAATTCGACTGGGCCCGCACCCACATGCCGCGTCAGCCGCGGCCGGTCGCACCGGTGGTGCAGCCGGAGGTGATCGCCGACACGGTGTTCGAGGCCGCGCATAAACCGCGGCGCGAATACTGGATCGGGCTGAGCACGCTGAAGGTGATCCTGGGCAATATGCTGCTTCCGGCCTTCCTCGACCATTATCTGGCGAAGATCGCGTTTGGAGCGCAGGAAACCGAGCAGCCGGTGAGCTGGGCACGGAGCGACAATCTGATGACGCCGGTGACGCGGCTGCATCGCACGCATGGAAGCTTCGACAATGAGGCCCAACGCCGCGCGATCGTCGTGAGTGGCACCGTCTCGCGTATCGCTCCTGTGCTGATCGGCACAATCGTGCTGTTTGCGTCGGGTCTTGTCGCCGGCGCGTTGGGCGGACGTCACCGAAGGCCTCGGCACATCCGCCGGAGTCTGGTCTAGGTTTCCGCCATCATGCTCTCGAGATCGACCGTGCTGGTGTCGGGAGCAAGGAGGATGGCGATGATGGCGAGCGCCGCATAGACCATCACCAGAAGGCCGATATAAACGTAGGCATCGAGGACAGCCGATCAGAGGGTAATTCCAGCCGGGTGGCTGAAGATTTCAAACTCCCGGCCGCGCGCGATCCCGACCAGGGTGATGCCGCTGCGCTCCGCGGTGCGGATCGCAAGCGCAGTCGGTGCCGAGATCGCCACGATGATGCCGGCGCCCATGGCCGCCGTCTTTTGCACCATCTCCACGGAAATCCGGCTTGTCAGAACGACGGCGCCTGATTGACCGGAGATGTCGGCGGCAGCCAGCGCCCCCGCGAGCTTGTCCAGCGCGTTGTGACGTCCGACATCTTCGCGCACAATGATATTGCCGGTATCGGGCGAGAAGAATCCGGCAGCATGGGTCGCGCGTGTTTGCTGGTTCAGCTCTTGTTCCGCCGTCAACGCCTCGACGGCTTCGGTGACCTGCGACGGCGCGAGAGATATCTCGCGCACAACGGGAGCGGGGACCCGGTTCGCAGCTTCGAGGCTCTCGATCCCGCACAGGCCGCAGCCGGTGGGGCCAACCAGACGCCGCCGTCTCGCTTTCAACAAAGCAGCGCGATCTTGACGCAGCCACATCCTCAATTCGACGCCGCTGGCACCGGGAATAACACTCAATTCCGTGATGTCGCTGATGTCGTGGACGATGCCTTCAGTCAAGCTGAACCCGAAGGCGAGGTCGGCGAGGTCCGCCGGTGTCGCCATGAGGACGGCCGATGTCGTTCCGTCATAAACCAAGGCGACCGGACACTCCTCGGCGACCACGCGTTCGCCGGCCAGCCGGCTCGAACTCAGTCGCGCCATTTTGAGCGTTGCAGCCTGCGTCCGCGAATTGTCGATCCCGCTATCGTAGGCGCCGTCAATGTCCATTGCCGCTCAACTGCCGGTCTGTCGACTCTATCCCGTCGATCCGTCGCCATCCCGGTCAGGCATGGCGCCGGACCCCGGCGTCTTCTGATCATTGCTCAATTTGGGATCGCGCGTCGCCTCGCGCGACACGGACTTGTCGGGATCGGTGTGGTGCACCGCCTGCGCACGCTTCTTGTCCGCGGGCTGCTCTTCTCCCCGGCCGGTGCGGGCGATACCTTGATCTGAGTGCTTCATCGCTCTGTCCCTGGCATGCGGGTGTCAATGCCCGCGCGGTGCGGAGGTTCCAGTGTGCCGACAGCGGAGATGTCCGGGTGCGGATCAGGAAACGAGTGGGGTCGCAGGGGCGAATGGTGAAATTGTCTTCCAGTACTTTTTCGCCATTGGGGCGCGTCTCGACCAGGCCCGCGCGCTCTGCGGCGGCCAGGACGTCCTGTTCCGTCGCAAAACTCCGCGTCAGCTGCGCCTCATCCTCGAACAACGCATAAGGCATTTCCGGCTCCGGAAAGCGACCTATGTCCAATCTCGCAGCGGATCAATTCGGCACGGTCTTTGCCGTTCCTTGATCGCCTGCGGGGAACGAACGGACGCAGCGGCGAATTACCTCGGATGGTCAGCACCACCATCACCATTCTCGAGAAGCCCATCACACGTATCCGCGAAACGTGTGAGATGATCGGGGCTGGCGACAGATTCGAGCGCGTGCTTCCGGAGCTCGAGACCTATCTGGAGGGCGAGGTGGCGTCCGGTGAAACCAGCGAGACGCGGCTGACATATCACGGGCTCGTCTTTCTCAAGGCGTGTTTTGGCAAGGGTTGAAGGGCGGCCGCGCGAAACAACGAGCCATTGCATGAGCCGGAGAGAGCCATGAACAAGATCCGCAAGATCCGTTTTCACGGGGCCACTCGGTCGGCAAGGTTTTGCTGAGGGTCGGATAGGCGAGACGAAAGTCTCATCAGACGTTCATGCAACCTGGATTTCGACGCGCCGTTGCACTTGGATACGCGGGACCTTCATCCACGGACTGCGGCCGAGGCTAAAGGCGAATTAGGAACCAATGTAGCTGGCCCCGCGTTTTCGGCACTGCACAGGCCACGTCATGATCCATCGCCGCAAATTCCTGGTCTCCGCCGCCTTCTGGTTTGCCGCAACGACCTCGCTGACGCGGGCCACCACCGTCCGCGACCATATGCCGTGGTCGCCGTTTCCGTCGTCGGCGCCTGAATTCGAGCGGCCCGGCCCGTGGCAGTTCTTTACCGCCGACGAGGCGCGCGCGATGGAGGCGATCGTCGACCGCATCATTCCGCCTGATGCCGAGACGCCGGGCGGCAAGGATGCAGGATGTGCGGTCTTCATCGATCGGCAGCTGAAGGGCCCCTATGGCTCGGCAGACGGGCTTTATATGCAAGGCCCCTTCATCAAGGGCACCAAGCAGCAGGGCCCGCAATCACCGTTGACGCCGGCCGAGCTCTATCGCAAAGGGCTCACCGCGCTCGACAAATACTGCAAGGACAATCGCGGCGGCAAATCCTTTGCAGATCTCACGACCGATCAGCAGGACGACGTCTTCAAGCAGATCGAAGCCGGCAAGGTAAAGTTCGAGGGCGTGGACGCAGAAGGCTTCTTCAGTGCGCTGCTCAAGGACGTGCCGGAGGGCTTCTTTTCCGATCCGATCCATGGCGGCAATCGCGACATGGTCGGCTGGAAGATGATCGGCTTTCCCGGCATCCGGTACGACTATCGCGATTGGATAAAACGTCACAACGAGCGCTATCCATATCCGCCCGTCAGCATTGCGGGGCGGAGCGACTGGACGCCCCACAAATCCTAGAAGAGCATCATGGCGCGGAAACTGCCGGCAAAGGACGTCGTGATCATCGGCCTCGGCTGGACCGGCTCCATCATGGCCTACGAGCTTGCCGATGCCGGGCTCGAGGTGATCGCGATCGAGCGGGGCCCGTGGCGCAACACGGCGACCGACTATCCGCCGAACTTCGCGCCCGATGAGCTCCGCTACCGGATCCGTCACGAGTTGTTCCTGCGGCCGGCGCAGACGACCTTCACCTTCCGCAACAAGATGAACGAGACCGGGCTGCCCATCCGCTCGTGGGGCGCGTTCATGCCGCCGAACGGCGTCGGCGGCGGCGGCGTGCATTGGAATGCGGAGACCTGGCGCTTCCTGCCGTCAGATTTCGTGCTGCGGACGCATCTCACCGAGCGGTATGGCGCGGGCTTTCTGCCTGCGGATATGACCATCCAGGATTGGGGCGTCACCTTTGACGAGATCGAACCCTATTACGATCGCTTCGAATATCTGTGCGGCACGTCGGGCCAGGCCGGCAACATCAAAGGGCAGATCATCGAGGGCGGCAATCCGTTCGAGGGACCGCGCTCGCGGCCCTATCCGACACCGCCGCAGGATCAGCCGTTCAGTCACACGCTGTTTGCCAAGGCGGCGCGCGACCTCGGCTACAAGCCGTTTCCGCAACCGTCCGGAAACCTGTCGCGGCCCTATCAGAATCCGCTCGGCGTGCGCCTGGGACCGTGCACGTTTTGCGGCTTCTGCGAATGGTTCGGCTGCGGCAATTATTCCAAGGCCTCCCCGCAGACCACGGTGTTGCCGGCGCTGGTACGAAAGCCGAACTTTTCGGCGCGCGACAACAGCGAGGTGACGCGGATCAATCTCGACAGCTCCGCCAACCGCGCAACCGGGGTCACCTTTGTCGATACCGACGGTAATGAATGGGAGCAGCCGGCCGACCTCGTCATCCTCTCCGCCTACACCATCTTCAATGTGCAGCTGTTGCTGCTTTCGGGCATCGGCAAGGCCTATGATCCCGTCGCCAACACGGGGGTGATCGGGCGCAACTTCACCCACCAGACCATTTCCGACGTCACCAGCTTCTTCGATTCCTCCAAGTTCATCTTCAATCCCTTCATTGCGTCGGGCGCGATCGGGATGTGCATCGACGAATTCAACGGCGACAATTTCGACCACGGCCCTGTCGGCTTTGTCGGCGGCGGCTATATGGGACAGGTGCAGACCAACGGCCGGCCGATCGAGACAACGCCAGTGCCCCCGGATACGCCGCGCTGGGGCGCGCAATGGAAGAAGGCGGTGAAGGAGAACTACCTGAGCGCGCTAAAGCCCGGCACCGGCGTGCACGGCAGCATGTACAGCTATCGCGATGTCTACGTCGATCTCGATCCGACCTACAAGGATCATCTCGGCCGGCCGCTTGCGCGTATCACCATGGATTTCCACGACAATGAGCTCAAGCAGAACGCTTTCCTGACCGACAAGTTCGCCGAGATCTTCAAGGCCATGGGCGCAAAGCAGGTGGTGAAGGAATATCGCAAGGCGCCCTACGACATCACCAAGTACCAGACCACGCATCTGTGCGGCGGCGCGATCATGGGCACCGACCCCTCGACCAGCGCCATCAACCGCTATCTGCAATGCTGGGACGTGCCCAACCTGTTCGTCACGGGCGCCAGCGGCTTTCCACAGAATGCCGGCTACAACCCGACCGGCACGCTGGCCGCGCTGGCGTTCTGGTCGGCGGATGCGATCCGCAAGCATTATCTCAAGAACCCCGGACAGCTGATCAATGCGTAGGCGAGCGACGATCGCAGCTACCGTGGTGGTGCTGGCTGCCAGCGTTGTCGGCGGCCGCGGCGCGGACTTGCAGCGGTTTTCCGAGATCGCGCGCGGGCGCTACCTTGCCAACGCGGCCGATTGCGGCAGCTGCCATACCATACCGGGCAGCAACAAGCCGTTTGCCGGCGGACGTCCGATCGAAACGCCGTTCGGCAACATCGTCTCGGCCAACATCACGCCGGACATGGAGACCGGCATCGGATCCTGGACGGACGATGAATTCGACGCCGCCGTGCGAAATGGGCGCGCCCGCGACGGCGCGCGGCTCTATCCGGCAATGCCGTTTCCGTACTACTCGCGCATGTCGCGCGAGGACGTCAAAGCCATCCGGGCGTATCTGAGCACGGTCGCGCCCGTGCACAACCGGGTGACGTCGGATACGCTGCCGTTCCCCTTCGACATCCGCTCGTCGATGATCGTGTGGGATGAGCTCTATTTCAAGCCACAGGAATTCAAACCGGACGGCACCAAATCGGACGAATGGAATCGCGGCGCCTATCTCGTTCAGGGGCCCGGCCATTGCGGAGCCTGCCATACCCCAAAGAGCATTCTGGGCGGCGACAAGACCAGCGAGCCGTTGCGCGGCTACACGCTGCAGGGCTGGGTCGCACCGGACATCACCAGCGGCCTCGGCCCGCTCGGCTCCTGGAGTGCGGACGATCTCGCCGAATATCTCAAGACGGGTCACAACAAATACGCGGCCGCCGCCGGGCCGATGGCGGAGGTCGTGCAGCTCTCGACCTCGAACATGACGGATGCCGATGTGAAGGCGATCGCGGTCTATCTCAAGGACATCTCAGGAGGAGCGCGGGCCTCGGCGAGCGCCGCCGATCGGAATGTGCTGACGGCGGGCGGCGCGATCTTTCAGGATCTTTGCGCGGCATGCCATACCAAGGACGGGCAGGGCATTCCGCAACTGTTCCCGCGGTTGTCCGACGCAGCGACCGTCGCAGCGCCAGACCCGACCACCGTGCTGCGCGTGGTTCTGCAGGGAACGCAAACGGTCGCGACCGATCGCGAGCCGACTGGACCGGCGATGCCGGGATTTGGCTGGCAACTGAATGACGAGCAGGTGGCTGCGGTCGCGCGCTACGTCCGCAACCACTTCGCCCATGCACCTGCGGTCACGGCCGACCAGGCCGCCAAGACCCGTGCGGATCTCGCATCCAGAACGAACTGAGGATGGCGCCGAAGGCGCCCCATGGCGGAGCGCCCACAACGGTGTGCGATCAATCCTTGCCCGGCAGAATCGCCTCGAACACCTGGCGCGCGGTGCCCTTGAGCACGCTGACCTCGTCCGGATCGCCCTTGAGCATGGCCTCGGAGAAATGCTTGGCCTGCTGCAGGCTGATATGCGGCGGCAGCGGCGGCACCTCCGGATCGGTCTTGACCTCCAGCACGACAGGAACGTCGCTGGCCAGCGCCTGCTGCCAGGCCGAGGACAGCGCGTTGGGATTGTCGACATAGATGCCGCGCAGGCCGATCATCTCGGCAAAGCGCGAATAGGGCACGTTGGGGATCTTCTGCGAGGCCTCGAATTTGGGATCGCCATTGATGATGCGCTGCTCCCAGGTGACCTGGTTGAGGTCTTCATTGTTGAACACGCAGACGATCCAGCGGGGATCGATCCATTCGCGCCAATATTTGGCGACGGTGATCAGCTCCGCCATGTTGTTCATCTGCATCGCGCCGTCGCCGACGAGCGCGATGACAGGACGATCGGGATGCGCAAACTTCGCGCCGAGGGCATAGGGCACGGCGGCGCCCATCGAGGCGAGCCCGCCCGAGAGCGAGGCGCTCATGCCGCGGCGCATCTTCAGATCACGCGCATACCAGTTGGCGCAGGCGCCGGAGTCGCTGGTGATGATCGCCCGCTCCGGCAATAGTGGAGACAGCTCCCAGGCGACGCGCTGCGGGTTGACCGGGTTGGCCGGCTGCTTGGCGCGGCCCTCCAGAGTCTTCCACCAATCACGCATGCCGGCCTCGATGCCATCGCGCCAGGCGCGGTCGGTCTTCTGCTGCAGCCGCGGCAACAGCGCGCGCAGCGTCTCGGCGGCGTCGCCGACCAGCCCGACCTCCATGGGAAAGCGGATCGACAACATGCCGGCCTCGATATCGATCTGCACGCCGCGCGCCTTGCCTTCCTTGGGAAGGAACTCGGAATAGGGAAAGCCGGAGCCGACCATCAGCAGCGTGTCGCACTCGGTCATCAGCTTCCAGCTCGGCTCGGTTCCGAGCAGCCCGATCGAACCGGTGACCCATGGCAGATCGTCGGGCAAGACGGCCTTGCCCAGCAGCGCCTTGGCGCAACCTGCGGACAGTCGGTCGGCGACAGCGATCACCTCGTCGGCGGCGCCCATCGCGCCGGCGCCGACCAGCATGGCGACCTTCTTGCCGGCATTGAGGACCTCGGCAGCGCGGTCCAGATCGGCATCGGTCGGAACGATCTTGGGCCGGCTGTAGCCGAAGCCCGAGTGCAGCGTGCCATGAGCGCGCGGCGGATCTTCATAGGCCTCGTCCTGCAGATCGTTGGGCAGGATGATCGCGGTCACCGTGCGGCGCGCCAGCGCGATGCGTGCGGCGCGGTCGATCATGTGGCGAACCTGGGCGGCAGTCGCGGCCTGCTCGACATAGGCCCCGGCCACATCCTTGAACATGGAGGTCAGGTCGAGTTCCTGCTGATAATGTCCACCGAGTGCATTGCGGGCCTGCTGCCCTGCGATGGCCAGAACAGGCTGGTGATCCATCACCGCATCGTAGAGGCCGGTGACCAGATGGGTCGCGCCCGGCCCTGATGTGGCGATGCAGACGCCGAGGCGGCCCGTGAACTTCGCATAGGCGCTCGCCATGAAGGCCGCCATCTCCTCGTGCCGCGCCTGGATGAATTGCATCTTGTCGCCGGCGCGGTTGAGCGCGCCGAACACGCCATTGATGCCGTCGCCGGGGTAGCCGAACATATGCCGCACGCCCCATTGATGGAGCCGTTGAACCAGGAAATCGCCGACGGTCTGGGACATCTAGAACTCTCATGGCTTGAAGGAGAAGTGGCGGTGCCGCACCTGCGGTGCCGTGCCTAAGAGGCTAATGCAGCAGGGAAACCGCCGTTCCGCGGAACGGCCGTGAAGTCTCTGCAACTTTGGAGGCTTCGGAACTTGCCGGCTCTCACGGAGCCTCAATTTGATTCGAGATGGGGCGCGCATTGGAACGCCAATGAGGCGCGCCGGTTGGCAGCCAAAAGCGAGCGGAGGATCTCAGCCGTGCGCGATAGATAGCCAGGGGATGAGCAGGGCGAGGCCGAGTGTCGCCTAGCGACCGGTCTTCGACGACAGCAGCGACTTCAGCTTCAGCGCATCCGCGGGTGCCGCGCTCTTCTGATCGTTGTCGAAATACGCATAGACGTCGCAACCTTGGCGTTTCCAGGATCTGATCCGTTCTGCCCAGGCCGCAAGCGCCGTCGGACTATAGTGACCCTTGTAGCGGCCCTGCGGTCCGTGTCCGCGAATGTAGACAAAGTCGGCAGTGCGCTTCCAGGGGGCGGGTGCATCATGGTGGTCCGAGAGGCACAACGCGATGTTCTGCTCGGAGAGCAGCCTGAATATTTTCGGCTGATACCAGCTGGGGTGACGGAATTCGAAGCTGTAGCGGCGCTTGCGCAGGAGCAGCTTGAGGAAATTGCGCAGGCGATCGGCATCGGCCTCGAAATTCGGCGGCAGCTGAAACAGCACCGGACCGGCCTTGTGGCCAAGCAAGGCCAGCCGGCTTTCCAAGAGCTCGAGGCTGTTGACGCTGTTGTCCGACAGGCGTTTCCAATGCGTGATGAATTTCGAGGCCTTCCAGGCGAAGGCGAACAGGTCGTCGGTCTGGTCTCGCCAGCTCTTCACCGCCTCCAGCGTCGGCGTGCGGTAGAACACGCCGTTCAGCTCAGTGGTGTCAAATTGGGTCGCGTAGTAACGGAGCTGATCCTTGATGGCGAGATTCGCTGGAAAGAAGGGGCCGCGCCAGGAGTCATAGTGCCAGCCAGAAGTGCCGATCAAAATACGTGCCATGGTCGAGCCGACCGTCTCACCAAAAGTTCATACGCTGAAACAAACGCGGACGTGTCGACCGGTTCCCGCATCCGTCAGGCAGCAGTGCCGGTTGAAACGTTCTGATTTTTCGCCTGTTGACTCCACCTGCAGATGGAGAAGCGAATGGCACGCAACACAGATACTTCGATGTCCCGCCGGCAGATCGTCGGTGGAGCCGCGACATTGGCCGCAGATCGCTTCCGCAAGCGCAAAGGGAGACGATAGCATGGCCGCGCAGGAACTCACCAACCCCGTCGACAAATATCCAAAGCCGCCATTCCAGCGACAGTCGCAACCCTGGCCGGGGCTCGCGGGCAAGATGGAGCCGCGGCCGGACCATGGCGAAAAGAGCTATCGGGGCTCGGGCCGGCTTGCCGGGCGCAAGGCGCTGATCACCGGCGGCGATTCCGGCATGGGCCGCGCCGCCGCGATCGCCTTTGCGCGCGAAGGCGCCGATGTCGCGATCAACTACTTTCCGACCGAGGAGCCGGACGCGCAGGAGGTGATTGGGCTGATCAGGGCCGAGGAGCGCAAGGGCGTTCCGATTCCCGGCGATCTGCGCGACGAGACTTTCTGCAAGCAGCTGGTGCAGCGCGCGGTCGATGAACTCGGCGGCCTCGACATCATCGTCAGCAATGCCGGGCGGCAGCAGGCACGGGAGTCCATCCTCGATCTCTCCAGCGAGGATTTCGACGCGACCATGAAGACCAACATCTACGCGCCCTTCTGGATCATCAAGGCCGCGCTGCCGCATCTGAGGCCCGGCTCCGTAATCATCGGCACGACCTCGGAGCAGGCCTATGATCCGTCGCCCGAGCTCTATGATTATGCGCAGACCAAGGCTGCGACCATGAACTATGTGAAGTCGCTCGCCAAGCAGCTCGGCCCCAAAGGCATTCGCGTCAACGGCGTGGCGCCCGGACCAATCTGGACTCCGCTGCAGGTTTCGGGCGGTGCGCCGATGGCGAAACTGGAGAAATTCGGCGGCCAGACCCCGCTCGGACGCCCCGGCCAGCCGGCCGAACTCGCCTCGATCTATGTGCAGCTTGCGGCCGCCGATGCGAGCTACGCCAACGGCCAGGTCTATGGCGCGGCCGGCGGCTCCGGCCAGCCGTGAGACGGAGGCTCCAGGACTGCGGCGTTGCGCGATTGACATGGACAAATGCGGCGCGCCCCGCATCGGTTATCGTCACGCTGGTTCGGAAGGTCGAAGACGGACGATCTCCAACGCAAACGGCCTCAGCGCCCCTGAAGCTGCTGAGGCCGTTTTCGCTTCCCGCGAGGTGCAGCGTCTTGCTCGACATTGAGCATGATGAACGCCGTGATGCCGGACCCGACGGCCGCCGCCAGTGAAGACACGGTGATCAACACTGATCGCGCAAGCGGATCATCCAACTCCGCCGAGCCCAGCGTAGCGACGATCGAAACAAACGCCCCGATCAGGAGCGCGTGACACAGCACCAGTCGTGACATGTGCGAGTGCATCCCAACCAAGCGTGCCTGGGCACGCTTGGTTCCTAATCAGGTCGAGCAACGAGCTGTCCGATGCGGCGCTCGCGCACGACCTCGGCTCTCCGGGTCTGCGCGGCGTTGTCGAGGCCTTGCGTTGTGCAGTCGACGCCGCTGACGTCGTCGAACGACGCGTTGCTCGGGATCATCTCGACGCGCGGTGCGATCCCCGACGCGTCGGCAACTCGATCAGATCAACGTCGATTGCGCGGCGAACGGCGAATGAGCGGGTCTGGTGTCGCGCCTGGCAGTCGTCACATTGCAAGTCCGGTAAGCGCCTCAATGCCGGGGCCATTCGATCGGCTCAAACCGGAGATGCCGACGGTTCATTTCGGCTTTCAGCTCGTCGGCGTACTGCCTCACGTGCGTGCCGATCAGCGGGTGCCGCCCGCCCAGGCGGGCATCGGCAGAGACCTGACGCCGAACGCTCTCATAATAGGCGAGCAGGCTTTCATCCGTCGAATTGGCAAATTTCATTCATGCGCCCTCAATGGACTCGCCCAATCGTTTCACAGGTCGTGGGGCAGGACTGTGTCATAAGTTAATCAGGCGGTACAAACAGAGGTGGTGTTGCAAGAATTCCACACGCGCGGTTCCATCCATGGAACAGCATCTGGCAACGAGCTGGTGGATGTGCACGGTCTAGCGGACGAGGTTGACCAGCGAGGGCAGCGCGATGGCAAGGTTCAACGGTTTCTGCCACAGCACGACGTCCTGGAACTCGGCACCGAGCACGTCCTTGTCATAGCCCGTGGTAAAGACCACGGGCACGTCGCGCAAGCGCAGCGCGCGAGCCAACGGAAACACCATCTCGCTTCTGACGTTGACGTCGAGCAGCGCGACATCGATCGGGGGGCCGTTTCTGAGAATGGCGGCGGCAGCCCTGAAATCCGGGAATGGGCCCACGACCTCGGCCCCGAGAGCAACGAGCCCCTCTCTGATCTCGTCGGCGATAAAATACTCGTCCTCGACGACCAGCACGTGTCGCCCAGCCAAAGGCCTGTTTGATCTGACGAGGCTGTTGCCCGTGACCGTCACTTGAACCCTGCCAAGACCAGCTCGGTGGCGAAACAATTTAAACGAATTTAGGAACGCTGCCTCCCCCTGACCTTTGTCTACAACGCCCGGGACCACCATCGGGTTCCCGCTGCTTCGGCCGGAGAGGGTGAGGCGCCGTGCCCAATCGCGATATTCTCGTCATCGGGGGCTCATCCGGAGCGACGACGCCGCTAAGGACCATTCTGGGCCGGTTCCAGAATGACCTGCCGGCCGCCATTTTCGTGGTTTTGCACATTCCCGCCTGGGGAATTGGCATGCTCTCCACTGTGGCCGCGGCAGCCAGCGGACTGCCGGTCCGCCAAGCCGAGCACGGGCTCGAGATCGAGAATGGCCACGTCTATCTGGCCGCGCCCGATCACCACCTTCTGCTCAGTGACGGGCATATGCTGTTCGGCCGCGGTCCGCGCGAGAACATGGTTCGCCCCGCCATCGACCCGTTGTTCCGCTCGGCGGCGCTGCACTACGGGCCTCGCGTGATCGGGGTCGTGCTGAGCGGATTGTTGTCGGACGGCGCCGCCGGCCTCAACGCCATCAAGCGCTGCGGCGGGATCGCCGTCGTGCAGGACCCCGCTGATGCGCTCGCCGACGAGATGCCGCGCCGGGCGATGGAGGCGACCACGGTCGATCTGTGCCTGCCGGGCGATCGATTGGGGGATGTGCTGTCAGAGCTCGTGCGCGAGCAGGCTGGCACCCCATTGCCGAAACCGCCGGAAATCAAGCTCGAGGTCGCCATCGCCGCCGGCGATCGCATCGACAGCGAAAAGATCGCAAGCATCGGCGATCCGGCGCCGCTGACATGCCCTAGCTGCGGGGGCGTGCTTGCCGTGGCAAAGACCGATGGCCCGCTGCGATTCCGCTGCCAGGTGGGGCATGCCTATGCGGCCGATGTGCTGGCCAGCGAGCAGGAGAGCCAGGTCGACGAAGCCCTGCGCATCATCGAGGAGCGCGCCGAGCTCGTCAGCCGGATGGCCCAGGACTGCCGCTTGCGCGGTCGGGTGCCCATCGCCGAAACCTATGAGAGCAGGGCCGCCGAGTATCGCAAATATTCCGATGCGATTCGAAAGGTCATGCTGGGCTCGCCCGACCCCAAGCGAGCCGGATAGGCGGCCCTCATGGCAGACCGAGCAGATCTGGCGTTGGAATTGGCGAGCGAGAAGCGGTTGTTGCTGAAGGCCGATGCCGATATCGAAGCGGGTCGGGGCCGGCTGCACAGCGTTCAGGAGCGGTTGAACGCGCTGCGAAACGCGCGGCATAACACCATTCAAGCCGAGCGGCTGGTCGGGTTGATGACGGATACCCTGGTGCAGTGGGAGCGTCACCGGGTTCTCATCCAGGATCGCGTCGACTATCTGGAACGCAGGACGTCGCAATCCGATCGCGGTTAGGCGACCGCGTTGCGCGCATCCGAAAGACATCCGCCGATTGCCGGCCAACCGGTTGCGATGCGTCATGCAAGCCTCGAGCCTGGAACGGCTCGCTCGCGTCGTCCGGCCGGCTATTCCGCCGACACGCATGTTCGGTTAACCTGCAGGCCTTTCCAAGGGATGGTATCAAGAACGGATGTCGATGACTGACGGTCGAGAAACGCAAACACCGGAAAACCAAAGTCCGCGAAATCCACTGATCATCGGCGTGGGTGCCTCGGCCAGCGCCAGGGACAGCCTCGAACGGTTCTTCTCGAAACTGTCGCTGGAGGATGACCAGGCCATCGTGCTGGTCGCGCAGCATCGCGAAGCCCTGGACGAAGCCTGGCTTCGCGCTCAAGTCCAGCGGCTGGACGGCTTGAAGCTCGCAGCGGTGACCGATGGCGCCGAGATCGAGGGCAGGACGATCTACCTCTGTCCGGCCAACATGATCACCACGTTGCTGGGTGAACGGTTTGCGGTTCGCGCGGCCGAGCAGGCGCCGGGCGAACGCGCGACCATTGACAGCTTCCTGGTGTCGCTCGCCGAGGATCGCGCCGAGCAATCAATCGGCATCGTGCTTGCCGGAACCCGCGGCGACGGCACCTTGGGGGTCGCAACACTGAAAGACCATGGCGGTCTCGCAATTGCCGAATGCACCGCCGCCACCGAGAGCGAAGACCGCCTTGCCGATGGCAATGCGGCGGCGGCGATCGCGGACTTCGTGCTGGCGCCGGAGGATATCGCCGAGCACATCCGGGTCTATGCGCGGCACCTGCGCCGGCTCGAGGAGAAGCAGGGCTTTGACGAGGTGGTGGCGGCCGCGTCCGCCTCGCTGGCGCGGATCGCCGACATCCTGCGCGACAAGACCGGCAACGATTTCCACGGCTACAAGCAGAACACGTTTTTACGCCGGGTGCAGCGCCGCGTGCAGGTGGTGCAGATCGACGATATCTCCGCCTATGTCGAGTTCCTGCGCAATGACAAGGACGAGGCCCAGCATCTCTTCAACGACCTCCTGATCGGTGTCACCGAATTCTTCCGCGACAAGCGCGAGTTCGAGGTTCTCGAAACGAATGTGATTCCGAAGATCTTCGAAGGCAAGTCCGCGGGACAGGAGGTGCGCGTCTGGGTCCTGGGCTGCGCGACCGGCGAGGAGGCGTACTCCATTGCCATCCTGCTGCGCGAGCACATGATGACGCTAGACGACGCGCCGCAGGTGCAGATCTTCGCAACCGACATCGACGGGCGCGCGCTTGCGACCGCACGCGTCGGCCGCTATCGCACCACGATCGAGAACGACATGACACCGGAGCGTCTGGCGCGGTGGTTCGTGCGCGAAGGCGACACCTATTGCGTGGTGAAGGAGCTGCGCGAGATGTGCGTCTTTTCGCAGCACAATGTCACCAAGGACGCGCCGTTCTCCAAGCTCGACCTGGTGTCCTGCCGCAATCTGCTCATCTATCTCAATGCCGAGCTGCAGAACCGCGTGCTCCCGCTGTTCCATTTTGCGCTGTTGCCCGGGCGTTTCCTGTTTCTCGGCAATTCCGAGAACGTCACGCGCCATCCCAACCTGTTTGCGCCCGTTGACCGCCGCGCGCGAATTTTCAGGAGGCTGGACACGGGCACGCGCCTGCCGCCGGAATTTCCGATCACGACAAGCCCGGGACGGCCGAGCGTCGAGCTGCCGCCGGTCAGGAATTTCGGCCCCGATGTCGGGCTCGAACGCCGCGCCCAGCGTATCGCAGAGCGCTACGCGCCGGCCTATGTGATCACGGACGAGAATTTTCACATCCTGCATTTCTCCGGCCGCACTGGCCGCTATATCGAACCGACCGCGGGCACCGCGACGCTCGACCTGCTCAGCCTGGTGCATCGTGACCTGCGGCTCGAGCTGCGCACTGCGCTCAGCCGCGCACGCGAGACGAACCAGGCCGTGCAGGCCGATCAGGTCTCGCTCGCCGTCAACGGGCACGGCGTGCTCGTCGACATGGCGGTCGAACCGATCCAGGAGAGCCAGGACGCTCACCGCAATTTTCTCGTGCTGTTCAAGGACGCACCGGCGCGCAGCGGCGAGGGGCCGGACCAGCAAGCGAACTCGATGGTGCGCAGCGAGCATGTCGAGCGCCTCGAGAGCGAGCTGCGGGCGACCCGCGAGCGGCTGCAGGCCACGATCGAGGAGCTCGAAAGCACCAATGAAGAGCTGAAATCCTCCAACGAGGAATATCAGTCGGTGAACGAAGAGCTGCAATCGGCCAACGAGGAGCTGGAGACCTCGCGCGAGGAATTGCAGTCGGTGAACGAGGAGCTCGCGACCGTCAATGGCGAGCTGGCGCAACGTGTGCAGGAGCTGACGCGGGCCACCGGCGACCTGAAGAATTTCCTGGAAAGCACCCAGATTGCGACGGTGTTCCTCGACAACGACCTGCGGGTGATGAACTTCACGCCCGCCACGACGCAACTGTTGCACCTGGTCGAGACCGATGTCGGCCGGCCGATCTCGCACATCAAGGCCAGGATTCCGATCGAGGAGCTGTACGAGGACATCCGCAAGGTGCTGCGGATGCTGGCCAGCGCCGAGCGCGAGCTCACCGCACCCGACAGCGGCACGCGCTACATCGTGCGCATCCTGCCCTACCGCAGCATCGACAATTTCATCGCAGGCGTCGTCATCACCTTCATCGACGTCACCGCCGTCACCCGCGCCGAGGAGCGGCAGCGCCTGCTGCTTGCGGAGCTGCAGCACCGGGTGCGCAACACGCTGAGCGTGGTGCGCACCATCGCGCGCCGCTCGGCGCAGACGAGCTTCACCGTCGAGGAATACTCCTCCCATCTCGACGGACGGCTGAACGCCTTCGCGCGCACCCAGGCGCTGGTGACGCGAGACCCCGCGAACGGCGTCGATCTCGAATATCTCGTGGCCGAGGAGTTGATGGCCTACAACGCCCGCGACGGCGAACAGGTGCGGCTATCGGGTCCCGCGGTGCGGATGCAGCCGAAACCGGCCGAGACTTTTGCACTTGCGCTTCACGAATTGGCAACCAATGCGGTAAAATACGGGGCATTGAGCGGGCCCGCGGGACGGGTCGAGATCGCCTGGCGCATCGAGCAGGCGAGCCCCGCTGAGCTCGTTTTTGAATGGCGCGAGATGGATGGACCCGAGGTCCGGCCCCCGCAGCGCCAGGGTTTTGGCACGGAAATGCTGGAACGGACGCTTGCGTTCGAGTTCCAGGCGCGGACGGCTCTGGCCTATAAGCTGTCCGGGGTTCAGTGTACGATACGGATACCATTAACGCGCCGGATCTTTCAGGCGCCGATGGGTAGCTGATGAGTATCACACGCGGGATAGGCACTCAGACCGACCCGGTCATCCGGCGGCTGAGCGCCCTTCGGTCGATCAGCGAGTCCACCGCCGCCGCCCTCGACCGGGCGCTGCGTGAACGCGTGCTGCGCACGGACGCGGGCCAGGACCTGATCGCGGAAGGCGATCGGCCGGATCGCATTCGCATCATTCTGTCCGGCTGGCTTGCCCGCTACAAGACGCTCGAGGATGGCCGCCGGCAGATCGTCAATTTCGTACTGCCCGGCGACACCTGCGATGCGTTCAGCTATCTGCTGCCGCGCCTGGATCACTCGATCTGTTCGCTGACCACGGTGATCTATTCCGAGATCGAGCGTGACAGGTTCGAAGCGTTGATGGCCGGCGACCGCATGCTGGCGGAAGCTTTATGGTGCGAGCAACTGGTCAATTGCGCCATTCAGCGCGAATGGGCCGTCAATATCGGCCGGCGGATGGCGCTCGAGCGCGTGGCCCATCTGCTCTGCGAGATTGTCGAAAGGCTGCGGACGGTTGGTCTGCTGAACGGCGGCAGCTGCGGCTTTCCCGTGACGCAGATGGACCTGGCAGATGCGACCGGTCTGTCGGTCGTGCATCTCAACCGCACGCTTCAGGAGCTGCGGGCCGCCCGGCTGATCGTGCTCCGCGAGCGCATTCTGACCATCAGCGATCTGGATGCGCTCAGGGATACCGGCCTGTTCAATCCGATCTATTTGCACCACGCCGGCTAGCAAGGCGGCGCTGCCGGGCAATGCTTCGCGCCAACATTGTTCGCGCGTTGCGCTGCTTTGAACGACAAATACCCGCTTAACCCCTGGGGTTGAGCGGGTACTACGTCTTCCAGTACATCCGTGGAAAGACGCCGGCTGGCTTACGCCAGCGAAAGGTTCTCTGCGCTGGACTTGCCGCGCATACGGTCGGTCTTGACCTCGAACGTCACCTTCTGGCCCTCGGCCAGACCCGAAAGACCGGCGCGCTCAACCGCGCTGATGTGCACGAACACATCGTTGCCGCCGTCGTTGGGCTGAATGAATCCGAAGCCTTTTTGGCCGTTGAACCACTTCACGGTACCTGTCGTCATTGTCTTCTCCAAAGCGCATAACGCGCGTTTTCGCGCGGGGATCGCGCGAACCAATTCAACTCGTCGATGTCTTTGGAAAAGGAGCCCGCGGGCGCATTCAACAAGGCACAGCGGCTGATCGAACAAGCGACAATATACACTGTTGCGGCGACTTTACAAGGGGCGCCGCCCGATTATCTGAGTTGTCGCGTTCACATCCCCGAGTAGCCACGCATATGTGTTCACTTTGTAACCCAGTTGAATGCTCGCGCGCTCGACAGGGTTGAATACTGTGCGGATGCATCGTCCTGCCAATCTCTCCTATCGTTCGCTTGAGCTTCTGTGCCGGCAGCAGGCCGTGCTTGCGGCCACCGCCAGCACGCGCGACGAATTGGAGCGGATGGCACTTGAATATAAGGAGCTCGCCGATTGGCTGGATCGGCAGCGGCCGAACTGGACCGGCGAATGCGCCGATGAGGTCCTCTCCGGCGCAGGCGAGCTCAAATAATTGCGCGGTCTGTTGGGCGTCAGTCGGAACGCGGCGGGGGCCAACCATATTGGAGAACTGAGCCAGTTGATTTTTGCGCATGGTCCGGCCTGTCATGACCGAGACGGATGCAGAGATGTTCCGCAAAAATGCGGAGGAATGCCGCCAAATGGCCGCGCGGGCCACCAACGAGCATGACAAGGAGGGGTGGCTGAAGCTGGCCGCTGACTGGTTGAAGCTCGCCGAACGGGCCGAGCGGGGGAGACCGCCACAATTTTGAGGTCCATGCTGAGGCATGGACAGGGCCACGCTTTTGGATCACCTCGCGCAAGCCGAGCGGCATGCGGCCGAAGGCAACCGGCATCTTGCGAGGCAAGAGCGCCTGATCGCGCAGCTGGATCGGCAGGGTCACGACACCACTGAAGCGCTCAAGGTGCTGTCGACCTTGCGAAGCACACAAACGCTCCACGAAGCCGATGTTGTGCGCATCCTCGGCAGGCTCGCAGGGTGAGCCGGCGTCGCCTGGCTGCCACGTCCTCAAGGACCGAGCTGCTTGATCGCCTCGGCGGCAATCTGCCGCGCATCATGCGTGCCGTACTTGTCGATCTCGATCACCTTGCGTGCGACGATCTCACAGATCGGGTCATTGCGGTCGACCAGCTGCAATCCCCGCAACGCAAGATTGAAGGCGAGCCGCAGGCGCTCTGAGTTTTCCGGTCCTATCCCGCGCCGTTTCAGCAAACGATCTATTGGCATCGGCCGCCCCTCCGATGGAACCAGTCTAGCACAAAAGGTTCACGCTGAACCTTAAACTATGACAGTTCACATCGGAGGCGAACCGTGCAGGCCCTCGGCGGTGCAGTGGCTGGGGTCTCAGGGGAGGGAAGCAGCGGGCGCCTGAACCTCAGGGCAAGGTCGGCGATAGATCCATTGCATGGCGGCACCTGATTTCCCGTCGAGACCGGGCAAAAAACTCGCATCTTCTACGCGTTCTGTTGTGGAGCGGACTACATCCTCACCGTCGTCCCGGCGAAGGCCGGGACCCATAATCCCAGGATGCAGTTATTGCGATGATCGTGGGAGACCGAGTCCTGCAGATACATTCCGCGGTATGGGTCCCGGCCTTCGCCGGGACGACGGCGCTGCATGTGGCGTCAGCGGGCACCTGATTTGCCCGTCGAGCGCGCCCGAAAAGATGCTGTCAACCGGCAGGCGAAAAAATATTTGTCTTTTCAGAATTTCGGATTCGGCGTATGGTCTCTTCCGTTCCGCTGCCGATGAGAGGGGCGTTACGCGTCGTCACGAACGTGGTGCGGAATGTGGTGGACGGGCCGGTGCTGTCAGACGTGCGGCAGTGGCGCGGACGGTGAAGGCGTGTGGTCCTGGCGCCCCAAAGGCTTGGCGCCAAGTTGGCGATGATGCTTCGCATCGCGGCGACGACGGTGGCAATCGGCAAGGTTCACCGAGGAGAGCGCGCTATAAGCCGTAAACCATCGCGCAGGGAAGGCCGGTGTGATCACCGCCTGTACCCTGAGGTTTTCGCGCTCTTTGCGCAATTTTTTTGCGCGAGAGCCCCGGGTGCAGCGGCCACCCGGTCTTCCCTGCGCCCTCTTCATTCCAGGAGGGCAGTGATAAGCACAATCTCGGGCGCAATTGCGCGGCGAGACCATAGCGCTTTGCGCGTGGTTTATTCACGCACGGACTGGGATGGCGAGGCATACCATGAAGCGCAGGGATGCTGGCTTCGTCTGCCGGCACACATTCGGTCAATACGGCTTCACATGTCTGCCAAGCGTCACCCACCCGCCCACCGCAACCAGTCCCAGCGCACCCAACACGAGAAAAGTCGGCGAAAAGCCGATCCATTCGGCAATCCAGCCGCCGAGCGCAGGACTGACCGCGGCACCGGCGCCCTGGATCGTAATGACGGCGCCTTGCGCGAGGTTCACCCGGCCGGTGCCGCTGAGCGAGCGCGCCACCATGCCGGGCACCGCAACGCTTTGCAAACCGGTGCCGAGGCCGTCCAGAATCTCGATCGGAAACACGCCCCACCAGCCGCTGAGAAAAAAGGCGAGCACGCCCCGGAGCGGCAGAACCAGAAACGAGGCCAAAAGGATCGGCCAGTAGCTGCGGCCTTCGGCGGTACGCATGGCGATGACCGAGGCGATGATCATTGTGCCCTGGGCAACGACGATGGTGGTCGCGACAAAGCTCGGCCCGTTGGCCTGCTTGCCGGCGACGGCCGCCATGCCATAGAGCGGAACGATTGCCGCGTTTCCGAGATGAAAGGCGGCCAGCGACAGCGCAAGCACGAGCAGCGCCTTGTGCTTGAAGAGCACGGTCAGGCCGCTGTGCTGGCTCTTTGGATCGTCCTCCTTGCCGCCGCGCGCCGCATGATTGTCGATCGACGAGGGCGGGATCATCAGCACACAGACGATCGTGATCGCGCCGAAGAAGGCCGCGAGCAGAAACACGGAAAAATAGCCGAATCGCCAGCCGAGATAGCCGGACGCCGCCGCGCCAATCATGTTGCCGGCGTGATTGAAGGCCTGGTTCAGGCCATTCTGACGCGTGAAGCCGCGCTGCCTGACGATGCCGAGCGTGATGCCGGTCACCGCCGGCACGATGGCCGCGCCCGCAACGGAGGTCGCGATCTGGGATGCGGCGACCGCCCAGAAATTCTGCCAGAGAAGGATGATGGAGGAGGCGGCAACCACGGCGAGACCGGGGATGATGACCCACAGGCGCTTGCGCGTGGAGGTGTCGATCAGGCCACCGATCGGCGTCGTGATCAGCATGCCCGCGATATTGCCGATCATCATTGCCGTCCCGATCATGCCGCTGGCCCAGCCGCGCTCGAGCAGGAAGACGCTGATGAAAGGACCGATGCCGGACTGCATGTCGGCCATGAAGAAGTTCACGCCGAGCAGGGGCCAGAGCCGCGGCGCGATCTTCTTGCTCTTGTCTTGTTGGGGCGGCTTGTCTGCCATCTCCTCGCCTATTCCCTCCGCGCCAGATTGCGCGACGCAACGATAACCAAGCTCACAGCGGGAAAGTTCATGATGCAGGCGGGTCGCGGGGCACGAAGCGTTCATCGGACCGGTGTGGCTGGAACGAGCGGCGGCAGGCGACGTTCTCGGCTGAGGGTTAATCCAGGAGTGACCGCATGAGCCGGGAAAAGCCGACCGATGATCCACGCGAGAGAAATGACTGGGGATCCATGAAGCAGACCGACAAGCCCTGGGAGAAGCCGGTCGAGAAGGAGCAGAACCCGAAGGGCGTCAAGAAGTCGGACCTCGAGCGCTGGCAAGAGGCCGATACGCATTGATCAGCGCAATGCCGAAGAGAAGAAGTTTGCGCGCCGGGGACGAACGGTGCGACTGATCGCGGACATAGAGGCGCTGCCGCTCAAGCGGTTCGTCCCGATGGCTTCATTCAGCCGCCTCGCGCAGCGACCGCATCTCCTCCTGTTGCTGGATCTGCCGCGGCTGGCCCATCAGCACCGGCTGGAACAGGACGGCGGCCGCCATCGTGCAGAGCAAGGCCAGCGCCATCATCTTGCCCATGCTCGACATGCCCGGATAGTTGGAGACCCACATGCTGCCGAACGCTACCGCATTGGTCATTGCGCTAAAGATCACCGCGCGCGTCAAGGTGGACTGCAGCAGGCCGGTCTTCCCGGCGCGCCACGCCATGATGTAGTAGATCTTGAATGCAACGCCGACGCCGAGCAGCAGCGGCAGCGCGACGATATTGGCGAAATTGAGCGGAAGTCCCCACAGCACCGAGACTTGCAGCGTCACCGCCCCGGCAAGCAGCAATGGGATCAGCGTCAGCAAGACATCGGTCGTTCGGCGCAGAGCGATATAGAGCAGGATCGAGATTGCAACGAGAGCCAGGACACCTGCCTCGATAAAAGCTCGGGTGACGGTTCGTGCGGATTCGTAGTAGCTGACGGCGGCGCCCGCGGCGGAAGGTTCGGCATGAAGCACCGCGATGGCGAATTTGCGCAGCACCTCAATGTCGTTGGGGTCGCCCTTGGGCAGCGCCTGGACCCGAGCGCGGCCATCGGGCAGCATCCAATCGCGCACCAGATTCGGCGGCAGGTTCTGCAGTGTGATGGTCTGTGGAGCGAGGCTCTTGGAGAGGCGGGCCAGATCGTAGTCGAGGGGCGAAATGATGGCTTTGGCGGCCCGGCTGCGGGTGTCCGGCGCTGCGTCGGCAAGCTGCTTGAGCAGGCCCGCGAGGCTTCGCGCGTCGTCAGCGACGCTTCCCTGTGCCCCGGCTGCGGCCTGGTCGAGCGCGTCGGCTGCATGGCGGATGGACGCGACATCCTCCTGGTCGCTTGGCGGAGCCGGCCGCCGACGCGGGTTCAGTGCGGGACCGAGAGCATGCGCGGCTGCGTGCAGCGCTGCGATCTTCTGCTCCTGGTCGGCGGGTATGAAGTTCGTCAGCGTCAATGCCTGCGAGACCTCGGGGATCGATGCCAGGCGCTTGGCGATTTGATCGGCCTGGTCGAGCGACGGCGCCAGGATTTCCGCGTCATTGCCGCTGGTCTGCGGTTCAGACTGCAGCTGGCGATAGGTCACGACGGACGGGGAGGTGGGATTCTGCAGGTCGATCGGGTTGAAATCGAAGCTCAGGTGGAACAGGAGGGGCGTGCCGGCCAGGACGCCCAGAAAGGTGCACAGGATCACGGCGACGCGATGCCGCTGCAGGAAATCATCGACGGGGGCGAGCACCTTAAAGCCGATCGGCGCGGGCTCTCCCGGGGGATTAAGGGCCGTGACCATCGCCGGCACCAAGGTGATGCTGCAAAGAAATGCAATCAGCATTCCGCACCCGGCAATCAGGCCGAGTTCGGACAAACCACGATAGCTCGTGGGCAGGAAGGCGAAGAAACCGACGGCTGTGGCGGCGGCCGCCAGCGACAGCGGCTTTCCGGTCTTGTGGGCCGCGCTGCAGAGCGCCTGCCGCAGGCCGGCGAGCTCGTGCCGCTCAGTGCGATAACGCACACTGAACTGAATTCCGAAGTCGACACCCAGCCCGACGAACAGGACAAAGAACGCAATCGAGATCAGGTTGAACGATCCGACCATGACAAGGCCAAGCGCGGCGGTCGCAGACAGGCCGACCAACAGGCTGAAGAACACCGACGCGATCAGCTTGAAGGAGCGCAGCGCGAGCCACAGGACCACCAGCACGCCGAGTGCCGCCGTCAACGTGTCGCGCAGCGCGCTGGAGCGAATGACGGAGAACTGGTCGTCGTTCATCGGCACTTGTCCGGTCAGCCGGACGTCGGCCCCGAGCGACGTGAGATCAGCGGCCGCCTTCTCGATGCCCTCAGTCGCAGCCCGTCCCGGCTGCAGCGCGGTGAAGTCGAGTTTGGGCGCGACCTCGACAAAATGCCTGGAGTCGCTGGCCGGCAGGGCATGGCCCCGCAAGAGCTCCTGCCAGGAGAAGAAGGCGGGTTTGCCGGCGAGCACATCGCCCAAAGTCGTCTTGGCGAGCGAAAGCGGCCATGCCAATTGCTCGAGCTTGAGACGGCCGGCCCGAACGCTCTCGGCTGCGGAAGCGAGCACGTTCGCGACGCCGCGCAGGCTTGGGTCCGCCGCCAGCGCCGCCAGGAAAAGTCGCGCGCGGCTGAGGCCCTCGGCGGTGGTCCTGACATCGGACAAGGAGCCGTACAGCAGTCCGTTGCGGTCGAAGAAGTCACCGCTATCGGGCTGCGTCACCTGGCGGTACAGGTTGGGATCCTTGGCGAGCTTGTCCGCGAGCGCGCTCGTGGCAACCGCGGCGTTCTCCGGGGTCGGCGCCCTCACCACGGCCGTGATCCCCTTCTGGGCAAAGGCTTGCGTCAACTCCACCTGGCGCTGGTGCCAGGGCAGGTTGGGCGAGAGCAGCGCCTCGATATCGGTGTTGATGGAGAAGCGCGCCACGTCGTAGATCGCTGTTCCAACAAGCAGCACGATCCCGGCCGCGATCGTCGCCCTCCAATGGCGCGCACAACAGTCGACAATGCAGACAATTGCCTTTTTCATGATCGAGAGGCGTCCGGGTGATGCCCCTTCGAACAAGCGTCGCGGGCGCCTGCGGTTCCGCGGCTGTGCGAACACGCCTCACGATGTGATGCCGCAGCGCCGCACCACATGAAGGTTCCGCTCAGTGGCGTCGGCCGTCCGCCAGGACGGCGGAGCGGTTAGGAACCGAGGGCAGGGCTCTGGTTTGTCGCTGCAGCCAGCGCCAACCGACTTCTGGAGTCCACCGTGAGCCCCGAACAACCTCTGCGATCGACGGCGCGGATATCAGGACATCCGATCCATCCGATGCTGGTGCCGTTTCCGATCGCTTGCTTCATCGGCGCGCTCGTGACCGATATCGTCTATTGGCGAACAGCCGAGATGATGTGGTCCGACATCTCGGCCTGGCTGCTCTTGATCGGGCTGATCCTTGGAGTCCTGGCAGCGATTGCCGGTCTCATCGATTTCCTGAGCAATCGCCTGATCCGCGCGCAAACCCCGGCATGGCCTCATATGCTTGGCAATCTCCTGGTCCTCTTGCTCGCGCTGTTCAACACCATGGTGCACACCCGGGATGCCTTTACATCGGTGGTGCCCACGGGCCTCATTCTGTCGGTTCTCACCGTCCTGATCCTGCCTGTCACAGGCTGGCTTGGCTGGTCCATGGTGTACCGGCACGGCGTTGGAGTGCACAGATGAAGTCTACAGCTGGAGCAGGGCGGCTTTTCGCGATCGCCCTCACGTGCGGCGCGACCGTCTCGCTGTGCGGCTGCGATGACGGCGGCGATCCCAAAGCGCAGATCGGTGCCAACCCAACTCTCCCGCCTATCCATCAATATCTTCTTCCGCCGGTGCATATCGCAAAAGTCGTGGGGTGGAAGCAGGGCGAGACCCCGACCGTCCCTCAAGGCATGAAGGTTCAGGCCCTGGCCACCGGGCTTGAGCATCCGCGCTCGCTCTATGTGCTCCCGAACGGCGATATCCTTGTCGTCGAATCCAAGGCTCCGCCGGCCCCGCCTCCGAAGCGGCCCAAGGACATCGCGATGGCGCTTGTTGAATCCTGGGCGACATCAGGCGGATCCACGGGGCCGAGCAACCGCATCACATTGTTGCGCGATAGCAATGGCGACGGTGTTCCGGAGCAGCGGAGCGTGTTTCTCGACCATCTCAACTCGCCATTTGGTGTCGCCCTGGTTGGCAACGATCTCTATGTCGCCAACACCGACGGCATTGTCAGATATCCCTATACGGCAGGCGAGACCAAGATGACCGCGTCCGGCGCCACGCTCGCCGAACTGCCGGGCGGCCCCATCGACCACCACTGGACCAAGAGCATGGTCGCGAATGCCGACGGCTCGCTGCTTTATGTCGGGGTCGGCTCCAACAGCAACATCACCGAGAACGGAATGGAAGCGGAGAAGAACCGCGCGGCGATCCTGGAGGTCGACCGTTCGACCGGCCGCTGGCGCGTCTACGCCAGCGGCGTGCGCAATCCCACCGGTCTCGCCTTCGAGCCGCAGAGCGGCGCGCTATGGGCCATTGCCAACGAACGCGATGAACTCGGCCCGGACCTCGTCCCGGACTATCTGACGTCGATCAAGGAGGGCGGGTTCTACGGCTGGCCCTACAGCTATTTCGGCCAGCATGTCGATCCCCGCGTCAGTCCGCAGCGACCCGATCTCGTTGCTAAGGCCATCGTTCCGGACTACGCACTCAGCTCGCATGTGGCGCCGCTCGGGCTGGCCTTCTACACCGGTAACAGCCTTCCGCAGAATTATCGGGGCGGAGCATTTGTCGGCGAGCATGGCAGCTGGAACCGGCAGAATCTGAACGGCTACAAAGTGGTGTTTGTGCCGTTCAGCGATGGCAAGCCCAGCGGCGCGGCCCAGGATGTCGTCACGGGATTCCTCAATGATCAAGGTCAGGCGCGTGGGCGCCCGGTCGGAGTGGCCTTCGACAAATCCGGCGCGCTGCTCATCGCCGATGATGTCGGCAACACGGTCTGGCGGGTGAGCGCTGCAGACCATTGAGACGTTCAGGCGCGCAGCGGGCCTCCGGAGCTGAAAGCCGCCAGCTCTGTCGGTCTATCGCATCAAATGTACGTGGCGCCCAGATCGGTTTGAACTCTCTTTCGAAACAATCCAGCTTCATCCGCAAAGCTGGCGTAGCGGCGCGATCCCGACGGGATAGATCGGCGGCCGCTACAGGAAGTAGGCCGGCTGAATGGGCCGGCAGCATCTGCAGTGGTTCACCCCATAACCATGACGATCAGAGCGACGAGCAGGACCAGGTTCCACGCGAGCAAGAAGCGAAATAGCCAGATGTGCCATACCATGGCGCCGGCCCTCCGGACCGTTGTTCCAGGACCCCTGAGCACGCGACGCGTAGGCACCGACAGTCTTGGCGGTGTCGGCAACTGAACGAGAATGACCCAGCATCCGGGCGGTGTGCGGGGGTCATCCCGGAGTTGATCCGCATGAGGCAAACAGGACTCAGCGAATCAAACACATCGTCTTGCGGAGTGCGAGTTCCGACATTCGCATGAGTTAATACTGTTGCCGACGGGTCATGCCGGAGAAGCTCCAAGAACGTTCGGTAACGGTTCCGTTCGATTTCTACCGACGGGAACGGATCTTGCGATCTTCAGGATGGGAAGCGGCCTTCGCTGTTGGACTTATCGCGCCTCGCGCATCTGTGACATCGAGGCGTGGCAGCGCAGGCGAGCGGTCCCGGAAGCTGGTTGTGAGAGAGGCCGACGATTCTGTAGCCCTGATCGAATAAATAGAAGGCGCTGCATGTCGCATGGTCTGGCCGAACTCGTCGTCCGTTGACACGATGAACGAGGACTCGTCGGCTGTGATCTGCACTTATCGTGCGGGGAAATTGCTTTCCTCGGCTCTCTCGAGATGCAACGCACTTGTCGACAGCAAATCATTTCCGCGGACAATTCGATTCGCCGCTTCGGCAAACTCTTGATGCATCTGAACCAACCAATTGATCGGTAATGAGAGTTTCGCTTGCGCTTGCGACTGGCGCGCTCTGCTGTCGTATCAGTGTCACCCGTGTGTAAGAAAGCTGCCAGAAATCGGCAACAACGCCTCGCTAAGTCTTGAGTTGTTCAAGCTAGGTTTTGAACAATTAACATTGTTGGTGGCCGGGGTCGCAGGGGAAGGTTCGGAGTAAACCGGACTCCGGCGTGCGCCTGTTTTTGTCTGCCGGCAGTGAAAAAAAACAGGGCTGGCGCGTTGCGACGATTTTCTTTGCTTTCCTGCATCATCGCGGCAGCTTGCCTCGGGCTTGCGGTGAGTAGCGTCACCGCTTGGCTCAGCGCCGCGGGCTTGCCTGTGCTGAAGCAGGCGCAGCGGGATGTGTGTGCGCGTCCTCCAGCCGGCAGCGCGCTGTCCGAGCCGCAGGATATGCGCAGCCATGACGGCGTGCTCGAGCTCGATCTTTCCGTTCATGACGAGAAGATGCCCGACGGCACGAGCCGCTACTGCTATCTGACGTCCGACGGCCAGCCGTCGCCGAATCTGCGGCTCAAGCCGGGCGACCTCCTCATCATCCATTTCAAGAACGACCTGGTTGATCTTGCCGCTGATACCCCGGAGATCGATCGCGCGCTTGCCACGGGGCCCATCTGCACAACGAAGAAGCCGGTCGATGCCTGCACTAGCGGGGCGATGACGCCGGTGTCGACCAATCTGCATTTCCATGGGCTCTCGGTGCCGCCGGTCTGCCATCAAGACGACGTGCTGCGAACGTCCATTCGGCCCGACGATCCAATCTTCGAGTATCGCCTGCGCATTCCCGACGACGCCGCACCGGGGCTCTATTGGTATCACCCGCATCTGCACGGCTTCAGCAAGGCGCAGGTGCTGGGCGGCGCATCCGGCGCGCTGATCATCGAGGGCATCGAGCGCGCAGATCCACAGCTTGCGGGCCTGCCCGAGCGGGTGCTGGTGATCCGCGATCAGGACCTCGTCAATCCCGACGCGCCCCCGGCGCGGTCGGAGCCCGTGATGTCGAAGAGCCAGCTCGACAGCGACGGTGATGCGGCCAATACCGGGACGGGCTTTGGTAAGCCGTCGAAGGATCTCTCGGTGAATTTTGTGCCGGTGCCGTATCCGGACTATCCGCCGGCGCGGCTTACGATGAAGCCGGGCGAGAAGCAGTTGTGGCGCGTGCTCAATGCGTCCGCGATCACTTATCTCAATCTGGCCGTCGTGTTTGGCCGGGTGCCGCAACAGCTCGGTATTGTCGGCATCGACGGCGTGCCGCTGCATTTCGATGGTGCACCATCGGCAGCGGTGCAGTGGGTCGACCATATCGGCCTGCCGCCGGGGTCCCGCGCCGAGCTCATCGTGCAGGGGCCGCCACTCGGCACGCCCGCTCTCGTCGTGACCCGCGCGGTCGATACCGGTCCTGCCGGCGAGAACGATCCCAACCGTGCGCTGGTCGCGATCTCGGCGGATGCCAATGCGTCCGAGCCGCAGGCCACGTTGTCCTCCGACGTTTCACCATTTCCGCCGGCCTCCCGGCCATGGGTCGGCGATGTCGCGCCTGTCCGCGTCAGGCGGCTTTATTTTTCCGAGCAACAGGAGAATCCGAACGATCCCAACAGTCCTACCAAGTTCTTTATGACGGTCGACGGCGAGACACCAAAGCCGTTCGATCCGCAATCGGACGTCCCCGATATCGTCGCAAGGCAAGGCGACGTCGAGGACTGGATCATCGAGAACCGCTCGATGGAGCTGCATGATTTTCACATTCATCAGCTGCATTTCCAGTTGCTCGAGTGGAACGGTATAGCCGTCCACGAGCCGTTCCTGCGCGATACGGTGAACGTCCCTTATTACAAGAGCCAAATGCTGGCCTATCCCAGCGTGCGGCTGCGCATGGATTTTCGCGATCCCAACATCGTCGGCACGTTCGTCTACCACTGCCACGTCCTCGAACATGAGGACGGCGGCATGATGGGAAGAATCCAGGTCGTGCCGAGGAATACTGCAACGTCCAATCCACCAAACCAGCGTAACAAAGGAGAGCTTTGATGCTCAACAAACGCAAATCACGTTGGCTGCAAAGTTGCTGCATGGGTCTTAGCACCCTGGCGATGGGGCAATTCACGATCACCCCGGTGCTTGCAGCTCAACCCGGCCAGTCGATCACCCCAGTCAAGCATGTGATCGTCATCATCGGCGAGAACCGCAGCTTCGATCACGTGTTCGCCACCTATCAGCCGAAGGCCGCCGGCGAGAGTGTCAACAACCTGCTCTCCGAGGGCATCATTCAGCTCGACACCAACAAGAACGCGATTCCGGGCCCGAACTTCGCCCAGGCGCACCAGCAGGCTGCCACGGATGCTGGACCGGCCGACGCCTTCCTGCTGACGCCTGCGAAGACCAACTTCCCGAGCGACCAGCTGCCGGCGCCGCTGGTGGGCGGCCCCAAGGTCTCCTACATCCCCAATGCCTGCGGCAGCTCCACCCCGATCACGAGCTGTGAGGCGAGCCTCACGCTGGCCCAGCAGTCGGAAAGCGGATTGCCCTCCGACTACTATCAGTACCTGCTGACCGGCGGCACCGGCCAGAGCTCGAAGACGCCCGACCAGCGTATCACCAATGTGAGCGCGCTGCCGGCAGGCCCGTTCCAGCTGACCAATGACAGCGGCATGCCCTACGACGCCTACGCCGCAAGTCCCGTCCATCGCTTCTACCAGATGTGGCAGCAGCTGAACTGCGGCCCCAAGCAGGCCACCACCACCAACCCGTCGGGTTGCTCCGCCAACCTCTTCGCGTGGGTCGAAGTGACCGTCGGCGCCGGCGCCAACGGCGCGCTGCCGCCGTCCAACTTCTCGACCGAATATTCGCCGACCGCAGTGACGACCGGCGAGGGCTCGACCGCACTCGGCTTCTACAACGTGCAGAAGGGCGACGTGCCTTACCTCACCAAGCTCGCCAACAACTACGCCATGAGCGACAACTTCCACCAGTCCGTCAACGGCGGCACCGGTGCGAACCACATCATGCTGGGCCATGGCGACGCGATCTGGTTCAGCGATGGTGCCGGCAACGCCGAAACGCCGCCGAACAACGTCAAGGTCTTCAACGGCACAGTTGACGCCGGCGTTGTCCAGGAGATCGAAAACCCGAACCCGGCTCCCAACAGCAACAACTGGTATGCCGAGGATGGCTACGGCGCCGGCGGCAACGCTGGCTATCCGCCGCCGTATTCGACCAACCCGGTCTCGGGCGGCGGTTCCTATTCCATGTGCGCCGACCCCACCCAGCATGGTGTGAAGCCGGTCGTGGAATATCTCAAGTCTATCAAGATCAACCCGAACTGCGAAGCGGGCCACTACTACCTGCTGAACAACTACAATCCGGGCTATTTCGGCAACGGCAAGAACGCGTATACGGACCACAATCCCGCCAATACGCCGTTCACCATCCCGCCGTCGTCGGTCAAGAGCATCGGCGACAGCATGAACGCGGCCAACATGTCCTGGAAGTACTATGGCGATCAGTGGGACAACTACGTCAACGATCCCTATCAGCTGAACTGGGGCACGGCGGGTTCGAATGCCGACGAGTACTGCAACATCTGCAACCCGTTCCAGTACGACACGTCGATCATGTCGCATCCGGACCAGGTCAAGGCGCATATCCAGGACTCGATCAACCTGTACGCCGATATCGCCGAGCACACGTTGCCGGCGGTCTCTTTCGTCAAGCCGAGCGGCTACACCGACGGCCACCCGAACTCGTCGAAGCTCAACCTGTTCGAAGGTTTCGTGAAGAAGATCGTCGACCAGGTCGAGGCCTCCGACTACGCCAACAGTACGGCGATCTTCATCACCTTCGACGAAGGTGGCGGCTACTATGACTCGGGCTATGTGCAGCCGCTCGACTTCTTCGGCGACGGCACCCGTATCCCGATGATCATCGTCTCGCCCTATGTGAAGCAGGGTCACATCTCGCATGAATATTCGGATCACGTTTCAATCCTCAAATTCATCGAGCGCAACTTTGGCCTCTCGCCGATCACGGCTCGCAGCCGCGATAATCTGCCGAATCCGGTTGCCGAGACGGCCAACCCCTATGTCCCGGTGAACCGGCCGTCGATCAGCGACCTGTTCGACTTCTTCGAGTTCTCCAAGAAGGGCACCACGACCCACGGCTGGGACTAATTAGCCGCCAGCCCTGACGACATCGCAAGCCCGCCGGCCGCAAAGCCGGCGGGTTTTTTTTCGCGGGACGAGATGCCGGAAGAGGCTTTATTCCGCCGCCGTCGCGGCGCCATATCCCAGCCGCTTCGACACATCGGTCGCAACCTCGCGCAGCGCTGCAGCAATGGCGCTGTCCCATCGCGCGTCAAACGTGCCGGCCGGCCCCATGGCCGTGATGACAAGCACGACGCGGCCGGAATGATCGAACACCGGCGCGGCAAAGGCGTTGACGCCGGGCAGGGGATCGCCGATGGCGCGCGCCAGCCCGTGACGGCGAACCTCGTCCAGAATTTTGTCGATATCGGCGCTCTTCAATGAGCGCTTCGGGTCATAGCCGATGCCCAGGCGGTCGAGCCCGCCGTCCAGCGCGCTCTTCAACGTCTTTGGCGGCAGGAACGCCGCAAATGCGCGGCCGGTTGCGGTCTCCAGCAGCGCCATGGTCGAGCCCGCGCGCATTGCGATGTGCACAGGATGGCTCGGCTCCTCCAGCCGTACCACGGTCGGCCCATGCGTGCCCCACACCGCGAGCGAGACTGCGTGATCGATGCTAGCGGCGAGCGCGGCGATCTTCGGTGTCGCGATCCGCACGGCGGAGAGCCGGCGCAGGCTGATCAGCCCAAGTTCCAGCGCAAGTCGACCGATTTCGTAGCGCCCTGTGGTCTCGTCCTGTTCGATCAGGCCGATGCGGGAGAAACTCACGAGATAGGGATGCGCCTTCGCGGGCGCCATGCCCGCTTCGCGGGCGAGGTCGCGCAGCATCATCGGTTCGCCGCTGCGCGCGAGCGCGCGCAAGAGCTCTCCGCCGACTTCGATCGATTGTATGCCGCGGCTATCCCTGCTCATGCGGCGTTTCTTTCCGCGGCGCTGTCGGCCAGATGCCGGCCCGCGATATATCCGAAGGTCAGCGCCGGCCCGAGGGTGATCCCGGCGCCGGGATAATTGCCGCCCATGATACTCGCCATGTCGTTGCCGGCGGCATAGAGCCCCGGAATGACACGGCCGTCGGCATCGAGCGCACGCGCATTGGCATCGGTGACGATGCCGGCATAGGTGCCGAGATCGCCGATCACCACCTTAATCGCATAGAAGGGACCGTCGCTGAGTGGCGCGACGCAGGGGTTCGGGCCGTGCAGCGCATCGCCCTGGTAGCGGTTATAGGCGCGCGAGCCCTTGCCGAAGGCGGGGTCGCGCCCTTCGGCAGCGTCCTTGTTGAACAGGGTGACGGTGTCCGCCAGTCCCTTGGCGTCGATCCCGGCCTTGGCTGCGAGCTCGGCGAGCGTCGCCCCACGGATCAGATAACCCGTTCGCAGATGATGGCTGAGCGGCATCGGGAAGGGCGGCACGCATCCGAGGCCATATTTGCGCAATGACTTGTGGTCCGCAATCAGGAAAGCTGCGATCTCCTCGCCCGGCTTGGCCGCCTTGGTCATGGCCTGGACGAAGTCGTGATAGGAATTGCCTTCGTTGCCAAAGCGTCTGCCGTCGCGCATCACTGCGATCACGCCAGGTTTTGCCCTGTCGATGAAGTGCGGCATCACACCACGCGAGCCGTCCTTGCGCGTCGTCAGCGATACCGGGACCCAGGCGGCCGCGTTCGGCAGGCGGTTCTCGACACGTCCGCCAGCGGATTCGGCAAGTCGCAAGCCATCGCCGGTGTTGCCGACAGGCCCCGGCGAGAAATGCTCGGCTCCCGTCGGCGCGTGCGGAAACATCGCCTTGCGTCGTGCCACATCATGCGGAAAGCCACCGCAGGCGAGCACGACGCCGCGCCTGGCACGGACCTCGATGGTGCGGCCCTCGCGGATGACGCGCGCGCCGCGCACCGTGCCGTTTTCGACAATCAGCTCGCGCACCGGCGAGGACAGCCACAGCGGGATCTTCAGATCGAGCGCGGATTTTGCCAACCGTCCGGCAAGCGCATTGCCGTTGGTGAGCATCATGCCGCGACCGTAGCGCAGGACATCCATGAAATGCCGCGACAGCCGCTTGGCGACATAGAGCGCCGAGGTCAGCGATTTCGTCGCGCGCATGAAGTGGATGATCTCCTTGCCGGAGCCGAGCATCATGCCGAACACGGTGAGCTCGGGGAGGGGGGCGCCGAGATCCCTGATGTGCTCGCCGAGCTCGCGCCCGTCGAAGGGACGCGTGACCATGGAGCGGCCGCCCTGCGCGCCGCCCGGCGCCTCCGCATGATAGTCGGGGAAGACCAGCGGCATGTCGAAGCGCAGCGCCGTCTGCGTGGTGAAGAAGTCGACCGCCTCCGGCCCCGCGGCAAGGAACGCATCGACGCGGCCTGCGTCGTAATTGTTGCCGGCCTCGTGCCGCAGATAGGTACGCGCCTGGTCCGAGCTTTCGTTGATGCCGTAGGCGCGGGCAAGCGAGGTGCCGGGGATCCAGAGCCAGCCGCCGGAGCGGGCGGTGGTGCCGCCGAAGCGCGGCTCCTTTTCGACGATCAGAACATCGAGGCCGCGATGGCGCGCGGTGATGGCGGCTGCCATGCCTGAGCAGCCGGAGCCCGCCACCAGCACGTCGCATTCGTAAACCTCGCCTGCGTCCTTCTTCTCTGGGCTCATGGCCGGCCTCATTTCTTCACAAGCGGGCACTTCGATTCCGAGAGCGGACGGAAGGCATCCTCGCCCTTCACGGTCTTGACGATGTCGAGATAGTCCCAAGGCTCTCTGGAGGCCTCCGGCGATTTCACCTTGGCAAGATACATGTCGCGGACGACGCGACCGTCCTCGCGCAGCTTGCCGCCATGCACGAAGGTATCCTCGATCGGCAGCTCGCGCATCTTGGCCATCACCTGCGCGGGATCGTCGGTGCCGGCAGCCTTGATTGCTTTCAGATAATGCAGCACCGAGCCATAGACGCCGGTGTGGATCATGGTCGGCATGACGCCGGTGCGCGCGAAGAATTTCTTCGACCAGGCGCGGGTCGCCTCATCCATGTTCCAGTAGGAGGCCGTGGTCATATAGGTGCCCTGCGCCGCCTTCAGGCCGATCGCGTGCACGTCGGTGTCAAACATCAACAGGCCCACGAGCTTCTGGCCGCCTTGCACGAGACCAAACTCGCCGGACTGCTTGATTGCATTATCGGTATCCTGGCCGGCATTGGCAAAGGCCACCACGTCGGCCTTCGAGCTCTGCGCCTGCAGAGCAAAGGAGGAGAAGTCGGCGGTGTTGGTCGGATGGCGCACGCTGCCGAGCACGGTGCCCCCCATCTCCTTGATGAACCGCGTCGCATCCGCCTCGAGCTGATGGCCGAAGGCGTAGTCAGCCGTGACGAAAAACCAGGATTTGCCGCCTGCGTTGATCACGGCCGAGGCCGTGACCTTCGACAGCGCATAGGTGTCATAGGTGAAATGCACCGTGTTCGGGCTGCACAGCTCGTCCGTCAGCGAGCTGGCGCCGGGGCCGGAGAGTAGCGCAATCTTGTTGCGCTCGCGCGCGAGATTGTGGACCGCAATCGCAATGCCGGAATTGGGGATATCGACGACCGCGTCGACCTTGCCGTTATCGAACCAGCCGCGTGCGATCTGGACGCCAACGTCGGTCTTCATCTGGTGATCGGCAGAGACAATCTCGATCGGCTTTCCGAGCACGGTCGGCCCGAATTCCTCCACCGCCATCTTCGCCGCTTCCACTGAGCCGGGACCGGAATTGTCGCGGCCCCAGCTCGAGAGATCGGTGAGCACGCCGATGCGGACAACGTCGTCGGAGATTTGCGCATTCGCAGCGCAGGTCATCGCGGCCAGGATCGCGAGCATGGCCGCGCAGGCCAGTAGCTTCATCTTCATGGGTTCCCTTCCCTGATTATCCGCTCTGCGGCGGCTTTCCGGAGCATGATTTTGGAATGAGAATGAGTTAGATATTAGCGAAGTCATTTGTCAATAGCGAATTTGGATGCGCATGATCGCTGGCGCTGCGGGAACCGGCGAGAACGCGCCGGCAACACCGCTCTGGACGCGCCAGATATGCCGGCGCATTTCTGGATTTCAGTGATTGAGTAGAAAGCGGTCTAGACGGCGGGACCTCGGACGAGCCGTTCGAGCGTCGCCCGCACGCCGAATCTAAACAGTTTGTCGAGCGCGGCTTCGACTTCAGCCGTGAAGCGCGGATCGGCGGGCAAATCGCCGCCGAAGACTTCGCGTACGGTAAACAGGGCCGGCGCCAGCCGTGCCGCGATCGGGCCGGCTTGTTCAGCGATGGCGCGCAGGCGGCCGGCGAGGGGATCGCGGACGTCGATCGGCTGGCCCTGTTCGTCGATGCCGGTGACATAACGCATCCAGGCGGCGACACCGAGCGCAAGGCGATCGATTGGCTCGTTCTTGGCGAGGCGGTCGCGGATGGTGCCGAGCAGGCGCTGCGGCAGCTTCTGTGATCCGTCCATCGCGATCTGCCAGGTGCGGTGCTTCAGGGTCGGATTGCGGAAGCGCTCCAACAGTGAGGTGCGGTAGGCCGCAAGATCGATGCCCTCAAGCGAGGGAAGCGTTGGGGTCACCTCGTCGCGCATCATGCCTTCGAGCAACCGCGTGAGGCCATCGTCCTGCATCGCGGCTGCGACGGTGTCGCGGCCCATGAGGTAGCCGAGATAGGCGAGCGTGGAATGCGCGCCGTTGAGCAGGCGCAGCTTCATCAATTCATAAGGGGCGACATCGCGGACGAACTGCGCGCCGGACTGGTCCCAGGCGGGACGCCCGATGCTGAAATCATCCTCGATGACCCATTGGGAGAACGGCTCGGCGACCACGGGCCAGGCGTCGGCGAGGCCGAGCGCAGCGGCAACGCGGGCGCGATCCTCGTCGGTTGTGGCCGGCACGATGCGATCGACCATGGTGGAGGGAAAGCGCACCTCGCCTGCGAGCCATCTGCCAAGCTCGGGATCGAGCAGCTCCGCGAAGCTGATCACGAGGCCGCGCAGCGTATGACCATTGGCGGGGAGATTGTCGCAGGCGAGCACGGTGAACGGGGCAACGCCCAGTTCCTTGCGGCGCTTCAGGCCGGCGACGATGGTGCCGAGCGTCGTGCGAGGCCGGTCGATATGGATGAGATCGTGCCGGACATCTCGATCACCCTCCCGCAAGGCGCCAGTCGCGGGATCGTGGCTATGTCCCTTCTCGGTGACCGTGGTCGAGACGATGCGGACTGCGGGATCGGCGAGTCGTGCGATCAGTGCGGCTGGATTCTCAGGTGCGACGGCCTGGCCCGTCAGTGCGCCGATCACGCGATGGCGGGCTCCGCGGCCGTCCATGGTCTCGACGCAGTAGAGCCCATCCTGCGGGCCCAGCGCATCGCGGGTCTCGGGTGAACGCAGCGAGACGCCGAGAATGCCCCAGCGTGGATCCGACGCGAGCAGCGTGTCGGTGTAGACCGCCTGGTGCGCGCGCTGAAACGCGCCGAGGCCGAGATGGACGATGCCGGTTGCAAGCGTCGTGCGGTCATATGCTGGCTTGCTAACCCCGGTGGCAAGCCGGGCGAGGGTGGCGTTGCAGAGGCGATCCATCGGAGCTTCAACCGGCAATCAGAGGGCGGCGCTTTAGAACATCAGCTGCACTTTGCAGCATTCGGTCGGATTGTGTTGGAAGGTATCGAAGGCGGTCGCATAGTCCTCGAGCCCGTAGCGATGAGTGATCAGCCGCTCGGGGTGCAGCTTGCCGCTCGCAAACCAGTCGATGACCTTGCTGAACTTGCCGCAATTGAGCCTGGACGAATGGATCGCAAGCTCCTTGCTGGTGATCTTCTGCTGCACGATGGTGGAGGGATCGCCGGAAAATCCCATGATGCCGATCCGCGCCGCCGGCGAGGCAATCTCGATGGCTTCCCCGAGAATGCCCGGATGACAGGCGGCATCGATGATCAAGGTCGGTCGCGTCTTGCTCGCCGCAAGCTCGTCCGTCAGCGCAATGTGGCCCGTGTTGATGACGCGGTCGGCGCCGTTGGCGCGCGCCGCATCCAGCCGTGCGCCGATGCGGTCGGTCACGATCACCTCGCGCACGCCATGGACGTGCTTCAACACCTGGATCACCGTGAGTCCGATCGGGCCTGCGCCGTAGACCAGCGCCACATCGGAGGCGAAGACCTTCGTGTGATCGGTCATGTTGGCGGCGACCGAGAACGGCTCGACCAGCGGCGCTTTGTCGTCACCGATGCCATCGGGCAGCAGATGAACATTGCCGATCGGCACGCAGGCAAATTCCGAGAAGCCGCCGTCGCGATGCACTCCCAGCACCTGAAGCTCGGTGCAGACATTGGGCCGGCCGACGGAGCAGGGATAGCAGCGACCGCAGGCGATAACGGGGTCGATCACCGCGCGTGCGCCGAGATGCGCCAGCACGCCTTCGCCCGCCGCGTCGATGCGGCCGAAGAATTCGTGGCCGATGACGCGCGGATAGCGCGCAAACGGATTGGAGCCATGGAGGATGTGGATATCGGAGCCGCAAATGCCGGCGCGCTCGACGCGAATGCGGACCTCGCCGGGAGCGGGTTCGGGCTTGGCGCGGGTCTCGATGCGCAGACTGCCAGGTCGCTCAACGACAAGGCTCTTCACGTTTTCCTCCGGTTTTTCTGAGGCTTGGCTTCGCCTTTGAAACGGCCAGAACGCCTTTGGCCGGCCTTCAGCCTCGTCGATATCAGATCTCCATCTTGGATACAAGTTTCGTCTTGAATACGATATTAGTATCCATTATAACCGCATGAGCTTAGAGCAGTATCCAAAATGGCTCAAACAAGAGCCGTCAAAGCCAACAGGGAGGTCATTGATGCCGCTGTCTCGCCGTACCCTTGTCTTCGGAGCCACGCTCGCCGGCGCTGCCGCGGCGTTGCCGCTCACGCGCACCACCGCACAATCGGCGAAGTACCGGCTGCGCTACGGCACCGCGTTTCCCGCGAGCCATCCGGGCGTCACGCGCATCATCGAGGCGGCGGAGAGCATCAAGAAGCAGACGGGCGGCCTCGTCGACCTGCAGGTCTATCCAAACAGCCAGCTCGGCAGCGAGCCCGACATGTTCAGCCAGACCCGTTCCGGCGCCCTCGACCTCATGTCGACATCAGGTGCGAACCAGACCGTGGTGTCGATTGGCAGCATCAACACAGTGGCCTTCGCTTTCGAGAATTACGATCAGATCTGGGGCGCGATGGACGGCGCGCTCGGCGATCACGTCCGCGGCGAGTTCGGCAAGGTCGGCCTGTTCGTGCTGCCGAAGATGCTCGACAACGGCTATCGCAACATCACCGCAAGCGCGAAGCCGATCATCACTCCCGACGATCTCAAGGGTTTCAAGATCCGCGTGCCCGGCAATCCGCTGTGGGTGACCCTGTTCAAGACGCTGGGTGCTGCGCCGACCCCGATCAATTTCGGCGAGCTCTATGCTGCGCTGCAGACCCATGTGGTCGATGGGCAGGAGAATCCGCTGACGCTGATCCAGAGCGCCAAGCTCTATGAGGTGCAGAAATACATTTCGCTCTCCGGGCACATCTGGGACGGTCATTACATCTTCGCCAACCAGATCCGCTGGAACGGCCTGCCGCAGGATGTCCGCAACACCATCACGTCCGCGCTTTCGGATGCCGCGATGAAAGAGCGGCAGGACATCCAGCGCCTCAACGACGAGGCCGCCAAGGACATGGAAGCCAAGGGCATCGTCTTCAACAAGGTCGACACCAGGCCGTTCCGCGACGCCCTGCGTGCCGGTGGCTTCTACACCGACTGGAAATCCAAGTTCGGCAATGACGCCTGGGCGCTGCTGGAGAAATCCGTCGGTCAGCTCTGATCATTGCGGTCGCCGAGCGCGGGTGAGGGAGGAATGAGCGCCATGGACATCACCGCCGATGCGTCAGTCCCGTCAACAGGCACCTTCGCCCGCTTCGACCGCCTGCTCGGGCGCATCATCGAGGCCGCGGCTGCGGCAATCGTCGTGGCCGAGTTGGTTCTGCTGGGAGCCGCCACCACCGCACGCTATGTCTTCGACGCGCCTCTGATCTGGTCGGACGAGCTTGCGACCGTCCTGTTCGTCTGGCTCTCGGTGCTCGGCTCGGCGGTCGCGCTTCGTCGCGGCGAGCACATGCGCCTGACGGCGTTCGTGCGCAACCTCTCGCCGTCCTGGCGCGCCCGCGTCGATGCGCTGGCCCTGATGCTGGTCTGCACCGTGCTGGTGGCGCTGATTGCGCCGAGCTGGGATCATGTGCAAAGCCACCTGATCAGCCCGATGCCGGTGCTGCAGATCAGTGAAGCATGGCGCGAAGCGGCAATCCTGGTCGGCATGTTCCTGATGCTGATGACGGCGATCGACAAGCTGATCCAGCACGCGAGCCTGTTGCAGATCCTGGGCTCGCTGATCGTGGTCGCGGCAGTCGGCGCGATCCTTTTTACCTTAGCTCCGCAGCTCGAGGATCTCGGCAATTACAATCTGCTGATCTTCTTCTTCGGTCTCGTCGCGGTGTCGATGGTGATCGGCATGCCGATCGCGTTCGCCTTTTTGCTCGCAACTGTCGCCTATCTGCAATTCAGTACCACGGTGCCGGTCCTGATCGTACCCGGCCGCGTGAGCGAGGGCATGTCGCATATGGTGCTTCTGGCGGTGCCGATGTTCGTGTTGCTCGGCGCGCTGATCGAGCTGGCGGGCCTTGCGCGCGCCATGATCACGTTCCTGGTATCGCTGATCGGGCATCTGCGGGGCGGCCTGCAATATGTGCTGCTGGGTGCAATGTACCTGGTCTCGGGCATTTCCGGCGCCAAAGCTGCCGACATGGCCGCCATTGCGCCTGCGCTGTTTCCGGAGATGAAGAAGCGCGGCGCTGCCGAAGGCGATCTCGTCTCGCTCTTGTCGGCCTCGGCCGTGATGTCCGAAACCATCCCGCCTTCGATCGTGCTGATCACCGTCGGCTCGGTGACGGGCGTGTCGATCGCCGCGCTATTCACCGGTGGCCTGCTGCCGGCTGTCGTCGGCCTGATCGCGCTCGCGGCGGTGGTGTTCGTGCAGACCCGCGGCGAGGACATGGGCGCGGCCAAGCGTTTCGATGCGAAGACAAAGCTGCGGCTGTTTGCCGTTGCACTGCCGGGGCTGGGGCTACCGATCGTGATCCGCTCCGCGGTGGTGGAAGGCGTTGCGACCGCGACCGAAGTGGCGACGATCGGGGTGGTCTATACCATCCTGGTCGGGATGCTCTTCTACCGCTGCTTCGACTGGCGACGCGTGTATCCGATCCTCGTCGATACCGCCTCGCTCTCGGGCGCGATCCTGCTTGTGGTGGGAGCCGCGACCGCCATGGCCTGGGCGCTGACCCAATCAGGCTTCTCCCAGCAGCTCGTCGATCTCATGGTCGCCATGCCCGGCGGACGTTTTGGCTTCCTCGCCGTCTCGGCGCTCGCCTTTGTCGTGCTCGGCAGCGTGCTGGAAGGCGTGCCGGCCATCGTGCTGTTTGGTCCGCTGTTGTTTCCGATTGCCCGGCTGATGGGCGTCAATGAGGTGCATTACGCGATCATCGCCGTGTTTTCGATGGGGCTCGGCCTGTTCACGCCGCCGTTCGGTGTCGGCTTCTATCTGGCCTGCGCCATCGGTCGCGCCTCGCCCGACGACGCGATCCGGCATGTTTGGCCGCACCTTGCCGCCCTCGTCGCAGCGCTGGTGCTGATCATCCTGATCCCCTGGATCTCGACGGGTTTCCTCTGACGCGGGAAGATGAGCGGGCAAACTCCATGCTTGAGTCGGAAGACATGACTGACAAGGCGCCAGAGCCGATCCAGCCGAAGTCCGGAGCGCCCGAGAAGGCGGGTCGGCTCGCCGACCAGGTCTATCAGCGGTTATTGGACGAGATCGTCTCCGGCGCGCTGCCGCCGGGTACGCCGATGGCCGAGCTCGATCTCTGTAATCGGCTTGGCGTCAGCCGAACACCCGTGCGCGAAGCCCTGATCAAGCTCGCGGACGCCGATCTGGTCCGCATCTATCCGCAGAGCGGCACGGTCGTGGCGCCGATCTCGCGCGAGGCCTTCGGTCATGCCCAGTTCATTCGCGAGCATCTGGAATGCGCGCTGGTTGCCGAAGCGGTGCGCTTCATTGACGCAACTGCGCTACGCGAGTTCGGCGAGATCATCGCCGAACAGGAGCAAGCGACGTCGCCGGCGGAGTTCTATGCCCGCGACGAGGCCTTTCACCAGGCGATTGCCCGCATCAGCCGGCATGAAGACGTCTGGCAGGTGATCCGCCAGACCAAGATCCATTTCGACCGCGTCCGCCATCTCACCTTACAGGAAGATGCCGGCCATATCCCGCTGCTGATCCAGCAGCACCGCGAGATCCTGAGCGGCCTTGCCGATCTCAACGAGGAACGGGCGGTCGCTGCGATGCGCCGCCATCTGCGCGAGGTGTTTCGCCGGGCCGATGGCATCTTCGCTCGCCAGGAGGAGAATGCTGCCGAGCTCGCGGCAAAGCGCCGGCCGCGTCGGCGACGATGAACGATTCCATCAACATCGAAGAAGAGTAGTTATGGAACAGCTCGTCATGGAACAGACTTGGCGTTGGTTCGGCCCCGATGATCCCATCCGCTTGCCCCAGATCAGGCAGGCCGGCGCGACGGGCATTGTCACGGCCCTGCACCACATTCCCTATGGTGTGGTCTGGAGCAGGGACGAAATCACCAGGCGGCGCAGCATGATCGAGGCCGATGGTGGGCTCGGCTTGCGCTGGAGCGTGGTCGAGAGCCTTCCGGTCTCGGAGGCAATCAAGCTCGGCGAGGGCGATCTTTCGCCGCTATTCGAGAATTACCGGCAATCGCTGCGCAACCTGGCGGCCTGCGGGGTCACCACGGTCTGCTATAATTTCATGGCGGTGCTGGACTGGACGCGGACGGATCTCGCGCATCCCTTGCCCGGAGGCGGCACCGCGCTGCGCTTCGATGCGGTGGCTTATGCGGCGTTCGACTGCTACATCCTCGAGCGCTCCGGCGCCGCGGCTGACTACGCCCCTGATGTGCTTGAGCGCGCGCGCCGCTGGGTGGCGCGGGCCTCTGAATCGGACAAGAGCAAGCTGCTCGCCACCATCATGGCCGGCCTGCCGGGCGCGTTCGACCGCTATGACGTGCCAGGCTTGCGCGCCGTGCTCGCGCGCTACCGCGACATCGGTCACAAGGAGCTGCGTGCCAATTATGCACGCTTTCTGCGCGAGGTGGTGCCTGCGGCGGAAGAGTGCGGTGTCAGCCTCTGCGTGCATCCGGACGATCCACCGCGCGACCTGTTCGGCCTGCCGCGCGTGGTCTCCACCGCGGATGATCTGCAATTCATCGTCGACGCCTGTCCATCGCCGGCGAACGGCATCACCTTCTGCACGGGTGCACTGGGCGCGGGTGCAAAGAACGACGTGCCGGCAATGGCAAGGCGGTTCGCCCCGCACATTCGCTTCGCTCATTTGCGCAACGTCACCAAGATGCCGGACGGCTCCTTCATGGAAGCGGATCATCTCGGCGGCGATGTCGACATGGTTGCGGTCGTGGCGGTGCTGCTAAAGGAGCAGGCGCGGCGCAAGGATGCGGGTGAGCTGAACTGGCGGATTCCGTTCCGTCCCGATCACGGCCACGAGCTGCTTGACGATATCGGCCGGGGCACGCATCCCGGCTATCCGCTGATCGGCCGCCTCAAGGGCCTTGCGGAAATCCGCGGAGTCATGACGGCGCTTGCTCACACCGGCGGGTTGCCGGTGTGAGCCTTGTTCTTGCGCGGCCGTCAGTCGTGCTCGTAGCCATAGACCTCGGGCAGGATGAAGGTCGCCGCAAGCAGGCCGATCAGCGGGAAGATTGCGACGAACAGCGTGGCATTGGCCTGGCCGATCGCCGTGAACAGCGAAGGGAACAGGAAGATCGCCAGGAACGAGGGCAGCTTCACGAACATGTAGGCGAAGCCGCTCGCGGTGCCGCGGTATTCGGGCTTGGCCACCATGGTCGGAATGGTCATGCAGTTCGAGGCATCCCAATAATGGCCCCACAGCATGCCGGCGGCCGCGAACGGCAGGATGTACTTGTGGTCGGTGTAGAGCGCGGCTGCCGCGACCAGCAACGACACCAGCACAATGGCGAAGCCCCAGATGGCAATCCCGCGATGGCCGATCTTCGGTGTCAACAGCGGTCCGACCCAGCCCGACACCGCGGCGAAGCAGAACAGCGCCATGGTCACGAGGTTGTTGCCGAGCATGCTGGAGACGCCGATCATGGCAAACAGCACCGGAAGATAGAAGGCGAAGGTGGAGAATTCGCTGGCCTGCATGAAGCAGGCGATCCAGCCATAGATCGTGGCGCGCCAGCGAATCGGATCGTTGGGCAGATCGGCGAGAAACGCAGTCGGACGCGCCTTCGGCGGCGTGATGTCCTGGTTGGGCAGCATGTCCAGCGGATCATTGTACATCTGTCGCGCGACTTCCTTTGCTTCCCGGAAGCGGCCCTTCTGCACCAGCCAGACCGCCGTTTCCGGCACGTCGTGACGCAGGAACAGGATGATCAGCGCCGGCACGGCGCCGAGGCCGAGCGTGATCCGCCACACCAGCTCGTGATTGATGTCGAGCACGAGGAACACCGCGATCACGGCGAGAGTCAGCACTTCGCCGACGGCGAACATGAACTGCCAGCGATTGCCCATCACTTCGCGCTGGCCCTTGGCCATGGACTCCATGATGTAGGTGTAGCCAGTCGAGATGTCGCTGCCCAGGGGAACGCCGAGCAGGAACCGGATCGCGATCAGCCAGGCGATGCTGGACACGAAGGCCTGCGCCAGCGCCAGCACGACGAACATGATCATGGTGATCAGGAACATCACGCGGCGGCCGATCTTGTCGGAGAGCCAGCCGCCGATCATCGCGCCGACCAACGCGCCGCCCTGCGTTCCCGCCGCAGCGAGACCGAGTGCGAGGGGGCTGGGGTTGTACTGCTCGCGAATGAAGACCAGCACGAAGGCGATGGAGTAGAGGTCCCAGGCTTCGACCAGGATCGAGGCCATCATCAGCCAGCCGACCTTGTTGCCCTTGGGGGTATAGTTCTGCAGCAGGTAGCGCACGGTATTCTGGATCACCGCCTGTTGCGGTGCGGATTGTTGCGGCGCAGGGCCGCTGCTGGCGATTGTCGTCATGAGGGCGTTCCTTCTCTTGTTCCTTTTAAGCTAGTTGCCGGGCAAAGGTTCGATGCTGCAATCCAGGAGACTCGGGTCGAGGCCGGCTTCCATGTCCACGAACATGGAGTCCATGAAACTCATCAGCTCATCACTCGCCTTGACCGCATCCTCCGCGCGCCGATTGGCGACCGCGTTGAGGATTGCGGCATGGCGGTCGATGGTGCCGGTCAAATCGGTGTGGCCAGCCAGCAGGCGATGGTAGATGAAGCCAATGCGGCGGTAGATCGTGTGCAAGGGGCGCATGGTGTGCGCCAGAAAGGGTTCGCCGCTCGCCTCCAGGATCAACGCATCGATGCGGCGGTCGAGTTTATTGAAGGCATCGATCGACGTTGTCGTGCGCCGTTCGCCCAGCGCGCGCTCGATATGAAGCATCTGGTTGCGGTGCGACAGCGACGCGCGCTCGGCCGCAAGCCGAATGACAAATCGTTCCATGTCACGTCGCAAGCCGAGCAGGAGGCGCTCACGCGCGACATCGACGGGCGCGATCTGCAGGCCATGGCGCGGGCGGATGACAATCAGCGTGTCGGCGGCGAAGCGGTTGACGGCGCTGTGCACCGGCGTGCGGCCGTAGCCGGTGAGGCTCTGCAACTCTTGAACGGTAAGGAAGCGTCCCGGTTTGAGCTGACAATTGACCAGCAGCTCCTCGATGCGCTGATAGGCGAGCTCGAACAGGTTGACCCGATTGCGCCGGCCCGGCGCCGCGTTTTTTTCGGGATCGGCCGTTTTGAGAGCGCTCTTGCGCCGCGCCATGAAGGCTTCCTTTGGGGTTTCCTCGAGCCGCGTCTTGGGCGCAGCCCTGTTCCCGACATTAAACATATTGTGATATATTACAAGAGCGCGTATGGCTTCCGGCCACACCGGGGGCGGATCGGTCCGATCCGCAGCCGGCGGAGCGACAAAGAGAGACAGCAGGGAAGGAGGCGTCACGTGAGGATCACGTCGATCGAGACCTTGCGCACGGACGAGTTCGCCAATGTGCTGTGGGTCCGCGTGCATACCGATGCCGGCCTGGTCGGCCTCGGCGAGACCTTTTACGGCGCGGGCGCCGTCGAAGCGCAGATCCACGATACCTTTGCCGGCCGCCTGCTCGGACGCGACCCGCTTCGAATCGAGGCGCTGCACCGCGAGATGCTCAGCCTGCCGATGGCGCAGTCCTCGACCGGGGTGGAATACCGCGCGGCCTCTGCGATCGATATCGCGCTGTGGGACCTGTTCGGCAAGGTCTGCGGCCAGCCGGTACACCAGATGCTAGGCGGCCTCTGCCGCGACAAGCAGCGCATCTACAATACCTGCGCCGGAACCAAATATGTGCGTTCCACCAACATCCGCCCGGTGTCGAACTGGAGCCTGGGCGAGGCTGAAAGCCCTTACGAGGACCTCGACGCATTCATGAACCGCGCGGATGCTCTGGCCGAGAGTCTGCTGGAGAGCGGTATCTCCGCCATGAAGATCTGGCCATTCGATCCGCCGGCGCAGGAAAACCAGGGGCTCTTCATCTCGGCGGCTCAGATGAAAAAGGCGGTCGAGCCGTTCGAGAAGATCCGCAAAGCCGTCGGCGACAAGATGGAGATCATGGTCGAGCTTCACTCGCTGTGGAACCTGCCGACCGCCATGCAGATTGCGCGCGTACTCGAGGACTATCAGCCGACCTGGTATGAAGACCCGATCAAGATGAACTCGCCGCAGGCGCTTGCTGAATTTGCGCGCTCGACAAGCGTGTGGACCTGCGCCAGCGAGACGCTGGGCTCGCGTTATCCCTACAAGGACATGCTCGACCGCGACGCCATGCATGTGGTGATGGCCGATCTGTGCTGGACCGGTGGGCTCACCGAGGGCCGCAAGATCGCAGCGATGGCCGAGACCTATCACCGTCCGTTCGCGCCGCATGATTGCATCGGACCGGTCGGCTTTATTGCCGCCATCCATATGTCGTTCAGCCAACCCAATACGCTGATCCAGGAATCGGTGCGCGCCTTATACAAGGGCTGGTACAACGAGCTTGTCACGACCATGCCGGTGATCAAGGATGGCTATGTCTATCCGATGGAAGGGCCCGGCCTTGGCGTCGACCTGCTGCCCGCCGTGTTCGAGCGCTCCGACCTCGTCGTGCGCCGCAGCAATCTGTGAGGACATGATCGATGTCGCTTTCGCTTTTTGATCTGAACGGCCGGACCGCGCTGGTGACGGGCTCCAGCCGCGGGCTCGGTCGCGCCATTGCCGAGGGCATGGCGAAAGCCGGTGCGCGGCTCGTCATCAACGGCACCGATCCGGCGCGGGTCGAAACGGCGGTCGGCGAGTTGCGCGCCGCCGGCTTTGCCGCTGAAGGCGCAGCCTTCGACGTCACCGATGAAGCGGCCGTCGTGAGCGCGTTCGAAGGCTTCGACAAGGCCGGCATCGAGATCGACATTCTCGTCAACAATGCCGGCATTCAGATGCGCAAGCCGCTGGTCGAATTCTCCAGCGCCGACTGGCGCAAGGTGATCGAGACCAACCTGACCAGTGCCTTTATCATCGGCCGCGAGGCGGCCAAGCGCATGATCCCGCGCAAGCGCGGCAAGATCATCAACATCGCCTCGCTCGCGAGCGAATTGGCGCGGCCGACGATCGCGCCCTATACCGCTGCAAAGGCCGGCATCAAGAACCTCACCAAGTCGATGGCGGTGGAATGGGCGGCGAGCGGCATCCAGGCGAATGCGATCGGACCCGGCTACATGCTGACCGACATGAACCAGGCACTGATGAGCAACATCGACTTCAACAATTGGCTGATGTCGCGCGTCCCGGCCAAGCGCTGGGGCAACCCGGATGAGTTGGTCGGCGCGGCGATCTTCCTGGCATCATCGGCATCGAATTATGTGAATGGGCAGACCATCTATGTCGATGGCGGCATGCTGGCTGCGATGTGAGCGGGAGAATTGGCCATGCGCGCAGTCGTCATTCACGCTCCGAAGGATTTGCGGATCGACAATTTTCCCGATCCAGCACCCGGCCGCGGTGAGGTCCGCGTCAAAATCGCCGCGGGCGGCATCTGCGGCTCCGATCTGCATTATTATCACCATGGCGGCTTCGGCACGGTGCGGATCCAGCAGCCGATGGCGCTCGGCCACGAGATTGCTGGCGTCATCGCCGCGGTCGGTGAGGGCGTGTCGCACCTTGCACCGGGTATGCGCGTAGCCGTCAATCCGAGCCGTCCGTGCGGGGTCTGCATTCATTGTAGCGAAGGCTTGCACAACCAGTGCCTGGACATGCGTTTCATGGGCAGCGCGATGCGCATGCCGCATGTGCAGGGCGGCTTCCGCGAGCATGTCACGGTCGATGCCTCGCAGACGATTCCGATCGCGGAGGGATTGTCGCTGGCTGAGGCCGCGATGGCTGAGCCGCTGTCGGTCTGCCTGCATGCTGCCAAGCAGGCGGGTCCATTGATGGGCAGGCGCGTGCTGGTGACGGGCTGCGGCCCGATCGGCGCGCTGATGGTGGTAATGTCGCGCTATGCGGGCGCAGCCGAAATCGTGGTGACCGATGTTGCGGAGGCGCCGCTTACGGTCGCGCGCAAGCTCGGCGCGACCCATGCCTTCAATGTCGCCAACGATCCATTTGCGCTCGATGCGTGGCGCGCCGGCAAGGGCGTGTTCGACGTGCTGTTCGAGGCTTCCGGCAACCAGGCGGCGCTGCGCGCCGCGCTTGATCTGATGCGGCCGGGCGGGGTGATCGTGCAGCTCGGACTCGGCAGCGAGATGACCTTGCCGATCAACACCATCGTGGCGAAGGAGCTGCAATTGCGCGGCACGTTCCGCTTCGATTCCGAGTTCGAGCTGGCGTTGCGCCTGATGGGCGAGGGACTCATCGACGTCAAGCCGTTGATCTCGGCCTCGCTGCCGTTCGACAATGCGGTTGCCGCCTTCGAGCTTGCCAGCGACCGCTCGAAATCGATGAAAGTTCAACTCACGTTTTAGGCTGGACGCACGGGACACAGCATGAAGGTCGCCTCCATCGGCGAATGCATGATCGAGTTCTCCGCCGCCGGCGGTGGTCTGTTCGCGCGCGGCTTTGGCGGCGACACGCTCAACACTGCCGTCTATCTGTCACGGCTCGGGATCGACGCTGCCTATGTCACCGCACTCGGCGACGATGCGATGAGTGAGGCCATGCTGGCCGCCTGGCAGGCTGAGGGCATCGACACTCGCGAGGTGCTGCGCATTCCAGGCCGCGTGCCAGGGCTCTATTTGATCGAGCGCGACGCGCACGGCGAACGCAGTTTTCTCTATTGGCGCGATCACGCACCGGCGCGCGAGTTTTTTGATCGCGCTGATGATGCCGCCTTGGAGCGGCTGGCTGGCTTCGACTGGCTTTATCTTTCCGGCATCAGCCTGTCGCTCTATGGCGAAACGGGCAGGGCGCGCTTGCGCGAGCTTCTGGTCACGCTCCGCCGCCGCGGCGGGCGGCTCGCCTTTGACGGCAATTACCGGCCACGGGGCTGGAGCGATGCGGAGACCGCGCGGCGTGCGTTCAATGCCATCCTGCCACTGGTCGACCTTGCGCTGCCGACGTTCGAGGACGAGCAGGCTCTGTTCGGCGACGTGGACGGCGCCGCATGTATTGCGCGCATTAGGGCGCATGGCATTGGCGAGATCGTTGTCAAGCGTGGCGCGCTCGGCTGCCTGATCGAGGCCGCCGGCCAGCGATCGGAGATTCCGCCGCCGCATGTCGTGCAACCGGTCGACACCACGGCAGCCGGCGATTCCTTCAATGCGGCGTACTTGGCCGCACGCATCTCGGGTGCGGCACCTGAGCAGGCGGCGCAGGCCGGCCATCGCCTTGCCTCGGTCGTGATCATGTCGCCTGGTGCCGTCATCGCGCGCGAGGCAATGCCCAAGGATGTATTGTCAATCGGAGCGTCACGATGATCGAGAAGACCCGAACCCGGCTGTTGGAGCTGTTTGCGCTGGCGCCCGTCATTCCCGTCATCACCATCGACGAGGCCAAGGCTGCAGTGCCGCTGGCGCGGGCGCTGGTCGCCGGAGGCTTGCGCGTCATCGAGATAACGCTCCGCACAGCCGCCGCGGTCGACGCGGCACGAGCCATTATCGCCGAGGTGCCGGAGGCGCTGGTCGGGATCGGCACCGTGCTGACGGCCAAGGATTTCGATCAGGCGGCCACCCTGCGCGCCGCCTTCGCGATCAGCCCGGGACAGTCGGCCGAGCTGTTGGATGCCGCGGCCACGAGCGAATTGCCATTCGCGCCGGGCATACAGACGGCGTCCGACCTGATCGCCTGCGTGACGCGTGGCTTTGACCTCGTGAAATTCTTTCCCGCCGTGCCGGCGGGCGGCTTGCCGGCCCTCAGCGCGCTGGCTGGCCCGTTCCCGCAGGTGCGTTACTGCCCGACTGGTGGCATTTCAGAGGCCAATGTCGCGCAATGGCTGGCGCACCCGAAGGTCTTGGCCGTCGGCGGCTCCTGGGTCGCCCCTGGCTCCGATATCAAGGCGGGCAACTGGGGCGTGATCGAATCACGCGCCCGGGTCGCAGCGGGATTGCCGCGGCCGGCCGCTTGAGCGACGTGTTAGGACTAGGCCCTATCCCGCTCTAAAAGCAGGGATGGCGACGGCCGTCCTGGCCGATATAGGCGACTGAGCCGCGGTAGCACAGATTGGTCGAGGGGCCGTCGTAATAGGCGAAGGTGCCGGGCTCCAGGCCCGGGCCATAATTGTGCAGGTAGCTGATCGGGTAGGCCAGCCCCCAGCGGTAGCCATAATGGTGATGATGATGGCGGGCTTCCGCAGCCTGTGGCTGAAATGCGGCCGCGATCAAGAGGGCGGCGGCGGCAACAAGCTTGGCGTATTTCATCCCGATTCTCCAAAGATTCCCGTAAGTAGCACGCTGTTCAGGCGTGGCCGGCTGTCAAATCAGGGCCAAGCTTAGCGCAGACCCCGGCCAAAGGCTCGCCGAAATCCTTGGCCGGCGTGCCCATTTTTGCCCTTTTCCTGATGCTTAACACTTTCCCAACACAGTCCAGCGACATTGCCGCCGGAGCCAACCGGCGCCTCGTTTCCCTTGATCAGGTGACCCGCTAGACCCCTTTGGCCTGAATGCGCATCACATCCTTCGCCCTGCTTGTGCTCTCGCTCATCGCCGCCACCCCGGCGCATGCGCTGTTGCACATCACGCGCGACCATGGCGGCTATGTCGATGAGTACAAGGAGAAGTACAAGCGCGTCCGCGACAGCGGCGAGCGCGTGGTCATCGACGGCATCTGCAATTCCGCCTGCACGCTGGTATTTGGCATCGTGCCGATGAACAGGATCTGCGTCACCCCGCGCGCCAGCCTCGGCTTCCACCAGGCCTATTACGACAAGGCCTTCACCTTCGGCATCAAGGTCACGAGCCTCGAGGGCACCTCCGACCTGATGTCCTACTATCCCGACACGGTGAAGGACTGGATCCGGCGCAATGGCGGGCTGACCACCGAGATGAAGAAGATCACCAACGGCACGGAGCTGTGGAAGATCGTCGATCCCTGCCCGGACGATTGGTAGGGGCGCCACCCCGCGAGGCACGTTCACGCAAGAACCTCCGGGCCCTGCTTCCGGAGGTTCTTGCTTTGGGTCTCGGCGCTTGGCTTTCTTTGTCTCCCTCGTAGTTGTCCTGAGGCTTGGCGAGCCGCAAACGGCTCTCCCGTTAAGGCGATTGTAAGCGGGATTGGTCAAATTCGCCTCTTTAGAGGGGGATTTCTCATGTCCGGGCCGAACTGGAAGCTCGTCTCGCAGCTCAAGCTCAGGCTTGGCACCAAGGCGGTGATCTCCGCCATTGTCCTGATTGCGATGAACACTGCGCTTGTCGTGGGGGCGGCCTATTGGTCGTTGTCCCAGGAGTTCAACGAGCGGGCGCTGCGCGACATCGAGGTCAATCTGCGCACGCTGGCGCTGGCCTTCGGCGAGAGCTTCAAGGACGCCAAGATCACGCTTCATGAGGGCGTCGTCACCCGTATCGAGCTGCCGCAGATGCCCGAGCTGAAGGATCACGCGGTTGTCGACCGGGCGGTATCCTATGTCGGCGGCAACGCGACACTGTTCGTCTATGACGAAGCGAGTGGGCAGTTCGTGCGCCGCTCGACCAATGTCAAGAAGGAGAATGGCGAGCGCGCCGTCGGCACCCAGCTCGCCGCCGACCATCCGGGCCAGGCGCTGCTGCGCCGCGGCGAGGCCTATAAGGGGCCGGCCAACCTGTTCGGCAGGTCGTTCATGACCGCCTATTTCCCGGTGGTCAGTCCGGCCGGCAAGGTGATCGGCATTCTCTATGTGGGCATTCCGATGGCCCAGCTCGAGGTAATGCTGGCGCGGGCCCTGCAGCTGATGGCGATTGCCGGCGGCGTTGCGGCGCTGCTCGTCATCGCCCTGACCCTGCTGATCGTGCGCCGGGTGACGGGGCCGCTCACCTCGGTGACGGCATCGCTGACCGCGATTGCCAATGGCCACAGCGATGTCGCCATCGACTGCGATGACCGGGGCGATGAGATCGGCGAGATCGCGCGCACGGTTGCGGTCTTCAGGAGCAACTCCCAGGAGCGCCAGCGGCTGCGTTCGGAGCAGGCAGCCGCAGCGGCCGCCGCCGCCGACCAGCGCAAGGCGGAGCTCGGCCACTTTGTCGACTCCTTCGAGACCAGCGTCGGCAGCATTCTCGACCATGTGCTCAACGCGTCCAGCGAATTCGAGCGGGTGGCTCGCCAGCTCACCGAGACCGCGCGCTCGACGGCCACGCTGTCCTCGCAATCCGCGCAGGCCTCCGAGGCGGCCTCCGACCACGTCCGCAATGCGGCCAGCGCGTCCGACGAACTGTCCGGCTCGATCGCCGAGATCACCCGGCGTGTCCAGGAATCCAACGGCATCGCCAGCGAAGCGGTCAGGCAGGCCGCGGCAACCGATCAGCGCATTGCCGAGCTGTCGGCCGCGGGCGGGCGGATCGGCGACGTCGTCAAGCTGATCACCCAGATCGCCGAGCAGACCAATCTGCTTGCGCTCAACGCCACCATCGAGGCGGCGCGGGCAGGCGATGCGGGCCGCGGCTTCGCCGTGGTCGCGCAGGAGGTGAAGAATCTCGCAGGCCAGACCGCCAAGGCGACCGACGAGATCTCCGGCCATATCGCCAACATGCAGGTCGCGACCGAGGAGTCGGTCACCGCGATCAAGGCGATCGGCGAGACCATCGAGCGCATCAGCGGGATCGCAGGCTCGATCTCGGCGGCGGTGGAGCAGCAGCGTGCCGCCACGCAGAATATCGCGCAGAGCGTCCGCGCCGCGGCCGGTGGCACCGCCGAGGTTGCCGGCACCATCGGCAATGCAGCGCGCGGCGCCGGCGAGACTGGCGAGACCTCCAGCCGCATGTTCGAATCGGCACGGGCGCTGTCGGGCGAGAGCCTGCGCCTGAAGGCGGAGGTGGATAAGTTCCTCGCGCGCGTGCGGGCGGCGTGAGCGCTACGCTTTCGTTGTCATTCCGGGGCGGTCCGGCAGGACCGAACCCGCAATCTCGAGATTCTCAGGTGCGCAATTGCGCACCGTAGTTCACCTCTTCGAGGTGCTCCGGAATGACGGCCCCATATCAGCGCGGCTGCGGCACGATGCGGAGGTAGGGCTTCGGCGCCTTCCAGCCGTTGGGATAGATCTTCTTGGCCTCGTCGTCGCTGACCGAGCCCGCGATGATCACGTCCTCACCCTGCTTCCAGTCGGACGGCGTGGCGACGCGGTGCTTGGCCGTGAGTTGCAGCGAGTCGATGACCCGCAGAATTTCCTGGAAGTTGCGGCCCGTGGTCATCGGATAGACCAGCACCAGCTTGATCTTCTTGTCGGGGCCAATGATGAAGACGTTGCGCACCGTCTGGTTGTCGGCCGCGGTGCGGGTGCCCACGTCGCCGGAGGTCGAAGCCGGCAGCATGTCGTAGAGCTTCGACACGTTGAAGTCGGTGTCGCCGATCATGGGATAGTTCGGCGCCGTCCCCTGCGTCTCCTTGATGTCCTCCGACCATTTGGCATGGTTTAAGACGGGATCGACGGACAGTCCGATCAGCTTGACGCCGCGCTTATCGAATTCGGGCTTCAGCCGGGCGAGGGCGCCGAGCTCGGTGGTGCAGACGGGGGTAAAATCCTTGGGATGGGAGAACAACAGCGCCCAGCTGTCGCCGATCCAGTCGTGGAATTTGATTTTGCCTTCGGTGGTTTCGGCCTCGAAATCCGGGGCCACGGAGCCGATCTGGAGTGGCATGTTACAGCCTCATGTCGTTCAAGTTACAGGTGATTTCGCCTTGGCCAGTATAGGCCGTAGTTCTACTGATGTGAACGGGCGCCTCTCAAATGGGAAGGATATTCTCTCTCTTGCAGGCTTGCAGCCATGCCCTTTTGGCGCAAGGGCTTGCGGCGAAAGATCACAGTTCCGGCAGAAGGCCCGGTTGCCCCGATATTGCCTTTTATGGTCCTCATCACGCCGGCCCCGGCCTTGCATGGCCGAACCTTGGGCGTGCTGGGTGCGACGAATCGGCAACCATCTCCAAATTGAAGGATGGCGGTTTCGAATCGTTAACCACTCGTTTACGCCCGCATCGCAATGCTGGATAGAAACAAGCAACTGAGAAGTGAGAATATGTCTGCCCCTCGCATAGAGGGCGCTCAATCCCAGAGCGTTCTCGAACCTACCTGCCGTGATACCGCCGCCCACGCGCTCACCATCGTGCGCGACGGCGTGATCACCGGCGAAGGCCCGACCACCAAGGGCCGTGTGCATTTTTCCCGTTCCCTCGATGCCGATGACGCCGCCTGGTGCGAGCGCATCCTGACCGCTGGAGCGGTCGAGCATCAGCCGGTCAGCCGGGCCGAGGCCGAGGCGCTGTTCGAGATCGCGCAGGCCGCGACCGAGCGGAGCGACGACGGCCGTTTCGACGATCTCCTCGCCAAGGCGGTCGCCCATCACGCAGCCGCGATGTCCGGCCTTGCCGTGCCGCCACGCTCGGTGGCGCTGTCGGCCGACACCGATATCGAGAGCTGGGCGCCGGCGCATGCCAAGGGCGTCGACACCGATATCCTGGAATGGATCGCCGCCCAGATGCGCGGCAAGCGCAATACCAACCGCAGGCTGATCGCGATGGTGGCTACGATCGTCGGCGTCGCCGCGCTGCCGCTGGCTCAGCTGCCCAACGTCTTCGACATCGGGATGTAGGCGCATCCAGACCGCAATTCCGTAGACGGCGGGGTCAGCGCCCCGCCGTTTTTTGTTTCCCGGCAGCGTCTTCGTCGAGGCCCACGGTGCGGCCGGGGAAGCCGGCGACGTCGAAATAGCGCTGGGTCAGCACGCGCTGGTACTTGACGACCGTCTGCAGGCCGTTGGCGGCTGGCTTGGAGACGATCTTGGCCTCCACCGCCTTCGGCGTGATGCCGTTCGGCAGCGCCTCCGAAATCACACGCCCCTCCAGCCCGCCATTCGCCTCGGCATGCAGCCCGAGCAGCCGCGCAGCGGTCATGCCGACATCGGCATTGCTCACCGGCAGCGCATCGACATAGCCCGCCTTGAAGTCGGGTCCGATCGCCGCCATGAAGTTCAGCGTATCGCCGCGGCCGAAGCTGCCATGCATGCCCTGGCCCTGCCGCAGCACGGTGTCGGCAACCTCGACCGAGCAGTTGGTCGGCTCGTTGCAGCCTTCGACATAGGAGCGGAAGTTCACCACGATCGACGGGTTCGGCGTCACCGCCTTGCCCTTCAGGTTGATCTCCGACATTGGCAGCGTGCCCGGGAAGCGCCCGAGCTTGTCGTCGACGAAGAGGCCCGAGACGTAGTCCTGCTCCAAGAGCGCCTTGATGGTGCGGTCGGCAAGCTTCTTGTCCCTGTTGGGCAGATAGATCAGGTCCGAGCCGCCATTGGTGGCGACCACGAGGTCGGGCTTGGTCGGGTCCTTGCCGAGCACGCCATTGCCGGCCTTCGGATGGGCGTCTTGGCTGACGGCGGCGTTCTTGTCGTTGGGATCGAACAGCGGCAGGTCGAGCGCCTTCGCAAGATCGAGCGCGAGGAAGCCCATTGGCAGGAAGCCTTCGGGCGTGTCGCCATACTTTGCCTTGGCGGATGGCGAGGTCTTGCTCTCCTTGGAGATGGTGGAGAAGCCGTGGTCGGCCGAGATGATGATGTCGGTGGTCGAGGCAAGGCCGAGATCGTCGAGTGCCTTGCGCAGCTCGGCGAGATTGTCGTCGGCGTTCTTGATCGACGCCATCGAGGTCGGCCCGTTGATGCCGGGCGTCAGCTTGTTGAGGCTGTCGCCCTGGTTATGCTGGCTGCCGTCGGGATCGCGCGACCAGAACACCAGCACGAACGGCTTGTTGCGCGCCTTGAACATCGGCAGCACGACCTTGGCCGCGACATCGGCGAAATAGGCCTGCTGGGTGACGTTGGCGCTGGTTGTGCCCGGCGTCTTGGCATCGCCCGCCTTGCCATTGTCGCCGCGCGATGGCGTGGCCAGCGGCAGGTTCGCTTTGGTCAGCGCGTCCTTCATCTCGTCCGACAGCGGCACGCCGGTCTTGCCGCCGGTGGAATCGTCGATCACGATCGAGTGCAGGCCCGGCTTGTCGGCGCGATCGGTGTGGTCGAACAGCAGCGTCGGGCCGACCTTGCCGATCGCGGCGGTCGAATACCCCTTGCGCCGCGCGAGCTGCAGCAGCACGTCCTCGTTGAGATAGTTGCCGGAGAAATGCGCGTCGATGTCGCCGAGCACGGCATCGTTTTCGAGGAACGGCACCACGGTGTCGCCGGCGGGCGCGTTGGTGTAGCCGGAGAAGATGGTGTTGGAGAAAGTGCCGGTGTCGCCGAGATAATGGCCGGTCGACATCGCCGAGCCATTGGCCATGGTGAAGGTCGGGAACAGCGAGTGCGAGTTCTTGAAGTTCACGCCCTTGTCGCGCACGTCGGCCATCGCCGGCGCCGTTTCCGGTGTGACCTTCAGTGCGCGCAATCCGTCGGGGACGAACAGGATCAGATTGTGGGGCGTGGCATTGTTCTGGGCGGACGCGGCGCTGGCGGCCAGGGTCAACAGACTGGCGGACAGCAGCATGATGGCGCGGCGCATTGGTTGGTCTCCCTGCGGGTAAACGGATTCGCGGATGTGGTGGGCCGAAACCTTGTCTAGTTTTGTCATGTGACAGTTTTGTTACAAGGCTCGCAAGTGTCGGTGAAGCCGGCGATTTTTGGTGGAGGGGAGGGGCGGACAAGAGAGCCTTGCTCGCTCCGCTTGCGGGTTGCCGGAAATGCGCGGCTGCGCATCGATGTGCCCTCGCCCACAAGGGGCGAGGCACAATAACGAGCAGCGCGTTCAATTCGAGGCTAAGTCCTCTTATGACCTGGAGACACATAGCTCCGCGACCTCGCGACGGCATTCGCCCGAGTTTTTGCATCCGTCATCGCCCTCGAAAAAAACGAGGGCGCAGGGAAGGCCGGGTGGCCGCTGCACCCGGGGCCTTCGCGCAAAAAGGATTGCGCGAAGCGCGCGAAAGTCCACAGGTACAGGCGGAGACACTCCGGCCTTCCCCGCGCAGTGGTTTACGGCTTATACGTGCTCTTGTGTCTGCAAAATCTGCCAGAATGTGCGAACGGGCGGTTCTAACCAACCGCCCGTCGCTGGATCTGAGCCCGTACGTGCTCAAAGGCCGCAAGAGCCTGACGGGGAGCTAGGGACAGAT
>DASREP010000059.1:0-182544 GCA_035652015.1 Bradyrhizobium sp. | reverse complement strand
GATCGACTGGATGCCGTTGGTGCCCTCATAGATCGGCGTGATGCGGGCGTCGCGATAATGCTGCGCGGCGCCGGTCTCCTCGATGAAGCCCATGCCGCCATGCACCTGCACGCCGAGATAGGCGACCTCGCTGCCGATGTCGGTGGAGAACGCCTTCGCGATCGGCGTCAGCAGCGCGCCGCGCGCGGCGGCGTCAGCGCGGACCTTCGCATCCTTCGCGCGCACGGCGACGTCGAGCGCGACGGCGGTCGCGTAGCAGATGCTGCGGGCGGCCGCCGTCATGGCGCGCATCTGCATCAGCATGCGCTTGACGTCGGGATGCACGATGATCGGATCGGAGCCGCTGCTGGTCGAGCCGACGGCGCGGCCCTGGCGGCGCTCCTGGGCGTATCCCAGCGCCTGCTGATAGGCGCGGTCGGCGATGCCGACGCCTTCGAGGCCGACGCCGAGGCGGGCCTGGTTCATCATGGTGAACATGCAGCGCATGCCCTGGTTCTCCTCGCCGATCAGGTAACCGATCGCGCCGCCATGATCGCCCATGGTCATGGTGCAGGTCGGCGAGGCATGCATGCCGAGCTTGTGCTCGACGCCGCTTGCATAGATGTCGTTGCGCGCGCCCAGCGAGCCATCGGCATTGACCAGGAATTTGGGAACGAGGAACAAAGAGATTCCCTTGGTGCCCGCAGGCGCGTCGGGCAGGCGGGCGAGCACGAAATGCACGATGTTGTCGGTCATGTCGTGGTCGCCATAGGTGATGAAGATCTTGGTGCCCTTCAGCCGATAGCTGCCGTCGCTCGCGCGATCGGCGCGGGTGCGCAGCGCGCCGACATCGGAGCCGGCCTGCGGCTCGGTCAGCTGCATGGTGCCGGTCCATTCGCCGGAGACGAGCTTGCCGAGATAGATGTCCTTCAGCTCGGCACTGCCATGCGCATCCAGCGCCTCGATGGCCGACAGCGTGAGCAGCGGGCAGAGGCCGAAGGCGATATTCGAGGCGCTCCAGATCTCGGTGCAGGCGGCGTTGATCGCGAGCGGCAGGCCCTGGCCGCCGTGGCTTTCGGGGCCCGAGACGGCGTTCCAGCCCGCATCGGTCCAGCGCTTGTAGGCATCGGGCCAACCCGGGGCGGTGGTCACCTTGCCGGCGTCGAGCTTGATGCCATGTGCGTCGCCGATCCGGTTGAGCGGGGCCAGCACATCGGCGGCAAACTTGCCGGCCTCCTCCAGCACGGCCTCGGTAATATCGCCGTCGAAATCGCCGTAATGGCCGGCGGCGACCGCGGCCTTCAGGCCTGCGCCATGGTTGAGCGCAAGCAGGATATCCTTGATCGGCGCCTGGTAGGTCATGACCGAACCCTCGTTTCCTCTGTCCTTGATCCGGCGGCGTCTTCCCACGAAACCGGCGTGATCTCAACTGCGCCGGAGGCCGCAAGTCATGCCTGTGGAGCCAGCGCGGCGACGGGCTGGAATAGGGACGGCGCGACCGGATTATCCGGCAAGCCAGACGAGGGAGGGGTCTTGGGCAGCAGAGCGGCGGAAAATCCGCTCACTTCACGGGCGAACGGCGGAATAGGGGGTGCGAAATTTCGTCCGGCCTGTTGAAATGGCGGGTCGCCCCCTATAGACCGGCGGTGTCCGAAGCAGCGCCGCGGGAGGCCGCCGTTCCGGGCCAGTTGGGGCGTAGCCAAGCGGTAAGGCAGCGGATTTTGATTCCGCCATTCGGAGGTTCGATCCCTCCCGCCCCAGCCAGCACAACGTCATGATTTTCCTCCTGAAATAGCTTTGTTCTCGTGCGCGTTTGGTGCGCACTTGGAAATTCGGTTTGGCCCGCACTTGGAAATTCTGTGCTGGTTTCGTTTTGGTCGGCGGTCCAATAGAGGTCGTCGCGGGTTTCAACGCCGCCCCGCTCGCCGAAGATACGAACTGAGCGCGTGAACGCGGTCTGTGGGTTGGAAGCTTACAGGCGACACTTCCGGCCCAACGAGCGGGGCGCAGCGTCAGAACGCTGTCGAGCCTTTTGCAGGCCTTGAACGAAGGGCGACGTCTATTTTTGCGATCCAACGCCACTCTTCCACGTCAGGGAGCTTTGCGTGTCGCCTCGAGGCGTTCGACTGAATCCTCATCGTCGCAGCATGATTGCAGATTGGGTCGTCCGCAGTTTGCCGTCGACGACACAACCAATTTTGTCTTGCTGCGGCCTCGAAGTTTGATCCTTCGACATGCGCGCGAGCCGACCAAGCTGCATGGCGAGGACTATGTCGCGCAGCGATGGGGCGCGAACCGCGGCTAGAGATCGATGGGATGCCGGTGTGGACGTGCCTCGCGTCGGCCCGACCGGCTGGATCTGGCGTGCCCAGGCGGATGGCTGCCGACGTATGCGGCGGCTTACGCGGGTCCATGTGAAGCGAGGGTCCCCAGTGTGATAGTCCTCCGTGATGCCCGTTTGTGTGGCCACGTTGGCGCTTGTAGATCGGGTTTGCTCGGTGATCCGCGGGCCAAAAGCTAAATCCTGTTGTTGAAAGCAGGTATCGCTCTCAGACCCGCCAGGAGCTTACCGGCCAAAGCCGTGAAACCGGGATACCAGGGATGAATCTCATTTGCCCGACCGTTCGGCTGCGTAGCGTCACGCGTCAGCGTGTGCCTAGTATCAACCAGCCGCCGACCGTTGGGAGATGGAGACCACAACCGGAATCCACGCTCGCCGGCAGTTTGCAGTGAATTCGCCTTCGCATTCTTGGAGGAACGCGCATCCGTTTTCTTCCCCCCATCAGAAGAGGCTTGTCGTCCGCCGCATAGGAGACGGTCTTCGATCCGGAATGAACGTGAAGACCAAAACTCCAGAAGTTTGTGCGCCGACAAAGATAGGTTTCCGCTACCCGCTTATGGTCCTGCGCAAGGCTAGAGGTATCGAAGACGGCTATGTCCGTCGGCAGGTTTGCGTCTCAAAAGAACAGCAGGTGAAGCCAAAGGTCGATAGTTCAAAATCGAGGAAAGGCCTCTCGATGCCGATCCAACCTGACGATTTGGTGGACGAGGTAATGAGGAGCCATCCGGCCACCATCCGTACCTTCCTGGACTTCAAAATGGGGTGCGTCGGGTGTCCGATTGCCTGCTTCCACACGGTTGACGAGGCCTGTGCCGAACACCGCCTCGATCGGGATGCTGTATTGAAGGCGTTGCGTTCTGCCGCAGAACAAACGGTGGGGAGTGATGCAGATGAGGCTAACGCGGCGCCAGGAAATTTGCCCTAAATCGACTGAGAAGATTGATCTCGGTCAAAAAGGGCCGTGCGGCTTCTGCTCAAGATTTGGTCAATTAGGGTAGGAAAAACCTCAAGGACGACGCCATGACAGCGCCAACGCCTGTCGATTTGGATGCTGCCGCTCAGACACCCGTCCTCAGCGGACTCAAACCTCAAACGCTGGCTGTCCTGCTCGCAGAGGCGAGCGTCGTGAACATTCGTCCAGGTTGCGCCCTGTTCCACCAGGGTGAGCCAGCGCTGACCTTCTTCATCATTGTCGATGGCTGGGTCAAGCTTTATCGGGTGACGCCAGCTGGTGACGAGGCCGTGCTCAACGTGCTGACCAGGGGCGAGAGCCTCGCGGAGGCGGTCGCGTTCACATCCGGGCGCTACCCTGCCACTGCCTGTGCCGTCACGCGTGCCCGTGTCTTGATGATACCGGCGGATCATGTCGTCAGCTGCATCCGCAAGATGCCGGATATTGCGATCGCAATGATCGCTTCCACGTCCCGACATCTGCATGGCATGGTGCAGCGCATCGAGCAGTTGACCGCCCAGAGTGCCACGCAAAGGGTTGCCGACTTCCTGGCATCGCTGACCCCATGCACGAGGGGGCCATGCACGATCATGCTGCCATATGACAAAGCGCTTATCGCCGGTAGACTCGGGCTGAAGCCAGAATCACTATCCCGGGTGTTTGCCAAGCTGAGGCCGGTAGGAGTCGACGTTCGCGCATCCGATGTTGCTGTCTATGAGATGGCGCAGCTTCGTGCTCTGGTCGAGGGCGACCGCGTCCAGGCCCGTTGCGGGTCCGGCGCAAGAGCTGCCAGAACCAGCCAGACGACAGGCGCGCCGGGAGAGCCGAGAACCAAGCCGATTCTAGCGTAGATGGGCCCTGATCCTCGGCAGAATGCGATCGCGCCAGGCGGCTGTCCCGAACTGCTGCTCGACCACTGCATGATCTGAGATGACGAGCCACAGCGGTACGCCATCGCTCTGCCTGATGCGGCTTCTGTAGTCGCGGATATCCTCGGGCCAGTTCTGGTCGTTCATCAGACTCTCAAGATGCGGCGCATCAATCTCGCGATAGATCACGCGTGCAAACTCTGGTGACGCCAGGAAAGCAGGCCGCTCTCCGTTCCGCCAGGCCCGGCAGGGAGCGCAATCGTCAGCGCCGACATAGAGCAGCATGAACTTTGATTCGCGCGCATGATGCGCTGAATGGCCGGTCCATGCGGAGATGGCTGCAACCGCAATCGCGAGCATCGCGCCAATGAGCGCAGGCCTTCGTCCGCGCGATGGCCGGTTGTCGTTCTGAATTTCGGTCGACGGTTGCATCACCGAAATTATTTCTGTTGCGAGGCTCGGCATCCTTAACCGCGGTCAAGGATGCTGGCGCTACCCGCGGTAAATTTGCTTGGTCCGATCAACGCCGGGAGTAGGCCGATGTCGCCCACCGAAGAGACCGCGTCGCAGCAAGGCGGCGCCGCGCGCGTGCCGGTCATGCAGCGGATTCTCGACAATCCATTTCTCTTGCTGTTCCTCGGCGTCACCATACCCACCGTTCTTTACCTGATCTGGGGCGTGATGGAAGTGGCCTCGATTCCATTGGGGAAATGAACGTTCCGACGGAGGAGCCGAAAACGAAGGGACATTGAGATGTCTGTCACACCGCCCGAACGCCGCATCTGGTGGAACGAGCCGATCGAACGGGTCGAACTGGTCTGGATCGTCCTCGCCTTCCTATGGGGCGTGTTCATGTTCGTGTTCATGATCGCGTGGCACTTCATCGGCCAACAGAATCTGAGCAAGGAGGCCTATCGGGTGAATCCCTCGGCCTATGAAGAGAAGGTCGAGAATTTCGCCAAGCAATTTCAGGTGCGCGAAGAGCAGGGGATTCCCGTTGTGAAGCCGAAACCGGGAAGCGACGTCTATCTGCTGGCGCGGCTCTGGCAGTGGTGGCCGATCCTGGAATTGGAGCAGGGCGTCAGCTATCGGATCCATCTGTCGTCGCTTGATTGGATGCACGGCTTCTCCCTGCAGCCCACCAACGTCAACATCTCGGTCTATCCCGGAATTGAGCACGTCATCTCGCTGACTCCGACCCAGAGCGGTCAGTTCGGCATCGTCTGCAACGAGTTTTGCGGAATCGGCCACCATACGATGACCGGCAAGATCTATGTCACGGACGAGAAGCGCGCGGAGGCCGGTCAACGGCCGGCCGAGGGGAGGTAGGGTCATGACCGCAGAAACCGTCATCGGCGCCGTTCCCGCCAAAACCGAATTCCGCACCTGCCAATATACCGGGCTCAAGGTCGATGCCGCCGCCCAGGCTCTGATCAAAGCGAACGCGGTCGCCGCCGTGATCTTTCTCGCGATCGGCGGCTTGATGGGGCTGCTGGTGGCACTGACGCGTTGGCCGGCAGTCCATCTTCTGCCGGCCGAGTGGTTCTATCTCGTCCTAACCGGACACGGCGCCAATGTGCTGTTGTTCTGGATCATCTTCTTCGAAATCGCCGTGCTCTATTTCGCGTCCGCGATCCTGCTCAATTCGCGGCTGGCCGCGCCGAAATTCGCCTGGCTCGGTTTCGTGCTGATGGTGGTCGGCGCGCTCATGACAAATGTTGCGGTGCTGCAGGGCGACTCCAGCGTCATGTTCACGTCCTATCCGCCGATGCAGGCAAAGCCGCACTTCTACCTCGGCCTCATCCTGTTTGCGGTCGGCGCGTTGGTCGGCTGCGTGATCTTCTTCGCAACCCTTGTCATCGCGAAGGAGGAGCAGACCTATGAAGGCTCCATTCCGCTCGTGACGTTCGGCGCGCTGACCGCGGCAATCATCGCGGTGTTCACCATCGCCTCGGGCGCGATCATCCTGATTCCAACCTGGCTGTGGTCGCTCGGCTTCATCTCCGACATCAATCCGCTGATGTACAAGGTGGTTTGGTGGGCGATGGGGCATTCCTCGCAGCAGATCAATGTTTCGGCGCATGTCTCGCTCTGGTATCTGATCGCCGCACTCTTGGTTGGCGCGAAACCGCTCAGCGAGAAGGTGAGCCGCACCGCCTTCTTGATGTACATCCTCTTCCTGCAGCTGGCCTCGGCGCATCATCTGTTAGCCGAGCCGGGGCTCGATGCGAGCTGGAAGATCGTCAACACCAGCTACATGATGTATCTGGCGGTGATGGGATCGATGGTCCATGGCCTGACCGTGCCCGGCGCGATCGAGGCAGCCCAGCGCCGCAACGGTTATGATCGCGGGATGTTCGAATGGCTGCGCAAGGCGCCATGGGGACATCCGGCCTTTGCCGGAATGTTCCTGTCGCTGATCTTCTTTGGCTTCATCGGCGGCATTTCCGGCGTGGTGCTCGGCACCGAACAGCTCAACGTGCTCATGCACAATACGATCTATGTGCCCGGGCATTTCCACGGCACCGTGGTTGCTGGCACCACGCTGGCCTTCATGGCCGCCACCTATCTGGTCTTGCCGCTGGTGTTCCAGCGCGAGATCATCTGGCCGAAGCTAGCCAAGCTCCAGCCCTATCTGTTCGGGATCGGCGCCGCCGGCATCTCGCTCTTTATGATGGGTGCCGGCACGCTAGGCGTGGCGCGGCGGCATTGGGACATCACCTTCAGCGATGCCAATCTGTCATTCGCCTATTCGGCGGGTGCGTTCCTGATGATGGGACTGAACGGAATTTTCGCCATCATTGCCGGGCTCGGCGGGGGCCTGTTCGTGCTGATCGTGGTGGGAACAGTGCTGTTCGGCGAGAAGATAACGAGCGGTCACAAATTGATCTTCCCGCTGTTCGCGGGGGGCGGCGCTGTGGCCTCCCATTATGGCAGCGAGCGCGCACCGAAACTGCCGGGCACGGTCGTCCTCGTCACCATCTTCTTTGTCTGCTTCGTGCTCTACTACTTCATTAACTGGAAATACCTGTCGGAACTCTGGCTGTTCCGCTGACCGCCGCGAGCGAAGGGAGAAGGCACATGCGCGCGACAGCCATGATGGCGATCTCGCTCTTGAAATTGAGGATTGGCATCGCTGTCGCAGCGAGCGCGTTAGCCGGCGTTGCCGTCGCCGATGGTCATGCGCTGGCCTGGTGGCAGCCGATCGGCCTTGGGCTCGCGATCCTCGGGGCGTCCGGCAGCGCCGGCGCGTTCAACCACTATTACGAGCGCGATCTCGATCGGCTCATGCAGCGAACATGCAAGCGTCCGTTCGCCAGCGGCGCCTTCAAGGCGAGCCTGTGGTGGCCGCTGGCGTTTCTGGTGCTGCTGGTGATCTCGCTTGGGCTCGCCTCGCTCTGCGCGGGCCATGTCGCCGCGGCGTATGTCTTCCTCGGGGCCTTCACCTACGGCGTCGTCTACACCGTTTGGCTCAAGCGCCGCAGCACCTGGAACATCGTGGTCGGAGGGCTCGCGGGAAGCTTCGCCGTGCTTGCCGGGGCCGCAGCCGTCGATGCGTCACCGCAGGTTGTGCCGACGGTTCTGGCGGTCGTGCTGTTCCTGTGGACGCCGCCGCATTTCTGGAGCCTGGCCGCCGCCAAGGGGCAGGACTACGTGAAAGCCGGCATTCCGATGCTACCAGTCGTTGCTCCGGCTCATGCCTGGACGCTCGCCGTCCTCGCCCATGCGATCGTGCTTCTCGCGATCTCGCTGGTGCCGCTCGGGTTCGGCGAAGGGCCGCTCTACGGGTTCGGCGCGGCAATTGGCGGCAGCTATTTCGTCTGGAAGAGTATCAAGCTCTATCGCGAGCCGAGCAAGGCCAATGCAATGGCAAATTTTCTCGCTTCGCTCGTCCAATTGGCGTTGCTGATCACGGGCGCGTTGTTGTCGAGCGCCGTCGGGTACTGGTCATGACCTCCAGTCGCCCCGCTGGTCGCGGTTATGCGGCTGCTTGGGCCCTGTTCGCACTTGCGGCCATGCCTGCTTCGCCCGCATGGCCCGCGTCGCCACCGCTTGATCCCGCCGCGGTGATCGCAAGAGGCGAACAGGTCGTCGGGCGGACGGTCGGCAACTATAAATTGATCGATTCTACGGGATCGCGGCTGTCGCTTGGCGACTATCGTGGCAAACCACTCGTTGTCAGCCTGGTCTATACGTCCTGCAGCTCGGTTTGCCCGCCGACGACCCAGCATCTCATCAGCGCCGTTCACGAAGCGGGACGGGTGTTCGGGCCCGACCGTTTTGCGGTGCTGACGGTCGGGTTCGACGCACGCAACGACACGGTCGCGCGACTGGCCCAGTTCGCCTCGACGCAAGGCATCAAGTTCCCGAATTGGCGGGTAGCCAGCGGTGATACAGCCAGCATCGAAGCCCTGCTCAATGACCTCGGCTTCAGCTACCGCTCGGTCGCTGGTGGATTCGATCATCCGACGCAGACCACCATTCTGGATAGCCGTGGCAAAGTCTACCGGCAGGTCTATGGCGACGAGTTCCCCTTGCAGATGTTCATGGAGCCGATGAAGGACGTCATTTACGGCACGGCGGTGCCGTTCTCCTTCTCGGGCGTCCTCGACCGCATCAGGTTCATCTGCACCGCCTATGACCCCGGTTCCGGACGCTACCGCATCGATTTCGGACTTGTATTCGGAAGCGTGATTGCCGCCGCCTCGCTGCTCGTCATGGGCGGCCTCATCCTGCGCGAGTGGTTTCGCTCGGCTCATGCATGAGGGCCGGAGCGGGATGAAACGGGGAAAGCCGTGATCGGGCTCATGCGCAAAATGCTTCGAACGGGATTTGCGGCCATCGAGCAGCCGTTCGACCGCCTGTTCGGGCCGTCGCTGAATCCGCTGGCCCAGCTTGGCGCACTCGGCTTCTTCTTCTTCTGGATCGTCGCGATCAGCGGCATCTATCTCTTTATCTTCTTCGATACCGGCATCGAACGCGCCTATCAGTCGGTCGAATATCTCACCCGTGATCAGTGGTACCACGCCGGCGTGATGCGCAGTTTTCATCGCTACGCGTCGGATCTGATGGTGGTGATGGTGGTCGTCCACCTCTTGCGGGAATTTGCCAATGATCGCTATCGCGGCGTCAGGTGGTTCTCCTGGTTCACTGGGCTGCCGATCATCTGGCTGCTCTATGCGTCGGGCATCACCGGCTACTGGCTGGTCTGGGACAGGCTTGCGCAATATGTCGCGCTCGTCTCGTCGGAGCTTCTGGACTGGCTGCCGATCTTCGGCGAGCCGATCGCACGCAACTTCATCTCCACGGGCACGCTCACCAGCCGCTTCTTCTCGCTGATGGTGTTCATGCACGTCGCAGTTCCGCTGTTCCTTCTCTTCATCATGTGGGTGCACATCCTCAGGATTTCGCGGCCAAAGGTGAATCCGCCCCGGGCGCTGGCCCTGTTGTCGCTTGCCGCGTTGGTCGCGGTCTCGATCTGGAAGCCTGCGCTATCGCAAGGACAGGCCGATCTGGCCAAGGTGCCGGCGGTCGTCGGCCTCGACTGGTTTTTCCTGCCGCTTTATCCACTGACCAACATCTGGGGCAATGGCGCGGTCTGGGCATTCCTCGGGGCGTTTTCGCTGATGATTGGACTGATGCCATGGCTGCCGCCCTTGCGCCGGGCGCGGGCGGCGGAAGTCGATCTCGCCCATTGCAATGGTTGTGCGCGGTGCGTCGAAGACTGTCCCTACGAGGCGATCCGGATGGTTGGCCGGACCGACGGCATGCCGTTTCCAACGCAAGCGCAGGTCAATCCGTCGCTTTGCGTCTCCTGCGGCATTTGCATGGGTGCCTGCCCATCGTCGACGCCGTTCCGCCGCTCGGCAGATCTGAAGACCGGGATCGACCTGCCGGACTATTCGCTCAGAGAGCTTCGGGAGAGGGTGATGAATGTTGCCGCCGGTCTGAGGGGGCCTGCGCGCGTGCTGGTCCTGGCCTGCGAGCACGGCGCAGCTGCCGGGCGGCCCGATGGAACGGTTGTCCTGCCCTGTGTTGCGATGGCGCCGCCGTCTTTGATCGATTTCATCCTGAGCCGTGATCTCGCCGACGCCGTGGCTGTCGCCGGTTGCGCAGAGAGCGCGTGCTACAACCGGCTCGGGATCAAATGGACCGAGCAGCGTTTTGCGGGGGAGCGCGATCCCTATTTGCGCGCGCGCGTTCCGCGCGAGCGATTGGCGACGATCTGGGCTTCCGCGCTCGCCGTGAAGAAGATGGAAGCCGAGATTGCCGCCTTTGCCACGCGGCTGGCGACACTGCCGCCCAAACGATTGCGGTCGCCGCTGCCGGCGAGCGCCGTGTCGCGACCGACCATGGCCCGAGAACCCGCAGAGCTGAGGGGAGACTCATGAGGTTGCTGCGCCTTGCAGGCCAGTTCCTGGTAATCGCTGCGCTGTTTGCGGGCGTTGCTTGGCTGTCCGATCGGCCGACCTACCGGCAAATCCCCAACGGTTTCGGCGTGGTGATGCTAACGTTCGTGCACAGCGCCGATCGCAGGGGGGAGTGTCGAAGGCTCACGCCGGAAGAGATCGCGAGGCTGCCACCCAACATGCGCCGCGTGCAGGATTGTCCGCGGGTGCGCCGGCCGATCTATGTCGAGCTCGACGTCGACGGCCGCAATATCTATCGGGCCAGCCTCCCGCCCACGGGGATTGCCGGCGACGGTCCGTCGCGGGTCTACCAGCGCTTTGTGCTGCCGGCCGGGACGTATGACGTCGACGTGCGCATGCGTGACAAGGCCCGTGCCGAGGGCTTCGACCACGAGCGGCACGAGACGATCGATTTCGCGGCGAACCAGTTGTTCGTCATCGATTACGGGCCTGAGAGCGGCGAGTTCATCTTTCGTTGAGGACGGGATCATGAGCCTGTTGCATTGGGAAGATCGCTATAGCGTCGGCGTTGCCGCAGTCGATCACGAGCACAAGGAACTCATCGAGCTTATCAATCGCCTCTACGCGGAGGCGGCGGCGCAAGGATCGAAAGAGGCCATCGTCAACTTCTTCGGCGACCTGTTCAAGGCAATATCGTCGCACTTTGCCCTCGAAGAGCGCCTCATGCGCGAGCGTGGTTACGACCAGCTTACCCAGCACAAGAACGACCACGAGCGCCTGCTCGATGAATTGCGCGACATCATGGAAGACTTTGAAGCAAGCGCCCGGATCGACGAGAAGGTGCTGGCGCAGAGCCTGGATGCGTGGTTCTCGCGACACTTTGAGAGCCATGACGCGCGGCTGCACAATGTGCTTGGAGATCACTGAAGCGCGATGAGAATAGGATGAATCGTCATCGCGCTTTAGCTCTTTGATCGAGCAGGATCTTTTCGGAAAACCGCTTCACACTTTGCGCTGGCGCGGCCCTTCGGGTCCGGATCATGCTGTAGGGGATAGCGGCTGTGTGGGCTTCAGGCCGCGTCCTGCAGCGTGACACCGTCGATCGGGGGCGACAGCCAACACCATTCGCGATCGTCTTGATCGCGCGCCCACACGACGGTTCCGGCCAGCTGCGGCAATATCAATTTGATCTCGTCGGCCGAAGCGATGTAGAGCGCGGTCGACAGCGCGTCGGCGATCGCCGCCGAGCGATGATGGACCGTCAGCCTCTTCCAATGCGCGGCACTGCGGCCGGTCCGTGGATCGAACAGATGATGCACCGCGCCTGCGGCGCCGAGCACGCAGCCCGCGCCCTCGGAGGTCGCAAGCGCGCCATTGGCAAGCCGGAGCGGCGGGGCGCCCATGCGCCTCACCACCCATGGTGCGCCGCCTTCGCGCGGCGCCAGCGCCCGCTGCTCTCCGAGATCGACCAGCACATGCGTGAGGCCGCGCGCTGCGAGCAGTTCTGCGACGCGATCGGTCACGTAGCCCTGGCCGAGGCCGTTGAGCGTCAGGTGCTGACCTGGCCCGCTGCGGATGGCTTCGCCATCAAGGCTGACCCGGTGCCAATCCACCAGAGCGCGCGCCGGCGTGATGATCGAATCCGGCGGCAGGCCGGCCTCGGGCGAGTCCGTGAACCAGTCAACATAGGTTTCCCAGAGCGGCTGAACCGTCGGATCGAACAGGCCGCCAGTGATCGCGGAAATCCCAAGCGCAATGCTCAGGGCGCGCCGCATGTCGCCGCTCGGCCCGAAGAGCCCGCCTTCACGGTTGAGCCGGCAGAGCTCTGAGTCTGGTCGATACAGGCTCAGTGCACCCTCGAGCCGGTCGATCTCGGCTTCGACCTCGGCGATTGCAGCTCGGGCGACTTCCGGTTCGATCCCGTTGAACAGGATCGTCGCGTCCGCCCCCATCGCCACGCCGTGCCACTCGAAATCGGCCGGAGTGGAGCAGGCAGGGCCACCGCTGAAAGCACCGGCGGCTGCTGCGGCGAAGATGGTGATGGCGCGCCGCCGCGTCGGTTTGTCGAGGGACATCTGCGTCTCCCTATGCTTGCGGCATCGTGATGTTTGCAGGCCCGGCTGCTCCCTGCGGTTGCCGGCGCAGCGCGCGCTTCTTCAGGTGCAGGCAGACCTCCGGATCGAAATAGTTGGCCTGGCATTTCAGACAGTAAATGCACTCGTTCGGATTGATCTGTCCCAGCGGATGGATGGCCTGCACAGTGCAGCGGCGGGCACAGACATGGCATTCGGAGCCGCATTCTCGGTAGCGCTTGAGCCATTCGAACATCCGCATGCGGGCGGGAATCGCCAGCGCCGCGCCAAGCGGACAGAGGTAACGGCAATAGAACCGCTCGATGAAGAGCCCGGCGAACAGCAGGATTCCTGCATAGAGGACGAAAGGCCACTCGCGCGTGAACTTCATGGTGATGGCGGTCTTGAATGGCTCCACTTCGGCGAACTGGAAGGCCATCAGGATCGACCGCAGCGACACAGCGAGGATCCCGACGAACACCACGTATTTGATCATCCACAGCCGTTCATGCAGTCCGAACGGGATTTCGATCTGCTTGATGCCGATCCGCCGGGCGACGTGGTTGGTGAGCTCCTGCAGCGTACCAAAGGGGCAGAGCCAGCCGCAGAAGACGCCGCGGCCCCAAAACAGCATGCTGACCGCGACGAAGCTCCAGAGCGTGAAGACCATCGGATCAAGCAGGAACAATTCCCAGCGAAAACCGGACAACAGCGCATGAATGAAGGTTAGTACGTTGATGACAGACAATTGCGCGTTGGCAACGAACCCCAGGAAGACCAGGGTCAGCAGCAGGTAACCGGTGCGCAACCGGAGATAAAACGCGCCATAGGCGGTCACAGTGTCCTGGAACACCAAAATTCCGGCGAGAACCGTGAGCATCGCGGCCAGCACGCCCATCTCGTAGCGTCGTGCCCACCAGATTTCCTGCCACAACGGAGCTTGGGCGGAGGTGGCGGCCACCGAGGCCGCACCCCGCTCGGTCAAGGGCTCGGTCGGACCGACCAGGTATCGATCGGGTACGCGGTAGTCCAGGGTGACGACGGCCGGGCCTGCGGCCGGAGCCGGAGTCCCAAGATCGAGATCGAGCCGGAACGGCTTGGTCGAGTCGAATCCAGTTGCGCGCGGGATACGAAAGACAGCGATCTCGCGCAGTTCGGGGGCGCCGGCCGCGTGCAGGGCTTCGATCGGGGTATGGTCGGTCGCCTTCAAACGGAAGGTGTGGCTGCCCTGGACAATCTCGAAGCGTTCGAACGCACCGGATTGGCGCCATGCCGTTCCCTTGAACGAATAGAGCCCCGACGCGCCGATCAGCAGCAGATCGTCGTCGGGGCCGATCTTGGCCAGTTCGCTTTCGTAGGTTCGTTGGCCGAGCAGGCTCTCGCCGATCGGCGGCGGCGTGGCGAGCGCAAGCCACAGGTCGATGTAGGGCTTGTCAGGCTCGCTGTCCTGAGTGCCCAGGAGCTTGGCTGCTTCCCCGCGCAGCACCAGCCGATGCTGCACCGCTCCCTCGGCGAGGAGCGATGGCCACGACGCCCGACGCAACGTCTCGCGATCGAGACGCGTGCCTTGATCCGGCGGGCTGCTTCGGCTGTTCAGCACGGACCGCGCCGAGCGAAGGATCGCCTCGCGGATGACGGTGCTGGTGATGGTGGCTCCGGCGACCGCGTGAGGGCCGCGGGCAAGGTCGTCAGCCGGCTTGAGCGACGCCCCGGCACGAACGTTGAACCCTCTGAAATTCGCGACATAGGTCGCAAGCGCGTCGCGCGGAATGCCGATTACGAGGATCGGCTCCTCATGCGCTACGATCCTGGCTCCCGCAACAACGCCTTCCGGTGTGATTGCCGCGACGATGTCGAGAGGTCGCCCGGCATAGCCGACGGAGCCGGATACATCGAGGGTGGAGAACGCATAGCCGAGGACATGGCCGTCTGATGCTCGCACCGTTGCAGCCGGCGGACTTCCATGCGGCGGTTCGACCGTGACCGGACCGGAGGAAGAAAAGAATTGCGCGGCGACGCCTAGGTCGGCCGCCCTCGCCGCGCTTGCCGCCAGCACGGCGACTGCAAAGACGCGCAAGAATCCGCGCAATGCGATCAATCCGATCCTTCCGACACTGCCTTGCATGATTGGGATCAGGCAGCTTCGTGCTGCTGCCGCATTGAGCTAGGTCAAGGCTGCATTTAACCGCGGTCAAGGCGGCGCAACCGGAACATGAGGCATAAAGCGAAAGGTCGGATTATCATGCTGGAGGGATGTGATGCGGAGCCGCGCTCTTATGGCCGCGATGTTTGTCGGCGGGATCGCCGTCACGAGCGGAGTCTTTCTGGGGTCGATAACCACGGCGCACGCCCAGGCGCAGCCGGCAACACCCGCAACGCCAAAGCCCGCCGACATCGAACAGCACAAGACCACGCCGGGCGGTCAATACCAGCCGAGCCTGGACGTGCTTGGCGCAAAGCCAACCGAACAGCCGGGCACCAGGCCGGGCGATCCGAACCTCACCAAGGCCGAGTTCGACCAGGCCAACCGGATTTATTTCGAGCGTTGCGCCGGATGCCACGGCGTGCTGCGCAAGGGCGCAACCGGAAAGCCGTTGACGCCGGATCTCACCAAGAAGCTCGGCTTCGAATATCTGCGTGACTTCATCACCTATGGTTCGCCCGGCGGCATGCCGAACTGGGGAAGCTCAGGCCAGCTCTCGCAGACCGAAGTCGAGTTGATGGCACGTTACCTGCTCAACGAACCGGCGCAGCCGCCCGAGTTTGGTCTCAAGGAAATGAAGGAGAGCTGGAAGGTCCTGGTTCCGGTTGCGCAGCGGCCGACCAAGAAGATGAATAATCTCGATATCGACAACCTGTTCTCGGTGACGTTGCGTGACGCGGGCGAAGTCGCCCTGATCGACGGCAACACTAAGAAGATCGAACATATCCTCAAGTCCGGCTACGCCGTGCATATCTCGCGCATGTCGGCCTCGGGGCGCTACCTCTACATCATCGGGCGCGATGCGAAGCTCAACCTGATCGATCTCTGGATGGACCCGCCCCAGACGGTTGCGGAGTTGAAGATCGGCACCGAGGCGCGCTCGGTCGAAACCTCCAAATTCAAGGGCTACGAGGACAAGTACGCCATCGCCGGGGCCTACTGGCCGCCCCAATACGTTCTGATGGACGGCGCGACGCTCGAGCCGCTGAAGGTCGTCTCGACCCGAGGCATGACCTACGACACCCAGGAATATCACCCCGAGCCGCGCGTCGCCTCCATTGTAGCCTCGCACTACAAGCCGGAATTCGTCGTCAACGTCAAGGAAACCGGGCAGACCCTGCTGGTCAACTATGAGGATATCAAGAACCTGAAGGTCACCGCGATCGAGGCCGAGCGTTTCCTGCACGATGGCGGCTTCGACAGGACCGGTCGTTATTTCATGGTCGCGGCGAACGCGCGTCATCGCATTGCGATCATCGATACCAAGGAAGACAAGCTGGTCGGCGTGATCGATTCGGGGGGCCAGACGCCGCATCCCGGTCGCGGCGCCAACTTCATTCATCCGAAGTTCGGACCCGTCTGGGCGACCAGCCATCTCGGCAGCGAAACGATCTCCTTCATCGGCACCGATCCGGACAAGCACAAGGAGTACGCCTGGAAGGTCGTGCAGACGGTCGACGGCCAGGGCAGCGGGTCGCTCTTCATCAAGACGCACCCGAAGTCGGAGAATCTCTACGTCGATACGCCACTCAACACGGACGCTGAAATCTCGTCCTCGGTTGCGGTGTTCAAGATCAAGGACCTCGTCAAGGACAAGCCGGAATACAAGGTTCTTCCGATCGGTCAGTGGTCCGGAATATCCGAGGGCGCGCGCCGCGTGGTGCAGGGCGAGTTCAACAAGGACGGCACCGAGATCTGGTTCTCGGTCTGGAACAACAAGGCGCAGGACTCGGCAATTGTCGTGGTCGACGACAAGACCTTGACGCTGAAGACGGTGATTCGGGACCGGCGCCTGATAACGCCGACCGGGAAGTTCAACGTCTATAACACGCGCAACGACATCTATTGATCAGGATGAACCGGACGATGGCGCGGGCTCATCGCCGCGCCATCGGCACCAAGCGAACAGGACGTGGAGCGCGATCATGGCCGTCGGAAAGGTCTATCTGGTCGGTGCAGGTCCGGGGGACCCGGAGCTCCTGACCGTGAAGGCCGTGCGCGCGATCGGGCAAGCCGATGCGGTGGTCTATGATCGCCTGGTGCCGGACAGCATTCTGGCCATGGTGCGCGACGGCGTCACGCGGATCAATGTCGGCAAGCGGGCCGGTCTTCATCCGGTGCCGCAGGCCGAGATCAACGACATCCTGGTTCGCCTGGCGCGGGCAGGGCGGACGGTGGTGCGGCTCAAGGGCGGCGATCCCTTCATCTTCGGACGCGGTTCTGAGGAAGCGGCCGAGTTGGAGGCGGCCGGGATTCCCTATGAGGTGATTCCCGGCATCACGGCCGCTCAAGGCTGCGCGGCCGCGGCGCGCATGCCCTTGACTCATCGGGGGCTCGCCACCGGCGTGCGCTATGTCACGGGACATCGCAAGGCCAACGAACCGCTCGAGCTCGACTGGAAGAGCCTCGCCGATCCCGAGACGACGCTCGTCGTCTACATGGGGCTTGCCAATATCGAGGACATCGTCCGCAAGCTGATTGCACAGGGGCTGTCTGCCAGCACGCCCGTGCTGGCGGTGTGTCAGGGCACGACCGCGCATGAGCAGCGGCTGTGCACGCGGCTCGATGCGCTTGCAGCCGAACTGCGGAAGGCAGCCTTCGCCGGTCCCGTTCTTTTCATCATCGGCCGGGTCGCTGGGATCGCCCTGGCACGGAGCGAGCAAAGCCATGCAACCGATAGCGGCGCGATTTCAGTTGTGGCCTGAGGTCGCTTTCGCCCTGGTCATGGCGATGGCGCCGCTATCGGCGGGCGAGGCGGCCGATGCCGCCAAGCTCGCAAATCTGGTGCGGCAGGATTGCGGTTCCTGTCATGGGCTGACTTTGCGGGGCGGGCTCGGCAAGCCACTGACTGCGGATCATTTGCGCGGCTGGAGCCGCGAGCAGCTCGTCAGCATCATTCTCGATGGCGTGCCGGGCACGCCGATGCCGCCATGGCGTCCATTGCTCAGCGAGGCTGACGCGGGCTGGATTGTCGACCGGCTTCAGCAAGGAAATCTGCCATGATGATCGCTGCACGTCTGTTGATGGTCTTGCTGTTCGTCCTGCCTGCGACGGCGCGGGCCGACGATTTGCGCGGCACCGGCAATCTCGGCGTGGTGGTCGAACGCGCGACCGGCTCGGTGCTGATCGTCGATACCACCGCGCGCAAGGCGCTTGGCCGGGTGGAGGGGCTCGGCGATCTCTCGCATGCTTCGTTGGTGTTCTCGCCGGATCAACGCTATGCCTATGTGTTCGGACGCGATGGCGGGCTGAGCAAGGTGGACCTGCTCACTGCCACGATTGCCAGGCGCGTGGTGCAGGCGGGAAATTCGATCGGCGGCGCGATTTCCGATGACGGCGAGCTGATCGCGGTCTCCAACTACGAGCCGGGCGGGGTGCGGGTGTTCGACGCCCAGACGCTTGATCCGGTCGCCACCATCCCTGCTATCGGCGCAGACGGCAAGGCTTCGAAGGCGCTCGGTCTTGTCGATCTTCCCGGACGACGCTTTGCCTTTGCGCTCTATGATGCCGGCGAGATCTGGATCGCGGACCTTTCCGCGCCCGAGGCGCCGGCCGTCACCAAGCTGACCGGGGTGGGCAAGCTGCCCTATGACGGCAATGTCACGCCGGACGGCAGGCACTACCTTGCCGGCATGTTCGGCGAGGACGGTGTGGTCCATGTCGACACCTGGCAATCGCCGCTGAAGGCCGAACGTATCCTCAATGGCTATGGACGCGGCGAGGAGGCACTGCCGGTCTACAAGATGCCGCATCTGGAGGGCTGGGCCGCGGTCGGCGACAAGCTCCTGCTGCCCGCGGTCGGCCATCACGAATTGATTGCGGTCGACCTGCGCAGCTTCGCGGAGGTCGGCCGCGTCGCGACCTATGGTCAGCCTGTTTTCGCAGTGGCGCGGCCCGACGGCCGCCACGTGTGGGTCAATTTCGCCCATCCACTCAACGACACCATCGATGTCGTCGATACGGAGAGCCTCAAGGTCATCCACCGCTTTGCGCCGGGACCTGCGGTTCTGCATATGGAGTTCACCCCGCGCGGCAACGAGGTCTGGGTCTCAGTACGCGATGCCGATCGCGTCGACGTCTACGATGCCGCCACCTTTGCAAAGAAAGCGGAGATCCCGGCGCAAAAGCCGTCGGGGATCTTCTTCACCGCGCGCGCGACGAGGATCGGGCAATGACGCCAACCCCTCTCGAACTCGATCTCATCGACCGCTGGCAGCACGATTTCCCGCTGGCCGAGCGGCCCTTCGAGATTGTCGCCCGCGCCGCCGCGCTCGGTCAGCATGAGACGCTCAGGATGTTCCGCCGCATGCGCGACCACGATGTGATCTCGCGCATCGGCGCCGTGGTGCGGCCCAACACGGTGGGCGCCAGCACGCTCGCGGCGATGCAGGTCCCTCGCGAAAGGCTGGAGCAGGTTGCCCGCATCGTCAGCCACCAGCCGCTGGTCAATCACAATTACGAGCGCGAACATCCCCTGAATCTCTGGTTCGTGATCACCGGCGCCGGCCTTGACGCGATCGCCGAGACCATTGGAGCCATCGAAGAGCAGACCAGACTTGGCGTGGTCAATCTGCCGATGCTCAGGGCTTATCACCTGGATCTCGGCTTCCCGCTTTCTGCGGGTCGGCAGCCGCGGCGCGCACAGGTCGGGCTTGATGCGGACTACTGCCCGAGTCCGCTTGACCGGAGCATCCTCGCCGCGATCGAGGACGGGCTGCCGTTGGTCGAGGAGCCATACCGGATGGTGGCGAAGCAACTCAAGCTGGGGGAGTCTGACCTCATCGCGCGTCTGGAGCATCTCGTTGCGACAGGCGTCGTTACGCGCTTCGGCTGTGTCGTCAGGCACGACAAGCTGGGCTATCGCGCCAATGCGATGGCGGTGTGGGATGTGCCGGATGAGATGGTCGATGCTGTCGCTGCGAGCTTCGCGCGTCATCCAAGCGTGACATTGTGCTATCGGAGACCGCGCCATCAGCCGATCTGGCCCTACAACCTGTTTTGCATGGTGCACGCCAAGTCGCGCGGCGATGTCTATGCCGTACTCGACGATGTCAATCTGCACGCCGACACGGGGTTGAACAGGCAGGCCGTGCTGTTCTCCACGCGCTGCTTCAAGCAGCGCGGCGCGGTGTTCTCCGATCCAGGGAGGCACGCGAATGTCCACTGCTAGTCCGACGGGGAGGGCGATCATCAACGGCCTGCAGGGTGGATTTCCGCTGACGCACCGGCCGTTTCGCGATGCGGGCGCTGCACTTGGGCTGACCGAGGATGAACTGATCGAGGGCGTTCGTGACCTGATCGACGCCAGGCAATTGAGCCGGTTCGGGCCGTTGTGGAATGCGGAATTGCTCGGCGGCGGTGTCTGTCTTGCCGCCATTGCGGTGCCATCGGAGCGCTTCGACGAGGTGACCGAGTTGGTCAATGCCTATCCGGAGGTCGCACATAACTACGAGCGCAGCCATGCGCTCAACATGTGGTTCGTCGTGTCGGCCGAGGACCCTGCGCGCATCAATGAGGTGATCGCGGAAATCGAGCGCGAAACCGGCCTTGTGGTGTACGCGATGCCAAAGACGCGGGAATTCTTTGTTGGATTCAAGGTTGAGGTTTGAGCATGCTCGATGTCATCGACCGCAAGCTTGTCGTCGCCACCCAGGCCGGACTTCCGCTGCAGCGCGAGCCTTATCGGGCGCTTGCCGAAGAGATCGGCCTGGATGAGGCATCTGTGATCGCGCGCCTGCAAGACTTGCTTGCCAGCGGCGCCATCCGTCGGATCGGGGCGATCCCCAACCATTACGCGCTCGGCTTCACGGCCAATGGCATGTCGGTATGGGACGTCGCGGACGCGGCGATCGCCGATGTCGGCGCGAAAGTCGGCGCGCTCGACTTCGTCACGCATTGCTACGAGCGTCCGCGACACCCACCCCTGTGGCCCTACAATCTGTTCGCGATGGTGCATGGCCGGACGCGCGACGAGGTACGGAGCAAGGTTGCAGCGATCGCCGAACTGATCGGTCCTGACCGGCGCGGCCATGAGGTGCTGTTTTCGACCCGGCTCCTGAAGAAGACCGGCCTTCGTGTTGCAGCCTGATCAAGGGAGAAGCGGTCATGTTCCGCCTAAGCCAGTATCTGCATGAACTGGAGGAGCCGCCGCCCATCGGCCTGGTCCGCCAACCGCCTGGGCCGGTGGTGATCTGGAACCTGATCCGCCGCTGTAACCTGACCTGTAAGCATTGCTATTCGATATCAGGCGACGTCGACTTTCCGGGCGAGCTGTCGACGGCCGAGGTGTTTCGCGTGATGGATGATCTTAAGGCGTTTCGCGTCCCGGTGCTGATCCTGTCCGGAGGCGAGCCCCTGATGCGGCCCGACATTTTCGAGATTTCCGTGCGGGCCAAGGCGATGCGGTTCTATGTCGGCCTGTCCTCCAATGGCACACTGGTCGATGCCGCCATGGCCGATCGTATCCGCGATGTCAGCTTCGACTATGTCGGGATCTCGTTGGATGGCATCGGCGAGACCCATGACCGCTTTCGCGGCAAGCACGGCGCCTATCAGGAAGCCTTGAACGGGCTGCGGCTGCTGCGCGACCGCGGCATCAAGGTCGGTGTACGCTTTACGATGACGGAGGACAACGCCGCCGAATTGCCGCGCCTGCTCGATCTCGTCGAGCAGGAGGGCTTTCCGAAATTCTATCTGTCGCACCTGGTCTATGCCGGGCGCGGCAACAAGAACCGTGGCGACGACGCGGCATGGCAGACCACCCGCAATGCCATGGACATGGTGATCGATCGCGCCTGGCGCTGGGCGCGATCGGCCGCCGATACGGAGATCGTCACGGGCAACAACGATGCCGACGCAGTCTACCTGTTGCAGTGGGTGGGACGCGTCGTACCGCATGCCGCTGCTGGACTGCGCCAGAAGCTCACGCGCTGGGGCGGCAATTCATCGGGCGTCAATGTCGCCAACATCGACAATCTCGGCGACGTGCATCCGGACACGATGTGGTGGCACCACAGCCTGGGCAATGTGAGGACGCGTTCATTTTCGGAGATATGGTCGGATCTCTCCGATCCGATCATGGCGGGCTTGAAACAGAAGCCGCGCGTCATTGGCGGACGCTGCGGCGCCTGCGCAAATTTCGATATCTGCAACGGTAACACCCGCGTGCGCGCCCAGCGGATCACTGGCGATCCCTGGGCCGAGGATCCCGGCTGCTACCTCACCGACGCCGAAATCGGCCTAGCCGAGCCGGTGCAGCGCATCAAGACCAGCATCTATCGCGGAGCACGACATGAAGCGCCGCTTTCTCCTTGAGTTGAGCTGTGGACTGCTGGTGTGGCTCGGACTGTCCGCTTCGACAAAGGCAGCGCCGGACGCCGCCAGGCTTTACGCCGACAACTGCGCCGCGTGTCACGGCGCGGACCGGCTCGGCCGGCTGGGGCCGGCGCTGCTGCCGGAGAACCTAGGTCGCATGATGGGCGTTCAGGCCGCTTCGGTGATTGCCGACGGCCGCGCGGCGACGCAGATGCCAGGCTTTGCCGGCAAACTCGGCAAGGAGGAGATTGCCGCGCTCGCCGGCTATATTTCCGCGCCGCTGCCGTCCGCGCCGGTCTGGGGCGCGCAGGAGATCGACGCCAGCCGGGTCATTCATGCGTCCGCGCCCGTGCTCGATCGTCCGCGCTTCGATGCCGACCCGCTGAATCTCTTTGTCGTCGTCGAGGCGGGCGACCATCATGCGACGATCCTTGACGGCGATCGCTTCGAGCCGCTGGCGCGTTTTGCGACCCGGTTCGCCCTGCATGGGGGGCCGAAATTCACCCCTGATGGCCGCTACGTGTTCTTCATGTCGCGCGATGGTTGGGTCAGCAAATACGATTTGTGGTCGCTGACGATGCTGTCGGAAGTGCGCGCGGGCATCAACTCCCGCAACATCGCGATCTCGCGCGACGGCAAGCACATTGCGGTTGCCAACTATCTGCCGCATACCCTCGTGGTTCTCGCAACCGATGACCTCCAAGTGGAAAAAATCTTCGACGCCAAGGACAGGAACGGCCGCCCGTCGCGGGTCTCGGCGGTCTACCAGGCGCCGCCGCGCGACAGCTTCATCGCGGCCTTGAAGGATGTTCCGGAGATCTGGGAGATCGCCACCAACCCGAATGCGCCGCCGGTTTATGCGGGATATGTGCATTCGCACGAGCAGGGCATGATCGAGGCGCTGCCGTCCTCGCAAGGCTTGTTCGCATTGCGGCGGATCGAACTGCCGGAGCCGCTCGACGACTTCTTCTTCGATCCGCCTTATCGGAACCTGATCGGTTCGGCCAGGGAGGGCAGGGCGATCGTCGTGAATCTCGCGGTAGGGCACGACATCAAGCAGCTGGATCTGCCGGGACTGCCGCATCTCGGCTCGGGAATTTCCTGGACCTGGAACGGCCGCCCTGTTCTGGCAACCCCGCTCCTCAAGGAGGGCAAGATCAGCGTGCTTGACATGAACGACTGGTCGCTGGTCAAGACCATCGATACGCCGGGGCCGGGCTTCTTCATGCGCAGCCACGAGAATACGCCCTATGCCTGGACCGACGGCATGATGGGTTCGAAGAAGGACACGCTGTCGATCATCGACAAGCGCTCGCTCGAAGTGGTCCGCACCGTGACGCCGGAGCCGGGCAAGACGGCGGCGCATGTGGAGTTCGACAGGGACGGACGTCATGCCCTGGTCTCGATCTGGGAGGACCAGGGAGCGCTGGTGGTCTATGACGCCGCGACATTTGCCGAGATCAAACGCATCCCGATGTCGCGCCCATCCGGCAAATACAACGTCTGGAACAAGATCACCTTCTCCGACGGGACCAGCCATTGAAACCGGAGGCCACCTGGCCGACAGCGCTTTTGCTTGCAGCCCATGGGGAGCGGCGGCCTGGCGCTGACAATGAAGGCGTGTTCCGGATCGTGCGCGCCCTAACCGACCGCCGTCTGGTATCAGAGGTTGCGCTCGGGTTCATCAATGGCGTGCCCAGCATCAGGGATGCCTTGGGTGCGCTGACGACGAAGCGGATCATTGTTTATCCGCTTTTGCCTCGAGCGGCTATTTCACGCGCGATCGCCTTGTGCAGTTGCTGGAGGAGGCCGAACATCGAGGCCGCGAAATTGAAGTTCTATCGCCGTTTGGTCTGGAGGCCTTGCGAACAGCTTTGATCAATCACCCCAGGCAGTCGCCTAGGAGCTCGCAGCCTCTCTCGGCATCAGCTTGCGAACGCCGTAGCCAGAAGCTGCGCGAACTCGACGCTGTGTCGTAAGTTCGAGCCTCGCCCTTTACTGCCGGCCCGGGGAGCTATATTAAAATAGCCAAATATTTGAATTAGGAAGGCAAATCATGGCCCTGCCCAAGATGAAGGTTGTCGCCGCCCCGCTGGACATGGATAAAATGGCCGGCAACGCTCAGCTTGCCAGCGAGTTTCTCAAGGCGCTTGCGCACGAGTCCCGGCTCCTGACCTTGTGTCTTCTGACAGATGGAGAGAAAACGGTGGGAGAGCTTGAGGAATTGCTCTCGCGCCGGCAATCCACGGTCTCGCAGCAGTTGGCTCGGTTGCGGCTCGACGGGCTGGTCTCGGCACGTCGCGAAGGAACGACGATCTATTATCGTCTCGCTGACGAAAAGGTAAAGATCGTCCTGGAAGCGCTCTACAAGGCGTTTTGCGGTACGCCCAAGCCGGGGCGACGCTAACGCGGATATTCTTCCTCCGCGATGCGTCGCTGCATCATGAGGTGGGTCGTTCAACCCGTATGCCTGATCAGGAAGCGGTAGATCCCATCCTTCGAGGCGGACTCGACGAGTTCGTTGCCGGTCGTCTTGCAAAAGGCGGCGAAGTCCGCGACCGAACCCGGGTCGGTCGCAAGCACCTCAAGCGTACCGCCCGCCGGCACCTCCTTGAGCGTCTTTTTCGCGCGCAGAATCGGAAGTGGGCAGTTCAATCCCTTCGCATCAAGTGTCTTGTCAGCCATCGTCGGTTCCTGCTGTCGGGTGTTGGGTCAAATCGAAGGTTAGGAGCTGTCGCTGTGCTCAGATGAAGAGATTGATATCCGACTTGAGCGCCTTTTCCATGTACGTCGCCGCGCCGCCAAGGGACAGATTGTCGATCATGTCTTCCGTCTTGAACTCGAAAAGGTCCATCGTCATCTGACAGGCGATAAGCTTGACCTCCGATTCGATCGCGGCTTCCCGGAGCTCCTCGATCGACGCAACGCCCTTTTTCTTGATCATGTTCTTCATCATCAGCGAGGCGCCCGCATCGACCCCGGGCAGCATGGCGACGATATTGGGCATGCCCATGTGCATGCCCATCATCGGCATCTTCATGGCTGGATTGCCGAGTGCCGAGATCTGCAGATCCAGCTTCTTCTTGAGCAGGCTCAGCCCATAGAAGGTGAAGAACATGGTCACATCGACGCCCATGGCCGCTGCCGTGGTGCCGAGAATGAACGGCGGATAAGCCCAATCCAGCGTGCCCTTGGTGACGATAATTGTCATCGTCTTGGCATTGCCGTTACTCGTTGCTGCGTCAGACATGATTGCTCCGGTCCTCTCACTGGATCGATTCAACAGAGATTCTCGACGGAGCTCGAGGCGATGCAGGCCAAGAGCACCGTTGGTTCTTCTAGCGTCAGCCGGTTGAGACCTTCTTCAGCTTCGCGATGCCGAGCATGCCGAGCGCTGCCGTCTCGTAGAACGGCTCGCTAGAGCCTTTTCGCATCTTGCGCAGGAAATACTTTTCAAAGCCCACCTTGGCGGCGTGAACCCATTTTCCGGAAGACGACCAGTTGATATTGCGTGGGGGGATTTGCGGCTGGGCGACGAAGGCAACGCCAGAATCGCCGAAATCGGCGAGGCAGACGGCATTCCAGGTCCCTTGATGGGTCGGCTCCTTGCCGCGCAGCAGTTGGCCGATGTTCATGGCGGTCGCGGTAACCATGGACTCGATCATGAAGCCGGTCTTTGGAACGCCACAGGGCACCGGAGTTGGTCCGACCGGCGGGATCGCGACACAGACCCCGACCGAGAAGATGTTCTTGAACTTCGGATTGCGCTGATGCTTGTCGACCAGAACGAAGCCTCGCGGGTTGACAAGGCCGTCGATGCCGCGCAGAGGCGCGATGCCACGGAAGGCCGGCAGCATCATTGAGAAGCCGAACGGCAGTTCATGTGTCGTCTTGACTGAGCCGTCCTCAGCGATCTCCTCCACCGTCATCTTGCCGGCTTCGACCCGCTTGAGGCGCGAGTTCGTCAGCCACTTGATGTGATGTTCGCGCATCTCGCTCTCCAGCAGGCCCTTGGTATCGCCGACGCCGTCGAGACCGAGATGGCCCACATAGGGTTCCGCGGTTACGAAGGTCATCGGAACGCGATCCCGGATCTTGCGGCGGCGCAACTCGGTGTCGAGGATAAAGCTGAATTCGTACGCCGGGCCGAAGCATGAGGCGCCCTGAACGGCACCAACCACGATGGGCTTCGGGTTCTCGCAAAACGCCTCGAAGTTTGCCGCAGTCCTCTCGGCGTGGTCGATGTGGCAGATCGAATTGGTGAAGCCGTTCGGACCCAATCCCTCGATCTCATCGAACGCAAGCTCAGGTCCGGTGGCGATAACGAGATAATCGTAGCGAACTGTCGTGCCGTCCTCGAGCTCAAGCCGGTTCTCGTCCGGCAAGACCTTGCTGACCGGTACAGGCTTGAATGCGATGCCACGCCTGGCGAAGGTAGGTGCGAGGTCGACCTCGACGGATTCTCGCGTGCGCCATTTGACGGCGACCCAGGGATTCGAAGGAACGAAATGATAGATCGGATCCTTTGTTACGACCGTGAGCGTGTCCTCCGGTCGCATCTGATCCTTCATCTCGTAAGCCATGATGACGCCGCCAAGACCGGCGCCCATAACGACGATTTCCGCCACGGCCGTCTCTCCCTATTTGGCGGGCGAATTTGCTGCGCCCTTGTTTTCAAAAATTAGTATATTCGACTATTCGAATTTGTACAATGATATGTCGCGAAATTGTTCCTTGCACTGCAACAGGGGAGGCCACGCGATGCGCGGCGAAACCGATAAGGAAGGCTATCTGACCGATCCTGCCGATTGGACGGAGCAATGGGCGAGGGCAGCGGCAGCTGCAGAGAACGTCGATCTCACTGACGAGCATTGGAGTGTGATACATTTCATGCGGGCGTATGTTGAACAGCATCAGGTCGCGCCCGATGCCCGCTTCGTTATTCGGCATCTCAGTGAGACGGGCGGTGCCGGGCGCAATCGCCTATTTGAACTGTTCCCCTACGGATACGTCGCCCAGGCGTGCAAGATCGCCGGCATGCGGCGACCGCGTGCGTGGAGCACGGGCTGAGGCGTTGCGACAGCTACGCTCACGTTCAGCCCTTCGGCTGAGCGGTTGCCCAATCGCCCATTGACTGCGCCCAGCGGCTGGCGGTCGCAGCGTCCAGCTCGAGAATGGTGTACCGGGTGCCTTCACGAATCGTGACGCGCAGCAGCCGCATACCGCTCTCGAATTCGACTTCGGCGAGGCGGATCTCGCGCCCGTAGGGTGCCGCGATCATGTCGATCGGCGTTTTCGCAACGGTCATTTCGCTGTCCGTTCGGCATGATAGAAGGCAAGCTCAAGCTGAGCCTCCCATTTGCGCGGCGTATCCGGAAATTCCGGCTTGATGTCAAAGTAGAGATGAATTTCGCCGCGCCGAGCCGCTTCGACCACAAGGTCCTCTAGCTCGTCGAACGTTGTCACCTCCGGGTGCGCGATGATGAGATCGCTGATCTGGACCATTGCTGCCTCAATTCTCTGAGCGGCCAATGCGGCCGTGGTAGCGAATCCTGTAAAGCAGGCGGCCTCGATCCGCGCCGGATTGGAACGCGCTCCGGTCGTGCAGCACATTGTTGCAGATCAAGCCTTGTCCCGGTGACATCCTGGCGCGGACCACGAGCGGATCCGTGTCGAGAATGCGTTCAAGCGCGCCGATGGCCCGCTTCGTCTGGTCGTCGTCCCGCCAGGTAATGTTGCGCTTGCGTGCGGTATATCGCATCCCGAGCGCGCCCGTCGGATGAATGAAGAACACCGGCCCGATGTTGACAGGCCGGATCGTCCCGTTGTCTTCGACGTTTTCCGGAATGCTCATCGCCGCGGGATGCATCAGCGCCGCAATATGTGCCGGATCCTCATCACGCAGCCTGATATAGGCTATTTCGGGGTCGAGAAGCCGATTTTCGCCGCCGTGCTCAGCGTTCTGCGCGCAATGCAACAGCATGGCGTCGACGCAATGCCGCGGGCCGTGAAAGTTATAGTAGCCGTCGGTGTGCCAGGTGATCGCCCGGTCGGTATAGGGGATGTAGCCGAAGCGTCCGCCGCTGCTTACCACTTCAATTCGCACGATTCCGTCCGCTTCCGCCGACCGATGGTCCTCGATCGCCCGCAAGCCGAAGCTCGCCCCGAACGAAAGCAGGCTGGAACGGAGGCGTCCTTCGTTTTCTCCTGCGCGCTGGAATGCATAGAGTGCCATGTTCGCGCGATCACAGCAGTCCACGATCGCGGCCCGCTCTTTCGGGGTGACGCGCTCCGGATCGCGAATTTCGATGGTGATTTCCTCGGCCTTGCGGGGATAGCGGGCGAGTTTGGCATCGCGCCAGCGCTGATAGGCTGGATCGTCGGCCAGATCGAACGGGCCGCAGGTCGTGGATATTCCTGCCAATTCTGCAACGGCAGCCATCCTCGTGCTCCTCCACCGCAGCGCGGCAGCTTCATCGCTTGACCGCCGCGGCATTTTATGTATTCTAATATTTGAATATTGATCTATTATGATCAAGATAGACGACAATGAAAAGAGCTGATTGAACGCGAGACGAGATCTCCGTCAGTCAACAGGGAATGGAAATGACCGCCGCGGCAACAGCGGGAGGGCGCCTATGTCCGACGCAGACAAGCATGAGCAGTTGGCGAATGGCAAAGGGACGGCAAATTCCTGCCATCCGACGCCAATGCTGGACCAGCTTGAAACCGGGCCGTGGCCAAGCTTCGTGAGTGGCTTGAAGCGCTTGCGCGACGCCGACGACAAGTCCTACGCGCCGATGATGAACGATCTGCTTGGTCAGCTCGAGCATTCCTATGAGAACCGGCTTGGCTACTGGAAGGGCGGCACCGTCTCGGTGTTCGGCTATGGCGGAGGCGTGATCCCGCGCTTCTCCGAAGTCGCCAACAAGTTCCCAGAGTCGAAGGAGTTTCATACCCTGCGCGTGCAGCCGCCGGCAGGCTATCACTATACGACCGACCTCTTGCGCAAGCTCTGCGACATCTGGGAGAAACACGGCTCGGGACTGATCGCCTTTCACGGCCAGAGCGGCGACATCATGTTTCAGGGCTGCTCGACGGAGAATGTCCAGAAGGCATTCGATGAGTTCAATGAGATCGGCTTCGATCTTGGCGGCGCGGGACCCGCGTTGCGGACATCGACAAGCTGCGTCGGGCACGCGCGCTGTGAGAAATCCTGTTACGACGAGGTGAAGGCGCATCGCTCGGTCATCAACGAGTTCCTCGACGAAATGCACCGCCCGGCGCTGCCGTACAAATTCAAGTTCAAGTTTTCCGGTTGCGGCAATGACTGCGTGAACGCGATTCATCGCGCCGATTTTGCCGTGATCGGCACTTGGCGCGACGCCATGAAGGTGAACCAGGACGAGGTGAGGCAGTACGTCGCCAAGGTCGGCCGCAAGTACACGATTGATAATGTTATCGCGAGATGCCCGACGCGCGCGTTGAGCCTGAACGACGACGACACGCTCGAGGTTGACAACAAATCGTGCGTACGCTGCATGCATTGTCTCAATGTCATGAACAGAGCGCTCTCGCCGGGCGACGACAGAGGCGCGTCGATCCTGATCGGCGGCAAGCGCGCGCTGAAGGTCGGGGACCTCATGGGCACCATGATCGTCCCGTTCATCAAGCTCGAAACCGACGAGGACTATCAGAAGCTGATCGACTTTGCGCGCCGGCTGATCGATTTCTTCGCCGAGAATGCGCTCGAGCACGAACGCATCGGCGAGACAATGGATCGCATCGGGCTTCCCGCCTTCCTGGAGGCGATTGGCGTCGATCCGGACCCGAACATGGTGAACCATCCGCGCACCTCATGTTTCGTGCGCACCGACGACTTTACCGACGAAGCCGAGAAGTATTTCGAGCGCAAGGCGCGCGAAGCGGGCCTTGACGTCGCCGCGGATTAAGGCGGGAGACGTTCGCGTGGCGGTCCGAAGTGCGCACCGGCCGACGTCGAACGGAAACGATTAAGGAGTGTCGTTCAGATGAGCAGCGCTGTTCAGCCACGCCGTCCCAATGAAACGGGGGTGCCGGACCCGTTTCCCTACATGCACCCGCTCATGCGCAAGAATTACGGCGCATGGGCCTGGCACGACCGTCTGCGTCCGGGGGTGCTCCATCATGTCGCCAAGAGCGGCGACGAAATCTGGACAGTACGCGCTGGGACGCAGCGACAGATGGATGTCTTCACGATTCGCAGGCTCTGCGATATCGGCGACAAATTCGCCGAGGGCCACGTTCGGTTCACCACGCGCAGCAACATCGAATTCATGGTGAGCTCGGTGGAGAAGGTCCAGCCCCTGATCGATGCGCTGGATGAGGCCGGTTTTCCGGTGGGCGGCACCGGCAATTCGGTATCGATGATCTCGCACACGCAAGGGTGGCTGCACTGCGACATTCCGGGTACGGACGCCTCCGGCGTGGTCAAGAGCCTGATGGACATGATGCACCACGAGTTCACGCATGAGGAGATGCCGAACCGGGTGCGCATCACCACGTCGTGCTGCCAGATCAACTGCGGCGGCCAGGGCGACATTTCAATCAACGTTCAATACACCAAGCCGCCGCGGATCAATCATGACCTCGTCTCGAAGATCTGCGAGCGCCCGGCCGTGGTCGCGCGTTGCCCGGTCGCGGCGATCCGGCCGGCTCTGGTCGACGGCAAGCCGTCGCTCGAAGTCGACGAGAAGAAGTGCGTCTGCTGCGGCGCGTGCTACCCGCCGTGCCCGCCGATGCAGATCAATGGCGCAGATTCCACGAAGATCGCGGTGTGGGTGGGTGGCAAGCATTCGAATGCGCGCTCGAAGCCGACGTTCCACAAGCTCGTAATCGCGAACCTACCGAACAACCCTCCGCGCTGGCCCGAAGTGACGGAAGTCGTTCGCAAGATCCTTTACACCTACAAGGAGCATGGCCGCGATTGGGAGCGTCTCGGCGAATGGATCGAGCGGATCGGCTGGCCACGGTTTTTCGAACTGACGGGGTTCGCCTTCACGAAGCACCACCTCGACACGTGGACAGGTGCGCGGAAGACCATGAACATGTCGGCGCACGTGCGCTTCTGAGTGGTGCGCGACGTCTCCAGCGTACCGGAGACGCGATGCCGCTCGAACGGAAGGAGATCGGAATTGCGCTTCGGAATAGTCGTCAACGAGGGGCCATACACGCATCAGGCCTCCGACTCGGCCTATCAATTCGCGAAGGCGGCGCTACAGAAAGGACACGAGATCTTTCGTGTCTTCTTCTACCACGACGGCGTCAACAACGGCACGCGTTTCACGGTGCCTCCACAAGACGACCGCAACCTGCAGCGCCAGTGGAGCGAGCTTGCGGAGGCGCACAAGCTCGACCTCGTGGTCTGCATCGCGGCCGCACAGCGGCGCGGGATTCTGGATGCCAATGAAGCAAAGCGGCAGGGCAAGGACGGCGACAATATTGCGCCCGGCTTTCGCATCTCGGGACTTGGGCAGCTGATAGAGGCCGGGATCCAGGCCGACCGTCTGGTCGTGTTCGGCGATTGAGGAGCACGCAATGGCAGAAGAGACCAACAGGAAGAGGTTCCTCTACATCAACCGCAGGGCGCCCTACGGCACGATCTACGCATTGGAATCGCTCGAAGTCGTGCTGATCGGCGCGGCGTTCGAGCAGGAGGTCAGCGTCGCCTTTATCGACGACGGGGTCTATCAGCTGATGGCCGGCCAGGACACTGCGGGAATCGGGATGAAGAACTTCTCGAAGACCTACCGCGCGCTTGGTGATTACGATGTGCGGAGGCTCTACGTCGAGCGCGAATCGCTTGCGGAACGCGGGATCACGGTCGAGCAGCTCATGCCGATCACCTATGAGGACGAAGACGACAATTACACCGAGAAGCCGTCCATTCTGCTGATGCATCGCTCGGAGATGGCCCGGCTGATCGCCGAGCAGGACGTCGTTCTGAGCTTTTGAGGACAGCATGCCGACACTGCATACCATCAACAAGTCACCATGTGAGCGCTCCTCGGCGAAATCGTGCCTGGATCACGTCATGGAGGGCGATGCGGTCCTGATGATCGAGGACGCCGTGCTCGGGGCGCGCAAAGGCGGGACGTTCGTCCGAGTGCTCAAGGCCGAGCGTCCGGCGTGCGCCGTTTACGTGTTGGGCCCGGATCTCGCGGCACGCGGCATGAGGACAGAGGATCTCGCCGAGGGTATCTCGGTCATCGACTATGGCGGCTTTGTCGATCTCGCCGTCGCTAACGCACGCGTCTGCGCGTGGCTTTGACAGAACAGGCATATCAGGAGCGCAATGATGGCTGGTTATGAACTCAACGGAATGGTCGCCGAGCACGACGAGGAAGGGTACCTCACGGATATCGGGGAGTGGAATGTCGACCTGGCGAACCTGATCGCCAAGGGCGAAAACATCGAAATGACGCCTGATCATTGGGAGGTCGTCAACTTCCTGCGCGACTATTACGAGGAGTACCAGATCGCGCCCGCGGTCCGCATCCTGGTGAAGGAGATGACCAAGAAGTTCGGCAAGGAGAAGGGCGATCAGAAGGCGCTCTACGCTCTATTCCCCTATGGCCCTGCCAAGCAGGCCTGCAAGATCGCCGGCCTGCCGAAGCCAACCGGTTGTGTCTGACGAAGGGGCATTGCGCTCCGATTGGGAGAAGCGGGATGCTGACGACGATCTTCGCGGTGATGCTCTATGCGGCCGGGCTCGTAATGCTACTGGGCCTGGTCTATCGCGTCTGGCTGTACGCTGCCACGCCGGCGCCGCTGAAGATTCCAACCATGCCGGCGCCGACCACGCGCAGCGGCGTCATCGCGCGCATGTTCTCCGAGGTCGTCTTGTTTCGCAGCCTGTTCAAGGCGAACAAATGGATCTGGTTGTTCGGCTGGGTCTTCCATATGGCGCTGGCGCTGGTTCTGCTGCGTCATTTGCGCTACTTCCTCGAGCCGGCCCCCGATTTCATCGTGCTGATCCAGCCGTTGGGCGTGATTGCAGGATTCGCCATGGTTGCCGGTCTTTCGGCACTCTGGGCGCGACGCTTCCTGGTGCCTCGGATCCGCTACATCAGCTCGCCCTCGGATCATCTGATGCTGGCGCTTCTTGTGGCGATCGGCGCGAGCGGCCTTGCGATGAAGTTCCTGGCTCATACGGATATCGTCGCCGTGAAGGCTTTCATGCTCGGCCTGATCTATCTCGATTGGCAGCCGCTGCCGGACGATCCGGCGCTGCTCGTCCATCTCGGACTGGTCGCGCTGCTGATGATCGTATTTCCGTTCTCCAAGCTTCTGCATGCGCCCGGCGTGTTCTTCAGCCCCACCCGCACCCAGGTGGACGACAGCCGCGAGCGGCGGCACGTCCCGCCGCCGCGGTTCGAGGCCGTGCCCCGCTAGGCTGAAAGGTAAGGCGATGGCGGCAGAGCAAAGCAATTTCGATCCCGCGGCCGCCGGGCGCGGCGATCCGCTTGAAACTCCCGCGCTTGCCTGTGGCGTCATGGCGGCATCCAAGCCGTATGTCGCCGCAGCTGCGCATCAGAAGACGCTCGGCTTTCCCGGCGAGCTTGTCGAGAACTGGCAAGACAAGGCAATCGCACGTCTCGGTGAACTGCTGGAGGGATCACGAGCGCTGCGCGTCTATCTGGACGCCTGCGTGCGCTGCGGCGCCTGCACCGACAAGTGCCACTATTTCCTGGGGACCGGCGATCCGAACAACATGCCGGTGGCGCGGCAGAATCTGCTTCGCAAGGTCTATCGACGCTATTTCACACTGAGCGGCAAGCTATTCCCCTGGCTGGTCGGGGCCGAGGACCTGACCAGGGAGGTGCTCGATGAGTGGTACAGCTATTTCCACCAATGCTCGCAGTGCCGGCGCTGCTCCGTGTTCTGTCCGTATGGCATCGACACGGCGGAAATCTCGATGGCCGCGCGCGACATCATGGACAGCATCGGCTTCGGGCAGAAATATTCCAACGAGATCATCGGCAAGGTCTTCAACGTCGGCAATAACCTCGGTCTGCAGCCCAAGGCGCTGAAGGCCACGCTCGCCGGTCTGGAGGATGATATCGAGGAGGACACCGGTGTTCCGGTGCGTCTGCCAGTCGACGAGAAGGGCGCCACCATCCTGCTGGTGACCCCGAGCGCGGACTTCTTCGCCTCGCCTCACATGGAGGGCCTGATCGGATACGCCAAGGTGTTGCACGAATCCGGTATCAGCTGGACGTTGAGCACGCATGCGTCGGAAGCGGCGAATTTCGGCATGTTCGTCGGATCACAGGAGGCCATGCAGAAGATCGCGCTGCGGATCCGCAAGGCCGCGCAGGATCTTGGTGTCAAGCGCATCGTCTTTGGCGAATGCGGTCATGCCTGGCGCGTTGCCTACAGCTTCCTCGATACGCTTGCGGGCCCGTTCGATTTCCTCGACAGGGACTATCCGGTCCCACAGCATATTTGCGAATTCACCTACGACCTCATCCAAAAGGGCGCGCTGCGCTTCGACAAGTCGAAGAACGACGAATTTCGGCTGACATTTCACGATTCCTGCAACGTCGCGCGTGCCTCGCGGATGGGAAGCGAGCCTGGCGGTCAGTTCGAGATTCCGCGCGCGATTCTTCGCACCGTCTGCAACCATTTCTTCGATATGGCGCCGGACACGATCCGCGAAAGCACCTTGTGCTGCGGCGGTGGCGGCGGCCTGCTCACCGACGAGTTGATGGACCTCCGCCTGAAAGGCGCCATGCCGCGCATGCGGGCGCTGCGTGACGTAGCCGACGAGCACGGGGTCACGCATATGGCGGCGATCTGCGCCATTTGCAAGGCGCAGTTCTCAAAAGTCCTGCCGCGCTACGGATTCGAGATGGATGCGATCGTCAGCGTCCACCAGATGGTCTCGAACGCACTGGTCATGACCGGATCGCGTCAGGAAGCAGAGTTGGACGGGAAGGGCGAGGCCGCCTTGCAGGAAGCGTGAGGAGAGGGTGATGAGCGAGACGGTGTCGACCACGAGGCAAAGCTTTCGCCGCTTCAAGAACGGCGAGTCCATGTGGCATTGGGACGATCTGAGCGGCAAGATCTTCCAAGCCGATCACTCCTACAAATGCCCGACCTACGTCCATCGCACGCCGCCATGCCAGGGGAGCTGTCCTTCCGGCCACGACGTCCGCGGCTGGCTCGCGATCGCGCGCGGCATGGACAAGCCTCCGGTCGTGGGCATGCCATGGCAGGAATATGCCTTTCAGCGCATGGTCGAGGCCAACCCGTTTCCCGCGACAATGGGGCGCGTCTGCCCCGCTCCGTGCGAAGACGGCTGCAATCGCAACGAGGTGGACGACTTCGTCGGCATCAACGCGGTCGAGCAGTATGTCGGCGATTGGGCAATCGAGCACAAGCTTGCGCTGCCGGCAGCGCCGCCGCTCGATGGCAAGCGTGTCGCGGTGGTCGGCGGCGGTCCGGCAGGCCTCGCTGCCGCCTATTTCCTTCGCCGAAAGGGGCACGCGGTGGTCCTTTTCGAGGAGCATGAAAGGCTCGGCGGCATGATGCGCTTCGGCATCCCGAGCTATCGGACGCCACGTGCGATGGTCGATGCGGAAATCGATCGCATTCTGGCGCTCGGCGGCATCGAAACGCGGCTCGGCGTGAGAGTCGGGAGAGATGTTGCGCTCGATGAGCTGGATCGGGAGTTCGACGCGGTCTACTGGGCGTGTGGCGCGCAGAAGGGAAGGCCGCTGCCGGTCCCGGGCGCGGATGCCGAGAATTGCCTCACCGGCGTCGAGTTTCTCGATGCTTTCAACCATGGCTGGGTGTTCTCGACCGCCAAGCGCATCGTCGTGGTCGGCGGCGGCGACACCTCGATCGACGTGGCGTCAGTCGCGCGGCGGCTCGGCCACATTGCGACGGCGCATCCGCATGACACGGGTCGTCACGCGACGTTCGGCTATACCGCGCAGGACGTGGCCGGAGCGCTGCGACGCGAGGGCGTCGCGGTGGTGCTGACTTCGCTGTTTCCGGTCGAGCAGATGACGGCGGCCGAGCATGAGCGTGAGGACGCCAAACGCGAAGGCGTCGAGATCACGGGCGGCGTCATGCCGCTCGAGATCATCAAGGATGCGCAGAACCGCGCGACAGCCTTGCGCATGTGCCGGTGCACCATGAAAGGCATGACCCCGATCCAGGTCGAAGGTACGGAGTTCGCGATTTCCTGCGACATGGTCATCTCCGCAATCGGGCAGATGGCCGACCTTGCAGAGGGGCTCGAGAAACTCGACGGCGGCCGCGGCGCGATTGCCATCGACGGCTCCTACAAGGTTCGTAACAGCCAGAAATATTTTGCCGGCGGCGATGCCGTGCGGCCGCATCTCCTGACCACCGCGATCGGCCACGGCCGCATTGCCGCCGAAACGATCGATCGCTTCCTTGCGGGCCTCCCCGAGGACAAGCGGCCGAAGGTCGACGTGCACCAATTCAACCTCCTTCAGGAGCTGCATGCGCGCGGCCTTGATCCGGCACCCTATGACCATACTCAGAGCCGTGGGACGTCAGCTGGCAAGTTCGCCGTTCACAACTACGAGGATCGCTCCGCGACGCAGGTGATCTCCCATGAGGACTTGTTCAAAGGACATTTCGGTTATCTGCAACGCAGCCGGCGCACCGCGCGTCAGGTCGGCGCCGACAAGGTGCTCGGCGATTTTGACGAACGGATGTACGGCTTGACGGAGGAGCAGGCGCGCAAGGAAGGCGAGCGGTGCATGAGCTGCGGGCTGTGCTTCGAGTGCGACAACTGCGTGATCTTCTGTCCGCAGACCGCGGTGCAGCGCGTGCCGAAGAAGGAACGGGCCATCGGCCGCTACGTCACTACCGATTACACGAAATGTATCGGCTGCCATATCTGCATGGATGTCTGCCCGACGGGATACATCCAGATGGGGCTCGGAGAGTAGGGCAATGCGGCGAGCTGCGACCATAGCGGTCATCTCGGCCTTGATTGTCGTCGCGGCCGCCGCCGCAGCGATGAGGTCTTTTGCCGGGACTACGCCCGTTCCGCATCCGCCGAAAGGGCAGGGTGAGCACTGCGTTGCCGATACCGAGTTCATGCGCAAGAATCACATGAAGATGCTGATGCATCACCGCAACGAGGCGGTGCACCTCGGCGTGCGCACGGAGCAGTATGACTTGAACCGTTGCGTGGCCTGTCACGCTGTGGCCGGGCCCGACGCCAGGCCAGTGAGCTTTGAGAGTCCGCAGCATTTCTGCAGGTCCTGCCATATTTACGCAGCGGTCTCGATCGACTGCTTCGAATGCCATGCGTCGCGGCCGGACCCGCGCAGCAGGACGGCTGCCATGCAACCAGGCAACGAAGAGGTTGCGGCGATCGATCAATATCTGCGGGAGATCAGGCCATGAGCGCCGGATCGCAGGGCATGCAGCCGCTTGCCGACCGCCGGGCCATGTTGCGCGCTGCCGGCGGCTTTCTCGCCACGCTGCTCGCACCGGGCGTGATGCTCTACGCCTTCGGTGCGCAAAGCGAGCCTGCCGGCGGCCAGGCATCGGCGAAAGTGCGCTGGGGGCTGCTGATCGATGTCGGCAGGTGTCCGCCGGGCTGCGACCTGTGCGTGGCTGCCTGCCGCGACGAGAACGGTTGGCACGAAAGCGACCGGCCGGAGATCGACGCGCAGTGGATTCGAAAAGTCAAGCTGCACGATCCGCGGACCGGCGCAAGTCGCGAAGTGCCGGTGATGTGCCAGCATTGCGACAAGCCGGCCTGCGTCGACGTTTGTCCGACGGGAGCTTCGTTTCAGCGCGCGGATGGCATCGTTCTCGTCGACAAACACATCTGCATCGGCTGCCGCTTCTGCATGATGGCCTGTCCATACAAGGCCCGCTCTTTCGTTCACGAGCCTCAGACTGCGCAGAAGCCGTGGGCGCCGCGCGGCAAGGGCACGGTCGAAGGCTGCACGCTCTGCGTCCACCGCCTCGACAGTGCGCGGCTTCCTGCCTGCGTCGAAGCGTGCGCCGAGAAAGGTGGCGGCGCGATGTTGTTCGGCGACCTGAATGATCCGAACAGCGATATCGCCAAGGCCGTCGCCAAGCATGCATCGATGCAGATCCGCTCCGAGCTCGGGCTGGGGCCGGCCGTGCACTACCAGAACCTCTGAGGAGCAGAGGAGCATCCGATGGCAAAGCTGAGGTTCCAGCGTCTCGAACGGCACAGCCCGGCGTCCTGGGTGATCATCGGGCTGCAAACCCTTCTACTGGCCCTCGGTCTCGGGGCTGCGCTTTACATGGAGGAGCGCGGTCACGCGGTCAGCGGAATGAGCAATCAGATCGTCTGGGGCCTGCCGCACGTCTTCGCGGTGTTCCTGATCGTCGCGGCGTCGGGCGCGCTCAACGTGGCTTCGATGTCCTCGGTGTTCAACCGCACCGTCTACAAGCCCTATGCAAGGCTGTCGGGTATTCTCGCGATTGCCCTTCTGATCGGCGGCCTCGCGGTTCTCGTGCTTGATCTCGGCCGGCCGGAAAGAATTTTCGTGGCGATGACCACCTATAATTTCAAGTCGATCTTTGCCTGGAATATCTATCTCTATTCGGGATTTATTCTCGTCGTTGGCGCTTATCTGTTTGCCATGATGGACCGCGAGGCATCGCGGTCGGCGGGGCTGGGCGAGACCGTGGGCTGGATCGCCTTTGCCTGGCGTCTGATCCTGACGACGGGAACCGGGTCGATCTTCGGCTTCCTCGTGGCTCGTGAAGCCTATGATAGCGCGCTGCTGGCGCCGCTCTTCATTGCCGCGTCGTTTCTTTACGGGCTGGCATTCATGGTGCTTGTTCTGGTCGCAACGAGCCGCGACGCCGGGCACGACCTGTTGTCGGATGACGTTGCTCGAAGTTTCCGTGGGCTGTTGAGCATCTTCGCTCTCTCGGTCCTTTATTTCACGATCGTTCATCATCTGACCAAGCTTTACGCGAGCGGACATTTGGGCGTGGAGTTCTTTCTGCTGCGCGATTGGGGCGTCTATCCGCTCTTGTTCTGGATTGGCCAGATTGTGGGCGGCACCCTGCTGCCGCTCGGATTGCTCGCGCTGGCCCGCGATATCGCTGCGGCTCGCCGCGTCCTTCCGTTCGCCTCGGCATTGTTCCTGATCGGCGGCCTCGCTCAGTTCTATGTCATCATCATCGGCGGCCAGGCCTATCCGCTGAAGCTGTTTCCCGGCTTCGAAGCGTCCAGCTCGTTCCTTGATGGCGTAGTTGCGCACTACCAACCGTCTTTGCCGGAGTTGCTTCTTGGATTGGGCGGACTTTCGCTGGCGATGCTGCTCACGACGCTCGCACTGCGGCTGTTTCCGTTCCTACCCCAGCTCCGCACGGCGGAAGAATGAGGTCTCCTGATGGTTCGTGGGCCGCATCCCTTTGCGCGTTTCATTGGTATTCTCGGTCGCGGCAAGACCAAGACCCGCTCGCTGACTGTTGACGAGTCCGAAACGGCCATGCGGATGCTTCTCGGCGACGAGGTCCTGCCCGAGCAGATCGGTGCGTTCCTGATGCTCCTGCGAGTCAAGGAAGAGAGCCCGGAAGAGATCGCAGGTTTCGTTCGCGGCGTGCGCGCCTCGCTGAAAGTGCCGCGCGTCTTCGTCGATGTCGACTGGCCGAGCTACGCAGGCAAGCGCAGGCAATTGCCCTGGTTTCTGCTGGCGGCGCTTGTTCTCGCCCGTAGCGGCCGCCGTATCCTCATGCATGGCTTGGCGGGCCATACCGAGGGCCGGGTCTATACCCGGGATGCCCTCGTCCATCTCGGCCTGCCCGTCGCGCATGACCTCGACGACGCAGCACGGCAAGTCGAGCGGGCCGGCTTTGCCTATCTTCCGCTGGAGCGCATGAGCCCGAGGCTCGCAAAACTGTTCGAGCTCAAGTCCATCCTGGGACTGCGCTCGCCGGCCCACACGCTGGCGCGGCTGCTCAATCCGCTCGAGTCGAGCTGCTCGGTTCAGGCGGTATTTCATCCCGGCTATCTCGCGATCCATCGCGATGCGGCGCTGCTGCTTGGCCAAAAGCACATGGCGGTCTTCCGAGGGGAAGGTGGGGAGGTCGAGCGCCGTCCCAACAAGCCGTGCGAGGTGATCACGCTGCAGGACGGTGTCGTACACGAGGAGACCTGGCCGCCTACCATCCCCGATCCAAGGCTCGCGGCGGACGAGAACATGGACCTTAGCCGGCTTGGCGCGCTCTGGCGGGGTGAGATCACAGACACCTATGCCGAGGCGGCCGTGATCGGAACGCTGGCTATCGTGCTGCGGGCCCTGGGCGACGCGCCCGATGCCGAGCGCGCCCACGCGCAGGCCGAAAGCTTGTGGCAGGGACGCGACAGGGGCCGCCTTCTGGCGGCTGCGTGACAGATGGGCCGGCTATTTATATCCGCAACCCACAAGTCGTCGGGCAAGACCACGATCTCGGCCGGGCTTGCCGGCGCGCTCGCCGCACGGGGTCTGTCGGTCCAGACCTTCAAGAAGGGGCCCGACTATATCGATCCGCTGTGGCTTGCGCGGGCCAGCGGGCGCGCCTGCTATAATCTCGACTTCAACACGCAAACCGAAACCGAGATAGTCGCCACTTTCCGTAACCGATCACGCGGCGCGGATATTTCGCTGGTCGAGGGCAACAAAGGTCTTCATGACGGCGTCGACGTCGCAGGAGCAGATTGCAGCGCGGCGTTAGCACGCCTGCTGCGCACGCCCGTGGTTCTGGTCGTGGACAGCATGGGCATGGCGCGGGGGATCGCTCCGCTCATCCTGGGCTATACCGCCTTCGACCAGTCGATCGGCGTCGCCGGCATTATCCTCAACAGGGTCGGTGGTGCTCGACAGGAATCCAAGCTCCGTCAGGCGCTCGAACGCTACACCGACGTGCCGGTGCTGGGCGCGATCGGTCGCGATGATGGGCTGTCCGTGCCAGAGAGACATCTCGGCCTGACAACTCCCGCCGAGGATGCCGGCCGCGATGAGAAGCTTGCCCATATGCGCGACGTCGTCGCGCGCAACGTCGATCTCGATCGGTTGATCGCGATAGCGACCGCAGCCGGAAGCCCCGCCGGGCCGGCGGTCGTCGAAGCGGCGGTAGAGCGCGACATCCGCATAGCTGTAGCACGCGACGCCGCCTTTGGCTTCTATTATGCCGATGATTTCGAGGCGTTGGAGCGGGCTGGGGCAGAGCTTGTGTTCATCGATCTCGTGCGTGACGAACGGCTGCCGGCGGTCGACGCACTCTTCATCGGTGGAGGCTTTCCGGAGACACAAGCCGCAGCCCTTTCCGCCAATTGCGCCATGCGGGCCCAAGTGCGGGCCGCAATCGATGGCGGCCTGCCGACCTATGCCGAATGCGGCGGCCTGATGTATCTGACCCGCTCGATCGCGTTCCGCGGGCACTCGCACGAAATGGTCGGAGTCGTTCCAGCAGACACCGTCGTCGGCGAACGTCCGCAGGGGCGAGGCCTCGTCGTTCTCGAGGAAACGGCCGATGCTCCCTGGCCCTTCAGGCCGGCGCACCGCGCGATTCCAGCTCACGAGTTTCACTACGGCGGGCTGCACAACATCGATCCCGCCTGCCACTTCGCCTATCGCATGCGGCGTGGCTTCGGGGTGGATGGCGAGCGCGACGGCATCATCATTCGCAATCTCCTCGCAAGCTTCAGCCACTTGCGCGACACCTCGCGCCATCGCTGGGCCAGGCGGTTTACGGCATTCGCACGCATGGTGCGCAACGGCGGCGGGGAGGCTGAAGCAGTCGTCAGACCAACTGCCGACCAGGGCGCGCTGGCAGTTATCGGATCCTAGAGGGTGTTGATGGGCAATCTCCCAATATCTTTCGCCACGAGGCAAAGAAGGCTGCAGGGAAGCGCAAGTGCCGCGCGGCGAGCCGCTGAGGCACTGCTCGCGGATGAGCGTGCCGGTGCTGCCCCGGCGCGCGGCGAAGTCTATCTGGTCGGCGCGGGGCCGGGAGATCCCGACCTTCTTACCCTGCGCGCGCTCCGGTTGATGCAGAAGGCCGATGTCGTCGTCTATGACCGGCTGGTCGATCCCGCGATCGTCGATCTGGTCCGTAGCGATGCGGAACGGATCAATGTCGGCAAGCGACCGAAGGACCACACCCTGCCGCAGCACGAGATCAGCGAGTTGTTGGCGCGCCTTGCAGGGGAAGGCAAGCGTGTCTTGCGGCTGAAGGGCGGCGATCCCTTCATCTTTGGCCGAGGCGGTGAGGAGATCGAGCTTCTGGCCGAGCGCGGAATTCCGTTTCAGGTCTGCCCCGGAATCACCGCAGCCGCGGGCTGTTCGGCCTATTCCGGAATCCCGCTCACGCACCGCGATCATGCCCAGGCCTGCATATTCGTCACCGCGCAGGGTAAGAACGGTCCTGTCGATCTCGACTGGAAATTGCTGCTGCAACCGCGCCAGACCGTCGCGATCTACATGGGGCTTGGCCATCTCGACGAATTGATGCGCGAATTCATCGTGCGAGGCGCCGATCCCGAGCTCGCCGCAGCGGTGATCGACAACGGGACGAGGCCGAGCCAGCAGGTTGTCACAGGCACTTTGATGACGCTCGCGGGGAAGGTGCGGCAGGCTGGATTGCGTGGGCCGACAATCACCATTATCGGCTCGGTGGTCACGCTTCGCGACAAACTCGATTGGCATTCGGCCGATCCGGCGCGTGCCGGCGATGTTTGCGACCAAGACGTTTGTGCCAAGGCAACCGTCCCAGTGTTCAACGAGCAGCGAGTGAGGGTACAATGCTGACGAATGACGATATTCTCAATGCGCTTGCCCGCGTCACGGGACCTGATGGTCGGACACCGTTGACCGAGACCGGCCTGGTCTCGGGCATCAGTGTTCGCGGTGACAAGGTTTGTGTCGCCATCAGCGTTGCCCCCGAGCTTGCGCAGGCGCTGGAGCCAATGCGCCGTGCCGCGGAGTCGGCGTTGAAGGTGCTGTCGGGCGTCGGCTCGGCGCTGGTTGCGCTGACCTCCGAGGCGAAGCCCCAAAATGAGAGAGAGAGGCGTGCGGAACCCACCGCGCGCCGCGCGGGCGGCGGCATCGATCGCGTAAGGCAGATCATCGCGGTTGCCTCCGGCAAGGGAGGCGTTGGCAAATCGACTACGGCCTGCAATCTGGCGCTGGCGCTTTCCCGGCTCGGGATGAAAGTCGGTGTGCTGGATGCCGATGTCTACGGACCTTCAATGCCGAAATTGTTCGGCCTCCATGAGAAGCCGGCGATGGCTGCGGACGGCCATTCGCTCGTCCCGCTGCAGAGATATGGCGTCAAAGTGATGTCGCTCGGCTTTCTGGTCGAGGACGATGCACCGATCATCTGGCGCGGCCCGATGGTGATGTCGGCACTGACGCAACTGCTGCGTGACGTCGATTGGGGCGAGCTGGATGTTCTCGTCGTGGACATGCCGCCTGGAACCGGCGACGCACAGCTCACGATCGCTCAGAATGTGCCCCTTGCGGGCGCGATCCTGGTTTCGACGCCCCAGGATCTCGCTTTGCTCGATGCCCGGCGCGGCGCCGCCATGTTCCAGCGGGTCGAGGTCTCGCTGCTCGGCGTAATCGAAAATATGAGCCACTTCCTCTGCCCGCACTGTGGCGGACGTTCGGAGATCTTTGCTCATGGCGGCGCCAAACGCGAAGCGGAAAAGCTCGGCGTGCCATTCCTCGGCGAAATTCCGCTCGATATCGCCATTCGCGAAACCTCGGACGGTGGAACGCCGGTGGTGGCCGCTTCTCCGGACGGATCCCACGCGGCGGCGTATCTTGCCATCGCCGAGCGCGTGAGGGCGGCGCTCCAGTCTCCGGTGCGGGACGAACACACGCGCAGGATCAGGGCCGGCTGAGCCCATCACTTGCTCGTCGAAGACCACTTCTCCGCCCGACCTAGGGCTGGGAATCCTCGCCGGAGAGCTTGAGCAGGGCGCGGGCAGCCAGCGACAGGTACCGTTGCTTGTGCCTGATCGAGTAGAAGCGCCGTCTGGCGAGCTGCAGAGGCAGCGTGACCGGTGCGCCAGAGCGTATTGAGCTCTCGGCTACCAGCTGCGACATGACGGCAAGGCCGGCCCCCGATTCGACGGCAGCGCGAACCGATTCGTTGGAGGGAAGCTCGAGCACGATCCGGCGCTCTACGAGCCTCACGCCGAACTTCTTGAGAGCGGTTTCGAAAGCTTCTCGCGTTCCCGAGCCGGTTTCACGTGCCACCCATGGAGCCGCGGTAAGCCAGCCGCTGTCAGGCTTTCGTGGAATTTTCATGTTTGGCGCGGCGACAATCACCAGTTGGTCTTCGTCCACTGCGCGTGCGGCAAGGTTTGCGTCGCGCACGTCGCCTTCGACAAAGCCCACATCGATATCGCCGGTCGCTGCTAGAGCAGCGACTTCCTGCGTGTTGCCGATAGTGAGGCGGATGGAAATACCGGGATAGCTCATGGCAAAACGATGAAGCCGTGGCGGCAGCCAGTAGTTGCCGATCGTCTGACTCGCTGCCAGCGACAACGATCCGATTCTGAGCTCCGCCAGGTCGGCGAGCACCTGCTCGGTTGCCCTGCTTCGCGCGAGCAACTCCTTTGCTTCCTCGAGAAACGTCCTACCCGCAGCGGTGAGCGCGATGCGACGCCCAAGCCGATCGAACAGTCGCACGCCATGTCGTCTCTCAAGCGAGGAGATCGCTGCGCTGACGGCCGATTGCGTCCGGTTCACGATCGCCGCCGCCTGGGTAATGTGCTGGCGTTCGGCGACCGCAATGAAGATTCGCAACTGGTCGAGGGTCAACTCGGCTTTCCTGGCGGCCCGCATCGCGCGGGCAGAAAAGGGACCAGCGGCTGCTGGCCCCGACCTTCTTATCACCAGATATCGGGAAAGTCCTTGGTGAGCCGCTCGCCTTCAGCCCAACCAGTGGATCATTTCGAGTGTTGTCAGGCTGATGAACAGGGTCGACAACAGGCCCAACAGCAACGGTCGGCCCCCGTTCGACCTGATGTGACGGATATTGGCTTGCATTCCCATCGCCGCCATCGCCATCGAGAGCAGGAACGCTGTCCCGCTTGAAATTGCGTTCATGTGCTCGCGGACAAAAAGGGCCGAGGTGTCCACGATGCCGCTGCTGTCGTGCGGCAGGGCGACGAAGCTGGCGACCGCGACCATCGCAAGAAAGCCGACCAGGAACCAGGGGAAGGGCGCACGCACCTTTGCGTCGGCGCGTCCAAGCCCGAGGCGGAGGCTCAACTCGCCCAACACGATGATGACCGGCGCCATCATTGCCACGCGTGTCAGCTTCCCGATGGTGCCGATGCGCAGCGCGTCGGGACCGCCGTCAAATGCAGTCGCCACCACCTGCGCGACTTCATGGATCGAAGCGCCGGCCCACAGACCGAAGTCGCGCGGGGCCAGATGCAGGAAACCGTTTGCGATCGGATAGACGAAAATCGCAGCGGTGCCGAACAGGGTGATGCTGGCGATGGCATAGGCAGCGTCTTCGTCCTTGCCCTGCACGGCCGCCTTGGCGGAAATAATGGCGGAAGCGCCGCAGATTGCAGTCCCGACCCCGATGAGAAGCGAGAGACCGCGGGGAACGCCGAGGATGCGGCCCATCACGATAGTTGCAAGCAGCGTGGCCAAAAGGCCAACGGCGATCAAGGCGATGCCTGCCGCGCCGACCTCGATGGCCTGTTGCGCCGTAATCTGCAGGCCCAGGAGAATGATCGAAAAACGCAGGATCCGACGCAACGCGAACGCCACCCCCTCATTGGCGGCGACCGGTATCCCGATAACATTATGCACAAGCGCGCCAAGAATGATCGCCATGATCATCTGGTAGTTCTTGAGCAGACTGATGTTGTGGGAAGCCAAATAGGCAATCAGTGCAATGCCGGCGGTGATCGCAAGTCCCGGCAGGAGCACGAGAGCAGAGGGCCTGCGCTCGCTCGCGTGAGCGGCGACTGTGATGCTCGACATGGGGCGCCTCCAGTGACAATCAAAGTTTGGCGCAGCTGGCTAAAGCAATCCAACTCATAATTTGGATGAAAATCATCGATTGTATCGAACTAGCGCGCGAGGGGGTTCGCTCAGCGTTCGCGCTGATCATCGGTTCTGGAGCCTTGTTCGGCCCAGAAAGGGCTTGACCCGGCAGGGGTTATAATATTCAGTTATATGAATGTAAGTGAGGATTGGATCCTTGGCTTCTCTTGCGACGTATGACGGCGCTGATACGCTGGAGGACCGCGGTTGAACCAATCTGATTTCGTTTCACAGACCGCGCTATTGCTAGCCGCCCACGGCGAGCGGCGTCAGGACGCCCGAAATGAAGGCGTGTTGCGGATTGCGCGCGCCTTGTCCGACCGCGGCCTGGTCCCGGAGTTGGCCGTTGGCTTCGTCAGCGGTGTGCCGACCATCAGGGATGCGCTGAACGCTCTTGGGACCCGCCGTATCCTGGTCTACCCGCTGTTTGTCTCTAGCGGTTACTTCACCCGCGACCGACTTGTGCAATTGCTCGATGAAGCCAACGATCAATACCGCGAAATCCAAGTTCTTCCGCCGCTGGGGCTTGATCCGGGATTGCCCGATCTTGTGGTCGGGTTTGCCAAACAGGCTGCGCGCGAGCGTGGATTCGCACCTCAACTGAGTACTGTCATATGCCTCGCTCATGGTTCACGGCGCAATTCGTCGTCGCGCGAAGCCACCGAACAGGTGGTACGCGGGGTTGAAGGCCGCGCCGCATTCCGGCAGGTCCGGATCGCATTCCTGGAGGAAAGACCCTTCCTCGCGGAAGCGGCCAAAGCAGTTTCGGGGCCTATCGTCGTGGTCGGATTATTCTCTGGCGAAGGCATGCACGGCGCGAGGGACGCTCCGCGGCTGACCGCCGAACTAGGACGCTCCGACATCGCATTTGCCGGAGTGATCGGCAGTGCTGCAGGGGTGGAGGAACTGGTGGCGCGTTCCGTCACGGAGGCGATATTGCGGGATATACATGCCCAACATTGCTGCAACGCAAGCTGCACCGGTGGTTAATAGCCACTGCAACCAAGTGCTGTGATCGAGCGAGGAACGCCCATTTTTGGCCGGATAGGGTGCGACGGGTAAGTCATTGATTGTTCCATTCTTTCCTAAACGGTCTCTTAGATCATTGATTTTGTTTGTCTTCTCCGCTTCCCTTGGGAGCGCGAGCCGCGGCTCGCGACGCTAGCTTTGACGATCAAATCGCAGAAGCGAATGGCGATATAGGTGGTTGCGCCTTCACGATTTGAATTTGCTTGGTTGCATTCGCGCCCGTAGTTGGATCGCGCAGAAAAGGCGGCTATTGGCTGACCGCTGGCCAGTTAGGCTGCTCGCCGATAATAAAACAGCGCTTCCACGATAATGGGTTTCGCGATGTAGCGGACCCCCGCTACCATGCGGTGCGATTTCGTACGCTAAACCACGATTTTGCGCGATTTCTTACCCTCAATGGTAGGGCCGAGATCCGTGCGCTTTGCTCCATTGGGTAGGTCCTCGCTTTCTCTCCGGCAGAGTTAGCGGAGCTAGCCATAAGCCCAATCGGCTGAGGTGTCATGATCATCGCTCTCCACGCCAGCCGAAGCTCGCCCTCGCTCCGGTCCATGGGTCTGATGGTCGTCACTAATTGGCGCTTCAACAATCGCTCAACCAGCCGTTCAGCGAAGGCCTCGCTCGCCGGCCTGCCGAACAGCACGCGCATGTAAAGCGCGGCCAGTAAGTGGTCCATCACATCGGTGTGGCCGCCGGCTAGGGGCCTCCAGCGAACCCGATCGTCCTTTCCTTAGCGCCGAGGCAAGCAATGATGGGGAAGGCTGGATGGCACCTTGGCCCGGCGTGCTGCTGATAGCGCTGGGGCTTGTCTTCCTCCTACGCGGGTCGGATTCTTCGGAGAGGCCACGCTGGTCAGGATATTTCTCCACCTGAGGCGGTAGTTGACGGCAATCGCGGCCAACGGACTCCCGGACCGTCCTTTGCTTTCGACCTGAATACGTTCAATCGGCCGACGAACGAAAAGCCTTTTAAGCCGCGAAGCCCAAGATCGGCAAATTTTATAGGGAGCTTGCTACGGCTTGCGGCGGCGCCGCAGTTATAAGCGTCAGGCTGACGATCGGGGACTCCGCGAGAGTCGTCATCGGCCGGTCGAACGCTTCTTACTCGCCTGACCACCGCGACCGGCATGAACGGGCAAAGCTCTGAAACGAGGTCGGACACGTCACGGGCACAACGTGGCGGGCCGAAAGACCGGGGTCACTCGTATCCGACATCGAAGGTCGCACCGTCGTCCTCGTCAGAACCAACGGAGCTGGCGATCCGGCAGCTCTCACCGCGTTCGCGCGAAGCGTCGACAGGAGCTGCAAAATATTGCAAGAGGGCGCCTATGGAATCTCAATATCCCGACGCCATCGAGTTTGCGGCTGCGCTGACAACGCGGCTTCGGCGGTACGTTCGCGAACCGCGGGTGGCAGGCATCGCGCAGGCTCATCTTAAGGAACGTCACGCATGGTGGCACGGCTGAAGTATCCCGGTGGCCCGCGATCGTCTTGACCGACAGACCCTCGGGGATCAATAATCGGGGCGACGTGCTACGGAAAGGATCGTCGGCTGGCCGGCGGATGTAACCGACTTCGACGACCCGAATGGCCCCGGTGAGCGATGGCTCGCCGGGGCCAATTTTCGGTCTTGGCGCCAGAGCGAAGCCGGCCCCGAAACAATTGGAAACATCATCTGAAGCCCAGGGTAAACCGTCGATCGCTCGCAAACGCATGCCGCTATCTGCCTCCTTATCGGTCAGCTCGATCACGCATTCGGAGAACGGCGGGCTCGACTCTAGAATCGACATCTGCTTGCTCAAGCGCACGGATCCATTTCGCCAGGCTCGACTAACCGCCCGAACACGAGGCCCCGCCGATTGCCGTTCTCAACCACCAATCAGTCGAGAACATTCCCGGACCCCAAGCCATGATTCCGAGTGCCATCGCTGCCCAGGTGAGATGAATTGGCCAGCCGTCAGGCACGGTCAGTTCGACGATAACGGTCATGAACAACAGCCCGAGGGCCGCAAAGCGGGTGCCGAGGCCGAGAACCAGCAGGACCGGGAAAAGGATTTCCCCCGTTCCGGACAAGAACGCCACCACGCTCGGCGCAGGAAAATGGTAGGGACCGCCGGGAAGGTGCAGCATGAACTCGTCAGTGAAGAGGGTAACGGCCGTATCATTGAGCCTTCCGAAGCCATCCCATTTGAGGATACCGGATTTCCAGAATGGAACCGCGAGAGCGAGGCGCATCAGAAGTTGAACCAGCGACGGGCGGGCTATGGTCTGGACCAAGTGGTTGGCCTTGCCGACAAGAGCGACGAGCCGAAGTCGCTCATTCCCGCCATAATGTTGATCGATGACCATCATGCTGCTCCTGCGCTTACGGCGGTGAAGGCGCCAGCCTCGATCATTCCGGCGATGTTGGTGGCGATGTCGAAAGACGGCGATGCTTCCAGCGCGAATGCCGCGGCCTCGCCGAGCGATTGTCCGGACATCAGACCTTGCAGAAACACCGCGCCTCCCTTGGGCAAATGCCGCACGATGACGTCAGCATCGGGACGCGTGATCAGGGCATCTTCAGGTGTTCCCGCATCGATCGGACCGACCGCAGCCTCGCTGCGATTGGCGGCGAAGATGGTGACCGCCGAGAATGCGGAGCGCACGATCTGCGTCGCGGGATGAGCGGTGAACACGGCGTCTGCCAGCCGTTCGGGTGGAAATGACGCCAGCGCTTCGGCAGACAGCGCCTCAGCGTCGGCCGCGTGGTAGGCGTCGAGCCAGGCTCGCTCGATCCTTGCGACGTCCGCAAGCCAAGGCAGCCCACGCGCGTATTCGTATGTCTTGATGAAGGCCGGAAAGTCGCGACCATATTCGAACAGCAGCGGTGAGCTCGGTGGCGTGGCACGGACGTGGAAGCGCGCCATGGCGCGAAAGAATTCGACCCCGGTGATGCGCTGGACTGCAGGATAGACGGCGGCGAGCGCGTCAATGAGACTGACCGTGACATTGTTGCGATAGACGTTGTAGCGTTTGACGGCGCCCTTGCCCGCGGGACCGAGCACGACGGCAGGCGTGGCGCCCGCGGGATCCAGAAGCGACGACACAAATGCCGCGTATGACGCTCGTTCCGGCTCAAGCGACAGCATGACGCACATCTTTCTGGTAGCGGTTGAGGATTGTTTGCGCAGCCACCGCCTCGGCCTTCAAAATTGACCAGTCGGGAATGTTGCTGTCCCATTCGATCAGCGTCGGAATCGGACCGCATCGTCCGATGATGATCTCGTAGAGTTTCCACACGGCATCAGCGACCGGCCCATCATGGCTGTCGATCAGGAGCGGGTCACCTTCGTCGTCAGTTTGCTCGGCGTGCCCTGAAAGATGGATCTCTCCGACGCGCGCGAGCGGAAAGTCGGCGAGATATTTCAGTGCCGAGAATCCATGATTGGTCGCGGAGACGAACACGTTGTTGATGTCGAGCAGCAGGCCGCACCCGGTGCGTTCCGTGACGCGTAGCATGAACTCCGCTTCTCCCATCATGGATTCGTTGTACGCCAAATAGCTGGATGGATTCTCAAGCAGAAGCGGCCGCCAGATGGCGTCCTGTACCTGGTTGATATGATCGCAGACACGACCGAGCGTCGCCTTGTTGTAGGGCAGCGGCAGCAGGTCGTTGAGGTATTTGGATTGGTGGGTCGACCAGGCTAAATGCTCCGATACCAGTGCAGGCTCGTAGCGCTCGACCAAGGCGCGGAAACGCGCAAGATGGGCCGTATCGAGCGGCTCCGGGCCTCCAATGGACATGCAGACGCCATGCAGCGATATCGGATGATCGCGGCGCAGGGCCTCCAGCGCGCGGTGCGGCGGCCCGCCGGCTCCCATGTAGTTCTCGGCGTGGACCTCGAAGAAGCCGCGATGCCTTTCTTCGTCGAGGATCGCCGCGAAGTGCTCGTGCTTGAAGCTGCTTCCGGCCAGGCCGCCTACGTGAAACCCAGGAAAGCGGGGAGGCTCGGCTGCAAGCAATCCGGATAAGACCGCTGCACTCATGTTGTCTGTCCGCTTTCCCGCTGTCGTGGTGGTCCTTCGTCCAGCCGATCAAACCGGCTTGAGCGAACCGGCCTTGCCGTTCGGAAGCTGGATGCTCGTGCACGTACCGCCCTGCACGAATTTCCAGGCGTTGCCCTGGAAGTCGACGGTCGAGGTGCCCTGGCAGGTCGTGCCGGGACCGGCGGCGCAATCGTTCTGCCCCTTCAGGGCGACGCCAAAGCACTTTTCCTTGTGCGCGGCGACCGCGGCATCGGCTTCCGCCTTGGTGAGAGGACCGGCGGCGGCAACTGTCGCTAGCGCGGTGGTCACGGCGCCGGCCAGGACCAGCGAACTGACAATGGTCTTCATTGATTTCTCCACTTCGGATTACATCGCCTCCTCGGCGAAAGGGGCGCATCGTCTCGTTCGTTCCGCTCACGGCCGGCATTACTGACTGGGCCACTCACGAAGCCGTGAGACCGCTTCAGGTTTCGCGCTGATGGTCCCCGCGGGGCCGCGCTTGGGTCCAGATAGGCGAAGACGCGCGTCGCCCTCCAATGCCTTGTCGCTATCGAAACCGGGCCTGACGGGCATTGGTGAGGGTCCATATCCGCGGGCAGGATCGAGACAAGCCGGCGCCATGTAACAACTTGCGACGGCCCACCGTATCGCCCTCAACGTCCTCGCGAAGATCGGCGAAAGCCAGCATGAACGCCGTTCCATCACCAAGCCCATTTGAACGCCTGCGGTTTCCTTCCGCGAAAACGCTGACCGTCAGCATTCGGTTGGCGGTTTCCGCGCTCGTGTTGACGGCGATCCTGCTTACCGCAGCCGCCTCGAGCCTGCTGTGGTGGCGCACCGCCGAATCGATCAGCCGCCAGCTCGCCTCGACGATCAACGAGCAGATCGTCGCTGCCGTGCGCAAGGAGGTCTCGGCGATCGTCGACGAAGCCCGCGCCGCCCATACCGCGATCCGGACGCTGTTTCTGCAGAACGTGCTCGATACCCGCGAGGCCGACAAGCGCGAGTTCGTCTTCCTGTCGCAACTGCAGTCGCAGGCGACGATCTCCTGGGTCGCTTTCGGTTGGCCCGACGGCTCCTTTTTCGCCGCCCACAAGCTTGGCGACGGTCACCTCGAGATGATGGAGATTTCAAAGACTGATCGCCCTGGCCAACGTCGGATCGACGAATATCAGGTGATCCCCGGCGACATCGAATTCGAGACCCGCCGCTTCGAGCCAACTGATTTCCGCGTCACTGACCAGAGCTGGTTCAAGACCGGCATGGCCGCTGACGGCCCGCAATGGTCTCGGGTGCTCAACCATCCGATTGGGCCGCGTCCGTCAATCGCGTTTGCGGGACCGATCGATGTCTACCAGGAGCGGCAGGGTGTCCTTGCCGTCATCATCGAGTACACGCGGCTCTCCCGTTTCCTCTCACAGCTCGAGGTCGGACGCACCGGCACAGCATTCATCCTTGATGGCAGCGGCGAGTTGATCGCGGCACCCGACAAGGACGCCGATGAGTTGCATCCTGCCCACAGCCGGATCGACATGCTGCCGCTGGCGCGCATGGCGATGAACGAGGCGGGCCGCAACCAGGCTTGGCGGCGCAGGCTCTCGCACGACGGTGCGGCCTATGAGGTCACGCTGAGCTCGCTCCCATTTCCCGGCTGGTCGCTTGTGACCGTCATCCCTGAGGCCGAATTCCTCGGACCCGTCGAGACCACGCTGCGGCGGCTTCTCATCGGTCTGGCCGTCGGCGCGTTGCTGGCCGCACTGTTATCGGCGATGCTGGCACGCTCGGTGATTGCGGCACCGCTCGCCCGCGTGGTGGGCGAAATCCGCCACGTGGAAAGCTTTGCGCTCGATCAGGTCCGCCGCCACCCGTCGCGGGTTGCCGAGATCGCGAGCCTTTCGGGCGCGATTGCCGAAATGGCCGCCGGCCTCTCCGCCTTTCGCAAATTCATTCCGGCCGATCTGGTCCGCTCGCTCCTGCACCAGGGCGTCGAGGCAAAGCCCGGCGGCTCGATCCAGGAGCTGACGGTGATGTTCATCGATGTGGCCGGCTTCACCGGGCTTTCCGAGCGTATGGGCGATCGCGTCGTGCCGGTGTTGTCGCGCTACCTCGACATCGCCTCCGAGGTCATCGTCGCCCACGGCGGCACCATCGACAAATTCATCGGCGACGCCGTCATGGCGTTCTGGGGCGCACCGACCGCGCAGCCCGAACATGCACTGCTCTGCTGCCGCGCGGCGCTCGCCTGCCGCCACGCCATCGCGGCCGCCGGCGTCAACGACGATCACGGCCATCCCCTGCAGATCCGCATCGGCATTAATTCCGGCCGAATGCTGGTTGGCAATATCGGTTCGGAACTGCGGCTTAACTACACCGTCATTGGCGATGCGGTGAATGTCGCCAGCCGCCTGGAAGGCGCCAACAAGCACTATGAGACACAGATTCTGATTGGAGCCGACACCAAACGTCTCATCGAGGGCGCAATGGTGACACGCGAGATCGATCGTATCGCGGTCTACGGCAAGACCGAGGGCCTCGCAGTGTACGAATTGATCGGTTCAGGTCAGGATGACTCGGGCCCGGCATGGATCCTCGACTACGAAGAGGGCTTGCAGGAATATCGCGCGCGCAACTTCCGGGGCGCCATCTGTTGCTTCGAGGCTGTTTTGCGCCAACGTCCTCACGACAGGCCGACTGAGCTGATGCTTGGTCGGTGCAGGCTCCTCGAGCAATCGGGCGTTGACGACAGGTGGTCGCCCGTCATGGCCCTTCAATCAAAATAACAGCTGCGAAATTCGGCGGGCAAACGCATGGAGATGCACCAGGTTCGGTATTTTCTTGCGGTATGCGAGCATTTGAACTTCACGCAGGCCGCACGAGGGTGTCACGTCACGCAACCATCACTGACCAGGGCCATCCAGCTTCTGGAAAAGGAATTCGGAGGGCGCCTGTTTCATCGCGAGCGATCGCGGATCCGTCTCACCGAGCTAGGCCGGATCGTGAGGCCTTATCTGCAGGAGGCGTGGGACAACATGGAGGTCGCCAGGCAGCAGGCCAGGGATCACGTGTCGAGCACGACGACGCAACTGAGGCTCGCGATCATGTGCACGATAGCGCCGGCGCTGCTAATTCAGCTATTCGCCCGTTTCCGTAGTTCGCATCCCGATGTTAAGCTGGAGTTGATCGATGGCACCGCTCAGTCGGTCGAAGAGCAGCTGGTCGCGTCGTCGGCCGAGATTGCGATCTACTGTCGCCCAGACCGCGGGCTCGACTCCCGCTTGAATTATTTGCCACTATTCCGCGAACAGATGATGATCGTGCTTCCGCACACGCACCGCCTCGTGTCGCACGATCAGATTGAGATATCTGACCTCGCAGGCGAAAAATACGTGCAGCGTTCGTTCTGTGAGTTCAACGACGTTGTCGACAGCGTGTTCGACGCCCGCGGCGTCGACTGCGAAACCGTCTATCGAAGCGACCGGGACGATTGGGTACTGGCCATGATCGCGAGCGGCTTCGGGTTCGGCTTCTTCCCGAAATATTCGATCTCCAACCCGGACGTTGTCGCAAGACCGTTGGTCAACCCGGAATTCTGGCGGGAAGTAAGTCTGACGACCGTAAAAGGCAGGCCATATTCGCGTGCCGTCGGAGCGCTGGTTCACGTGGCCATGAGATCGTCATGGCTGGGCGAGGTCCCTCTGGCCGTCAGGAACCTCACCGCGGAGGATGGCCGAGCCGCTGATGATTGAAACCGACAATTCCGCAAATCCCGTCTTCGGGAGTTTCTCACTCCGCCGCCGCGGGCATGAGCTCCATCTGTTCGTGCAGGATCACGCCGGAGAGCGGATCGAACTCGCCGACCCATGGCGCGTGCTCGAGGGCCGCCCGGGTGTGTGAGTAGCCTGCGTCCCAGCGCCGCATGATGCCGCGTGGGCTGAAGTCGATATCCTTGGTATGGGTTTCGCGATCGAGTTGCGGTGCGAGCAGACGCACGACGTGCATGCGTGTCTGGCAGCCGTAGCCGGCCATTTCGCGCACCTCCGGGCTGTTGCGTTCACTCTCGGGCAGCCGTCTGGCGAGCTCGTTGATGATGTGGCGCAACCGATGCGCCTGTTGCTGGCGTGCGATATGGCTCATGATCCGGCTGGAATATTGCACGTCCTTGTGTCGGTTCAGCACCTCGGCCATCGTCGTCGGCTCGAGGCCCGCCGGATTCCACAGATGGACGGCGAAGATGAGCGAGTTTTTGCGCGGATTATCGTCGAACACGACTTCGGTCGGCGTGTTGGAGAGAATGCCGCCATCCCAATAGAGCTCGCCGTCGATGCGAATGGCGGGAAAGGCCGGCGGCAACGCACCGGAGGCCATGATGTGCCTGATGGTGAGCTCGCCATCGCGGCTGTCGAAATAGCGCATCTGGCTGGTGCGCACGTGAGCGGCGCCGACCGTCAGGCGTGGGGTGCAGCTGTTGAGCAAATCGACATCAACAAGTTCGGCCAGCGTTTGCTCGAGTGGGGCGGTCGAATAGTAACCGGCGCGTTCCGCGCCCAGCGGATAACTGTCTCCGGCGTGTGCCAGGGCGTTTGGCCGGAAGAAGCCGGCTATTCCGTGCGTAATGGTCGCCCAATAGGACAGCCGCTCATTGAAGCCGGGAAAGGCGGTGCGGATATCCCAGACCGGATTCTGCTCCATCCGTTTCCAAAACTCTCTCAGGCGCGACAGCCGGTCCTCGATCGGGTTACCAGCGATGAGGCTTGCATTGATGGCGCCGATCGATGTGCCGATGATCCAGTCGGGCTCGATCCCTGCCTCGTGCAATGCCTGATAGACGCCGGCCTGGTACGAGCCGAGTGCGCCGCCGCCCTGCAGGACGAGCACCACCTGGCCCGGAAGATCCCTGGCCATCGATTTCAGCGTCGACGTCTTGTCGTGCATGTCCTGCTCCCACTCGTTTGCGCCACTGCTTAAGTTTCGCAAGGCCATCGGTGTTGTTACGCGGGCTCCGTTTCAGTGCGCCGTCCAGCCGCCATCAACCGGCAGGGCAATTCCGTTGATCGACGCTGCGGCTTCACTTGCCAGGAAAACCGCCAGCGCGCCGATCTCCTCGACTGTCGCGAAACGCTTGTTGGGCTGCTGCGCCAGCAGCACGTCGCGAATCACCTGGTCGCGGGAGATGCCGTATGCTTTCGCTTGCCCATCAATCTGGGCCTCGACCAGGGGCGTGTAGACATAGCCCGGGCAGATGGCGTTGCACGTAATCCCCTCCTCGGCGGCCTCGAGCGCTGCGACCTTGGTCAAGCCGACGATTCCATGTTTGGCGGCGACATAGGCCGCCTTGAACGGTGAGGCGACCAGCCCATGCGCCGACGCGACGTTGATGATGCGTCCGAATTTCTGTTTGCGCATGGCCGGCAGGGCAAGCCGCATGCTGTGGAAGGCAGACGACAGATCGATCGCAAGGATCTGGTCCCACTTCGCGACCGGAAACTGCTCGAGGGGAGCAACATGCTGAATGCCGGCATTGTTGACGAGAATATCGAGCCGCCCAAAATCGCCCAAGGTCGCGGCGATCATGTCGCCGATGGCGTCGGCCGACAGCATATCGGCCCCCGAATAGACAGCCTTGACGCCGTGATCGGCTTCTATCGCCTGCTTCGTTTTGGCGATCTCGTCTGCGGGACCAAAGCCGTTGAGCACGACGTCTGCGCCTGCCGCGGCAAGCGCGCGAGCGATTCCAAGCCCGATCCCGCTGGTTGAGCCGGTCACCAGCGCGACCTTGCCCCTGAGCACTCTCGCATCGCGCGCGCCTTGCGACTTGATCTGGATATTCATATTCCGAACCTCCTGGCGGTACCCGTGTCGGGCCTCTGATGGTTCGGAAATCTGCATCGCAAATCGAGCTTTCGGAAATGCCCATTCGCTTCCAAAACCATAGGTGCGCGCTATCGTCGTTCCGGTGTCAAAGCCGCCCCTGATCGGCTACATTGGCCCGGATCAGGGGGATTTTGACGATGGAAATGCATCAGGTCCGGTATTTCCTGGCGGTCGCGCGCACGCTCAACTTCACGCGCGCTGCGGACGAATGCAACGTGACGCAACCGTCGCTGACCCGAGCCATCAAGCAGCTGGAGGCTGAGCTCGGTGGGGATCTGTTCCGGCGCGAGCGACCGGCCGGACTGACCGAATTGGGCCAACGCATGCACCCGTTGTTGAAGCAGTGTTATGAAGCCGCCGTTGGCGCGCGTTCGCTCGCTTCCTCATTCCGAAGCGGCGAGATCGGCGCGCTGAGGATCGCGCTCACCCATTCCATCGATTTGTCGCTGCTGGTTCCGTTCCTCGACCAGATCAAGCGGCAGTTCAACAGGCTCGAATTTCGCTTTCTCCGCGGCAATAGCCGCGAGGTTGGTGAAATGCTGAAGAACGGGCAAGCCGAACTCGGGATTGCGGCGGAGCTGGACCCGAACTGGGATCGGCTCGACAGCTGGCCGCTGTTCACGGAAGACTTTCGGCTCGTCGTCAGCGCTCACCACAGGCTCGCCCGAGATCAAGGCATTGAAGTCGATGATCTGCGCTCGGAGCAGCTGTTGTCGCGTGCATATTGCGAAGGCGCCGCGCGGCTGAACACCGCGCTGCGCGAACACGGAATGGACGTGGATCATTGTCACGAGATATCGAGCGAGCGAGACCTGATTGCGTTGCTGGAGGCCGATCTCGGCGTGGCCCTCGTTCCCGAAACCTCGCGCATCCCACTGACGCTTAAACGTGCTTCGGTCCAGGGACTTGACGCGCGACGAACGGTTAACCTGTACGGCGTCGCCGGCCGCGAACGCACCGCCGTCGCATCTGCGGTGATGCGCATGCTGCGGGGGGCCGATTGGCGTCAATTCCTGGAGAAAAGCCGACTGGCATGAGCGCGTGGGCGAAGCGCTGAGCGCACTCTATCCCGCATCCTTCAGCGCAGTGAGCAAATCCTCGATCGCCATGCGGCGCCGGAAATCCGGATCGACAAAACGCGCCCTGACGATGCCGTCGCGGCCGATGACAAATGTCGCGGGAATTGGCAACACCCAGCCGTCATTGCCGTGGAAGCCGGCCATATCGAGATAGGACAATAGCCGCTCGATTTCCACGCCAAGCCAGATCGCAAGGTTGAGGGAGAGCGCGTACCCGTTGTCGAGATCAGTCAGCACGGGGAATGGTGCGCCCGCTTCCGTCTTGAATTTTACCGCATACTCCTGCGTCTCCGGCATGATGGCGACGACGACAGCGCCAATCGCCTTGATGCGGTCATAGGCCTTGATCACGGCCCTGACATTCAGCCGGCAATAGGGACACCAGTGGCCGCGGAAAAACATCACGGCGAGCGGACCCCGCTCAAGCAAGGAGGGCAGAGGGACCAACCGACCGCTCTCATCGGGCAGGACGAAAGCCGGCATCGGCTCGCCTGGACGCGGCGCGTTTTCCCCGCCACCATTTTCGTTGATCCTGACGACGAGGCGATCGACGGCTTCGCCATAGGCCGGAAAGATCTCCCGGCCGGCTGCCGCATAGGCTTGCAGCTGCTCGTTGAGAGTGCCCTCCATCTCCCGGCAGCGTTGGAAGGCGAGCTTGAGCCGCTCGGCGTCGGCTGGCGAAAGCGATGTCATCCCTTGCTCCGGCATGTTGTCCCTCAGTCTAGCATCTTTACGCGCAAGCGGCTGCCATAACAGCGCTGATCAGGATCTTGGGCACCTGTCATGACTATTCCTCTCGATAGACGTCGAACGCCCCAATCAGGCGCTATGACATTTGAGGGCAGAGCGCTTGAACTGGGAAATGCCCTTGCTCAATCGGATCAATAGCCGCAACGCATCAGGGCATCGATGCTGCACGTCTATCGAATCGAGAGCAAACAGGTATTTCCACCTTGGCTCGCAGATCACGATCCTGTCGCCGACCCAAACGACAGGAGCCCGCTATGTCCCGCTACAACCTATTGCGACTTGGCAAGTTCGCCAGCTTGCTCATGCTGATCCTCCTTTGGGCGTCAGCAGCGCCCATCGATGCCAGGATCGAACGCGACAACGGAATCGTCCGCGTCAAGAGCGCCGTGCCGATGTCCGAGGCGATCATGCGCATCAAGGCGGATATTGCAGCAAAGGGCATCAAATTCTTCGATGAGATCGATCAATCGAAGCTTGCGGTCGACGCCGGCATCAAGCTGCGGCCGTCCACGCTGCTCGTGTTCGGCAATCCGCCGCTCGGCACGCAATTCGTCACGTCGAACCCCAATGCCGGATTGGACTGGCCAGTCCGCCTGCTGCTGACGCAGGACGACAATGGCGATGTCTGGGCAGTCTGGACGGACTTCGACTGGATCGCGCGGCGTCACAACATCCGGGATCGTGACGCGCAATTCAAGATGGCGGCGAAGGTCGTCAAATCGATCACCTCCACCATCACCACCAAATAATTGGCTGGCGGTTCGCAACTGCTGTTCAAGGGAGAGGCCGATGCGCGCGGAAAAATTCGACGTTGTGATCATCGGCGGCGGCAATGCCGGCATCGGCGTGACCGGCCCAGTCCGGCGCGCCGGCCTCTCGGTCGCGATGGTCGAATCGCGCGATCTCGGCGGCACCTGTCCCAACCGCGGCTGCACCCCAAAGAAGGTGCTGGTCGCTGCTGGACAGGCGCTTCACGACATCGACCGGGCTGCGCAGCATCGGATTGCGGTTGCCAAGCCGCAACTCGACTGGGCCGCCTTGATCGCGCGCGAAAAGGACATGATCAAGGATATCCCGGATGTTTTGGCCCACGTCATGGCACGGCGCGACGTCGACGTCATCAAGGGACACGCCACCTTCGCCGGGCCGGATGCCGTTCGCGTCGGCGGCCGCACGCTTCAGGCCAGCCACATCGTGATCGCCACCGGATCAAAGCCACGCCCGCTGCCGATCCCCGGTGCAGAGCACATGCTCACCTCGGATGACATGCTGAGCGAAACCAGCCGCCCGGAATCCGTGGTCTTCATCGGAGGCGGGGTGATCTCGCTCGAATTCGGCCACGTGTACGCGCGCGCTGGCAGCAGGGTTACGGTTTTGGAAGCGCTGCCGCAGCTCTTGCCCGCCATGGACCCTGATGCGGTCACCGCGCTGCAGGCCGAAAGCGAGCGGATCGGGCTGCAGATCAGGACGGGCGTCAGGATCGAGCGAATCGAGGCGACCGCTGGACGATTCCGCGTCATCTTTACTCACGAGGGCGTCGAAAAGGCGGTGGAAGCCGACTGGGTGGTCAATGGCGCCGGCCGCATTGCCGATGTCAACGCGCTCGGCCTCGCCGCAGGCCAGGTTGATCACGACAATGGCCGTATCGCCGTCGACAGTCATCTGCGCTCGACCTCCAACTCGCGCGTCTATATCTGCGGCGATGCCGTCCCGACCTCGCCCCAGCTTTCGCCTGTCGCGACATATGAAGGCGATCTCGTCGGTCGCAATATCGTCGATGGGCCAAAGCACAGTCCCGACTATGCCAGCATCGCAACCGCGGTCTATACGGTTCCCGCTCTCGCCTCGATCGGTCTGACCGAAGCTGCCGCGAAAGCGAAAGGCTTGGCGGTCGAGATTCACGTCAACGACATGCATGACTGGTTTTCCGCGCGAACCTACGCCGAGACGGTCGCGTGGTCGAAGGTTATCGTCGATCGTGGCAGCGACCGTATTCTTGGCGCGCACTTCGTCGGTCATGCCGGCCAGGAGCTTGTCAACATGTTCGGCCTGGCAATGAAGTTCGGCATCCGCGCAAGCGAGATTCGCGAACACATCTACGCCTATCCGACGTTCGCTTCCGACATCAAGCACATGCTTGGTCACGCATGAGCTGCATAGCCCGCCGCTATCAACTCAACAGCCAACCGGCATTTCCAGAAGCCAAGGGTTTGGGCGATGCTGATGACACAGCCGGCCGGTTTTTCGAGGCCGCGGCATCGAAGCAAGGAGATAATGACATGTTCAACGAACTCGTAACCACGCGCAAGGTCTGGCAGGTTCTCGGAGTGGCCGGCGCCATTACCATCTCGCTCGCGACAGCTTCCGCCGCACTCGCCGGCGAATGCCCGGCCGACAAGATGAAACCAAACGCCCGCCAGATGGTGGATTACAAGCCGGTCGGCGTTACCGACGTCACGCTCGGCTCGATCGATCTCGGCAAGCAGCCCGCGCATATCGAAGGCCGCGAGCTGCGCTTCCGCAAACTGACCATCGAGCCTGGTGGCATCGTGCCCTGGCACAGCCACGACGATCGGCCCGCGCTGATCTTCGTCCAGCAAGGCGAGATCGTGGAATACGCCAGCAACTGCGTCGATCCGATCGTGCACAAGGCGGGTGACCTGCGAGCTGAGGTCTACGGCACCTCGCATTGGTGGAAGAACCTCGGCAAGGAAACCGTCATTCTCTATGTCGGCGACGTCCGCAAGGATCCAACCGACCACAACATGTAACGAGCGCTCCAGCCCCACGCCTCGTTACCGGATGTGACGACCCGGGAGCCCGTGTCTAGCCCCGCACGCCCGGGCGTCACATCCCCCTGCCATTACAGGATTTGCTGCCATGACCGATATGCCGGCGGAAGCGACGATGGAAGCCATGCAAGCGCACGGTCATTCGCCGGGCGTGGTGCTGCGATCAGTGGTGATCGGCCTCACCGCGTTCCTGACGGTTGTCGATCTCTTCGCCACTCAGGCCATCCTGCCATCCCTGGCGCGGCACTATGGCGTGACGCCGGGAGCGATGGGCTTTGCGGTCAACGCCAGCACCATCGGCATGGCTGTCGCAGGACTGGTGGTGGGATCCTTCAGCCCACACATCGACCGCAAGATGGGCATTCTGGCGAGCCTCCTTCTGCTCGCTATCCCGACAAGCCTGCTTGCCATCGCGCCCAACCTTGCTGTCTTCACGATCCTTCGCATCCTGCAGGGCCTCTGCATGGCTTCAGCCTTCACGCTCACGCTCGCCTATCTGGGCGAGCAGTGCAGCGTGTTGGATGCCGGCGGTGCGTTCGCCGCCTACATCACCGGGAATGTCGCGAGCAATCTGGTCGGGCGTCTCATCTCGGCAGCCGTAGCCGACAATCTCGGCCTGGCGACGAATTTCTATTTCTTTGCCTTGCTCAATGTCGCGGGGGCGCTGCTGGTCTACTTCACCATCAAGCGTGTCCAGCCCATGCATTCAATCGGCTCGACGCAATCACCGCTTGCGGCCATGATAGAGCATTGGCGCGATCCCGTGCTGCGAGCCGCGTTTGGCGTCGGCTTCTGTATCCTCTTTGCCTTCATCGGCACGTTCACCTACGTGAACTTCGTTCTCGTCCGCGCACCTCTTTCGCTCGGTATGATGGGGGTGGGCTTTGTCTATTTCGTATTCCTCCCCTCGATCGTCACCACGCTGCTGGCCGGCAAGGTGGTCGAGATGTTGGGGATGCGACTGTCGCTTTGGGGCGGTCTTACGATCGCAGCACTGGGGCTGCCACTGATGCTCTCATCGCACCTTGCGGACGTGCTCGCCGGGATGGTGCTGGTCGGGGTCGGCACCTTCTTTGCGCAAGCCTGCGCCACCGGCTTTGTCGGGCGGGCGGCGCAAACGAACCGCGGGGTTGCCAGCGGCACCTACCTTGCTTGTTATTTCTTTGGCGGCTTGATCGGCAGCGCCGTGCTTGGCCAATTGTTCGACCATTTCGGATGGCTCGCCTGCGTCGCAGGCGTGGGCGCGGCTCTGGGGGTGGGATGTCTATTGACCGCGAAGCTCCGTCTGCACTAAGGCGGCTCGCGGAGTGCGGCGGCCTTTTGGGCTTCCATGCCACCCTAAAAGCAGCCTAAGCGGTCTACGGACCGCGCGGCCGAATTTAGCGGAATTGTTGAACATCTGGCCTTCCGTGCCGGGGCGTTCGGGAGGCGACGCACGCCTAGACGCGACCGCAACGGCGCTCATAGAGAACGCCCTCAGGCGGCTTTTCTTTCCCTCCGGATGACGATGAAGAGGTCCGAGCGGGGAGGGGGAAACGAGTGAATCCCCCCCGCTACCAATCGTACGATTTTCTACGCCGGCCTACGGTTCCCTACGATTTCGCACTCTCGATGGTAGAGGTTGGCGCATCGGAAGAACAGGCCGCTTCCGCGTACGGCGGGTGGTCGTCAAGGCGATGGTGGTCCGTCTCAACCCGCAAGCGAGGGGCTCGCGGGATCCGAAGATGCGCGCGACCGTGAGTAGGGCATTAACGCTCGTCTCCTCTATCGGAACAGGACGGGGTCGCCCGGGACGGGGGGCGGAGCAAGGCGTACTCCGCTCGAGAACGAGGCCGACGGTAAGGCGATCGTGGAACGCGGGCGTGGCGATTGTCACCAGTTTCGGTTCATTCATCTGTCGTCGAAAGATGCCGCCGATATGGCTGACCGCTGCGGCTTTACCGCGATCTTACGCTGCAGGAAGGGCACAGCGACGTGTTGAGATGGGGCTGGCGACCACAAACGATGTACTTGAACGGCACATCGGGCGTCACATCGCCCGCCTCCAGGGCGACGCCGGCATCGAATGGACCTTGGGGAGGGTATAGAGGGCTGAGCCTGTAGCAGCCGCGCCCGATATCCATGCGCGACCGATAAGAGAACGGCCGAAGGGAGCAGTCGTAGTTTAGTCCGTCAACTTCGAAGGCGGGGGAATCGGCGATCAGCGGCGCGATGAGAGTGCAACTCACTTGGGAGCACTCCGCTTGGATGCGTCTTTCGTCAGGCAGATCTTACGCCGGTGTGGATGCCTCGCCGGGGCACTTCCGCACCAGCTCAACAAGAACTGCCCGACCGCAAATGTCTGTTCTCAAATTTACGACCGCAGTTCTTGCAAAGCATGTTTCTATTTGTTGCTGTCCGAGAAGACGTGCAATGGTCGATCGGACGACTTGGGGTAGTGGGCAGGCTGGAAGCCCTACGGCAAGATACGGGGCTGCGGAGCCTTGCGCTCCTGTTGAGGTTCCATCAGGTCGCGATTGATCCCACGCAAATCGCACATCAGTTTGCTGCGCGCCGATTGGCGTGCCGGAGATGTTGCGCTGTGCCAAGCAGCTGAAAGTCAAGGCAAGAGCCGTCATCACCGACTGGGCGGGCCTGACAAAGCTGCCCCTGCCGGCCATCGTCGAGCTCAAGGACAAGACCTTTATCATCGTTGCCAGGTTGACCGCTGACGATGCGCTGGTGCAAATGCCGGCTGAAGGCCGCCCGCAGGTCGTCAAACGCGCGCAGTTCGAAGATATCTGGTCCGGCCGCCTCGTGCTGATGGCGCGGCGCGCCTCGCTCTCGGATCTGGCGCGTCGTTTTGACATCACCTGGTTTCTGCAGGCGATGCACAAATATCGCCGCCTGCTCGGGGAAGTGCTGATCGCGTCCTTCTTCCTGCAGCTTTTTGCGCTGGTGACGCCGCTGTTCTTCCCGGTTGTCACCGACAAGGTGCTAACCCATCGCGGTTACACCACGCTCGACGTGCTGGTGTTCGGACTGATCACGGTCTCGGTGTTTGAAACCGTCCTTGGCGGCTTGCGGACCTATGTCTTCTCGCACACCACGAATCGAATCGACGTCGAATTGGGCGCGCGGCTTTTCAAGCACCTCGTCGCGCTGCCGATCGCCTATTTCGAGGCGAGGCGGGCAGGCGATTCGGTCGCCCGCGTCCGCGAGCTCGAGAACATCAGGAATTTTCTCACAAGCTCGGCGCTGACCCTGGTGATCGACCTCGGCTTCACCTTCGTTTTCCTGGCGGTGATGTTCTATTATTCGCCCTTCCTGGCCAGGATCGTGGTCGGGTCGCTTCCGTTTACATCGTGCTTTCCGCCGGCGTGACTCCGATCTTTCGGCAGCGTCTGGAGAAGAAAATTCGACCGCGGTGCGGAAAACCAGGCCTTCCTCGCGTTCTGATTTTCGACGAGGCGACCCAGCGCGCTCGATTGTGAGAGCGAAAACATCATCCAGCGCAACATGCGCAGATTTGCGCGGGCCGAACGGTCTTTGTCATTGCTCACCGGCTATCCGCCGTCCGTCACTGCGACCGCATCATCACCATCGAGGCAGGCCGCCTGGTGGAGGACGGCACGCATGACGAGTTGATGAAGAAGACGGGCCGCTACGCCATGCTCCACCAGATCCAGGCAGGGTTGCATGTCGTCGGCTGAGCGGGTGGATGACCGGGAACAGCTCAGGCTGCTCACGCTCCCGAAGGGCGGCCAGGCTGACACCGCGCGGCAATTCCTTCCCGCAGCGCTGGAAATCCTGGAAACGCCCGCCTCGCCGGTGGGGCGGGCGATCGGCGCGACCATCATACTCTTTTTCTCGATCGCGATCGCATGGGCGCAAGGCGACACAGGAGGAATGGCAGGAATGGCGCCGCACCGAGGCGCCGAAGAATTTCGTCAGCTATGAACTCTTGGGGATCAACAAGGAGAACATATGGGATCCTCCGCACTGGAGGCCAGGCTATCGGGCGATGGGCTCCGAATGCAGAGCGTTCGCAAGCGAAATAACGAGGGCGCGCGCGTGACCGTGACTTTATCAACTCCAACTTAGTGCATGCTTGCGTTCGCATGAACGGAGCCGGTCCTTTCATCCATGATCCGCTTGATAGCGTGAGCGCAGCGGCCGCACCGGGCGCTGCATCCGAGGCAGGTATACACCTCGCTCATACGGGGCCGTCGCTCCTCTTTTGCGACCACTGACCTCACCTGATGGTCGCTGAACACATTGCAAGAACAGACGATCATCGCCTTCTCCTAACCAATACCAATGAGTCGGCTGAAGACCGCCACAAGCGCGGTGCTCCACCCAGCCGCAAGCATGTTAGTTTCCATTCGGGTCATCTCGGCGTGGCCAAGAGGCCGCTCGCGGACTAGATGGCTACGCATGTTAGCTCCTTCCGAGGCATCGCGAACGCCTGCTGCTGCGCCTCGGCTACGCTACCCACACGGGGGGCAATCAGCACGTCGAACCTGGCGCGGTCGTTCATGCGGCCTCCTGTTTAGCTTCGCCGTGTGGGGCGGCTTCGGTGAAGCCATAGCCGCCGGAGCGCAGCGCCGAATGCTCCCGCTTGGAGTGGACCAGCGGGTAGAACATCTGCGTCGTCCAGCGCTCCGGGCCAAACAGGATGTCGTCCTGCAGGCCGATCTTGGCCGGATATTTGCGCGTGATATGCGCGGTGCCGAACAGCACGTCCCACAAGAACAGTAGGTTGCCGAAGTTGCCCTTGTAGTGGCCGATGCCATCTTCGTTGGTGAGCGCGTGGTGCGCCCAGTGCGTGGCCGGCGTGGAGATGGTGCGCTCCAGCACCCACATCAGCGGATGCAGCGCGCGGATGCGGTACAGCGGCGCGTCCCACGCCCAGGCGCAGTGCGCGCCCAGGATGACCGCCAGCTTGATCACCAGGTACGCCGCGTAGATCGGGCCAAAACCAAGGTACACCGCCACGCCGGCGATCCACAGGCCCGGCATCATCAGGTAGTAGAAGAAGTTGTTGCGGTAGGTAATGCGCACGCTCATGTAGGCCGCGCTGTGGTGCGCGCGGTGCAGCGGCCACAGCAGCGGCGTGTGCGAGGCGCGGTGCCAGAGGTACTGCGTGAGGTCATCGCCGATCAGCAGCAGGCCGGCCATGGCCCACCACGGCAGGTTGGCCCAGGCATCGTGCTGCGCGGGCATAAGCCAGTTGCACAGCGCGTTGCTGCCCAGCAGTGCGATCGGCTGGGTGATGGCGATCAGGCTGAAGAACATGAGCACCTCCAGCCAGGTGTCGTTGGCTGTCGCGTTGTCGCGCACGGTCGCCTGGTAGCGCCGGGTGATGAACTCCATGGCGGCAAAGCCCAGGATGCAGGCGCCGATGAGGAGGTATTGCAGTTGCGAGCTCACTTCGGGTGTCTCCTATCGCTCTCATCTTTTTTTATTGCGAGAACGATTTTAGGAGTGCCATTCCAATGCGTCCAATGCATAATTTGCATTATTTTGATGCATGGAGCGCAATAACATGGATCTGCGTCGCCTGAGTCACGTCGTTGCCCTTGCCGACACCCTGCACTTTGCCCGCGCCGCCGAAGCCGCCCACCTGAGCCAGCCGGCCTTCAGCCGCAGCATCCAGGCCATCGAGAGCGAGTTGGGTATCCGCCTATTCGACCGCGACGTGGGTGATGTCCGCCCCACCCCGGGCGGCAAATTCGTCATCGAGCGGGCGCGCAAGCTGCTGTTCGAGGCACGTTGCCTGCAGCGCGACGTGGATCTTTACCGCGACAGCCAGCTCGGCGACACGGCCTTCGGTGTAGGGCCGCTGTTGACGGCCACCCTGATGCCACGCGCGCTTGTGGCGCTGCGCCGCCAGCACCCGCAGGTGGCGCTGCGCATGGAGGTCGGCAACTGGGTGCAGTTGCTGGAGAGCCTGCGTACCGAGAACATCGAGTTCTTTGCCGCCGATGTGCGTGACATGCCCAGGGATGCCGCGCTGGACATCCAGCTGATCGGGGGGCAACCGGCCAACCTGTATGTGCGGGCAGGCCATCCGCTGGCTGGGCGCGAGCACACGCTGCAGGAAGTCTGGGCGTACGGTCTTGCGGTACCTACGCTGCTCAGCCCCTCAACGGGTGAACTGGCCGCCCTGCTGGGCCTGCCTGAGGGCCAGGAGGCCATCATTGCGCTCGAGTGCGACAACTACGGCATGCTCAAGACAGTCGCGCTCACCACAGATACCGTTCTGGGTGCGACGGACGCGGCGGTACGGGAGGAGCTGGAATCCGGCGCGCTCGTCCGGCTTGTCGTGCAGGGCTGGCTGTCGCCGCCGTCGAGCACGGGCATCGTGCGTTTGCGAGGGAGAACCTCGTCCCCGGCAGCCGAGGCAGCCATTGCAGCGATTGTGCGGGCCGCGGGCGAAATCAACGTGTAGACGCCTTACAGCACCCGTCGCATGGTCCGGTGCGGAATGCCGGCCTCTTCATACTCCTAAGACGACTGTCTTCTTACCTAGCCAACCCCATCGTCGGTTTGCATTACATCTCATTAGCAGGCTCTACGAGCGCGCTTCCATCATCGTCACCACCAATCTCAAATTCGGAGAATGGCCCAGCGTGCTCGGCGACGCCAAGATGACCACCGGACTGCTAGACCGGTTGACCCATCACTGTGAGATCGTCGAGACCGGAAACGATAGTTGGCGATTCAAAAGCCGCGACGATCACCAAGCTCCGCCGCGCAGGCTAAGCCGTCGCCGTCAACCAGGCGAAGGAGCCGACCAGCACGCCGTCATCGGAGACCTCATTCGCCCGCCCCCTGCTCGCCGACGACGAATGGCCGGGGCGCTTGCGGACACCCCGGCCCCGAATGACCGACGGATTAGACAACGTCGGCGGAAGATGCGTGGGCCATAGATTCACCTGCTCCCCCGTTACTTCCCCCCTTCCGTCACGAGATATTCGGGAAAAGTGACGCGAAATCCGATTCAACTTCAGGCAGCATAACGAACATGGCGCAACTAAAACATGATTCCCATGTCCGTACTGGCTTGAAAGGTGCGGCACTGAGCTGCTACACAGCCAGGGTGTCGTTGCGATTTCCAGAGCGATTTCAGGCTCCTGCGAGTGGCGACGATCTGGCTGAGTACCCTCCCGCCCCAGCCAAAGCCAACGGCCTGATTTTGGTGGATAAATTACATTCGCCGGCACGACCACGGCAACGCCCAGCAGTCAAGCCCGGTGTCAAGGATGAAGTGTTCGACGCGAGACTTGCGCGCTCTCGACAAATCCAGCGATAGCGCGTGCTCCAATCATAGCCGCCGCACCTGATCAGGCGCAGGGGTCGCGTCGTTCGCGATCGCTGTGCCTTGCGTCTGCTCTTTCGAACGAAAGGCGATGCAATGAAAGCTCTCATCGCAGCCTCCGCTGCTGCAGTGATTGCGCCTTCGCAAGCCGCATTCGCTCAAATCAACCCCACACGGCATGTCTGTATTCGAAGCCATGACCGGCGGCTCCGGCTCCAATGCATGGTACGACTGGGTCCGCCGGATCTGCGCCGCGATCGTCAGCCAAAGAGTCCCGCGGAAACAGTCCCGCGATTTTCGACCGCCGCGCAGGTCCCAAGTTGGGGCAGCACATACCTGAGCCGTTTTCCAGAAAGGAAGTCGAGAGCTGCGCGGCATTCTGTCCAGGCCTCAGCGCATCACCACCTGAGAGCACCAAGTGCGCTCGCCACACCGGCAATAGCTGACGCGTTCACCGGCGCTCTTCCCAGCTTCACTGATCGACGCGAGGACTTGCGCTTTAGTCGTCCGACATCACCAGAGCTAAGAAGCCGATGGCACCGAAAAGGCGTTCGCGCCCGGCTGGCGTCGAGGAATCCAAAGTCGTAGTCGGCCCGCACCTATCCGTAAGTATAAGCCGGCAAGCGACGGCGCGGGGCGCGGAGCAACTGCTGCGAACGGTCGGCGTTATGCAGAAGCTGCCGTGTGATTTGGAACGAATGAGCTTCAACGCAATTTTCCGATTGCCGGTTCCGGGTCGAGCGCCGTGAACTGGGTTCTGGAGTTCGGGTCTTGTGATAAAGGCGGCGTGAATGGTGGTGTTCGGGCCACGAGCAAACCTATTCACTACTGCGGCGCTTCTCGTGGTTGGCTGCATAATCGTCATGGTGCCCGTAGGGGTGTGGGTTGTTCCGGTGGTGGCATACAATACTCAGGAGCGGTTCGCCCCAGTGCAGCCGATACCATTCAGCCACAAGCACCATGTCAGCGGCCTTGGCATCGATTGCCGCTATTGTCATACGGAGGTCGAGCGGTCCTCGAGTGCGGGGATGCCCTCGACCGCCATCTGCATGACGTGTCACTCCCAGGTCTGGACCAACGCTGCCATGCTGGCACCGGACCGCAAGAGCCTCGCTGAAGACGTCCCGATCCGCTGGACACGGGTCTATACGTTGCCCGATTACGTCTACTTCGATCACAGCATCCACATCGCCAAAGGCGTCGGCTGTACCGAGTGTCATGGTCCGATCGGTGACATGCCGCTGACCTCAAAGGCCACCACGCTCTACATGAGCTGGTGCCTCTCGTGCCACCGCGATCCTGCGCCACATCTTCGTCCCAAGGAGGAGGTCTTCAATCCGCATTGGCACCGTACTGCTTCGACGCCATCCGGCGAGACGCTGTTGGTGCAGTATCACATCAAGACCGAAAATCTGTCCGACTGCGGGACCTGTCATCGATGACGAACCAAGCCCGCACATACTGGCGCAGCCTGGAGGAATTGGCGGAGACGCCGGAATTCGCTGCGCTGGTCGAGCGCGAGGCTCCGCGCTTTCGCGACATCGTCCATGGCTTTGACCGCCGCCGATTTCTTCAGCTGATGGCGGCGTCCATGGCGCTGGGCGGCTTATCCGGCTGCGGTCCTGAAGAAGTCACCCGACAACTCGTTCCCTATGTCGAAGCTCCGCCATACGTCGTGCCCGGACGCAACCGCTACTACACTGGCGCAACGATTCAGGACGGCTATGCAACCGGTGTCCTCGTCGCACACCAGATGGCGCGGCCGATCAAGGTCGAGGGCAATCCCGATCACCCGGCAAGCCTTGGCGCCGCGAGTGCCATCATGCAGGCGAGCATTCTCGACCTCTACGATCCGCGCCGTGCCCAGACGGTTTTCGGAGAGGGACATATCGCCACCTGGGACAGCTTCGTCACCGCGCTGGACAATCGCCGCGAGACGTTGCTGGCCAAAAAGGGAGAGGGTCTGCGGATTCTCACGGGTGCCGTCACCTCGCCCCTGTTTGCCGCGCAGATGGCAAAGCTGCAGCAACAGCTTCCGGGAATGCGATGGCACCAATGGGAGCCGTTGCACCGGGATAACGAGTTTACGGCGGCGACGCACGCCTACGGACAAGCGGTCGAGAAGATCTTCGACCTCAGCAAGGCCGATCGCATCTTCGGAATCGAAAGCGACCTGATTTCCGCGAGCCCGGGATCGCTGGCTTATGCCCGGAAGTTTGCGGCGGCGCGGCGGCCGACGGAGACCGGCGGCCGGATGAGCCGGGTCTACGCCATCGAGAGCACGCCGACGCTGCTTGGCGCGAAGGCAGACCATCGGCTCGCGATGCGGCCGGACGAAATCGTCGCCGCGCTGAGGTATCTTGCCGGGTTGCTCGGAGCTGGGCCGGGAGAATGGACCCAGGCGGAAAATGCTCACAGCGCCTGGCTCAAGGCCGTCGCCGACGACCTTAACCAGAACAAGGGTAGAGCGCTCCTGCATGCCGGGCGCGAGCAGGCGGTCGAAGTTCATGTTCTGACGGATGTTATCAATCACGCTCTTGGTGCTCACGGCAGCACCATCAACTTGATTGCGCCGATCGAGGCGATGCCCGGCTCCAAGCAGCAGTCGATTTCCGAGCTGGCCGGTGACATGGCGTCTGGAAAGATCGACACCCTGATCATCCTTGGCGCGAACCCGGTCTATGACGCGCCGCCTGAACTGGATTTCGCTGCACGATTGCGCGGCGTGCCGTTCTCGGTCAGCCTCGCGCGCTATGACGATGAAACTGCGGTCGCATGCAAGTGGCGCGTTCCCGCGGTTCACGAATATGAAAGCTGGAGCGATGCACGGGCTTTCGATGGTACAGTAACAATCCTGCAGCCGCAGGCGCGCCCGCTGTACGGCGGCCATTCCGGGCATGAGATACTCGCTGTGTTGCTTGGAGATAGTTCGCCCGACAGCTACAAGCTGCTGCGCGATTTTTGGCAGCAGCGCGCTCAAGAGGAGAACCGGGGAGCGTTCGACGACTTCTGGCACAAGGCGCTGCAGGTCGGGATCGTTGCCGACACCGCGGCCTCGCCTCAGTCGCTCACGCCGAAGTCTGATACCACCACGCAGCTCCAGGGCACCTCGGCTGCTGCAACGCCAGCTCTGCAGGCGCTGTTCCGGGCGGACGAAGGCAATTGGGACGGCCGCTACGCCAACAACCCATGGCTCCTGGAAATGCCGCGCGCATTCACGCGGCTGACCTGGGACAACGCCGCGCTGATTGCGCCCGGCACCGCCAAGCGCCTTGGCCTCAAGACCGGCGACGTCGTGGAGATCGCGTTCGCAAAGGCGAAGCTGAAGGCGCCCGTCTACGTGCTACCCGGCCAGGCAGCCGATTGCGTTACCCTGCCGCTCGGCTGGGGCCGCACGGTCGGCGGGCTCGCGAGCGGCGCCGGATTCAATGCGTATGCGGCGCGCGGAGCTGACACAGCCTGGGCCGGCGAGATCATATCGTTGACCAGGACGGGAGAGACCTATCGGCTCGCGACCACCCAGGATCAGGATCGCGTCCTTGGGCGCGATCTCGTTCTGGAGGGCGAGCTCGAGCAGTTCAACAGCGATCCCGGAAAGATTGTGCCGCCCAAGAAGACGGAGTCGCTTTATCCGCCGTTCCAATACCCCGATCGTGCCTGGGCGATGTCGATCGATCTGGATTCCTGCATCGGTTGCCAGGCTTGCGTGGTCGCCTGCCAGGCCGAAAACAACGTGCCGATCGTCGGAAAGGATCAGGTCCTCGCGGGCCGGGCGATGCATTGGCTGCGGATCGACCGCTACTATTCCGGCTCAGCCGATACGCCCGACATCGCGTTCGAGCCGATGCCCTGCATGCATTGCGAGCAGGCGCCGTGCGAAGTGGTTTGCCCGGTGCACGCCACGGTCCACGACCATGAAGGCCTCAACCTGATGGTCTACAATCGCTGCGTCGGCACCCGGTTCTGCTCCAACAACTGTCCCTACAAGGTCCGGCGATTCAATTTCTACGGATATGCCAACGAGAACGATCGGCCGCCGGAATCGTGGAATCCGGAAGTCACGGTCCGCGACCGCGGCGTGATGGAGAAGTGCACCTATTGCATCCAGCGCATCCGGACGACCCAGATCGATGCCGCAAAAGAGGATCGCAAGATCGGCGACGGGGAAGTCCGCACCGCCTGCCAGCAGAGCTGCCCGACGCAAGCCATCGTGTTCGGCGATCGTAACGACCGGGACAGCGCGGTCGCCAAACGCAAGGCGTCGCCGATCGACTACGTTCTGCTGGATGAACTCAACACGCGACCGCGGACCAGCTACACCGCCCTGATTCGCAATCGCAATCCGGTGATCAAGAACAGCGAGACATGACGCTTGAGGTATCGATCCATGGCGATGACGCTGACGAATGAATTGCCGCCAGAGGCGCCCGTCGTCGCTCCCGACGTGAGTCTCACCTCGTTGAGCGAGGACGCAAGCGGTCGCGTGCTGATCGACCGTGCTCCCAGGTGGTGGTGGGTAGGGTTTGGCATTTCGGTTGCGTTGTTCACGATCCTGATCATTCAGATGGCCTGGCTGTTCATCAACGGCATCGGCATCTGGGGCGTCGAGATACCCGTCGCCTGGGGCTTTGCCATCGCGGAATATGTGTGGTGGATCGCGCTCGCGAGCGGTGGGACGATCGTCTCCGCCCTGTTCTTCCTCACGAGATCGCCGTGGCGTTCGGCCACCAACCGCATTGCGGAGAGCATGCTGCTGTCGGCGGCACCCTGCGCCGGGCTGATGCCGATCATGCATCTGGGACGGCCGGGGCTGTTTTACTGGCTGTTTCCATATCCCAACGTGATGGGCGTCTGGCCGCAGATGCGCAGCCCGTTGTTGTGGGATTTCGTCTGCCTGCTCTGCTACATCCTGATGTCGGTGATGTACTACTATGCCGGCATCCTGCCGGACCTCGCGACCGTCCGTGATCTCGCGAAAACGCGTTCCAAGCAGATTTTCTATGGCATTCTGGCGCTCGGCTGGCGCGGATCGGTCGCAGAGTGGCGAAATCAACGCGTGGTCTACGCGATCATGTCGGCGATCATGGCGCCGATGGTCATCTCGGTGCACAGCGTCGTCGGTCTCGACTATGCGGGCGGACTGACGCCTGGATGGCATGACACGCAATTTCCGCCGTACTTCTTCTTCGGTGCGGTGATGTCCGGCACCGCCGTCATCATCATGCTGACCATCCTGGTACGCTGGGGCTATAGCCTGCAGAACGTGCTGACCGAATATCACTTCAATGCCATGGCGAAGGTGATGCTCCTGGGCAGTCTGATGCTTTGCTATGCCTATGTCTGGGAGGCGTTCGGCCCGCTGTACGGCAGCGATGTCGCCGACAAGACCGAATCCTATCAACGCATGTTCGGCTTCACGGCCCCGCTGTTCTGGTCGGAAAAGATCCTGACCGTGGTGATTCCGCAATTGTTGTGGTTCCCCGCAGTCCGGCGCAGCCTGCTGATGCTCTTCCTGATCTCGGGCGGGATCATCGTCGGTATGTGGCAGGAGCGGGTCATGTTCACGACCGCGAGCCTCGAACATAATTACATGCCGTCCTACTGGGGGCACTTCTACCCCACGCTTTGGGACTGGGCGGCGCTGGCCGGAACGATCGGCCTCTTCCTCACGGTATTCTTTCTGTTTCTGCGCTTTGCACCGATCATTTCACTCGCCGAAATGCGGGAGATCATCGGGCAGGAGAAACCGAGATGAAGAGGCTGTTCGGCATCATCGCCGTGTTCAAGACGCCTGACGAAGTCAGGGGCGCGGCCACCCGGCTGCGCCAATCGGGCTATCGCGCCTTCGAAGCCTACACGCCGTATGCCGTCGAGGGGCTCGACCGCATCATTGATGCGGGCTCAAAGGCATTTCTGCCGCTTCTGATGTTCGCCGGCGCAGTGCTGGGCGCGGCCCTGGCCTATTGGATGCAATATTGGGACGAAGCCGTGAACTATCCGCTCAACGTCGGTGGCCGCCCCTATAACAGCTGGCCGGCCTTCGCGGTCTCGACGTTCGAATTCATGCTGCTGGCGGCGGTGACCGCGGGTTTCTTCGGAATGCTGGCGGCATCGCGGCTGCCGAAGCTCTATCACCCAATCTTTGAGGCCAGCGCCTTTGCGCGCGCCTCGCGCGACCGGTTCGTCATCTGCATCGAATCGACCGACCCGCGCTTTGATGCCAATTCCATACGGGCGTTGTTCCAACAGCTCGGCGCCGAACGCATCGAGGAGGTGCGCGTGTGAATTGGAGAAAGCCTGTCGCAGCACTGGGCCTGTCATTCGCACTGGCGGCTTGCGACAACATGGCCAATCAACCGAAGCTCAATCCATACGAACTGCCGGCCGGCTCCAAGGCCAATTGGCCCGTCGAACCGGTCCCCCACACCATTGCGCGCGACGAGCCCGCAAAGCCGCCGGCGCCGCCGCCGGTCACCCTGGCGCTGCTCGAACGTGGCCAGCAACGGTTCGACATCTATTGCTCGCCCTGCCACAGCCGGGTCGGCGACGGCAACGGCATGATCGTGCAGCGCGGCTTTCCGCACCCGCCATCCTATGACAGCGACGCGCTGCGCAACGCACCCAACCAGCTATTCTACGACGTGATCACCCATGGCTACGGCGCCATGTATTCCTACGCCGATCGCGTCGAGCCGATGGATCGCTGGGCGATCGTCGCCTATATCCGCGCCCTCCAGGCCAGCGCCAGCGCATCGATATCGGATGTGCCGGCCGAAGAGCGGGGTATGCTGCAATGACGGCAAATCGCTTCATACTCGGCGCCGCGATGATCTGCATCCTTGCCGCGATTGCCTGCATAATTGCCGCGAACCTCGACTGGACTGCGTTCCTGCATGCTTGGCTTTGCAGCTATGTATTCTGGCTTGGTGTTCCGCTGGCGGGTGTGACCCTGGTGCTCGTTCATGATCTCAGCGGGGGCGACTGGATGGAGACTGCGCGGCCCGTGCTCGAGGCAGCGATCATGACCATGCCGGTTGCGAGCCTCTCCGGCATTGCGGCCTTTGTCGGCCTGCATTCGCTTTATGAGTGGACGAGCCCGCCGCCCGGCCTTCCCAACGTGTTCTATCTCAACCCCACCGCGTTCTTCATTCGCTATGGATGCTATGTGGTGCTCTGGAACCTGCTCGCGGCGTTTGCGCTGTGGGGGCAGCGCGACGGAAAGGAACCGATACGCGCGGGATTGTCGTGGATCAGCGCGATCGGCCTCGTGGTGCTGGCATTCTCTGCAAGCTTCGCGGCGATCGACTGGATCCTCTCGCTCGAGCCGAAATTCTGGTCGTCAATATTTCCGTACGCCCAGGCAGCCAGCTGGTTCAACACGGGAATGGCCGTGGTCGTGCTCGCGGTCGCGCTGTTCGGGTGGCCTGCCGACGCGCGCCGCACGCATATGAGCGACCTCGCACGGATCCTGCTCGCGACCACGATATTCTGGGCCTATGTCGAGTTCATGCAATTCCTGATCATCTGGGAGGAAAACCTCAAGACTGAAATTCCCTGGTACCTCAAGCGGCTCGTGACGGCGTGGCATCCCGCGATCTACGTCTCCTACGGGCTCGGCTTTGTCGTGCCGTTCTTCGTTCTGCTATGGGCGCCATCGAAATACAACCGCGCCGTCGTGGCAACGGTCTCTGTGCTGATCCTGGTGAGCCGCCTCGCCAACACCTGGCTCCTGATCATGCCGGAATTCCGTGGTCCTACCCCGTTCTGGCTTGACGTGACCGCCGTGCTGGCGCTCGGCGGCGCGATCACGTCGTTGTTTGCTTTCGCGCTCGGCCGCGCGCGCCGGGTGGCGCCGAGCAGCGAACCGGCATGGACGGCCGAGCATGGTTGAAGAGCGGCGCAAATATCTCCGCAGCGCAGGGCGCGGGTCGTGGTCGAGGCTCATGTTTGGCGCGCTCGTGGTCGGCATCGGGCTCTACCTGTTCAATCGCTCGCAAACCCAGATGGAGCCGGCCGCAATGGCGAGTGAAGAAGCAGAACGGTCGGCGCGAGCGAAAACGGCGTTCGAGCCGACCGACTGGAATCTGGCACCGATTGCCGCGATCTATGTCGGCGTCCTGGTGCTGATCGTGATCTCCTGCTTCGCGCTGATGATTGCATATCCGAACTCGCTACCCGACGTCAGCCGTGTGCTGCACATCAATCCGCCGGGACCGCGGCTTCAGACCGATGATGCTGCCGATCTGCGCCGGTTCCGTGCAGAGGAGGAAAGGCGGCTCAACGGCTATTACTGGATCGATAAGCAGAACGGCGTCGTCCACATTCCGATCGGCGAGGCGATGCAGAAGCTGGCGCACAGCGGCATCGACGGCTTTCCGAAGGCGCAACAATGAAGCTCGCTTGCGTACTGACCGTGTTCTTCGTGCTGTGTGCTGGCCTGCTGATCGCCACCGTCGCGCGGAACGGATCACGAGCTCAGCTCTCTGACACCGACGATCTGGCTAGCCTGTCGTTTCAACCGCATCCCGGCGCGCGACTGCCGTTGAACGAGAAGCTCGTGGATGAGAGCGGTCGCGTTGTTGCGCTCGGAGCATATTTCGACAAGTCGCCCGTCATTCTCGTGCTCGAATATCTGCGCTGCACGTCCCTGTGCGGCGTGACGCTCCGCAATTTGCTCGGCGACACGCTAAAGCAGCTAGCGCTTCAACCCGGCCGCGACTACCAGCTGGTGGCGATCAGTATCGATCCCCGCGACAAGCCGGCCGACGCGGCGCAAGCGGCAACAAAATATGCCGCGCTGCTCGATCGCAGCGGTCGCAAGGCTGGTTTGCACTTCCTCACGGGAGAGCCGGCTGCGGTGCGGCGCATTGCGGATGCCGTCGGCTTTCCGTATCGCTACGACGCTCTGCTTGATGCCTACATCCACCCTGCAGGTTTCGTGGTGGCGGCGCCCGATGGCCTGATCAGCCGCTACCTGGAGGGCTTCGCCGCGTCTTCCTCGGATATGATCGCCGCCATTGGGGATGCTGAACAGGACAAGTCGCAAGGCCCACTCGCACGCCTGCTTGTGCTGTGTCACATCCAGGGTGCGCCGCTCGGACGATGGACGGGGCCGATCATGGCGGCCTTGATCACTGCCGAGATCGGCGCCGGCCTGACGGCGATCGGCATATTCATCGCCGTGCGGCGACGGCGGTTCGGGTGACGCCATGCGCCATTGGATCCCATTCTGGCCCGATACGGCCGCCGTCAATGGGGTGGTCGTCAACAACCTTTACATCGCCGAGCTCGCGCTGAGCGGCCTTATCATGGTGACGGTCGTCGCCATGATGCTGACGTTCTGCGTGCGCTATCGCGACGGCGGCAGAGCGCCACGTTCCGACCGGATCGAGAAGACCTGGCACCTGGAAATTGGCTGGACCATTGCCACGCTTGGCGTGTTTCTCATCCTGTTCGTGTGGGGCGCACAAATATACGTCTGGCTGTATCAGCCGCCGGCGCCGGACGAGGAGGTCTATGTGGTCGGCAAGCAATGGATGTGGAAAGTCGAGCATGCGGGCGGTCAGCGCGAGATCGACGCGTTGCATGTTCCCGTCGACAAGACGATCAGGCTGGTGATGGCGTCCGAGGACGTCATTCATAGCTTCTTCGTTCCGGCCTTTCGCATCAAGCGCGACGTCGTGCCGGGCACGCTGGAAACATTGTGGTTCAAGGCGAACAAGACCGGCACCTTCCGGCTCGAATGCACCCAGTATTGCGGGCTTCAGCACGCGACCATGCAGGGGGAAATCGTGGTGATGACCGCTCCCGACTACGCGCGCTGGCTCACGTCGGAAGGTGGGGAGCAAACGCTGGCGCAGCAGGGAGCTGATCTGTTTCGCGCCCATGGTTGCAGCGGCTGTCACGGCGAGAACAGCACCGTTCACGCGCCCTCGCTCAGTGGCCTTTATGGGACGCTGGTGCATCTTCAGGACGGCTCGGTTCGCCTTGCCGACGACGCCTATCTTCGCGACTGCATTCTCAATCCGCGCAGTTTCACGGTTGCCGGCTATCCGCCCGTCATGCCTGATTTTTCCGGACAAATCGACGAGGGCGACATGCTGAAACTGATCGCATACATCAAGTCGCTCGGTCACAGTCAGGAGTCCCGTCGATGAGCACCACGACTTTCGAGGGCGTCCCGGCGGCCGGGCGAAGCGTAGCAGAGCCGAGCTATCTCACGTCGGATAACACGATCGCCTCGTGGCTGTTCACGCGCGACCACAAGCGAATTGCGCTGCTCTTCTTCGCGTCCGTGACGTTCTTCTTCTTTGTCGGCGGAGCTGCGGCGACGTTGATGCGTATGAATCTGGCGACGCCGGAAGGATTGCTGCAGCCGGCGGTCTACAATCGCATGTTCACCATGCACGGCATCATCATGGTCTGGTTCTTCCTCATTCCTTCGATCCCGACGACATTCGGCAACTTCTTCATTCCAATGATGATCGGGGCCCGCGACCTCGCCTTTCCCCGCGTCAATCTCCTGAGCTGGTACGTGTTCAATCTGTCCGGGCTTGTCGTTCTCTTTTCGCTTGTCATGGGCGGCGCCGATACCGGTTGGACGTTCTATGTCCCGCTCTCGACGGTTTATGCCAACGGCTACGTGCTCGCGGCGGCGCTGGCGGTCTTCATCAACGGCTTCTCGTCGATCATGACCGCCCTCAACTTTGTCGTCACGATCCACAAGCTGCGCGCTCCTGGCATGACCTGGATGCGTTTGCCGCTGTTCGTATGGGGCATCTATGCCGTCAGCGTCGTGATGCTGACGGCAACCCCGGTGCTGGCAATGGACACGTTCCTGCTTGGAGTCGAGCGCTTCATCGGCATTGGGCTGTTCGACGTCCGGCACGGCGCCGACCCGATATTGTGGCAGCACATGTTCTGGTTCTACTCCCATCCGGCGGTCTACATCATGATCCTGCCGGCGATGGGCGTGGCCAGCGAGATCATTCCAGTCTATGCGCGCCGGCCGATTTTTGGCTATGCCGGCATGACAATCGCGCTGATGGCGATCGCGATCCTCAGCTTCTTCGTCTGGGCGCACCACATGTTCGTGGCGGGAATCTCGGTCTATTCCGGCGTCGTCTTCTCGCTCATGACGTTCTTCGTGGCCGTTCCGTCCGCGATCAAGGTGTTCAACTGGACCGTGAGCTTGCACAAAGGGCGGATCAGCTTCGATGCGCCAATGCTATATGCGCTGGGGTTCGTCCTGCTGTTTACGCTCGGCGGTGTCACGGGCTTGATGCTTGCGACATTGGCCGTCGATGTCGACTTGCATGGCACGTATTTTGTGGTCGCTCACTTCCACTACATCATGGTGGGCGCGACCGTCAGCGCCTTCTTCGGCGCGCTGCATTATTGGTGGCCCAAAATGACGGGTCGGTTTTATCCGGAAATGTGGGCGCGCTTCGCCGCGATCCTGATGTATGTCGGCTTCAACCTGACGTTCTTTCCGCAGTTCGTGCTGGGCTATCTCGGGATGCCGCGACGTTCCTATACTTACCCTGCCGAATGGCAGTCATGGAACGTCCTGTCATCGGCCGGCGCGTCGATCCTGGCGATGGCCTATCTGCTTCCGCTACTCTATCTGGGCTGGTCGATCTTCTGGGGCCGCAAGGCCGGACCAAATCCGTGGTGCGCCACCGGTCTCGAATGGGCGACGGCTTCGCCGCCGCCGAAACACAATTTCGAGGCGACACCTGTCGTCGCGATCGGCCCCTACAGCTACGATCCGGAGAACGACACCTTCGTCGATCAGGAGGGCGTTTCTCATGCCCGCTGACACGCAGCCGATGCTGGAGATACAGTACGCGACGCTCGAGCAGCAGGGCGAGACCGCCCAGTTCGGGATATGGGTCTTCCTCACGCAAGAGACGATCTTCTTTGGCGCGCTGATCTTCACCTACTTCCTCTACCGCATAACTTATCCGCACGAATTCGTCGCGGCCGCCAAGGATGCGGTGTTGTGGTGCGGCACATTGAACTTCATCATTCTGGTCACCAGCAGTCTGACCATGGTGCTTGCCATCAATGCGGCTGCGCAGGACGAAAGCCCGAAAAGAATGGTCCGCTGGCTGGTCGTGACTGTGTTGCTCGGCTGCCTGTTCCTCATCGTCAAGGGCTACGAGTACTACCTCGATTTCGAGGACAGGGTGGTTCCGGTCGTCCATTTCGTAGTCAAGCCGGGTGAGGGATCCGCAGGGGAGCTCTTCTGGGTGTTCTACTGGATCGCAACGGGGCTGCACGCGATCCATCTCACCATCGGAATCGGGCTCGTACTCTACATGTTGCTTTGGCGAATCCGGCGCGGTGAAATTACCCCGCGCTACTATGCGCCGCTTGAAGTCGTGGGCATCTATTGGAGCTTTGTTGATACGGTGTGGCTGTTTCTCTATCCCTGCATCTACCTGGTGGGACGCTCATGACGATCGGTCCGGAGATTGACGCCAGGCGCGCCAGCGCGATACCCTTCGTGATCGCCTGGATTGTGATCCTCCTGACCGCTGGGATCAGCGCGTGGACGGCGTTCCTCGGGTTGGGTATCTGGGCTCCCGTGATCCAGTTTGGGGTCGCGTTGTTTCAGACCTCGCTGCTGTTCGTTCTCTTCATGCGATTGAAGGGCGCGCCGTCGTTGAAGTGGGTGTTTGCCGTCAGCGGCTTCTTCTGGCTGCTGTTCCTGTTCGGATTGAGCATGACGGACTATTCCAACCGGCGAGGCTGGCCGCCAGCCCAGGCCGGCGGCTCGCAGCTGGGATATCACCAGCCGAACAGCATCGGCGCGAGCCCTTCGAGCAAACCGCGCAAGGCCATGCGGTCAGCGTTGATCCTGTCCGCTGTCTGACCGCCGCCGCTGGCCATCGTCCAGTTGGTGACACCTGTCAACAGGCCAAGTCGCCTTGGCCTCACAGCCACAGAATCCGTTTGCGGTAGCCGAGATCAGTCAGCAGCGGCCTGGCCGGTCCCTCATGGAATACAGCGCCGCGTTCGAGCGCAAAGACGCGGTCGGCGAGCGCCAGCACGAGGTCGAGATTGTGCTCCACGATCACGATCGAGAGCTGCTGGCGCAGCTGATCGAAGACCTTGAACAGTTCCAGGGTGACCGCGGGCGCAAGCCCCTCGAACGGTTCGTCGAGCAGCAACAGTTTGACATTGCCCGACATGGCGCGGGCGACTGCGACCATCTGCTGCTCGCCGCCGGAAAGATAATCCGCGGCGACATCCATGCGCTCCTTCAGCCGCGGGAAGTATTGCAGGATGCGCGCTTCGTCCCAGACCGCGCCGGTCGAGCCGTCGGTCTTGCGTGCAAGCCTCCCGAGCGCGAGGTTTTCCCGCACCGTCATGCCGGCGAACAGGCCGCGTCCCTGCGGCACATAGCCGATGCCGTGCCGCGCAATCTCCGTCGCCGGCCAGCGGGCAATATCTTCGCCGAGAAATTCGATGCCGCCCGAGGCGGCGGGCACCAGCCCCGCGATGGTCTTGAGCAGCGTTGATTTGCCGGAGCCGTTGCGGCCAAGCAAGGCGACGATCTCGTCCTCGTGCACCTCGAGCGTGGCGTCGTTGAGAATATGGCTCTTGCCATAGAAGGTGTTGACGCCCTGGAAGCGCAGCAGAGCCGGTGCGGCGCTCGCCGCTTCCTCGCTGCGCTGGTGCTCCACCGCAGGGATGCCCGTCCCGGTGTAGATCTCCTGCACCCGCAAATCGGCGCGCACGGCCTCGGGACAGGCGCTCATCAGCACCTCGCCCTGGTTCATCACGGTGACAGTTTTGGAGAAGCCGAGCACGCGGTCGATGTCGTGTTCGACAATGAGGACAGGGATAGTGGATGCGATGTTCTTGACCAGGTTGGAGACGCGCTCGCGCTCGGCCGCCGCAAGGCCAGCGAGCGGCTCATCAAGCAGCAGCACTTGCGGCTTGGAACCGAGCGCAATGCCGAGATCGACCAGGCGCTGGCCGCCATAGGAAAGTTCGCCGGCCTCGATATGCTCGATCCCTTCGAGCCCGAGGAACTTCATCAGCTCGGCGGTCTCGGCGTGAATCTCGCCAAAGCTGTCGATGTCGCGCCAGATGTTGAAGCGCATCGGGTGCCGCGCCTGCAATGACAGCCGCAGGTTTTCATAGATGGTGAGGCCGCGAAACAGGTTGGTGATCTGGAAAGAGCGCGCGAGCCCTTGGTGACAAATCTGGTCGGAGCCGATGCCCTGGATCTCGCAGCCTTGCAGGCGGATGGTGCCACGCTCTGGCCGGTAGAGGCCGGAGACGAGGTTGAACAGCGTGGTCTTGCCGGCGCCGTTCGGGCCGATCAGGGCGTGGATCTCGCCGGCCTTGACGGTGATGCTCGCGTCGTTGACGGCGCGTATGCCGCCGAAATGCTTGGAGACGCCGGCAACCTCCAGCACGGCGCCCTTGAGCGCTTCGGGGCGCAGGAATGTCGGCAGGGGCAGGCCGTCATAGATCCGGCGCTGGCTCATCGCCGCCGCCTCCTCAGGCCTAGGCCGCAAGCGCCGCATCAATTTTGCCCCAATGCCGACGAGGCCTTCGGGCTAATACATCACGAAGGCGACAAAGGTCAGCCCGAACCACAACAGCCAATCCGACGTCCAGATCGAGAACAACTCGCGGAACAGGACGAAGAACAGCGCGCCAAGCGGCGGCCCCAGCATGCTGCGCATGCCGCCAATCACGACCATCGCGAGCAATTCGCCGGCAAACGGCACCGACACCGCTTCGGCCGAGACCAGGTAGTTCTGGAATGCGACCAGCGCGCCCGCAAGGCCAGTGACAACGGCGGAGATCACGAACACCGCGAGCTTGTAGCGTTCGATTCGGTAACCCTGGAACGCGGCGCGCTGCTGGTTCTCCCGGATCGCCACCAGCACATGGCCGAACGGCGAGCGCACCACGCGCAACAGGGCATAGAGCACGCCGAGCGCGATGACACCGACGACGACGTAATATGCGAGCGTATTGTCAAGGGAGATGCCGGCAAGGTGGCCGCGCTTCAAGCCGCCGAGCCCGTCCTCGCCGCCGGTCACTGCCGTCCAGCGGAACGCCGTGGTGTAAGTCAGCGCGGCGAGTGCCAGCGTGAGCAGCGAGAAATACACGCCGCGCCGCCGCAGGATGACGATGCCGATCAGGAAGGACGCGGCGGCGACCACCAGCGTCGCGAAGAGCAGCGGCAGCCAAATCTGGTCGGGGAAATAACGCAGCTGGATCAGCCCGGCCGCATAGGCGCCGATGCCGAACCAGGTCGAATGACCGAACGAAACGAGCCCGGTGTAGCCGATGCAGAGATTGAGGCCCATGGCCGCGACCGCGAGCGCCACCGCCCAGATGCCGGTGTTGAGCGAGAGCCCGAGAGCGCGCAACAGCAATGGCAGCGCGACCAGCGCGACAGCGGCCAGCAGCAGGGGCCTCATTGTTGTGCGAGACGATGAGGTCATTCGAACTTCTCGATACGCTCGCCGAGCAGTCCGCGCGGACGCAGCAGCAACACCGCAAACATCAGGAGGTAGATCGAGGCTTCGCCCGCCGCTGGCGCAAAGTGGATGGTGATGCCGCGAACGACGCCGACAAGAAGCGCGGCCAGCACGACGCCCCAGAAGCTGCCCAGTCCCCCGATCACCACCACGACAAAAGCGACGGTGATGATGTCGGCGCCCATCGCCGGATGAACCACCGTGATCGGCGCAAAGAAGGCGCCGCCGAGGGCGGCCATGCCGACGCCGAGCATGACAACCGCCGTCATGTAAGGCTGCAGCCGGATCCCGAGCGCAGCCACCATGTCAGGCCGCTGGATGCCGGCGCGCACCACGCGGCCGAACGAGGTCTTGTGCAGCAGGAGCCACGCGCCGAGCAGCACGACTGCGACCACGGCAAGGATCAGCAGACGATAGCGCGAGAACAGGAAATCGCCGAGGAAGACCGAGCCGCGAAAGGCCGGCGGGATCGAGGCCGACAGCGGCGCAGCACCCCAGATGATCCGGATCGCCTGCTCCGTCACCATCGCCAGCCCAAAGGTGACGAGCAAGCCGAGAATGGGATCGGCCGTGTAGAACCGGCGCAGGATGAAGCGTTCAAACAGAATGCCGAGCAGCGCCACCGCAATCGGCGAGATCACGACCGCGGGCCCGAAGCCGAGATATTTGGTGAGCTCGACGGAGGCATAGGCGCCGAGCGCATAGAACGCGCCGTGGGCGAGATTGACGATGCCGCCGACGCTGAAGATCAGCGACAGCCCGAGCGCGATCAAGAGATAATAGCCCCCGAGCACGAGGCCGTTGACCACCTGTTCCAGCAAGAACTCGAACTGCATCTTTATTCCGTGTGTTCCGGACAAAAGCGGCGCCGGCGCTCACTGCCGGCGCCGTCGACGCCAACCTCGAGCCCGCAAGGCAGGCGTCAGGTCTTCATCTCGCAGGGATTCTGCTGTTTGGTCGGATAGATCGAGTCCAGCGGCGCGTCGGCTGTCGGCACGGCCGGCCCAAGCACCAGCATGTCCCACTGATCCTTCATCTCCTCCTTCGGCTTCACCGTGAAGGGATAGGCCTCCTGCACCAGCTGATGGTCCCACTTGCGGAAATAGCCCTTGCGCGCCTTCATGATGTCGAACTGCGTCTCTTTCTCGAAATAGGCGATCAACGCTTCGCTGTCCGTCGACCTGGTTTCATTGATTGCCTGCGCCAGGAGCTTGAGCGTGACGTAGTCGATCCACGCATGGTTCTCCGGCGGCTTGCCGTATGTCTTGCTGAAGGCTGCGACGAACGCCTTGGACTGCAGGTTGTCGAGCGTGTGATACCAGACGGTCGGCCAGGTGCCGCTGAGATTGCCGGCGCCCGCGGCCCAGGCATCACCGGTGTTGAGGTTGAAGCCGACCAAGGGATAGGGGAAGCCGAACTCGGCATATTGCTTGACCAGGTTAGTGACCTGGTTGCCGGCGAGATTGCAGCAGACGATGTCGGGCTTGGCCTGGCGCACCTTTAGAAGATACGGGCTGAAATCAGTCACGTCGGTTGCGATCAATTCGTCGCCGATCAGGTTGGCGTCGTTTGCGGCGAAGAAGACTTTCGCCGCATTGAGCAGATCGTGTCCAAAAATATAGTCCGCGGTGAGCGTAAAGAACTTCTTGCCCTTCACCATGCCCTGCTGCTTGAGCGCGGTGCCGACCGCATTGACCATCACCGTGTTTGGAATGTCGCAGTGGAAGGCATAGCGGTTGCAGTCCTTGCCGCGCAGCGCATCCGAGCGGGCGCCGGTCGAGAAGAACACCTTCCTGTTGCGCTGGGCGACCTGCATGATGGTGAGCGAGGAGGCCGAGGAGATTTCGCCAAGCAGCACAGCGGCGCCGTCCTGCTCGATCATGCGCTGCGCCTTGGTCGAGGCCGTCGCGGGGTTGACCGAGTCTTCCGAGATCAGATCGATTTGCCGGCCGAGAATGCCGCCGCTCTGATTGAGCTCGTCGGCGGCGAGCTTCACGCCAAGCTGCGCATAGCCGCCGATCGCGCCGAGAAAGCCGGTCAGCGGCGTCAGATGGCCGATCTTGATCTTGTCGCTCTGGCCATAGCTGATGGCCGGAAAGCCAAGCGCGGATACGCCCGCCAGCGCGGCGCCGGATGTGAGGACCCGCCGTCTCGAGACCCGCAGCATGATGGTTTCCTCCCCAAAAGATTGCGACATTATGAGAAGTGTTCTTCTATTGTCGGACAGATAATCCAGAACCAATTCGACAATGTCAACTGGCCGAAAGACGACAGCATCTGCGGGGAGGGCGATGATGACGGCTCCGATGCCCAGAGCCTACAATTCATGCTGTGCTATGTCTCAGCGGTCAGCAAGCCGGAGACGATCACCGGCGACCGGACTTCCATCCCCGCCTCGGACCGAAATGCGACATTATCAATTGACGTCCAGCAATATGATAAATACCGTGCCTCGCCAGATGAGCCGGAGCTTCCCGGCCTGGCTCACTCGGAATCGGGAGTCCAGGAGGAAGCCAAGTCCATGCCGTCGCGTAATGCTCTCAACGGTGCGCAGGTCATTGTCGATTACCTGATCCAGGAGAAGGTGCCGCAGGTATTCGGCCTGTGCGGCCACGGCAACATCCAGTTCATCGACGCCCTCTATGAGCGATCCTCCGACATCAAGACCATCTCGGTGCATCATGAGAGTGTCGCCGGCTTCATGGCCGACGTGTACTACCGCGTCTCAGGCAGGCCGACCGCGACCTTCACCTCCTGCGGACCGGGCTCGGCCAACCTGCCGATCTCGCTGGCCAACGCCTTCCTCGATTCGGTGCCGTTCCTGGCGGTGACCGGCAATGTGCCGACCAGCCAGTTCAATCGCGGCGCCTTTCAGGAAATGTATCGGCATTACCAGGCCGACTTTCCCTCCACGGTGCGCACGATCTGCAAGAAGGTGTTCCAGCCGACGCGCGGCGAAATGGTGCCGCTCGCGGTGCGGCAGGCGTGGAAGACGATGGTAACGGGACGGCCGGGGCCTGTCGTGCTCGACGTGCCGTTCGACGTGTTCATGGAGTCGGCGGCGGAGGAGGCGCCCAATGCGCAGAGCTGGAACGCCAATATTTCCAGCCGCTGCGGCGCCGATCCCGAGGGCGTCGTGAAGGCCGTCGATATGCTGCTCGGCGCAGACCGGCCGGTGATGCTGGTCGGGCAGGGCGTACGCTACGGCGGTGCGTGCGAGGAACTGAAGCGGCTCGCCGAGCGGCTGCAGATTCCGGTCGCCGCTTCCGCAAGCGGGCTTGGCGCGCTTGACGTCAATCATCCGCTGGCGCTCGGGCTCGTCGCGCGCGCGGGGCACTATCAGGCCAATCACGCCACGCGCCAGGCCGACGTGCTGCTCGCGCTCGGCGTGCGCTTCGACGACCGGACATCGAGCTCATGGATTCCCGGCTACTCCTTCACCATTCCTCCGACGCGACTGATTCACGTCGACATCGATCCCGAGGAGATCGGGCGCAATTATCCTGTCGCGCTCGGGCTGATGGCCGACGTCCGCACGTTCCTGCGCCAGCTCAACGAAGAGCTCGATCGCCGCCGCGATCTCGCCAGAAAGGAAGACACACGCAAGAAGTGGCTGGCGCAAATCGACGTCTATCGCAAGGAATGGGATAAGTTCGTCGCACCCGGCTTTTCCGACGACACCTCGCCGGTCAATCCGCAGCGCGCCGCCCACGAGATCGACAAGGCGCTGCCGGAGGATGCGATCCTCGTCAGCGATATCGGCGTGCATCACAATTGGTTGCTCGGCTTCTGCAAGCCGAAGCGGCCGGACTCGTTGATCGGCTCGATGGGTTTTGGTCCGATGGGCTTTGGCGTTGCCGGCGTCATGGGGGCGAAATTCGCAGCACGTGATCGGCCGTGCGTCTCCGTATGCGGCGACGGCGCCTTCTTCATGCATGCCAATGTGCTGGGCACTGCGGTCGAATACAATCTGCCCGTGGTCTGGGTGGTCTGGAACAATTACGCCTATGCGTCGATCCGAGGGTTGCAGCGTGGCTATCTCGAGGGTCGCGAGCTTGCGACCGACTTCCACGACCCGCTGACGGGTGGGCGCTACAATCCCGACTTTGCTGCAATGGCACGCTCCTGCGGCGTCGAAGGCGTGCGGGTCGATCGCGCCGCCGACATTGGCGAAGCGATCAGGAAAGGCATCGCCGCCAACAAGCCCTATCTGATCGATGTCGACATCGCCGCCGACGTCAATCCCGCCGGCGCCGGTGTGTGGGAGCTGCCGGGGCTCGGCCGCAGCAAGCCCGGCATCGGCGTGCAGTTTGAGCCGACGTGACCAGCCCGATAAACAAACAAGAATTCTAGGCAATCAGGGGAACGTGATGTTGCTTGCAGGACAGAAGGTGGTTGTGGTCGGCGGCTCCTCCGGGATCGGCCTTGCGACCGCGGAGCTTGCCAGACAAGAGGGCGCCGAGGTCGTGATCGCCTCGCGCAACAAGGATCGGCTCACGCCTGCTGCCGAAAAGATCGGCGCGACACCCATTATCACCGACGTCACCAGCGACGACAGCGTGGCTGCGCTGTTCAAGGCGGTCGGCGTCGTCGATCATGTCGTGGTCACGGCCGCGCAGCTGCGCTCGGGCCCGCTCAAGACGCTGCCGATGGACGATGCGCGCGCCACCATGGAAGGCAAGTTCTGGGGTGCCTGGCGCGTGGCGCGATCGGCAGAGATCCGAAACGGCGGCTCGCTGACGCTGGTCTCCGGCTTTCTCTCCATCCGGCCACGGCCGAACTCGGCGATCGTCGGCGCGGCGAATGGCGCGATCGAATCGCTGGCGCGAAGTCTCGCGCTTGAGCTTGCGCCGGTGCGCGTGAATGCGGTGTCGCCGGGCGTGATCGATACGCCGATCCGCGCCGCGATGCCGGAAGCGGCGCGGCAGGAGCTGCTGGCGAAGACGGCGGCTGCGCTTCCCGTGGGGCGTGTCGGCGTCGGCGAGGATGTCGCGCGGCAGATCCTGGCGTTTATGACCATTGGATTTGCAACGGGATCGGTGGTCTATCTCGACGGCGGCGCGTTGGTCTCGTGACGCGGAAACTCAAGGAGAGGTTCGATGGCTTCTGAACAGGGCGGCGCCAGCATCCGAAACATCGCCGAAGTGCCGTGGCGGGAGTTTCCCAATCATTTCGGCGGCGCGCTGTCGAAGCCGCTGGTGATGCCGGAGACGTCAGGGTCAAAGCATATCGACTATCGAATCTCGATGTACCAGCCGATGGCGCATGTCGCCAAGCACAAGCACTCCGTACAGGAACAGGTCTATCACGTGCTCGAAGGCGAGGGGCTGATGGAGATCGGCAACACCAAGCAGGTTGTGCGCAAGCACGATGTCATCTTCCTGCCGCCGGGGGTGGAGCACTCGATTGCCAATTCGGGACTGGTCGATCTGGTGTTTCTGGTCGTCACCTCGCCGGTGACGGATGACGAGAAGCCGGTCTGACGAACAAGAAAGCGAGCCGAGCCGATGAATGTGAGGACACAGAGTGGGGCCAAGCGCCGCAGCAAGAGTTTAACTGAGCACACAGGCAAGACCGAGACCGCGACCCCGTCAGTACCGGCGGCCGCGGTCGAGGCGCCGGACGAGAAACGGGCCGGCGGCGTGCAGTCGCTGGCGCGCGCCTTCAGCATTCTCGAAGAGGTCGCACGCAGCCGCGACGGCATCAATCTCGCTGATCTCAGCCGCAAGGTCGGCCTGCACAACAGCACCACCTTCCATCTGGTCAAGACCATGGTGTCGCTGGGTTACATCAGGCAGATCAAGGACGACAAGCGCTACCGGATCGGCCGGCCGCTGTTTGCGCTCGCCGCGAATGCGCTCGACGAGATCGAAATGGTCAGTCTCGCGACGCCGGTGCTGGAGGACCTGTCGCGCGAGACCGGCGAGAGCGGCCATTTTGCCGTACCCATGGGCGATTCCGTCGTGGTGATCGCGCGCACCGCCGGCGCGGGTGCATTCCAGCTGACGGAGCGGGTCGGTGTCGTCCGTCCCGCGCATTGCACGGCGCTCGGCAAGGTCATTCTCGCGGCGCTCAACCCGGAACAACTCGACGGCTTCTTCAGGCGAGTGGAGCTTGCGCAGGTGACGCCAAACTCCATTACCGATGCCGCCGTGCTCCGCAAGAATATCGAGGATGTGCGCCAGAGCGGCATCGCCTTTGACGACGGCGAGTTCAATCCCGAGGTGCGCTGCATCGCCGTGCCGGTGAAGGATTTCACCGGCAAGATCATGGGCGCGGTCGGCATTTCCGGCCCGATCTGGCGGCTCAAAATCCAGGCTCTGCAGAGTCGCGCGCAAGTCGTGCAGGCGGCGGCGCAGCGGCTGTCAGCGGAGTTCGGCTGTCGGAACTAGGCTCGCCGATGCCCGCGCTTTCGCGCCCATGCCTTGATTTCTACGATATCATTGTCGTCGGCGCGGGAGCCGGCGGCATGACCGCTGCCGCGGTTGCGGCGGCAGAAGGCGCGAGCGTGCTCGTCATCGAGAAGACCGCGTTCGTCGGCGGTACGACCGCGTGGTCGGGCGGCATGGTGTGGATCCCGGCGAACGCGCAGATGCGCGAGGTTGGACTTGCCGACACGCCCGAGAAGGCCAGACAATATCTGGCCGCCACGGTGCCCGAACCTGCGAATGCCGATCTGCGCGACGTCTTCCTCGATCGTGGCCCTGAGGCGATCGCCTATCTCGAGCGCAACACCGAACTGCGCTTCCAGCCTGTGAAACTTTATCCGGACTATTATCCCGATCTGCCCGGCGCCACCGCGGGTGGGCGCGTGCTGGAGCCAGTGATGTTCGACGGCGCGACGCTGGGCGCGGCGTTCTCCCGGCTCAGGCCGCCTCTGCCGGAGTTCACCCTGTTCGGCGGCATGATGGTGAACCGGCTCGACATTCCGCATCTGCGCAACGCCGGACGTTCGCTCAAATCGATGCTGCGCAGCCTGCGGCTGGTTTCGCAATATGCCCGGCAGCGGCTGCGCTGGCCGCGCGGGACCACCTTGCATCTGGGCAATGCGCTGGCTGCGCGGCTTTACGCTTCGCTGCTGGCGCGCGGCGTCGAAATCCTGTTCGGTGCTGCCGTCGATCATCTCGTGGTCAATGATGGTCGCGTTATTGGTCTTCGGCTGGCCGGATCGTCCGCAACCGTCACCGCACGGAAGGGCGTGGTGCTGGCAACGGGCGGCTTTTCTCACGATCCGGTGCTGCGACAGAAGCTGTTTCCGCCAACGGCCGGGCCGATCTCGGCCACCAATCCCGCCGGCACGGGCGATGGCGTGCGGCTCGCGACGGCTGCGGGTGCAGCTCTTGCGACAGATGTTGCGGATGCGGCCTACTGGGTGCCGGCGTCCGTATTTCGGCGCGAAGACGGCAGCCAGGGCGTGTTTCCGCACACCGTCACCGATCGGGCCAAGCCGGGCGTGATTGCGGTCAATGTGCGGGGCCAACGCTTTATCAATGAAGCCGTATCATATCATGAGTTCGTTCGCGCCATGTTGCGCGATGCGAACGCTGGCCCTGACGCAAGCTTCCACTTGATCTGCGACAGGGAGTTCCTCTGGACCTATGGCCTCGGCCGGATCAAGCCTTTCACGCGCCGTCTTGCACCTTACCTGGGGAGTGGCGAGCTGAGGCGGGCTACCAGCATCGCGGGGTTGGCCCGCGAGATCGGCCTTGATGCGTCGGCACTCGTGGCGACGATCGACCGCTATAACGAGGGTGCCCGTCACGGTCTCGACCCGCAATTCGGCCGCGGTACCAACATCTATCAGCGTGCGCTGGGCGATGCGGGGCACATGCCCAACCCCTGCGTGGCGCCGGTCAAGCATGCGCCGTACTATGCGTTGCGCATTTTTCCAGCGGATCTCGGTACGGCGATCGGGGTCAAAATCGACGGCAAGGCCAGGGTGCGGCGCAGCGACGGCTCGGTCATCGCGGGCCTCTGCGCCTGCGGCAACGACATGGCGTCCATCATGAATGGAAACTATCCGGGCCCGGGAATTACGCTTGGACCGGCGCTGACATTCGGCTACATCGCCGGCGAACATCTGGCGCATGCCGCATGAGCCGGCAGGCGCCATATCCCTATCATGCAGTTCAAACAGCAGGTTGACGCGATGCAGGACGAACCGATCATGGATGTGGCCCATCTCGCCCATCTCGAAATCTTCTCGCCCGTGCCAGACAAGAGCCTGTCGTTCTTTGTCGACGTGCTCGGCATGACCGTCAGCGGCACCAAGGGCGATTCTGTCTATCTGCGCGGCTGGGACGACTATGAGCGTTACTCGTTGAAACTGACGGGGGCAAAGACCTCGGGCCTCGGGCACGCCGCGTTCCGCGCCCGCAGCCCGCAGGCGCTGGAGCGTCGCGTCGCCGCGCTGAAGGGCTCCGGCTTCGAGGTCGGCTGGATCGACGGTGACATCGGGCACGGGCCGGCCTATCAGTTCCGCGATCCCGACGGCCACCTGCTCGAACTCTATTATGAGACCGAATGGTTCAAGCCTTCGCCCGAGCAGACGCCGTCACTGAAGAATCAGGCGCAGCGCTTTCCCGCGCGTGGCGTCAATGTGCGCAGGCTCGACCATTTCAACGGGCTTGCGGCCGACGTGAAGGCAAACCGCCTGTTCTTCGAGACATATCTCGGCGCGCGCACCACCGAGCAGATCGTGCTTGATGACGGCACCGAGGCCGGCATGTGGCTCACCTTCACCAACAAGAGCTACGACTTCGCCTATACGCGCGATCACACTGGCACCAGGGGCCGCTTCCACCACGTCACCTATGCGCTCGACAGCCGCGAGGAGATTTTGCGCGCGGCGGATATCTTCCTGGAGAACGGGGTCTATATCGAGACCGGTCCGCACAAGCACGCCGTACAGCAGACCTTCTTCCTCTATGTCTATGAGCCCGGCGGCAACCGCGTGGAAGTCGCCAATGCCGGCGCACGGCTGGTGCTGGCGCCCGACTGGAAGCCGATCATCTGGACCGAGACCGAGCGAAAGAAGGGCCAGGCCTGGGGCTTGAAGACGATCGAGTCCTTCCACACCCACGGCACGCCGCCGGTTGAGGTCAAGCATTCCTGACGTAATGCGACCGATACCGCGCGGATTTGCCGGTGCTGATCGCGCGCCTCACTGCGCGCGGATGTTCGCGGCCTTCAGCACCGGCTGCCATTTCGTCACCTCCGCATGCATGAACGCGTCGAACTCGGCCGGCGTGCTGCCGACGGTTGTCGCGCCAATCTGCTCCAGGGTTTTCTGGACAACGGGATCCTGCAACGCGGTCTTCAAGTCGGCCTGAATCTTCGCGGCCAGCTCTGGCGGCATTTTGGCCGAAGCCTGCATGCCAGCCCGTGCTCCCCTGTTGTTCTTACCGCTCCGCCTGGGCCGTACCCTGCGCGGCAGCGTTGTTCGGGCGCAATGGCAGCGCCCATGTTTGTTGTTGACCAGACCTGATCTTTTGTACATTAGTACAAATGTTATGGTCCGAAAGCCCCAGAACAAGCAAGCCGCTGCGCGCAAGCCCAACATGCGCGAGGCGATCCTGTGCGCGGCGGAGGAGCTGTTCTCGACTAATGGATTCAATGCGGTCTCGGTGCGCGACATTGCGCAGGCCGCCGGCGCCAATCCCGGCAGCGTCACCTATCATTTCAAGACCAAGGACGGCCTGCTGCTCGAGATCTACCGCCGCCATTGCGGGCCGATGAACCGGCGCCGCTCGGAACTGCTGGCGGCCGCCAGGCGGGTCCGCGACCTGCAGGACCGGCTCGAGGCGATCGTGCGCGCCTTTGTCTTGCCCGCTTTCTCCTCGGGCAGCGACCTCGCAGGCGGCGGTGCGCGCTTCACGCGGCTGCGTGCGGTGATGTCGGCCGAGGGCAATGAGGTGGCGCGGCGCATCATCGCGCAGACCTTCGACGACACCAGCCATGCCTTTATCGACGCGCTCCAGGAAAGCCTGCCGCATATTCCGCGCACCGACATCGTCTGGCGCAGCCATTTCCTGCTGGGCGCGCTGTATTATTCGCTGGTGACGCCGGAGCGGGTCTCACGCCTGTCGCGCGGCGAGGCCGATGGTACCGACGCCGGACACGCCATCGAGGAGCTGGTGCGGTCCACCGTTGCCTCGCTGCAGGCGCCGCCGCTCGATCAGCCGGTGCGGGCGCGCCGCCGGGCCGCGTCAGCCAGCAAGTCATAACAACAATATCAGCGGCTCGCGCTGTTCCGCTGGGGCGGCGCGGTGTTGCCGTGAAACGAATGAGGACGAGGGAATGAACAGGCGGGAATGCTTGTCGATGTTGGCCGCGGCCGGCGGCGCAGCTTTGACGCGCGACGCCCGTGCACAGGGCGGGGAGCCGCCGAACACCGCTCCGACCATCGCTCCCCCCGATCCGAATCCGAAGCGGCCTGATTTCAAGCTGCCGCCAAAGTCCTGCGACACCCACACCCATATCTTCGGGCCCGCAAGCCGCTATCCGTTCGCGGCCAATCGGCCCTACAATGCGCCCGAGGCGCCGCTGGAAGCGTTCCGCGCACTGCACGAAAAGATCGGCGTCGAGCGCTGCGTGATCGTCAATGCGACCGTGCATGGCACCGACAACCGCGTGGTGACCGATGCGATCGCGCAGAGCGGCGGTGCGTACAAGGGCATTGCCAATATCAGCGACGGGATCTCGGACGAGGACCTCGCGGAGCTCGACAAGGGCGGCATTCGCGGCTGCCGCTTCGCCTTCCTCAAGCGCCTCGGCGGCGTCGGCGACATGGGCAAGTTCAACCGGATCGTACATCGGGTGGCCGAGATCGGCTGGCATGTCGACGTCTATTTCGAGCCCGGGACCGTCGGCGAGTTCGTGCCGCTCCTGCGCGGGCTGCCGACCACCTATGTGATCGATCACATGGGTACTGTGCAGGCGGCCAAAGGCCTCGATGATCCCGCGTTCAAGGCGCTGCTCGAGTTGCAGGCCAGCGACGAAAAGTGCTGGGTCAAGATCACCGGTCTCGAGCGCGCCTCCGCTGGCGGCAAGCCGTTCCACGATTCCGTGCCGTTCGCAAAGCGCCTGATCGACAATGCGCCCGACCGCGTGCTGTGGGGCACGGACTGGCCGCATCCGAATGTCAAGGTCATGCCGAACGACGGCGAGATCGTTGATCTGATTCCGCTCTATGCGCCAGATCCCGCCATTCAGCACAAGCTTCTTGTCGACAATCCCGCCCGTCTGTTCAAATTCATCTAGGGACGATCATGTACACACCCACGATTCCGGGACCTGATCCTCACACCAAGACCCCGAAATTCAAGCTGCCGCCGCTCGCTTGCGACGCGCATTGTCACATCTTCGGCCCCGGCTCGAAATATCCTTATGCGCCCGATCGCCCTTACACGCCGCCCGATGCGGGGCTTGAGGATTTCCGCGCCCTGCATGCCAAGCTCGGCGTCGGCCGCGCCGTCATTGTCAATGCCAGTGTTCATGGTACGGACAATCGCGTCGCGCTGGATGCGATTGCGGTGAGCAACGGCGCTTACCGGGCGGTGGCCAACATCGACGCCACCATCACCGAGCGCGGATTGCGCGAACTGCATGAGGGCGGCTTTCGTGGCTGCCGCTTCAATTTCGTCCGTCATCTCGGCGGCGTGCCGGACATTCGCGTATTCGAGCGGGTGATTGCGATGATCGCGCCGCTCGGCTGGCATGTCGATCTGCACTTCGATGCCATCGACCTTCCCGAGTATGCGGACATGTTGGCGCGCCTGCCGGTGCGCTACACCATCGATCATATGGGTCGCGTCAAGGCTGCAGATGGCCTCGACCAGCTTCCGTTCCGGACCCTGATCGAGCTGATGCAGCGGGACGAGAAATGCTGGGTCAAGGTTTGCGGCTGCGAGCGCGTCTCGTCCGCCGGCCCGCCCTTTACGGATGCGGTTCCTTATGCGCGGAAGATCCTCGAGACCGCGGCTGATCGGGTGATCTGGGGCACCGATTGGCCGCATCCAAATGTCAAAGTGATGCCAAATGACGGCGATCTCGTCGATCTGGTGCCGCTGTTTGCGCCCGAAGCGGAGCTGCAGGAGAAGATCCTGGTGAGCAATCCCGCGCGGCTGTTCGAATTCGACTGAGCCGAAGCCGGCAGCAAAGGCTAGAAGCTGACATGGCGACCCTGATCATCGAGAAGCGGCGCGCAAAGGCCTGGTGGAAGGAGCTTTGGGTGCAGGTCCTGATCGCCATGGCGATCGGCATCCTGCTCGGCGTTGTCAGGCCCGACATCGGAGCCCAGATGCAGCCGCTGGGTGATGCCTTCATAAAGGCGATCCGGATGCTGATCGCGCCGATCATCTTCTGCACGGTCGTGCATGGCATTGCGCGCATGGCGGACATGGCCCGCGTCGGCCGCGTCGCACTGAAGGCGATCGTCTATTTCGAGGTGATGACCACGATCGCACTGATCATCGGCCTGATCGCGGTCAATGTCCTGAAGCCGGGTGCGGGGATGAACATCGATCCCGCCAGCATCAACACCGCCGCGATCGAGCCCTATGTCAAGCAGACCGCGGCCGTCGGCTTCGTGCCGTTCCTGATGAACATCATTCCTTCAACCTTTGTCGGCGCCTTCGCGGAAGGCAACATCCTGCAGGTGCTGTTCATTGCGGTGGTCTGCGGCTTTGCGCTGGTGCAACTCGGTGAACGCGCAAAGCCGCTGGTCGACATCATCGATATCGCCGCCAAGATGATATTCGCCGTGGTCGGCATGGTCATGTGGGCGGCGCCGATCGGAGCGTTCGGCGCGATCGCCTTCACCGTCGGCAAATTCGGCGTCGGCTCGCTGGCCTCGCTTGGCAAACTGCTGGCCAGCTTTTATCTCACCTGCGTGATCTTCGTCATTGTGGCGCTCGGACCTGTGGCGCGGATTTGCGGCTTCAGCCTTCTGAAGCTGATCCGCTATATCTGGGGCGAGCTCCTGATCTGCATCGCGACGACCTCGTCGGAGACGGTGCTGCCGCGGATGATCTCCAAGCTGGAAAACCTCGGCTGTGATGAAACCGTCGTCGGGCTCGTGATTCCGACCGGTTATTCTTTCAACCTCGACGGCACCTGTCTCTACCTCGTTGCCGCCGCCGTCTTCCTGGCCCAGGCGACCAACACGCCGCTTGATCTGCAGCAGCAGATTGGGCTGCTGTCGATTTTGCTGGTGACGTCCAAGGGCGCCGCCGGCATCGCGGGCGCGGCCTTTGTCGTGCTGGCGGCCACGCTTGCGGCGACCGGGACAATACCCGTTGCAAGCGTGGCGCTGGTGCTCGGCATCCATCGCCTGATGTCGCAGGCGCTGACGCCGACCAACCTGGTCGGCAACGCAGTCGCGACAATCGCTGTCGCAAAATGGGAGAAAGCCCTCGATGAAGGCCGCCTCAAACGCGTGCTCGACGGCGATCCGTCGCTTGCCGCGCCGTGACAACTGACAAAACGGAGTTCTCACATCATGAAAACCGGTCTTGTGGTTACCGCTCATCCCGGCGACTTTGTGTGGCGCGCAGGCGGGGCGGTCGCGCTCCACGCCAGGAAGGGTTACCGGGTCAAGATCGTCTGCCTGTCCTTTGGCGAGCGTGGCGAAAGCCAGTTCGCCTGGAAGGAAGCAGGCGCGACGCTCGAATCCGTCAAGGCCGGCCGCAAGGATGAAGCCGAGCGCGCGGCCAAACTGCTCGGCGCCGAAATCGAGTTCTTCGATTGCGGTGACTATCCGCTCAAGCTCAACGAGACGCATTTCGACCGCATGGTCGACATCTATCGCGAGCTCAATCCGAGCTTTGTGCTGACGCATGCGCTGGAAGACCCCTATAATTTCGATCATCCGGATGCGGCGCATTTCGCGCAGCAGACGCGCGTGGTGGCGCAGGCGATGGGCCACAAGCCGGACGCCAAATACAAATATTCCGCGCCGCCGGTTTTCCTGTTCGAGCCGCATCAGACCGAGATGTGCAACTTCAAGCCCAGCCTGATCCTCAAGATCGACGAGGTGTGGGAGCAGAAGTACGAGGCGTTCAAGATCCTCGCGGCGCAGAAGCACCTCTGGGGCTACTATGAGCGCGTCGCGCTCAACCGCGGCATCCAGGGCAGCCGCAACACCGGCGTGCCCATGACCTATGGCGAGGCCTATCAGCGCCTGTTCCCGACGGTCGAGGAGATCCTGCAATGAGGCCGGTCGTCTGCGCGGGCGTCAGGTCGAGGCCGGTGACAGGATACGTGAGGCCCTTGCCAAAGCAGGGCTTGCTTAGGTAGGCCGTCCCGAGCAGGCTTGAGACGTCACGCGCCCGGATCAGGAGTCGGCTGACATGGATGTTCCGCGCTTACGCATTGTCCTTAGCAACCACCCGCATGTGCTGCCGCTCAAACGCGGCGAACTTCGCTCGGAGCTGTTCGAGCTCGAATTCGTCGAGTACACGCCGACCAACACGGCGTTCAAGCCCATGGTGCGCGAACAGGCCTTCGACGTCTGCGAGATGGCGATCGTCACCTATCTGATGGCGAGAGCCTACCAAAAGCCGCTGGTGCTGTTGCCTGCGACCATGGTCGGACGTTTTCAGCACGCTTATGCAATCTATAACGGTGAGCGGGCGATCGTCGGGCCTGGCGATCTGGAGGGCAAGCGCGTCGGCATTCGCTCCTTCACCACGACCACCGGCGCGTGGATCCGAGGCATCCTCGCCAATGACTACGGTGTCAATCTCGACAACATCCGCTGGGTGACCTTTGAGGATCCGCATGTCGCGGAATATCGCGACGCCACGGAGAGGGCGTCCGCTGGCAAGAAAATTCTCCCGATGCTGCTGGACGGCGAGCTTGACGCAGTGCTGGGCGAGACCGCGAGCGAACCGCGGCTCAAGCCGCTATTTCCGGATCCCGCTGCCGAGGCATCGCGCTGGTTCGCCAAGCATGGTGTCGTGCCGGTCAATCATCTCGTCGTCGTGACCGAGAAGCTTGCGCGCGAGCGGCCGGACATCGTGCGCGAGCTTTACGAGCTCCTGAAGAGAAGCAAGGCCGCCGCCGGCCCGGCGGCGGAGCCGGACCCAATTCCGTTCGGGGTTGAGGCCAATAGGAGATCGCTGGATCTCATCATACACTATGCGGCGCAGCAGTCGCTGATCCCGCGACGTTTTTCGGCCGACGAACTGTTCGACTCGACAACGATTGGTCTGAACTGATGGCGATATATCCTGATCCAAAGCAATGGCAGATCGGCCTCGTCGGCTATGGCGAGGTCGGTCGCATTCTGGCCGAGGACCTGCGCGAGCAGGACATCAAGGTCGCTGCCTACGACATCAAGCTGGGGAACGAGCAGCAGGCGCCGTTACGCGAGCATGCGGCCAGGTTTGGCGTTGCGCTGGCCGGTTCACACGCCGAGCTCGCAGGAAGCGCGGACTTCGTCATCTCCGCCGTCACCGCGAGCCAGGCGGTGCCGGTCGCGCAAGCCTGCGCACCTGCAATCAGGCAGGGCGCCTGGTTTCTCGATTTCAACTCGGCTTCGCCGGGGGCAAAACAGCGTGCGGCGGCGCTGATCGATGCTGCTGGCGGGCGCTATGTCGAAGGCGCAGTCATGACCTCGGTGCCGCCCTATCGGATCAAGGTGCCGCTGCTGCTCGGCGGCCGCGGCGCGCGGGAGCTGGCGCCGCTTCTTGTTGCGCTTGGCTTCGAAGCCAAAGTGGCGAGCGACGAGCTTGGCGTTGCGTCCGCCGTGAAGATGTGCCGCAGCATCATGATCAAGGGCCTGGAGGCGATGGTGATCGAGAGCTTCACCACCGCGCGCGCCTATGGCGTCGAGGATGCGGTGCTCGCATCGCTGGCCGAGACCTTTCCCGGCATCAACTGGGAAAAGCAGGGCGCCTATTTCTTCCAGCGTGTGATCGAGCACGGCCGGCGCCGCGCCGAGGAAGTGCGCGAGGTCGCGGAGACCGTGCGCGAGGCGGGCCTCACGCCCTGGTCGGCGCAGGGCACGGCCGAGCGGCAGGCCTGGGTGGCCGATCTCGCTGACGGCGGGCTATTCGGCGCGCGCGGAACGAAGGAGTTTGCTCGCAGCGCGGACTGGCGTCTTGAGGCAGATCGGATCTTGCAGAGCTTGAAGAAGTCGTAGCTGGGTAGGGCTGAATAGCCAAGCGTAGTCGGCCGTCATCCTCTGGACGACAATGGTGGATTGCGCTTTCGACAATCCGCCCTACAGAGCGTACAACGTGGATCCCTCATGCCACCCGATGAATCGGATTGATCCGCTCGATCATGCGGCCCACATCGGCGGCGGAGCAGGGTTTGCTGAAATAAAACCCCTGCACGGCGGTGCAGCCCGCTTCCCGCACAAGTTCGAGCTGCTCGGCCGTCTCGACGCCTTCCGCCGTGGTCTCGACGCCGAGATTGGCGCCCAAATTGGCGATCGTGCGAATGATCGCGGCGCTTTCATGGGAGAAGGCGAGCGTGCCGACGAAGGAGCGGTCGATCTTGATCATGTCGAAAGGGAATTTTCGCAAGTAGCCCAGCGCGGAATAGCCGACGCCGAAATCATCCAGGCTGACGCGAACGCCCAGTTTGCGCAGTTGGTGCAGGATGGCGACATTCGTTTCGTCGTCCTCGAGCAGCGCGGTCTCGGTGACCTCGAGTTCGAGCCGCCTCGGATCAAGTCCGGCGCTGGCAAGTGCGCTGGTGACCATCGCGACTAGGCCGCGAGCGCGGAATTGCACCGGTGACAGGTTGACGGCAATTCTGATGTGACTTGGCCACTTCGCTGCCGTGGCGCAGGCCGCTCGCAGGACCCACTCGCCGATCGGCACGATCAGCCCGGTTTCTTCCGCGATCGGGATGAAATCGGCTGGCGAAATAAGGCCACGGGTCGCGCTCTTCCAGCGCAGCAGTGCCTCGAAGCCCGTCAACTCGCTGGTGCCGAGGCGTATCTGCGGCTGATACACCAGATGAAATTCGCCGGCCTCCAGCGCGCCGCGCAGATCCATCTCCAGCACGTGGCGCGCGCGTGCATGCGCTTCCATATCGGGATGGAATAGCTGATAGACGCCGCGTCCGCGCGCCTTGGCCTGGTAGAGTGCAAGGTCGGCGCACTTCATCAGCTCGTCGGGGTCAAGGCCGTGATCGGGTGCAATCGCGACGCCGACGCTGATGCCGGTGTGGATGACGTGGTTCTCCATCGGCGGCGGATGACCGATGATCTCGACCATGCGCGCGGCGAGCCGCTCGGCCGATTGCGGCTGCGGTCCGCGCTGCAGGATGGCGAACTCGTCGCCGCCGAGGCGGGCGACGGTGTCGCCGGGACCGCCACATTCGCGCAACCGCTCCGCGACCCAGCGCAGCAATTTGTCGCCGACGGCATGGCCCAGCCGGTCGTTGACCGTCTTGAAGTTGTCGAGGTCGATGCACAGCACCGCCAGCTCGCCGCCCTTCGCGGAGACTTCGGCCAGCGCTTCGACCATCCTGTCGCGGAACAGCACGCGATTCGACAGCTCGGTAAGCGCATCATGCTGCGCCATATGCGCGACACGCGCCTCGGCCTTGCGCCGCTCGGTGACATCCTCGTAGGTGATGACCCAGCCGCCCTGGTCCATGGGGCGGTGCGTGAGCTTGATGATGCGGCCGTCGCCGAGATGCCGGTGCATCATGTGCTGGTGGCCCGCCTTGCTCAGCTTTTCGACATAGTCGTCATACAGCTGCTCGGCCGTGCTGTGGGGGTGGTTGCCGAGCGCGCAGCTGTGCGCGACGACATCGCGCATCGCCGCTCCGGGTTTCACAATGTCAGCAGACAGGCGGTACATCTCAATATAGCGCTGGTTGCAGACGATGATGCGCAGCTGGCTGTCAAGCATGACGAGGCCCTGCGTCATGTTGTTGAGCGCCGCATCGAAGCGGCGGTACTGCTCGCTCAATTCGTCGTGGGCCTGCTCGCGCGCGGTGATGTCATCATAGGTGCAGACGAAGCTGCCGTCGCGCAACGGACGGTAGCGCACGGCGAGCAACCGGCCGTCGACCATGCGTCGATGCACCGCGAGTTCGTCCATTCCGGAAAGCCGCTCGCGCAGATCCCTGATGAGATCGTCGACGGGAAAACCGGCCGGATAGACGCCGTTGCGGATCACGGCGCGGAGGAGGTCGCGCAGGTGTGTGCCCGGTCTCGCATCGTCCGGGGTGAGCCGGTAGATCTTCAGGTAGTTGTTGTTGCAAACCAGAAGCCGCATGTCCTTGTCATAGACAGAGAGGCCGTGCGACATGTTTTCGAGCGCGGCGTCGAACACGAGGTTCTGCTGCTTCAGCGCTTCTTCCGCGCGCAACCGCTCGGTGACGTCCTCGCAGGCGCTGACCCAGCCGCCATCCGGCAGCACTTTGGAAATGGCCTGGATCACGCGGCCATCGGCGCGGGTGAGAAGCGCGGCGCGGCTGCCGGTGCTGCGAATTTCGCGGGTGCGCCTTTCGTAGAGATCGAGGGCGGACGTACCCGGCGCGTTGCCGCAGGCGACCCAGTGGGCAACGATCTGTCGATGCGTGACGCCGGGTTTGACGAGTTCGGGATCGAGCCCGTAGACGTCGAGATATTGGCGATTGCAGAAGATCAGGCGTTCATTGGCGTCAAACATGGTGATGCCGTGCGACATGTGGGCAAAGGCATGTTCGATGCGCTCGGTCTGCACGCGCAAGGCCTTTTCGAGCCTGGCCCGGTGGGTGACGTCATCGCAGACGGTGATCCATCCGCCGTCGGGCAGAGGGCGGATATCGAGCGTCATGACCACGCCGCTCGGCAGGATCTGCTCCACGCGAAACGGCTTGCGTCCGGCGAGCAGCGCGTGGCGCTGGCAGATCAGGGCATCCAGATTTTCCGGTGGAAAGTTGCCGAGCGAGGCGCTGTGCGTCAACACCTCTGCGTAGCTGATGCCGGGCTTGATGACATCCACTGACAAGTTGAACAGTTCGAGATAGCGGCGGTTGAACAGCACGACGCGGTTCTCGGCGTCATAGACGCAAACACCTTCAGAGACGGCGTCGAGCGCAATCTGGCTCAGGGTCAGCAGGGCCGCCGTTCCGGACGTCTTGCGCTGGCGGGTTTTCTTGTTGCGACGCGCAGCCATCGGCCGTTCCAAAAATCCGGATCATCACAAAAAGGGATCGTGTCGAGTGGAGTTTGCAGGCTAGCGGGCATGCGGGAAAATTGTCTTAACCAGGGGGGTACACGGTGTGCCGCTCAATTTATGGATCGTTTGCCATGTCCTGACGCGACAAGGGCCTCGCGCGCCGCTCTGCAATCAGGATAGACAAAAATTGACAGTTCGTTTTCAGAACTTTAAAGAAAGTGGAACGCCTTGCTAACCGTGTCAATTCGAGATGCGGCGCGCTGGGCCGGTTCTGGGACGGATCGCAAGGAGAGGCCGGTGGCAAGCCCTGTCAAAGTGGAATTCCTGTTCGATTTCGGCAGCCCGAACGCTTACCTTTCGCATCTCGTGATTCCAGAGATCGAACACCGGACGGCCGTGACGTTCGACTACGTCCCGGTTCTGCTCGGCGGCATTTTCAAGGCCACCGGCAATGTGTCGCCGGCGGAATCGCTGCGCGGGATCAAGAACAAGCGCGAATACATGATGATTGAGACAGACCGCTTCATCCGCCGTCACCACATCACAAGCTTCAGGCAGAACCCGTTCTTTCCCGTCAACACCTTGATGCTGATGCGCGGCGCGGTCGCAGCACAGTTCGGAGGCGTGTTCGAGCCTTACGTGCGCGCCGGATTCCACCACATGTGGGAGGAGCCGAAGAAGATGGACGATCCCGAGGTGGTCCGCGCCGCGTTCAGGGCGAGCGGGCTGGATGTCGACGGACTGATGGCGCGCGCGCAAACGGACGAGGTGAAGAAACGCCTGCTGGAGCTGACAACCGATGCCGTCAACCGCGGTGCTTTCGGCTCGCCGACCTTCTTTGTCGGCAAGGAGATGTTCTTCGGCAAGGACCAGCTCCGCGACGTCGAGGAATCCATTGTCGAGCAGAGCAAGACAACCGCGGCTAGCTGATTGGCGCAAGAACGAGCCGAGCTGGCTCGGCTAGGCAGGGGACTTGGGTCGCGCTGATATGACCGACCTCAACCGCCCAGGAGGGAGCACGTGAAGACAGCCATCACCGAAATGTTCGGCATCGCGCACCCCATCATCCAGGGCGGCATGCACTATGTCGGATTTGCCGGGCTTGCGTCCGCGGTATCCAATGCCGGCGGCCTCGGCATCATCACGGGATTGACGCAGAAAACGCCGGAGCTGCTCGCAAAGGAAATTGCACGCTGCCGCGACATGACGGATAAGCCGTTTGGCGTGAACCTGACCTTCCTGCCGGCCTTCACCGCGCCACCCTATCCCGAATACATCGCCGCGATCCGGGAGGGCGGGGTCAAGATCGTGGAGACCGCCGGCCGTAGCCCGGAGCAATATATGCCGGCGCTGAAGGCGGCCGGCATCAAGGTGATTCACAAATGCACGTCGGTGCGGCACTCTCTGAAAGCCCAGGCGATCGGCTGTGATGCCGTCAGCGTTGACGGTTTCGAGTGCGGCGGTCATCCCGGCGAGGATGATATTCCCAACATGATCCTGCTGCCGCGCGCGGCCGACGAACTGAAAATCCCGTTTGTCGCGTCAGGCGGCATGGCGGACGCGCGCAGTCTGGTCGCTTCGCTTGCGCTCGGCGCATCCGGCATGAACATGGGGACGCGCTTCATCGCCACCAGGGAGGCGCCGGTGCATGACAATGTGAAGCAGGCGCTGGTCAAGGCGACCGAGCTCGACACGAGGCTGATCATGCGTGCGCTGCGCAACACTGAGCGCGTGCTGAACAACCCCGCCGTCGACCGCCTGCTCGAGATCGAGCGCGAGCGGGGCCGGAATTTGAAAATCGAGGACATCCACGATCAGGTCGCGGGCGTCTATCCCAAGGTGATGATCGATGGTGACATGGATGCCGGCGCCTGGAGCTGCGGCATGGTCGCAGGCCTGATCCACGATATCCCGACCGTGAAGGAATTGATCGACCGCATCATGGCCGATGCCGAGCGCATCATCCGTGGGCGGTTGGTCGGGTTGTTGGACGGCACTGCGGACACAGCTTCGCGCGCCGTCGCGTGATCCGATCTCAAGCGGGAACCGGCGCAGCCGGGGCCGCCTGGAATGGCTTGTCCGGATGGATGCGGAAGGCGAGCGCGGCACCGAGCAGCAACAGGCCGACCGAGCCCGCGAACGGCAAGGTCCAGCTGCCGGTGCGATCGACCAGATAGCCGAAGACGACCGGCGAGATGATGCCGGCGGTGCCGAAGCCGAAATTCATCATGCCGCTCGCGGAACCCGAGAACTTGGGCGCGATGTCCATCGGCACCGCCCAGATCGGTGCGACCACGAGCTCGACGAAAAAGAAAGCGGCCGCCAGCGACACAGCTGCGACGTTGATGTCGTGGACCAGCATCAGCGGCAGCAAGAACACAAAGCCGCCGAGCATCCCGGTCACGATCACGTTGCGCCGTGCAGCGACACGGTCGCCGGTGCGCGCAAGAATCCGATCGCTCATGACGCCGCCGAGCGTGTCGCCGACCACGCCCCCGAGAAAGACGGCCGCGGAATAGAACGCAGTCTGCTGCAGGTCCTGGTGATAGTTCTGATAGAAGAAGGACGGAATCCAGCTGACGAACAGCCACAAGGTCCAGCCGTAGCAGAAGTCGACCGCTGTCACGGGCAGCATGCGCCGAAACAGCTTGAGCCAGGGCACGGGTGCCTTCACGCTCGCTCGGCCGCGGTTCGGGAGATCCGCCAATTCCTCCGCGCTGAGCGGTGGGCTGGTTGGCACATCGCGGAAAGTCAAGGTCCACACCACGAGCCAGATGAAGCTGGCCATCGCCAGCACGACAAAGGAGCCGCGCCAGGATACGAACTGGATCAACAGCGCGATCAGCGGCGGGGTCACGGCGTTGCCGATCCGCGCGAAGGAATGGGTGATGCCTTGCGCAAAGGCCCAGTTGCGCTCCGGCGTCCATGTCGACATGGCGCGGGTCGCGGTCGGAAACGTCGCGCCTTCGCCGATGCCGAGCGCGACGCGCGCGATGATCAGGGTCAGGAGGCCGCCGACAAGGCCGGTCGCGGCCGTCGATATGCAGACGATAATGCCGCTGATGCACAACGTCAGCCGCGGCCCGAACTTGTCGCCGAAATAGCCGCCGATCAGCTGAAACAGCGCGTAAGGGTAGGCGAAGGCGGAAAAGGCAAGCCCGAGCTGGGTATTGCTCAGGCCGAGATTGGCCTTGATGAACGGGGCCGCCGTGGAGATGTTGACCCTGTCGATATACAGGATCGTGTACATCAGGCACAGCAGGAGCAGGATCCGGTTGGACGCGCCGAATTTGCGCATTACACCGGCCTCGCGCTGCCCTTGATCTGGGTGCGATGCATGATGCGCCGCGCGCTGTCGTCGAAGGGATCGCGCCGGTGCATGGTGCAGCGATTGTCCCACATCACGAGATCGCCGACCTGCCAGACGTGCTCCCAGGAGAATTCCGGACGCTCGACATATTGCCAGAGCTCGTCGAGCAGGGCCTCCGATTCGGCAAGCTCGAGCCCGAGTAGATAGGCATTGCGGCGCCGGCCGAGATAGAGCATCTGCCGTCCCGTGTCGGGATGGGTGCAGACAAGCGGATGCACGGCGCCCGGCGAGGTTCGCGGATCGTCCGTCGGTGTCACGCCCTGGCGCACATAGCCGCCGCTGTTGTAGGTGCCGTCGTGCTTGATCTTGAGCGTCGCGATACGCTGTTTCAGGGCTGCGGGAAGCGCGTCGTAGATCGCATACATGCTGCAGAAGGACGTGTTGCCGCCAACCGGCGGTATCTCGAGGGCATAGAGCATGCTCGCCATCGGCGGCACATCGAGATAGGACATGTCGGTGTGCCACACGGCCTCGCCGGAACCGAGACTTCCAATCGGCTCGCCATTCAGCTTCACATTGGAGACGATGTAGATTTCGGGGATGCCCTCGACAAAGCGGCGGCCGGTCTCCTGCACCGGGGCCCAGTCGAGATCGCCGAAGCGGCGGCTGAAGGCGACGAGATCCTGGTCGCTGAGCGTCTGACCGCGGACCAGCAGCACCTCATGCTGGTGCCAGGCGCGCTTGAACGCGGCGAATTGGGCGTCATCAAGCGATTTCAGGTCGATGCCCCGCACCTCGGCGCCCAGCACGGCCTTGTTTGGAATGATGTTAAGAATGTCCTGCGCACCGCTGCGCGCGATCGGGCTTTCGAGATTCATGTCCGGCCTCCCAGCCTTTGCCAACCCAGCCTTGGCGGAGCTTGTTCTTATTAGAGCGGCACAGGACGTTCGCTGCAACCTCTCGTCGCGAAGCCTCGGTCAACTCCAAGTCAAAATTTGGACGGTCGGGAGGGGAAAATAAAGGGGGGATGTTACAGGATGTTGGATGGATCGCTTGGGTGAGACGGTGAGAAAGAGCGGGACCGAAATCCCGCGCTTCCCACAATTCAAGCCGGGTCTTACTTCTTCATCGCGTCATAAACAGCGAAAGAGTAGGCCCCTTCCGGCTTCTTGGTGATGACGGGATCGGAACCGCCGGCCATCAGGGTTGCGACGGTGCGGTCATAATCCTTGACGTCGAGCTTGCCTTCGGTGTCGCCGAGGAGTTTGGCGACCTCGCCCATCATCCGCTTCTGGTCCTTCTCGGTCTTGGCACCGGTGGTGTCGGCGGCGAGAATGATCTTCACAGCTTCGTCCGGATGCGCCTTGGCATAGTCCCAGCCCTTCATCGATGCCTTGACGAACTTTGCCATCTTGGCGACGAAGGCCGGATCCTTCAGGTTCTTCTCCAGCACATAGAGGCCGTCCTCCAGGGTGGCGACGCCTTCGTCCTCATATTTGAAGACGACGAGCTGGCTCGGCTTGTAGCCGCCATCGATGACCTGCCAGTATTCGTTGTAAGTCATGGTGGAGACGCAATCGGCCTGCTTCTGCAGGATCGGATCGACATTGAAGCCCTGCTTGATCACCTTGACGCCGCCGTCGGAGCCGTCGGTCTTGAAGCCCAGCTTCGACATCCAGGACAGGAACGGATATTCGTTGCCGCCATACCAGACGCCGAGCGTCTTGCCCTTCAGGTCGGTCGGCTTCTTGATGCCGGTGTCGGCGCGGCAGGTGAGCTCGAGGCCGCTCTTCTTGAAGGTCTGGGAGATGTTGACCAGCGGCACGCCCTTCTCGCGCGAGGCGAGCGCGGAGGGCATCCAGTCCACGGTGACATCGGCGCCGCCGCCGGCAAGCACCTGGGGCGGCGCCACATCAGGCCCACCCGGCTTGATGGTGACGTCGAGGCCGGCGTCCTTGTAGAAGCCCTTGTCCCTGGCGACGAAGTAGCCGGCGAACTGCGCCTGCGCCACCCATTTGAGCTGAATGGTGACGGGCTCGGCGGCTTGTGCGCTCGACAGCGACAGCCCAAGCGCCAGACCCGTGACCAAAACCAAACCTTGCTTCATGGATAACTCCAAATTGAAAAGACCTTGCCGACCTAGGTCCGATACGACGGATGCCAGAAAGTTGTCGCGCGTTCGGCCAGCGTGACAAAACCGTAGAAAGCCATGCCCGCGAGGGCAGCCAGTGCGATCTCTGCCCAGACCATGTCGATGGCCATGCGGCCGGCCTCGGTGGAGATGCGAAATCCAATGCCTTGCGTTGGCGTGCCAAAGAACTCTGCAACGATCGCGCCAATCAGGGCCAGCGTGGCGTTGATCTTGAGCGCATTGAAGATGAAGGGCAGCGCCGCCGGCAAATAGAGCTTGGTCAGGCTCTGGGTGTGGCTTGCCGCATAGGAGCGCATCAGGTCGCGCTCGATATGGCCCGCGGCTGACAGCCCCGCGATCGCATTGGCCAGCATCGGGAAGAAGGTGATGAGCACGACCACGGCGGCCTTGGACGGCCAGTCGAAGCCGAACCACATCACCATGATGGGTGCAATGCCGACCAGCGGCAGCGCAGAAAAGAAATTGCCCAGCGGCAACAGCCCGCGGCGAAGGAAGTCGAAGCGCTGGGCGAGGATCGCGACCAGAAGCCCCGCGCCGCAGCCGATGATATAGCCGATCAGGACGCCGCGGATGAAGGTCTGGACGAAATCGCCGGCGAGGATCGGCAGCGAGGCCGCAAACCGCGCCGCGGCGGCGCTGGGCGAGGGCAAGAGCACCGGCGGAACGCCAAAGCCGCGCACGCCCACCTCCCACAGATAGAACACGGTGGCACCGAACAGGAGCGGGATTGCGATGTTAATCACGCGCTGGCGCTCGCGCTTGAGCTTTCTGATCGTGGCGAGATCAATCACGCAAAGCGCCGCCGACAGCCAGCAGGCAACGACGATGGCCCAAAATCCGCCGGCTGCGGCCCCCGCGACTGCCGGGTCGTGCAGCAGCAGCAGCGAGGCGGTGCCGCAGCCGAGCGATCCGAGCAGGCCGCGAAGGATGGAGCGGATATCCGCGAGCCAGGCCGATAACAGAAACAGGAGCGCTGAGCCGGCACAGAGTCCGGCGGCAACGGGCCGGGCGAGCAGCGACGCCGATTGCGGCGCCGACGCAAAGATAAAGGCAAGGGCGATCGCGCCGCTTGACAGCAAAAAGCCGAGGCGGAGCTTGCGCGCGTCCATCAATGCGCTCCCATGCGGCGTGCGACGCTCTGCTCGATCAGGCCGACGATGCCGATTAGCCCGGAGGCCAGCACGGCCGCTGCGACCAGCGCCGCCCAGAGCTGGATGGTCTGGCCGTAATAGGAGCCCGACAGCAGCCGCGCGCCAATGCCGGCTTCCGCGCCGGTCGGCAATTCCGCGACAATGGCGCCGACCAGCGAGATCGTGATCGCAACCTTCAGGCTCGCGAACAGATAGGGCACCGAGGCCGGCCAGCGCAATTTCCACAGCACCTGGCGCGGCGTCGCCGACCAGGTCCGCATCAATTCCAGCTGCAGCGGATCGGGTGACGTCAGGCCCTTCACCATGCCGATCGCGATGGGGAAGAAGCAGAGATAGGCCGAGATGATCGATTTCGGCAACAGCCCGTGCAGCCCGAGCGCGCCCAGCACCACGATGAAGATCGGCGCCAGCGCCAGCACCGGCACCATCTGCGAGCAGATGATCCAGGGCAGCAGGCTGCGCTCCAGCACGCGGCTGTGCACGATCATCAGCGCCAGCGCGATGCCGAACAGCGCGCCAAGCCCAAACCCGAGCACGGTCGCCGACAGCGTCACCAGCGAATGATAGACGAGGCTCCGTGGCGCCAGTGGCGGATAGCCGAATACGCCGTCGAGGAAAGTGCTGACAACCTGGTGCGGCGCCGGCAGCAGCGGCCGCTCCGCATCCATTGTGCCCGCGAGCACATCCATGGTCGTGTACGGGGTCTCCTCGCGCTCGAAGCCGTCGCGCACCAGCGACCAGTTCATGGCGACCGCGGCGACGTACCAGATCGCGATCAGCGCCGCGACCATGGTCGCGACGGGCGCGTAGCGGACGACAAGGGGATGTTGTGCAAAGGCGCGAGACGAGCGCGCCGACAGAGCGAGCGCACTACTCGTCATAGGAATGTCCTGCGCGCAGGCCGTTGCGCACGCGCTGCGCCACTTTCATGAATTCCGGCGTCTCCCGGATTTCCAGTGAACGATCGACCGGGAAGTCGCAATCGATGACATCGATGATCCTGCCCGGCCGGGGCGACATCACGACGATCTTGGTGGAGAGGAAGACCGCTTCCGGAATCGAATGGGTGACGAACAGCACGGTCTTGCCGGTGGATTTCCACAAATGCAGCAGTTGCTCGTTGAGATGGTCGCGCACGATCTCGTCAAGCGCGCCGAACGGCTCATCCATCAGCAGCAGCGCCGGATCGAACGACAGCGCGCGCGCAATCGAGACGCGCTGCTGCATTCCGCCGGAGAGCTGCCAGGGGAATTTGCGCTCAAAGCCGGTGAGGTTGACCATGGAGAGATAGCGCTGCACCCGCTGCTGCTGCTCGAACTCCGTATAGCCCATGATTTCCAGCGGCAGCTTCAGGTTCTTCTCGATCGTCCGCCATGGAAACAGCGCCGGCGCTTGGAAGACATAGCCATAGGCGCGCGCGAGCCGGGCCTGCTCTGCCGTCATGCCGTTGACCAGCAGCGTGCCTGACGTCGGCTGCTGCAGATCGGCAATCACCCGCAGCATGGTGGTCTTGCCGCAGCCGGAGGGGCCGATGAAGGAGACGAACTCGCCTTCCGCCACCTCAAGATTGACATTGGAGAGCGCGTCGACGCGGCCGTCGGCGGTCTCGAAAGTCAGGGAGATATTTTGCGCATCGACGACGCGCCGCCGTGGCGCCGTCTCCATCGAAGTTGGGTCAAGGAGGTTGACTGATTCGACGCCGGATGTGGCTTGTCCGGACGAAGGAGCGGGGCTCATTTCGCTGACAATTGAGATATTTGGCTTCGCTGTTGCCATGGCGGGAGTGTGTCAAAACCTGTCGGTCGAGGCGCGCCCAATGTTTGAGCACGCGGAAATAATAATAAGCAGGGTTTTGCTCCATCTCCATGCATAAACGGCGGTTCTCCCGGCAAGCGACTTTTGACTTGCATGCAGCGGCGACGATAGCCTTGCCTTGGCGCTTGCGAAGTGGATTGCAGGCGTCGATCACTTGAACCGCGAGCCCGGATGAAGCCTGCGCCCTTCAAATACGTCAAAGCTTCCTCCCTTGCGCAGGCGCTGTCCCTGAAGGCCGAACATGGTGACGACGCCCGCTTTCTTGCGGGCGGCCAGAGCCTGATTCCAGCGATGAATTTCCGGCTGGCCCGGCCCTCCGTGCTGATCGATATCAACGGTCTGTCCGAACTCGCCGGCTGCTCCGGAGCTGACGGCGGCCAAGTGCGCCTGGGTGCGCTGACGCGCTATCGCGCGCTCGAACGCGACGGCGACTTTCTCAAAGCCTGTCCGCTGTTCGCCGACGCGTTGCCCCATATCGCCCATCCGCAAATCCGCAACCGCGGCACCATCGGCGGCAATCTGTCCCATGCCGACCCGGCATCCGAGTTGCCGGCAGTCGCGGTGGCGATGGGCGCACGTCTGCATTTGCAGTCGGCGAGTGGCGAGCGGGAGGTCGGCGCCTGCGATTTCTTTATCGGGCTGCTGACGACGGATGTTCAGCCCGACGAAATGCTGGTCGATGTCACCTTGCCTGTGCAGAACCCACGAAGCGGCGCTTGCTTCATGGAGGTCGCGCGCCGGCGCGGCGACTTTGCGCTGGCCGGCGTTGCCGCCATCGTCACGCTTGACGTGGAGCGCCGCTGTTCGGAGGTTCGGCTGGGCTTGTGTGGTGTCGGCGAGACGCCGGTCGATGCAAGCGGCGCGGCGCAAGCCCTGATTGGCGAGAATTTCAGCGACAAGGCCGTCGAGGTGGTCGCGGCCGCCGTGCAGCGTATGATCGAGCCGGCCGGCAATGTCCACGCAACGGCTGACTATCAACGGCATGTCGCGGGCGTGCTTACCTCCCGCGCGCTTCGTGCGGCCCATCAGCGGATCGCGCATGCAGCCTGACCGTCACGAGATCGCGCTCTCCGTCAATGGCACCTCCCATCGCCGCGAGGTGGAATCGCGCATGCTGCTCAGCGATTTTCTCCGGCATGAGCTGATGCTGGCCGGCACCCATGTCGGTTGCGAGCATGGCGTCTGCGGCGCCTGCACCATTCTGCTGGACGGCATACCGGTGCGCTCCTGCCTGATGCTCGCGGTGCAGTCCGATGGCCACGAACTTTCCACGGTTGAAGGCCTCGCAAGCGACGCCGGACTGCATCCGGTCCAGCAGGCGATGCATGAGCATCACGGCCTGCAATGCGGCTATTGCACGCCGGGCATCCTGATGACCATGACGGCGTATCTCAAGGACAATCCGTCGCCGACCGAAGACGAGGTGCGGGAAGCGCTGTCGGGCAATATCTGCCGCTGCACCGGCTATCAGAACATCGTGGATGCGATGCTGGCCGCAGCCAAGGCCATGCGGGGCGACGCGCCATGACCACCCGTTTCTTCGGCGCGCCGGTCAAACGCAACGAGGACAAGAAGCTCCTCACCGGACAGGCGCTATTCATCGACGATGTCGAGCTGCCGGGCATGCTGCACGCCGCCTTCCTGCGCAGCCAGGTCGCCCACGCCCGCATCAAGACGATCGACACCTCAGCGGCGTTGAAGCGCAATGGCGTCGTTGCTGTGTACACGGCCAAGGATCTCGGCGCCCATTGGCAGCCCGGACCGCTGCTGGTGCCGCCGCCACCGGTGCCGGGCATCGTCTTCAACTTGCGCAGCCACGTGCCGCTGGCGAAAGACATTGTCCGCTGTGCCGGCGAGCCGCTGGCGATTGTCGTGGCCGAGAGCCGCTACATCGCCGAGGATGCGCTGGACGACGTTGCGGTCGATCTTGAGAGTCTTCCCGCCGTCGTCGATATCGAAAAGGCCCTGGAAAAGGGCGCGACCTGCGTCCACGCCGATCTCGGTACCAACGTCGCCGCGCATGTCCATCAATCCAAGGGCAACTACCGCAGCGCCGCCGCAAACGCCCACCTCACGCTCAAACGCCGCTTTCGCTATGAGCATGGCATCTCCTCGCCGATCGAGACCCGCGGCGTGGTGGCGCAATGGGATGGCCGCGCCGAGCACATGACGGTCTGGGACACCACGCAGGCGCCGGTCTTCGTGCGCAACGTGCTGGCCGGCGTGCTCGGACTCGGCGAGGGCCAGGTGCGGGTGATCGCGCCCTTCGTCGGCGGCGGCTTTGGTCCGAAGATCATGATGCTCTATCCGGAAGAGGCGACGCTGCCTTGGATCGCCATGCGGCTCAACCGTCCGATCAAATGGATCGAGGACCGTTACGAGCATTTTGTCGCGACCACCCATGAGCGCGGCCAGATCCACGATGCGGAGATTGCGCTGACCCGCGACGGCCGGATCCTCGGCGTCAAGGACGTCTTCCTGCACGACAACGGCGCCTATAACCCTTACGGCCTCACGGTGCCGATCAACAGCCAGTGCACGCTGCTCGGGCCCTACGTGATCCCGGCCTATGACAGCACCTTCACCTCCGTCTTCACCAACCTGCCGATCGTTACGCCCTATCGCGGGGCCGGACGCCAGCACGGCGTGTTCGTGATCGAGCGCCTGCTCGATCTTGCCGCGCATGCGCTCGACATCGATCCGGCTGAAATCCGCCGCCGCAACCTCATCCCGAAGGACGCGTTTCCTTATCAGAACGAGATCATCTACCAGGATTTCGCGCCGCTCGAATATGACAGCGGCAATTACGAGCCGGTGCTCGACAAGGCGCTCGAGGCGATCGGTTACGCCGACTTCATTGCCAATGAGCAGCCAAAGCTGCGCGCGCAGGGGCGCTCCGTCGGCATCAGTATCGCCTGCTATGTTGAGGGCACCGGCATCGGGCCATACGAAGGCGCCAAGGTGCAGGTTCGCGCCAATGGCAAGGTGAGCGTCGCGACCGGCATCGGGACCCAGGGGCAGGGCCATTTCACGAGCTTTGCCCAGATCGTCGCTGACCAACTCGGCGTCGATGTCACCGATGTGGACATCGTTACCGGCGACACCGATCGCTTTTACTGGGGCGCCGGCACATTCGCCAGCCGCGGCGCGGTGGTTGCCGGTAATGCGGTGAGCGAAGCCTCCCAAGCGGTGCGCAAGAAGGCGCTGAAGCTCGCCAGCGACGTTTTCGAATGCGCCGAAGAGGATCTTGTTCTGGCCGACGGCAAGGTCTCCATCGTCGGCATCCCCGAAAGGTTCATCCGCCTCGGCGAACTTGCACAACGCGCCAATCCGATGCGCGGGGCGGTCAAGCCGGGCACCGAGCCCGGGCTGGAGTCCACGCAATATTTCGGGCCGCCGAGCGGCTCGACGGCGAACGGCGTACATGCCGCGATCATCGAGGTCGATCCGGCGACCTATGAGCTGAAGATCCTCAAATATGTCGTCGTTCACGACTGCGGTACGGTGATCAACCCGATGATCCTTGAGGGCCAGATCCATGGCGGCGTCGCGCAGGGCATCGGCAATGCCTTTTACGAAAAGCTCTGCTTCGACGAGCAGGGGCAGCTCCTGAACGCCTCGCTCGCCGACTATCTGCTGCCGACTGCGCTGGAAGTGCCGCGCATGGAGCTCGATCACACGGTGACGCCGTCGCCATTGAATCCTCTCGGCATTAAGGGCGCGGGCGAGGCCGGTGCGATTCCAGTCGGTCCACTATTTGCGCAGGCGATCGAGAACGCGCTGCAGCTCAAGCAGCGCAAGATCGAACTGTTGGAGATCCCCCTTAGCCCCAGCCGCGTGTTCGAGCTTATCCAACAAGCAAGCCAAGAGGGCAATAAAACATGAAACGGGCGCAGGTCTTCAGGTTGTCGATGGCCCATCCGGGCGACCTGTCCGAGCTCGATCGCCTGATCACGAGCGGACAGGTTCGCGCCGCCGAGGTCACCGCCGTCATAGGGAAGACCGAAGGCAATGGTGGCGTCAACGATTTCACCCGCGGCTATTTCACCCAGACCTTGATGGGCCTGCTCTCGCAACATCTGGACAAGCCGGCCGCACAGCTCGTTCGTGAAATCCCTTGCGTGCTGTCCGGCGGCACCGAGGGTGTCATGAGCCCTCATTACAACGTGTTCTGCATCAGCGAGGCCGCGCCGGCCAGGCGGACATTTTCCTCGGCGCTGGCGATCGGCACCGCCTTCAGCGCTCCGGTCGCGGCCGAGGATGTCGGCCGGCGAGCGCATGTCGAGAGCGTCGCAGCCGCCGTGCGTCGGGCGATCGCCAATGCGGGCATTGAAAATCCAGACGACGTGCATTTCGTGCAGGTGAAATGCCCCTGCGTGACGGTGGCGCGCGCGGCAGCCGCGATTGCCGCAGGCAAGCAGCCGCTGACCAGCGATCCCAACAGGTCGATGGCGGTTGCGCGGGCCGCCGGCGCCTTCGGTGTCGCGCTTGGGCTCGGCGAGATCGCACCCGATGGTTTCACCGACGCCTCGCTGCTGAGCGATTTCTCCATCCAGTCGCCGCGCGCCAGCATTTCCTCCGGCGTCGAAGTGGAGAGCAATGAGGTGGTCGTGCTCGGCAACAGCCCGAACTGGGCGGGCGATCTGAAAATCGCGCACCGACCGATGTGCGATGCGCTCGATATCGGCGCCGTCGTTGACGCGCTCGCCGATCTCGGCATCGCTGCAAGTCCGCAGGTTTCTGCGGCTGACCTAGCCCGCATCGCTTCCGTGCTGGTGAAGTGCGAGCCGGACCGTCGCGGCAGGGTGCGGGGACATCGCCACACCATGCTCGACGACACCGACATCAACGCCCAGCGCCATATCCGCGGCGCGGTCGCGGGGCTGGTGGCCGGCGTGATTGGCGATGGCAGGATCTTTGTTTCAGGCGGCGCTGAGCATCAAGGGCCGGATGGCGGCGGCCTGATCGCGATCATTGCCGCGCAAGACGGGAGTGCCGCCTGGTGCGGATCGTGATCATCGGAGCGGGCGTCGCCGGCTGTGTAATGGCGCGGCGCCTCGCGCGGCTCGATGGTGTCGAGGTGACGTGTCTCGAGCGCGTCACGAGGGATGATCATTCCGAGGCCGGCACCGGGTTGAATGTCGGCCCGAACGCAGTGAAGGCGCTGAGAGCTGTCGATCCGGAGCTGACTGAAGCCATCACGCAGGCGAGCTTTGCCTGGAAGAGTTGGCGGATATCGCTGACGGACGGCACGGTGCTGTTCGACCTGCCGCTGTCCGATGTCGCGGACGGCCCGGGCTGGCGCATCCGCTGGTCCGAGCTCTACCACGTGCTGCGCGAGGCCGCGGCTCCGACTGTCACCTATGGCTGCGAGATCACCGCGCTCGGCCGCGATGCGGCCAATCCACGCAAGACATCAGTGGCGTGGAGGCAGGACGGAGACGAGTTTCGGCTCGACGGCATTGATCTGCTGATCGCCGCAGACGGGCGCTATTCAAGCGTTCGCCGCGCCATCTCCGGCGACGTCCCGGTGCGCCAGATCGGCGTCGCCATTTCCCGCGTGCTGGTGCCGGATACATCGCGCGGCCTGATCGACGATTACGAGCAATGGTTCAACGGGCCCAATCGTCTGTTGGCGTTCCGTGTGCCGTCGGATCACATCTACATCGCATGCGCGTTTCCGATTTCGCCGGAAAGCGACATTCCGCCAGAACTGAAGAAGCCGGAGGCCTTGCGCGCGGCGTACACACCGCCGCACGGCGCGGCCAGTGCGCAAGCTCGATGGATGATCGAAACCATCTGCGCCAATGTCGCGGAGACGCATTGGGCACGAATGCAGGAGCATGACGTGCTCTACCGCGCGGCCGATTGCAACGTGCTCTATCTCGGCGATTCCGCGCACGGCATGGTGCCGACGCTTGGCCAGGGGGCTACTCAGGCCATCGAGGATGCGGCCAATGCGGCCGCCCTGATCACGCGCCGTCACAGGGATGGCGAACGGGACGTCGTCCGCTGGCTCGCGGAGTTCGAAGCACTGCGGGGGATGCGCATGCGCTTCGTCATGGAGTTTTCGCTCGCGGCGACCGACACCATGCTGGCCGGCGCCGATCCGGTGACTGGAACGAAACACAAGACCGAGGCGCCGTTCCGCCAGAAGCTGTCGCGGCTCTATGGCGACATCGGACCGCTCTTGGAGAGGACATAGCAGGAGATCAGGTGATGACCACGCTGCCGCTCGCGACCGTTCACGGGCTCTATCACATCGCGATCAAGACCGAGAACCTGGCCGCGACGCGAAAGTTCTGGACCGAAATCATCGGCCTGCGTGAATTCCCGCGCCCCGATTTCGGCTATCCCGGTGCCTGGCTCGGTTGCACCCAGCCGGGCGGGCTTGCGATCATCCATGTCTATGCCGGCGGGCCGGCGCTCGGCCCCGAAGGCAAGGCGCCCGCAGGCACCGCGGCGATCGATCACGTCTCGCTGGCCTGCTCGGGCTATCGCTCCTACGTCGCGCGTTTCAAGGAAGCGGGTCTCGACTGGCGCGAGTTCATCGTGCCCGGCACCTCGCTGTGGCAATTGTTCGTCTACGATCCCTCAGGCGTGCAGCTGGAGCTGACCTTCGAATGCGGCGGCGAGGGTGAGGAGAAACCGGACATGTCGCCGGGCCGCAAATATGTCGCGGGCGCGAGCTTTTTCGACAGAGCGAGTTATCCGAGGCTCGGTTGATGCGATGTTCGCCGGCGCGCTGTCACACATGCACCGGCATCCGCACACGCCCCGCGCCGCCGAACACGCGCAGATAGCGCTCGACCTCCGACGGAATGCCGGTCGCCTTCTCCGGATTGTCCGACAGTTTGACGGCCGGCCGGCCGTCCACCGAGGACACCTTGCAGACGATCGAGATCGGGTCGAGATTCACCGAGGGATCCGGGGCGCAGCCAACGAAATCATTGGTGAGGTTGGTGCCCCAGCCGAAGCTTAGGCGAACCCGGCCGGCGAAATGATGGGAGGTTTCCTCGATCGATTCGACGTCCATGGCATCGGAGAACACGAGCAGCTTGTCGCGGGGATTGCGGCCCTTCTCCTTCCACCATTTGATGATCTCCTCGCCGGCCTGGATCGGGGGCGCGCTGTCGGGACGAAAGCCGGTCCAGTCGGCGACCCAGTCCGGCGCATCGCGCAGGAAGGCGCGGGTGCCGAACGCGTCGGGCAGCGCGATCAGCAGATTGCCGCCATAGCTCAACCGCCATTGGTCGAGAATGCGGTAGGGCGCCCAGCGCAGCTCGCTGTCGTCGTTGGCCAAGGCGGCCGCGACCATCGGCAGCTCATGGGCATTGGTGCCGATGGCTTCGAGGTCATTGTCCATCGCGAGCAGCACGTTGGACGTGCCCGTGAAGGCAGGGCCGAGGCCTTCCTTGACGGCCTCGACGCACCAGCGCTGCCAGAGAAAACCATGGCGCCGCCGCGTGCCGAAATCGGAGAGGCGCAGGTTGTCGAGCTTCTTCAGCCGCTCCACCTTGGCCCAGAGTTTGGCCTTGGCGCGGGCATAGAGCACGTCCAGCGCAAAGCGGCCGAGCCCCTTCATGGCCGCGCGCGAGCGCAATTCGTTCATGATCGCAAGCGCCGGGATCTCCCACATCGTGGTGTGGGTCCACTTGCCATGGAAATGCAGCTCATACTGGCCCTCGACCTTGCGCAGCTCATATTCGGGCAGCTGGAAGCCGGCGAGCCAGTTGATGAAATCGGGCGAGAACATCTGGGTCTTGCCGTAGAAGGTGTTGCCGGCAAGCCAGATCAGCTCCTTCTTGGCAAAACGGATGGTGCGGGCGTGGTCGAGCTGGGCCCGCAATTCGCCTTCGTCGATCACCTCCGCGAGCCGCACATGGGCGCTTCGGTTGATCACCGAGAAGGTGGTGTCTGTCTCCGGGTAGAACTCCCGGATCATCTGCTGCATCAAGAGCTTGTAGAAATCGGTGTCCAGCAGGCTGCGCACGATGGGGTCGAGCCGCCAGCCGTGGTTGTAGGTTCGGGTCGCAATATCGGTAAATGTCGTCATGGCCGCCAACTTACCGTGCCGGAGCGGCAGTCACCAGTAGGGGGCGGGCGATGGGCTTTGCGAATTTGCCGGCCTCGCCCCCTTGAAATTTCGGCTTTTCTGATCCTGAGCGTATTGCGGACGAGGCGTAAGCGCCCTCCCGGAGCTATTTCAGCATGAGTGCCTTCAATGCGAGGCCCGGATGCGGCTGACCGCGCCTGCGACATGCTCCCAGTCCGGCTTGTCCGGTGCGAACTGCCGCCGGAGGAAGGAGACGAGCTCTGCCACTTGCGCGTCGCTCATGTTGTCCTTGAAGGCCGGCATGTAGCCGAGATCGCTAAAGGCGGGTTTTGCGATCCCGTGCAGGATCACTTGAATGAGATTGTCGGGTCTGGTGCTGTGCAGATTGCTGTTCAGAGCCAGCGACGGCCGGCTGCCGAACAGCGGCAGACCGCCGATCTCGTGGCACACCGCGCAGGCACCCTGGTAAAGGCGCGCGCCGGCGGACGAGGCCAGCGTGACGCGGGTTTCGATTTCGAGCCTGGTCGCAAGCGCGTGCTGCGCGTCCGGATCGGGCGCGCTGCCACCGAAGGACGCGAGGTAGACCGCCATGGCGCGGATGTCACGATCGGAGAGAGCAGCAAGATCCTTCACGATCGGGGCCATCGGGCCGGCGGCGACGCCGTGCAAGCGCGATTCGCCGGTCCGCAGATAGGCGTAGAGCTCATCCTCGCTCCACGGGATCGGCGCATGCGAGAGTGACGTCAGCGGCGGCGCCTCCCAGCCTTCGGCGGTGCCGCCGGCGAGATAGGCGCCGGCCCTCTCGGCGCCGAGCAGGTTGCGCGGCGAGTGGCACGCGCTGCAATGGCCGAGCGCTTCGACGAGGTAGGCGCCGCGATTCCAGGTATCTGATTTTGTGAGATCCGGCCTGAACGGCCCTGACTGATGAAACAGCGCCTTCCATCCCGCAAGCAGCGGGCGAAGGTTGAACGGGAAGGCGAGCGCGTTCTTTGGCGCCGTCGCGCTCACCGGCGGCTGCGCCATCAGATAAGCGTAGAGGGCCTGCATGTCGGCTTCGCTGGTCCTTGCGAAATGCGTGTACGGAAACGCAGGGTAAAGATGGCGGCCATCGCGATGCACGCCTTCACGCATCGCGCGTTCGAAGGCGGGATAGGACCAGGTCCCGATGCCGGTCTCAACGTCGGGCGTGATGTTGGTGCTGTAGATAATCCCGAAAGGCGTTTCCAGCGCGCGGCCGCCGGCGTTCAGCACGCCGTCAGCGGTCGTATGGCAGACCGCGCAATTTCCGAGTGCCGCAAGCTCCGCGCCGCGGGCAATGGTCGCGGCCGAATAGACCGAAGCATCCGGTCGTGTGATCGGCGCGATGGCGCGGCCCGGCAGCAGCGCAGCGCCGACGCCGATCACGGCGGCGCAGAGCGCGCTGATTGTCGCCAGTGCGCCGCGCCCCTGAGCGAATGGATTTGTCCATGGTTTGGCCGCTTGCGGCGTCGCGCGCGACGCCAGGGCCTGTGGCTTGGCCGGCGCAACGCCGCGCAAGCCTTCGAGAATCCGCTCCGGCGTAAACGGCGGTTCGCGGAAGCGGACGCCGGTCGCATCGAAGATGGCATTTGCGATCGCCGCCGCACTCGGCACCGACGCGGATTCGCCTACACCGAGCGGGGGCTGATCCTGCCGCGGCAGCATCAGGACATCGATCTTTGGAAGCTCGGGAAATTTGATGATGGGGTAGGCGCCCCATTCCCGCGTTGCGACCTTGCCACGCTCGAACGATACCTCTTCCATCAGCGCGCGGCTGGTCGACTGGATCACATTGCCCTGGATCTGGTGCCGCACGCCGTCCGGGTTGATCATCAGCCCCGAGTCCTGCCCGGCGACGACCCGTGTGACGCTGACGTCGCCCGTCGTCTTGTCCACCGCGACATCGGCGATCCAGGCGGACCACGCCGCGCCATAGCCGGGGAATTTGCTGTGGACGTAGAGCGCATAGGCAAAGCCCCGCCCGTGCACGACGTCGCCATCCTTCTCCTGCCGCACGGGGCGTGGCGTCCAGCCGGCGCGCTCCGCGACCGCATTGACGAGATCGACCGCGCGCGGGTCCTTCAGATGGCGCAGGCGATATTCGATCGGGTCGACGCCGGCCTCCGTGGCGAGCTCGTCAATGTAGCACTCATGCGCAAAGGTGTTGGGCAGCGCCGAGACGCCGCGAAACCACGACGCGCGCACGATCGGCGGCATGTCATGCGCGACGACGCGCATGTGGTCGTAGTCATAAGGCGGGATCGCGGTGCGGTCGCCCATCTCAAACACGGCGGGGATCGGCCCGACCTTGCCGGTCAGTAGCAGCGCCAGCGTCGGCGCGCCGTTCGACGGATAACGCGTGGCGAAATCATAGGCCGCGATGCTACCGTCCGCATTCAACCCGCCGTTGACATCGATCAGCTGCGCGGTGCCCTTGGGCTCCCAGGCGTGCTCCTGCTCGCGCGTGAGCTGCACACGAACAGGACGCCCGACCGCGCGCGACAAGAGCAGCGCATCCGCGCTGACGTCGTCGGCGCAGTTGCGGCCGTAGCAGCCGGCAGCCTCCATGCGGATGATTTCGACATCGTTTTCCGGCCGGTCCACGAGCTGCGCAAGATCGCTGCGCAGGACGTGCGGGTTCTGCGTGCCGGACCATACCCTGATCCGGCCTTCGTTAAAGTCTGCGACCGCGCAGGACGGCCCCATCGAGGCGTGCATCTGATAGGGCCAGGTGTAGGTGCGCGCCATCGACTTTGCCGCGCCGGCGATCGCTGCCTCGACATTGCCCTTGTCGAGCAGGGTCCGTGGCGTCGACGGATTGGCACGCAGCGCAGTCTCGATGTCTTCAAGATCGGGCAGCGTCGGAACAGGCTTCCACTCCACCTTCAGCCGCGCCGCGGCCTTGATCGCATTCTCCTCGCGCTCGGCGACCACACCGATGAAATCGCCTGACGTGACGACGGCGACGAGGCCAGGAATGTCGCGCACCGAATTTTCGTCGACCGCAACCAGGCTCGTGCCGACGAACGGTCCGGCATCGACTCCGGCATAAGGCGGCCGCACCACGCGGCCGTGCAGCATGCCGGGCACGCGCAGGTCATGGACATAGACGAGCTCGCCGGTAGCCTTGGCGGGAAGATCGACGCGGGGCACGGATTGCCCGACGATGCTGTAGCTCTCCACGGTTTTCACCGCGACATCGTCGGCGAGTTCGAGCCGAATCGTTTCCTCGCCGATCAGCTCGCCATAGCTGACGCTACGGTTATGGCCGCGGATCAGGCCATCATCGATCGTCAGCTCGCCGATCGGCAACTCCAGCCGTTGCGCCGCGCGCGCAATCAGGAATTGCCGCGCCTGCGCCGCCGCCTTGCGCAACGGGACGGCGGTGATCTGGATGGTCTCGCTGGCAATGGTCGCGCCCTGGTTGGGGACGCGGGAGGTGTCGCCGAGCACGACCACCACGCGCGCAAAGGAGACGTCGAGCTCCTCGGCGACAATCTGGCCGAGCGCCGTGCGGATGCCCGTGCCGAGATCGACGTGGCCGTTATAAGCTGAGACCGTTCCATCGGCGGCGATCCTGATGAAGGTCTCGATCTCGGTTGCATGGCCATTGCCTGCCGGCCGGACCACGGACAATGATCCGTGCCGTCGCGATCCGTCAGCACTGTTGTCGGATGCGCCGCTCAATCGCCGACCTCGGCGGTCTGTCCGGCCGCACGGACCGCGGCACGCATGATCTCCACATGGGCCCCGCAGCGGCACAGATTATATTGCAGCGCCTGCGCAATCTCCGGCTCGGACGGATGCGGATTGATGTTGAGCAGCGCCTTCATCGTCATGATCATGCCGTTGAGGCAGTAGCCGCATTGCGCGGCCTGCTCGGTGATGAAGGCCTGCTGCACGGGATCGGGATGCTCGCGCAAGCCGAGACCTTCCAGGGTCACGATCTCGCGGTCGGCGCAGCCCTCGATTGGAATCACGCACGAGCGCGCGGCCTTGCCGTCGATCAGCACGGTGCAGGTGCCGCATTCGCCAAGTCCGCAGCCGTATTTCGGCCCGTTCAGGCCGAGGTCGTTGCGCAGCACATAGAGCAGCGGCGTGTCCCGCGCTGCATCGACCTCGCGGGTTTTGCCGTTCACCTTCAAGCGGAGTTTCGTCTGCCTCATCCTGCCGTTCTCTTCGCCCCGCGCCTGCCAGAGGCGTCCCCGAGATTACCGTTTGTATACAAACGTGCAAGACATGGGACGAGCCGCGCATGCCGCACTGCACGCGTTTGCTCGCTTTATGGACAACGGTGCTAGGCAATTGGTTTATTATTCGGCAGAGCCAGGATTTCGCGCCCGGCGCCGCTTGACAGGCTTTTGACGTGCGCGCAAGATCATTCGTGTACGAACGATGCCCCCCGGGCCGTCGTTCGGCGCAACCGCTTTGCAGGCTTTGAGATGGTGACTGAGACGGCTGCCGCCACCGACAAGATCCGCTGCGATGCCTGCCCGGTGATGTGCTACATCAAGCCCGGCGCGGCTGGGGCCTGCGACCGCTACGCCAATCACGATGGCAAGCTGGTCCGCGTCGATCCGCATATCATCCTGGAGCGCACCGTCGAGCATGGCGGCCGGCTGGTCCCCTTCCAGGCCACCGGCGACTGGGACGGCAAGATCGTGCACCAGCCCGACACGTTCGTCACGGCGATCGGCGCCGGCACCACCTATCCCGACTACAAGCCCGCGCCGTTCATCGTCTCTTCCGAGGTCGATGGCGTCGACATGGTTACGGTCGTGACCGAGGGCATTTTCAGCTATTGCGGCGTCAAGGTGAAGATCGACACCGACCGCTATCTCGGCCCCGAGCAGGCGACCGTGCGCGCGCAAGGCGAGGCGGTCGGCCATGTCACGACCAGCGAATACGGCTCGCAGATGCTCTCGCTCGGCGGCGTGCATCATCTGACTGGCGGATCGAAGAAGGAAGGCCGCGTAACCTGCGATGCGCTGATGGATCTGAGCAACTGCAAGCCGGTCGAGCTCAGCATCGACGGCGGCGCGACCGTGATCGTGCAGGCCGGCCAGCCGCCCGTGGTGAACGGCGCGCGCGAGGAGCGCATGCGGGTCGGTTGCGGCTCGGCAACCATCGGCATGTTCGCCAAGCAATGGCACGGCAAGGTCGACGAGGTCGTCGTGGTCGACGATCACATCACCGGTGTGCTCAGTGAGCATCAGGCCGGCAAGCTGCTCGATATCGCCGATACCGGTATCAAGATGAAAGGCCGTCGCTCTACGCCCGGACGGTATTTCCAGGTCGCCGATCCCGGCACCGGCTGGGGCGGCACCAACATCTCCGATCCGCTCTCGATCCTCGGGCCGTTCGATGCCAAGGAGGCGAGGCCTGGCTTGACGATGCTGATGGTCTCGACCACGGGCGAACACGCTTCCTATTATGTACTCGACGAGGCGTTACGGCCGGTGCAGACGGAGATACCGACGCCGCTGCAGCAGTCGGTGGAGCGCATCCAGGAGAATTGCGAACCCGCGCTGTGCACCGTGCTGTTCATGGCAGGCGCCGGCGGATCGCTGCGGGCCGGCGTCACCGATAATCCGGTGCGGCTGACGCGGTCGGTGAAGGACGCATTGACGCGCGTCACCAGCGGCGGCGCGCCGGTCTATGTCTGGCCCGGCGGCGGCATCACCTTCATGGTCGATGTGACGCAGATGCCCGCGGGCGCTTTCGGCTACGTGCCGACGCCGGCGCTGGTCGCGCCGATCGAGTTCACCCTGAAGCTGTCGGATTACGCTGCGCTTGGCGGCCACATGGATTACGTGCGTCCGCTCAGCTCGCTGAAGGACAGTTCGGACATCCGCCCGCTTCCATGGAGCGCAAAGCCGGGGCGGCGGGCATGACGCGGCTGCCGCAAATCGCGCTGCTTGCCGACGGCCGCAGGCTGCATCTGCAGGACGGCCCGATCGATCTGATCATTGAGGCGAGGGGGCGCGAGGGCGATATCCGCGAGGCCTATGCGGCAGCGTCGCGACGCTTCACCGGCCTGCTCGACGAGCTCTGTGCCGAATTGCCCGAGCTGCGTAAAGCGGCCAGTCCGGTGCAGACCCCGCTAAAGGGCGTAATCGCGCGCCGCATGCATGCGGCGGTGAGGCCCTTTGCCGCGGATTGCTTTATCACGCCGATGGCGGCAGTGGCTGGCAGTGTGGCGGAGGAGATCCTCGGCGCGATGCTCGGCGCGGCGTCGCTCGACAGCGCCTACGTCAACAATGGTGGGGATATCGCGCTGCATCTCGGCGATGGCGAGCAGTTCACCGTGGGATTGATGGATCGGCCCGACCGCAACGGCGCGCTGCAGACCATGGTGATCAGGGCGAGCGATCGCGCGCGCGGGATCGCGACCAGCGGCCGCCACGGCCGCAGCTTCTCGCTTGGTATCGCCGATGCCGTGACGGTTCTCGCGCGCACCGCGTCGCAGGCCGATGCGGCCGCGACGATCATTGCCAATGCGGTCGATTTGCCTGGACATGCCGCCGTCCAGCGCTGCCGGGCCGATAGCCTGCAGCCCGACAGCGATCTCGGCCCGCGTCTGGTTACGCGCGAGGTCGGCGCGCTGTCGCCAGCCGAAGTCGTCGCCGCGCTGGACGCCGGCGCCGTTTGCGCGCGACAATGGCTCGGCGCAGGCCTAATCGAAGCCGCGGCGCTGCGCCTCTGCGGAGAGACTATGATCGTTCGAACGAAGGACGTGCGGCGCCGAACGAACGAGCTTCATGAACTTGCGGTAGCTTGATCGTAAAAGGCGGCGGAAGAACAGAGGCGAAAAAGAGATGAGCGCCAACATTCGCAAGATCGTCACTGTGGTCGAAGAGACCTATGCGGAAATGGGCAAGGCGGTGACCCCGCCGACCCGGCGCGCCGCCGCTATTGCCGTGATCGAAAATCCCTTCGCCGGCCGCTACGTCGAAGACCTGTCGCCGCTGATCGCGATCGGCGAGGAGCTCGGCGAATTGCTGGCCAAGCGCGCGGTCGCCGCGCTCGGCATCGAAGGACCCAAGGCGCACAGCTACGGCAAGGCCGCAGCGGTCGGCGAAAACGGCGAGCTTGAGCACGCGGCAGCGATCTTGCATCCCAAGATGGGGGCGCCGGTACGCAAGGTCCTCGGCAAGGGGGCAGCTCTGATCCCGTCATCCAAGAAGCGCAGCGGGCCGGGCACGACGCTGGATATCCCACTCGGGCACAAGGACGCAGCGTTCGTGCGCAGCCATTTCGACGGCATGGAGGTGCAGATCAATGATGCCCCGCGCGCCAACGAGATCATGGTCGCGCTCGCCGTGACCGATAGCGGCCGGCCTTTGCCGCGCGTCGGCGGCTTGACGGCCGCGGAGATCAAAGGCGAGGACGGCCTGCGGTAGTTCTTCTCATAAAGTGTGGAGGCAAGGGATGCGACATAGCAATTACTTCCCCAATTATTTTCTTGGCGCGGGGCTCGCTGCCGTGCTGGCCGGCATGGCGAGCGGCGCCATGACGACCAGCGCGATGGCGCAGGACGAGATCAAGATCGGCGAGATCAACAGCTATTCGCTGCTGCCTGCGTTCACCGACCCTTATCGCAAGGGCTGGCAGCTTGCGGTCGAGGAGATCAATGCCGCTGGCGGCATCAACGGCAAGAAGCTTGTCGTCATCTCCAAGGATGATGCCGGCAAGCCCGCGGACGCCCAGACCGCGGCAAACGAGCTCGTCTCGAGCGAGAACGTCGCGATGCTCGCGGGCACCTTCCTGTCCAACATCGGCCTCGCAGTGAGCGACTTCGCCAACCAGAAGAAGGTCTTCTTCCTCGCCGCGGAGCCGCTCACCGACGCCATCACCTGGAGCAAGGGCAACCGCTACACCTTCCGCCTGCGCCCCTCCAACTACATGCAGGCCGCGATGCTGGCGGAAGCCGCCGCGAAGCTGCCGGCGAAGCGCTGGGCGACCGTGGCGCCGAACTATGAATATGGCCAGTCCGCGGTTGCCGTGTTCAAGCAGCTGATGTCTGCGAAACGGCCCGACATCCAGTGGGTCGACGAGCAGTGGCCGCCGTTCGGCAAGATCGATGCCGGCCCCGTGGTGCAGGCGCTCGCGGCCTCAAATCCGGAGGCGATCTTGAATGTCACCTTCGGTGCTGACCTCGTGAAATTCGTGCGCGAGGGCAACACGCGCGGCTTGTTCAAGGACCGCACCGTGGTGTCCTTCCTCACCGGCGAGCCCGAATATCTCGATCCGCTCAAGGACGAGACGCCTGAGGGGTGGATCGTCACCGGCTATCCCTGGTACGACATCAAGACGCCGGAGCATGCGGCGTTCCTGAAGGCCTACCAGACCAAGTACAACGACTATCCGCGCCTCGGCTCCATCGTCGGCTATGAGACGATCAAGGCGGCGGCAGCGATCCTGACCAAGGCCGGTTCGACCGATCCGGACAAGCTGATCGCGGCAGCCGAAGGGCTGAAGGTCGGCTCGCCCTTCGGCGAGATCACCTTCCGCAAGATCGATCACCAGTCCACGCTCGGCGCTTTCGTCGGCAAGACCGCACTCAAGGACGGCAAGGGCGTGATGGTCGACTCCGTCTATCGCAACGGCGCCGACTATCTGCCGAGCGATGCCGAAGTCGAAAAGATGCGCCCGAAAGAGTGATCCACGCTCTTTCCTCTCCCTCTCCCCGTCCTTCACGGGGGGAGGGGTGGGGTGAGGGGCTCTCTCCGCTAGCGCAGTGCTTGGAGAGTCCCCCTCACCCGGCGCGCTTTGCGCGCCGACCTCTCCCCGCGCGCGGGGAGAGGTAAGTCGAACCAAGTCACCCGGACCGCCCATGGCCTTTTACGTCGTCCAGTTCCTGACCGGTCTCGCCAGCGCAGCCTCGCTGTTCCTGGTGGCCTCGGGCCTGTCCATCATTTTCGGCGTGACGCGCATCGTGAATTTTGCGCATGGCGCGTTCTATATGCTCGGGGCCTATGTCGCGTTCACCCTGACCGACCGTTTTGCCGGTGCCTTCGGCTTCTGGGGCGGCATCGTCGCTGCCGCGCTTGCGGTCGCCGCGCTCGGCGTCATCGTCGAGATGGTGCTGCTGCGCAGGATCTATCACGCGCCGGAATTGTTCCAGCTGCTTGCGACTTTCGGCCTCACGTTGATGGTCGAGGACCTCGTGGTCCTGATCTGGGGGCCGAGCGACCTGCTGGGCCGTCGCGCGCCCGGCTTCAAGGGCGCGGTGGATTTCTTCGGCGAGAAGGTGCCGAGCTATGATCTGTTTCTGATCGTGCTCGGACCGGTGGTGCTCGGGATGCTCTGGCTCTTGTTCCAGCGTACCCGCTGGGGCGTGCTGGTGCGCGCCGCAACGCAGGACCGCGATATGGTTGCGGCGCTCGGGGTCAATCAGAAATGGCTGTTCACCAGCGTGTTCGCGGTGGGCGTCTTTCTCGCCGCCCTCGGCGGCGCGCTGCAGATCCCGCGCGACGCGGTCAATCATGCCATGGACCTCCGCATCATTGTGGACGTGTTCGTCGTCGTCGTGATCGGCGGCCTCGGCAGCATCCTCGGCGCGTTCGTCGCGGCGGTGCTGGTCTCCGAGCTCAATGCCTTCGGCATCCTGATCTTCCCCAAGATCTCGATCATTCTGGTGTTTCTGGTGATGGCGGTGGTTCTCATCGTCCGTCCCTGGGGCTTGTTCGGAAAACGCGAGGCGCCGGCACGACGCACACCTGGTCTGACCGTCAATCCCTGGCGCCCGCTGACCTCGGCCGAGCGGATTGCCACCTGCCTCGCACTGCTCGTCGCCGCCGCGCTGCCGCTGATCGGCGGCAACTATGCAGTCACGGTCGGCTCTGAAATCGCGATCTTCGTGATCTTCGCCATCAGCCTGCATTTCCTGATGGCCGTCGGCGGCCTCGCATCGTTCGGTCATGCCGCCTATTTCGGGCTCGGGGCCTACGGCGTGGCGTTCCTCGCTAAGATGGCTGGCCTGCCGATGATCGCCTGCCTGCTGCTCGGCCCCTTGCTCGGCTGCCTGGGCGCGGCGGTGTTCGGCTTCTTTGCCGTGCAGCTCTCCGGTGTCTATTTTGCCATGCTGACGCTTGCCTTTGCGCAGATCGTCTGGTCGATTGCATTCCAATGGGTCGAGGTGACCGGCGGCGACAATGGCATCTTGGGCGTCTGGCCGGAACGCTGGGCCTCCTCGCCATCGCATTTCTATTGGCTCTGCCTCGGCATCACGGCACTCGTGGCCGCGGGATTGCGCATTCTCGTCTTCTCGCCCTTTGGCTTTGCGCTGCGGGCCATGCGCGACTCGCCCTTGCGCAGTGAGGCCATCGGCATCAACGGCAAGCGCATCCAATGGACCGCCTTTGTGATTGCGGGCACGGTGGCGGGCGTGGCCGGGGCGCTGTTTGCATATCTGAAGGGAAGCGTGTTCCCCGACAACCTCGGCATTCCGTTGTCGGTAGATGCCCTGGTCATGGTGCTGCTCGGGGGCGTCGAGACGGTGTCGGGCGGCATCGTCGGCGCCATCGTCTATAAGGCGCTCAACATCTGGCTGGTGAGCCAGACTGATCTGTCAAAGCTCGTGCTCGGCGCCTTCATCGTGCTGATCGTCATCGCCTTCCCCAAGGGAATTGTCGGCACGCTGGAGATGATCCGGCATCGGCATGGCGGGGGTTCATCCAATGCAGCATCAAAGGCAACACTGCTCGCATCGCGGATCGAGACGGCGGAATGAGCACGCAACCCCCATTGCTGTCGGTCGAAGGCCTGGCCAAGTCCTATGGCGGCGTGCACGCCGTGCGCGGCGTCTCGTTTGAGCTTGCGGCCGGCGAAATTCTCGCGCTGATCGGACCGAACGGCGCCGGCAAGAGCACCTGCTTCGACATGCTCAACGGCCAGATCTCGCCGGATACCGGCCGTATCCGCCTCAACGGCGAGGACACCACCGGCAAGCCGCCGCGCGCGATCTGGCGGCTCGGCGTCGGGCGCACGTTCCAGATCACTGCAACTTTCCCGACGATGACAGTCCGCGAGAATGTGCAGGTCGCGCTGGTCTCGCATGGCGGACGGCTGTTCAACTTCTGGACCGCGACCCAGAATTGCGCAAGAGAGGAGGCGGGCCGCCTGCTTGAGCTCGTCGGCATGAGCGGTTATGCCGACCGTCCATGCGGCGAGCTCGCCTATGGCGATCTCAAGCGCCTCGAGCTTGCGATTGCGCTCGCCAACGAGCCCAAGCTTTTGCTGATGGACGAGCCGACCGCGGGCATGGCGCCGCGCGAGCGCATCGAGCTGATGCGCCTCACGGCCCGCATCGCGCGCGAAAAGTCGATCGGCGTGCTCTTCACCGAGCATGACATGGACGTAGTGTTCGAACATGCCGACCGCATCCTGGTGCTCAACCGCGGCACGCTGATCGCGCAAGGCTCGCCTGCAGAGGTTCGCGCCAACGCCCAAGTGCAGGCGATCTATCTCGGTGAGGGCCTGGTCTATGACGCCCGCCATCGCGAGGGAGCCGGCGCATGAAGCTCTCGGTGCAAGGCCTCAACAGCCATTATGGTCCGGCGCATATCCTGTTCGACGTCGCGCTCGAGGTGGGCGAGGGCGAGGTGGTTGCGCTGCTGGGCCGTAACGGCGCCGGCAAATCCACGACCTTCCGCTCCATCGTCGGCCTCGTCGCGCAGCGCACCGGCCGCATCGAGTTCGAGGGCAGGGACGTCTCCAACAAGCCGACCCATGAGATCGTGCGGGACGGCCTCGGCTATGTGCCGGAAGAGCGGCGCATCTTCACGGATCTCTCTGTCGAGGAAAATCTCGAGGTCGGCCGCCAGAAGCCGCGGCCGAATGCGCCATACTGGACGCGCGAAAAGCTGTTCGCGCTGTTTCCCAATCTCGGCGAGATGCGCCATCGCGCCGGCGGCCGCATGAGCGGTGGCGAGCAGCAGATGCTGACCATTGCGCGCACCTTGATGGGTAACCCGTCACTGGTGCTGCTCGACGAGCCCTCGGAAGGCCTCTCGCCCAAGATTGTCGAGCAGATGGTCGCGGCCATCCTGACCATGAAGAAAGAGGGCGTCAGCATGATCGTGTCCGAGCAGAATCTGCACTTCGCGCGCCTGATCTCGGACCGTGCCTATATCATCGAACGCGGCCGCATCTGCTTCGGCGGCACTATGGCCGAGCTCGATGCGCGTCCCGATATTCGCGACGCGCATCTGTCCTTGTGATCTCGAGGAAGAGGACGGGGACACGAATGGCAAGAAGCGCCGCGGCGAAGAAGAACGCAAGGCCGGTTCGGACGGGCTACATTCTGGACGAACAGATCGGCTTCATTCTGCGCATGGTCTCCCAGCGCCATGCCGCGATCTTTGCGCGCGAGATCGGCACCAACCTGACGCCGACGCAATGGGCGGCGCTGTCCAAGCTCGCCGAGACCGGCCCGTGCTCGCAGAATCTGCTCGGACGGCTGACGGCGATGGACGTCGCGACCATCAAGGGCGTGATCGATCGCCTCACCGCCCGCGGGCTCACCGAGACCGGCCCCGATCCGGATGACGGCCGCAGGCTGCTCGTCAGCCTCAGCCGCGCCGGCCAGCAGCTCGCGGAGAAAATCGCGCCGAATGCAATTGCGATCTCGAAGGAGACGCTCGCCCCGCTCGATGCCAAGGAGCGCGAGACGCTGTTTACGCTGTTGAACAAGCTGCGGTAGGGCCAGACGCGTAGGTTGGGCAAAGGCGCCCTTGCGCCGCGCCCACCGCCTTGCACCGACGCAGATCGGTGGGCACGCTTCGCTTTGCCTACCCTACGGGATCGCCGCGATCCCTACTTCGCCACCACCTCCGGCACCTTGGTCGCCGGCGGGGTGTTGCGGCTGCGCTGGGTGCGGACGAGGCCGTCGATGATGGTCATGCCGATGCCGGGGAGATCGCCGAGCTGCACGCTCTCGAGAATGGTCTTGCCCGGCGAATGCTGCGCCTTGTCCATCAGGACAAAATCGGCGGCGCGGCCTACTTCGATCAGGCCGCAATCGAGCTCACGCATGCGCGCGGTGTTGCCGGTCGCAAGACAAAAGGCGAGCTCGGCGGGCAGCTCGCCGAGCGAGGACAACATTGCAACCATGCGCAGGATGCCGAGCGGCTGCACGCCGGAGCCGGCGGGTGCGTCGGTGCCGAGGATGACGCGGGCGAGATCGCCCATCTCGCGCGCCGTGCGCAGCGTGTAGAGCGCCGAGCGCTCATTGCCATTGTGCACGAGCTCGAGCCCGCGCTTGCAGCCCTCGCAGATGCATCGGATCTGGTCGTCGGGGAGCGCCGTGTGGCCGCCATTGATATGGCCGACCACGTCGGTATCGGCCTCCAGCACCACGTCCTTGTCGATCAGGCCGGAGCCGGGAATCGATGGCCCGCCAGTGTGAATTGTGCTCTGGATGCCGTATTTGCGCGCCCAGCCGACCATCTTGCGCGCGGTCGGGCCGTCCTTGACGCCGCCGAGCCCGACTTCGCCGAGCAGCTTGACGCCAGCGGCGGCCATCTCCTTGAAGTCCTCCTCCACCATCTCGCATTCGATCACCGGCGCGCCGGCATGCACCTTCACGCCGCCCGGACGTAGCGTCCAGAACGCGCGCTGCGCGAACACCGCCATCGCCTTGAGCCCGACGACATCGCGGGGACGGCCGGGCATGTGCACTTCGCCGGCGGAGATCATGGTGGTGACGCCGCCATGGAGATAGCTGTCGATCCAGTTGATCTGGTTCTGCCGCGGCGTCCAGTCGCCGGCCACGGGGTGCACATGGCTGTCGATCAGGCCGGGCGCGACGGTGGTGCCGTTGGCATCGACGATGGTCGTGGCTCCGGCCGTATCGACGTCCTTGAGGCGGCCGATCGCGGTGATCTTGCCGTTCTCGGCGACGATTGTGTCGGCATCCAGGATCGGCCTCTCCAGCGCGCCCGACAGCATCAGCCCGATATTGCGGATTACGAGCTTGGATGGGCCGGTGGCTTGGGGCGCGTCATGGGCCATGGGGCGAAATCCTTTTCCTTAAGATGCCTGGCGGAGCAATTCTGCGCCTGTGCGGACGGCGGGACAAGAGGTTTTTGTTCGTATGCAAATAGTCGTGGGCCGCCGCGACGGCGACGCATATTCCGCGCCTTGACGTCCATCTATTCATTTGTATACTAATGATCGTACACGAATGAAACAGCGGGCCGATGGCCCGACCTGTCCGCGGGGCGTGACCAGATGAGCCATTTCAACCAGGAAAGCGTGCTGAGCGTCCATCATTGGACCGACAATCTCTTCAGCTTCACCACCACGCGCAATCCCTCCTTCCGCTTCCGCAGCGGCGAGTTCACCATGATCGGGCTCAAGGTCGGCGAGCGGCCGCTGCTCCGCGCCTACAGCGTTGCCAGCGCGCACTATGAAGACACGCTCGAGTTCTTTTCCATCAAGGTGCCGGATGGCCCGCTGACGTCACGCCTCGCACACCTGAAGCAGGGTGACGAGATCATCGTCAGCCGCAAGGCGACCGGCACGCTCGTCATCGACAATCTCGAGGACGGCCGCAATCTCTATCTGATCGGCACGGGCACTGGGCTCGCGCCGTTCCTGAGCGTGATCAAGGACCCCGAAGTCTATGAGCGTTTCGACAAGGTGGTGCTGCTGCATGGCTGCCGCCGCGTCGCCGAGCTCGCCTATGGCGAGATGATCCGGGAGAAGCTGCCGGAGGACGAGCTGCTCGGCGAGCTCGTGCGCGACCAGCTGATCTATTATCCGACCGTGACGCGCGATCCCTTCCGCAACCGCGGCCGCATCACCGATCTCATCACCTCCGGCAAGTTGTTCGCCGACATCGGTCTGCCGCCGCTCGAGGCCGCGCACGACCGCGTCATGATCTGCGGCAGCCCCGCGCTGGTAAAGGACTCGCGCGAACTCCTGATGGCGAAGGGATTTGCCGAAGGCAATCACGGTGAGCCGGCGCAATTCGTGGTGGAGAAGGCGTTCGCGGAGCGGTAGTGAGATCACATTAGACCGAAACGAGCTTCACACCCTCACCGTCGTCCTGAGGCGCCGGAGCGAAGCGGAGGCCTCGAAGGATGAGCGGCCCCGCTGCGAGAGCCGGGCCGTTCATCCTTCGAGGCTCGCTTGCGCGAGCACCTCAGGATGACGGTGAGAGGGATGAACGCTGAGCGTCGACTCCCTAAAGCACCTCGGCCAGCGAATGGCCGTGCAGTTCGATGTTCAGGCCCTGCATGGCGAGATCGTTGATCTCTCCGCCCATGGCTTTCAAGCTCTCCTCGCGGATCAGCGACATCAGCCCGCGGCGGAGCGCCAAAAACTCCGACGACATCATCATGGATTGCTGGCGCGGCCGCTCCAGGGGAATCGGGATTTCCGCCTTGATCGAGCCAGGGCGCGCGGTCATGCAATAGACGCGGTCGGAGAGGAAGATCGCCTCGTCGATGTCGTGGGTGACGAACAGCACCGAGATCTTCAGCCGCTGCCACATATTGGTGAGGATCTGCTGCATGATCACCCGCGTCTGCGCGTCGAGCGCGCCGAAGGGCTCGTCGAGCAGCAGCACTTTCGGCCCGGTAGCGAGCGCGCGAACGATGCCGACGCGCTGCTTCATGCCGCCGGAGAGGCGGTCGGGATAATGTTTCTCGAAGGCCTCCAGGCCGGCAAGCCCGAGCAAGGTGCGCGCCGCGCGCTCGCGTTGCGAGCGGTCCATGCCCCGCATCTTCAGGCCGAACTCGACATTCTCGCGTACCGTCTTCCAGGGAAACAGCGAATATTGCTGGAATACCATGCCGCGCTCGGCGCTCGGACCATTCACCTTTTCACCGTCGACCATGACCACGCCGGCTGTTGGCTTGAGAAAGCCCGCAACAGCGTTGAGCAATGTGGACTTGCCGCAGCCGGACGGGCCGACGATGGAGACGAACTCGCCCGGCTTGACATGGATGTCGGTCTCGGTGACCGCGGCGACCGCGCCGTCGATTGTCTCGTAACTCAGCGCGAAATCTCTGACCTCGACATGGCCCTGCGCGGGCTTTGTTTCGACGGTGCTCATGCGTGCCCTCTCATGGCCGGCCCCAAGGCATCACCACTGTTCCGATCGCGCGCACCAGAAGACTGGAGAGAAGCCCGAGCACGCCGATGGTGATCATGCCGAGCGCGATGTCGGGATATTGCACGAGGGAATAGGCTTCCCAGGTGAAATACCCGATGCCGTACTGGCCGGAGATCATTTCGGCCGCGATCAGCGACACCCAGGCGACGCCCATGCCGACAGTGAGACCTGTGAAGATATGCGGCAGCGAAGCCGGGAAGTAGACCTCGCGGAAAATCGCGCGCTCGCGGGCGCCGAGGCACTGCGCCGCCCGCACCAGAACGGGATCGACCAGCGACATGCCATGCAGCGTGTTGACCAGGATCGGGAAGAACGAGCCGAGGAAGGTGATGAAGACGATGCTCTGCTCGTTGGTCGGCCACAGCATGATCGCCATCGGCACCCAGGCGATCGCCGGGATCGGACGCAGCACCTCGGCAACCGGGAAGACCGCTTCATGCACCAGCTTGAAGCGGCCCATGACCAGCCCAAGTGGCACGCCGACGAGAGCCGCCAGCGAAAAGCCCAGGAAGATGCGTCGGCAGCTCAGCGCCATGTGCATCAGGAAGTGCGGATCGTGGATCGCCTTGGCAAAGCTCGCATAGACCGCAAGCGGCGAGGGAACGTTGGTGAACCGGACGAAGAATTCGACGCGGTATTTTGTCAGGAGATGCCAGGCCACGAGGAACAACAGCAGCGAGATGGTGCCGAGCAGCGCGGCACGCATCCGCTCCTTGTTGAGGCGGATCCAGCGCAGGAGTATCGTGCCTGTGCTCCGCGCCGCAACGGTTGACGCATGCGCCGGCTGGCCGACATCGGCCGCAATCGCGGCCGCATCATTGTCCTGTCGCAACAGAGCGGAGCTTGTCACGTCTTGCCTCCGCTCTGTGCGGCCTTCACGGCATCCTCGAAGCCCATCACCTTGCCGCCGGACTTGGCGGCATAGGCCTCGGCATCCTTCTTCAACAGGAACGGGGCGATGTCACTGCCGTTCACGGCGAAGAAGGCCTGATCGGCAAACAGCTTGATTCCGCGCGCGGTATCGAAGACGTACGCGACGTCGACCATCTTGCCTTTGGCCTTGAAGTCGGCATAGGCGCCGAGCGTGCAGGTGGCGCTGGAGAAGGGGAGAATTCCTTCATTGTCGACCCAGATCTCGCCCGCTTTGTGCGGATCGGTGATCGGCTTGTTGCAGAATTTGTCTTGGCCCGAGACTTCGTAATTTTTGGTGCTGGCGAGCTCGGCATCATAGTCGAGCTTCAGCTCGGCATAGGCCTTACGGATGTAGGAATCGTCGACCCATTTCTTCGGATCGAACTCCTTCATGCGCCCGAGGTTCTGCAGCACTTTCACGTCAGCAGCTGCGGCTTCGATCAAGGGCGGCTTGATGGTGGGATCGAGGGTCATGTTGCCGCCGGGACCCAGGAAGATGTAGACCACCTCCTTGTTGATCCCGGTCCATTGCTGGATCTTTTCCGACGCCGACTTCGGATCAGCACGGAACCACTGGTTGGCGGCGATGATCGCCTTGATATAGGCGACGACGACCTCAGGATATTTTTCGGCAAAGTCGGTGCGGACGACGACGCCGTGCCAGGTCGGCAGGTTGGTTTCGGAGCCGTCAAAGATCTTTCGCGCAAAACCACGGAAAGGGAGCAGTTCTGCAAAGGGCACGAAGTCCGCATGCGCGTCGATCTTCTTCTCCTGCAGATTAGTCGAGCCGACTTCCGGTGTCTGGCTGACCAGCTGGAAATAATCTGGCGGCAGGCCACGGTCCTGCATCGCCTTCAGCACCATGCCGTGCGCGGCCGAGCCGAACGGCACGCTGACCAGCTTGCCCTTGAGATCGGAGAGCTCGTAGTAGGGCGAGTCCTTGTGGACGACGATGCCGTTGCCCGAGCCGGAGAGGCTGTAGGCGGAGACCGCGATCAGCCGGCTCTTGCTGTCGGGATTGTTTCCAAAGGTGAAGCCGTTCACGATCAGCGGATAGTCGCCCATCATGCCGAACTGCAGCTTGTTCGCCATCATCGCGTTTGTGACCGGTGGGCCGGAGGTGAAGTTCTGCCAGTCCAGCTCGAACTTGATGCCGGCATATTTGCCTGTGGTTGGGAGGTATTTTTCGAGCAGATGCAGCTGCCGGATCACCGTGCCTGTGGTCACGGTGTTGGTCGTGGTGTCCTGCGTGCCGATGCCGATCGTGACGGTCTCGGCACGCGCCGGCTGGGCCAAGGCGAGAACGCCCGTGGATATTATGATCGAGAGTGCGAGACCCTGGCGAACCATTTCCATCCTCGTCTTTTCCTGGATGCTTCGGTGCCATGATGATTGGGGGAGGCGGCGTTTGCCGCAAACCCGGATTGAGCGTCCCGGTCGATTAGTTGCCGCCAAAGGTCCGTTGCATAGTGCTTGGGCAATTTTGCTTATGAAAGCCGTTTGCATGTGCAGGGACGCTTAATCTCCGCTGTGGCCGCGCATCTCCTCCAGCACGTCACGCCGGCAGATCACGATCTGCGAGCGCCGGATGCGGACGATTCCCCTGTCCTGCATGCGCTTGAGGCTGATCGTCACCCATTGCCGGGTGGCGCCGACCATGTGGGCGAGGTCGGCATGGGTGAAGGCCGCCGCGATCAGCGTACCGTCGGGCTCCTTGATGCCGTAGAGTTCCGTGAGATGCAGCAGCAGGTGTGCCAGCCGCTGGGTGATGGAGCGCGTGCCGAGCATCTGCGCCAGTGCCGAATAGCATTTGCCCTTGAAGGTCAGGCCCTCGATCAGGCCGATCGCGAGGTTCGGGATTTCGCCGGCGAGCGCGCGCAGCTCCTTGCCTGGCAGCTGCACCACGGCGGCATTGGACGACGCGACGCCCGACCATTGGTGAATGCCTGTGCCGAACACTTCGGGGCCACCGACAAAGTTGCCGGCATGCCAATAGGCCAATGTTATCTCCCGGCCTTGCGGCGAAGTATAAAACACCCGGATCCGGCCGCTCTCGATCAGATAAATTCCATCATGCTTGGCGCCTTGCGAGAACAGCGTCTGGCCGCGGTTGAGCACCTTGCGCCGGCCCTGCTTGAGCACCAGCTCGCGCTCGCGGGCGGAGAGCTTTTCCATCAGCGACGGCGGCCCGCCGATCGCCTGCTGGCTTTCGGTAAGGAGCAGCGAGGAGCCCGTCGTGGATCGCGGCGCTGCCGCCGTCGCGGATGAGTTGCCGCGTTCAGCCTTGGCCACCTGCAGCAGCATGGATCGCCTCCGGATCAGTCAAACCTGACCTCAAAAGCAGCAATCTTCGTGCCAGAGCATGCCTCGCGTTCCGGCGGCTGAAGCCAGGCGACTGGATGATGCCCTAAATTGCGGCAAGCTCAGCGAGATAGGATTTGGGATAGATCCCGCGACTATGGCCGTCCGAGAAGGAAATATTCACGCCATAGCCGAGGTCCGTGACCGCCACGATCGCTATCCCGGGAAAGCTCGACGCGAAACGATTGTCGAACTGGGCGCGCCGGCAATGGGCACATTTACAGGCGAGCCGCAGCTGCTCCGCGCTCAGTGCAATCCGCCGTCCGTCCGGCGCGGTGATCGACATCGACGCAAGGTCGGGGCTGATCTCGCAATCAACAACGGTTGGGGCAACCCACACGTTCACCTCTCTCGCTCCCTATTCCCAAGGATATGCGGGGCTGCACGCGTCGGAACAGCAACAAATTGCCGCAACGGACGCGAGCTGTGCAAGCGGGATGCCAAGTGCGCGCAAGAGAGAATTCGTAAGCCGTTGACTCGAAATCGCGCACGATCGTTGCACTGTGTCCCGTTCTTGGAGAACCGATCTTCCCGATCAAAGTTGCCCAACGGATAAATGATGGGCGCGCGCCGTTGGCGAGCCGGATGCGGCACAGCGCAGCTTTCGTGCATCCCCGACAACTAATTGCTATTCGCACCCCCGTCACCTGAACGAAGCTGCGTGCAACAGCGGCATATGGTCCGCGGTCTGACTCGCGATTTCCTGGAGTGAACGATGGCGATAGATGAGATTGTCGACGGACTGTCGGAGGTTTCCTGCGACGTGCTCGTCATCGGCGGCGGCACCGCAGGTCCCATGGCTGCGTTGAAGGCGAAGCTCAAGAACCCGAAGGCGAACGTGGTTCTCCTGGAAAAGGCGAATGTCAAACGCTCGGGCGCCATCTCCATGGGCATGGACGGGCTGAACAACGCGGTGATCCCCGGCTATGCCACGCCCGAGCAGTACACCAAGGAAATCACCATTGCCAATGACGGCATCGTCGACCAGAAAGCCGTCTATAAATATGCCCAGAACTGCTACAAGATCATCGAAGAGCTCGACAGCTTCGGCATCCGCTTTCTCAAGAACGAGAACGGCGATTACGCCGTGAAGAAGGTGCACCACATCGGCACCTATGTGCTGCCGATGCCGAACGGCGAGACCGTGAAGAAAGCGTTGTATCGCCAGCTCCGCCGCGCCCGCATCCTGATCTCCAACCGCTACATGGCCACACGTCTATTGACGTCATCAGACGGACGGGTTGCTGGCGCGATCAGCGTCAACACCCGCACGGCCGAGATGCTGCTGATCAAGGCAAAGGCTGTCATCCTGTGCACGGGCGCCGCAGGCCGGCTTGGCCTGCCGACCTCCGGCTACATGTTCGGCACCTATGAGAATGCGGCCAATTCCGGCGACGGCTATGCCATGGCCTATCACGCAGGTGCTGCGCTCGCGAATCTCGAATGCTTCCAGATCAATCCGCTCATCAAGGATTATAACGGCCCGGCCTGTGCCTATGTCGCCGGCCCGTTCGGCGCTTACACCGCGAACAACGAAGACCGGCGCTTCATCGAATGCGACTACTGGTCCGGCCAGATGATGCTCGAGTTCTTCAATGAGCTCCAGTCCGGCAAGGGGCCGGTGTTCCTGCAGCTCAAGCACCTGCATGACAAGACGATCGAGGAGATCGAGCAGACGCTGCACAAGGTGGAGCGGCCGACCCGCGGCCTGTTCCAGCAGGGGCGCGGCGTGGACTATCGCCATGAGTCCATTGAGATGCATATCTCCGAAATCGGCTTCTGCTCCGGCCACAGCGCATCAGGGGTGTTTGTCGACGAGTTTGCGCGCACCACGGTGCCCGGCCTCTATGCCGCCGGCGACATGGCGAGCGTGCCGCACAATTACATGCTGGGGGCCTTCACCAACGGCTCGGTCGCCGGCGCCGATGCCATGGAGTTCGCTGACAATCACGATTTTGCCGCGTTCGACACGGCCGACGTCGCCGCTGAGCGCGAACGCGTGATGGCACCGACGAAGCGCCAGGATGGCATTCCACCGAACCAGATCGAGTACAAGACCCGCCGCCTGGTCAATGACTATCTGCAGCCGCCGAAAGTGACCCGCAAATACGAGCTCGGCGCGCGCCGTCTTGCAGAGGTGCGCCAGGACGCGAAGGAGCGGATGATCGCCCGCAACGCCCATGAGCTCTTGCGTGCGCTGGAAGCGCAGTCGATCCTCGACTGCGCCGACATGGCGGTCCATGCCTCGCTGTACCGACAGGAAAGCCGCTGGGGCCTCTATCACCTGCGCACCGATTATCCCGAGAAGGACAACGAGAACTGGTTCTGCCACACCCTCCTCAGCAAGCAGAACGGCCATATGGTGAGCGAGAAACGCGAGGTCGAGCCTTATGTCGTGCCGATCGCGGAGGAGGAGAAGGACCTCTACGACAAGCAGCGCATCGCGGTGGGCGCTTGAAGCGCAACGCCTGAACAGGAGAAATCAAATGCCTCTCGCAACCCATCAAACCTCGGTCCCCGTCGTGGTCGACGACGCCAAATGCATCGCCGACAAGGGCTGCACGGTCTGCGTCGACGTCTGCCCGCTCGACGTGCTGCGCATCAGCGACATGACCGGCAAGGCCTACATGGCCTATGACGAGTGCTGGTACTGCATGCCCTGTGAAGCGGACTGCCCGACGGGCGCCGTCACCGTCAACATTCCCTATCTCCTGAGGTAGCCATGTCGAGCCCGTTCGAGTCTTATGACGATCTCGAGGATGCGGACGAGCGCCTGCAGGCGGCTGATCCGGCTGAGCGCCGCGTCGCCATTATCGCGCTCGGCCATTCCGGCGATCCGGCGGCCGTGAAGCATCTTGCCGCTATGGTCGACGATCCCGACGCCGGCGTGCGCCAGCAGGCGGCGATGGCGCTCGGCGAGTTCGACGGTTCCGAAGCGGCCGCTGCGCTTGTGAAGCTTTTGGTCGATCCCGAACAGATCGTCGCGGCGGCCGCGGCCGACAGCCTTGCCGAGTTCAAGGATCCGGCCTCGGCCGAGGTGATCCTGCCGCTGGTCAGGCATAGCCACGCTTTCGTGCGGATGGGCGCGCTCCGTGCGCTGAAAGAGCTCAGGCGCAAGGATACGCTGAAGCCTGCGCTCGAAGCGCTACAGGACGGCGATGCGGCTGTGCGGGTGCAGGCGATCGGGGTGATTGGCTTCCTCAAGCTGGAAGAGTCGATTCCGGCGTTGACCTCCTTGATCAACGATCCCGACGCGCATGTCAGGCGCGCCGCCGTCAGTGCGCTTGCCTTCTCGCATCTGAAGCCGGCCGCCGAGACGATCACGCGCGCGCTGACAGACGAGGACTGGATGGTGCGTGAGATGGCCGCGGAGACGCTGGGCCTCAATGCTAATGGCGGGGTCGCCGCCGATCAGTTGATCGCCTCGCTCACCGATACATTCTGGCAGGTGCGGCTGAAGGCGATCAGGAGCCTCGGCAGGATGAGGATCGCGCGCGCCGTGCGTCCGATCGGCCATTGCATCACCCACGAGCAGGCGAACCTGCGCAAGGAGGCGGCGGCCGCGCTCGGCGAGATCGCAGAGGCCGATGGCGAGCCATTCCTCGCGCTGGTTGCGAACGATCCGGACCCGGATGTGCGCAAGAACGCCCGCTGGGCCCTGCACCAGATCGCCGCGAAAAAGGCGAAGGCCGGGGCGTGAGCCTGCTCACGCCGCCCGGATGCTCATGCGATCGAACTGCGCCTTCTGCTCATCGCTCAGCGCGCCGTAGAACTTGTTGAGCGCGGTCTCGGTCATCTGCAGCGCCTGCGACATCGCGCTCAGGCGGCTTTCCATTGCCGCGAGCCGGCCGGTCGGGGTCAGCGTTTGCGCCGGCTGGCAGTTGGCCTGCATCAGATCCGCAGCTTTTGCGGTGGTCTGGTCGAGGTCTTTCAGCGCGGCATCCTGGTCCGCATTGAGGTGCAGGGTCCGTTCAATGCGATCGATCGGCAGGGTGTGGCTTGCGGCCTCATGCCGCTTGCACAGACGATCGATTTCGGCGGGCTGGCTGGCTGCCGTCTGCTGGCTCTGGTCCAGCGCATTGAAGCGCTCGCGCTGCTCGTCGCTCAGCGAGGCATAGAACTTGTCCAGCGCCGGCCGCACCGTCTGCACCGCCTTCAACATCGCATCCACCCGCGCGCGCATCGCGGCAAGCCGGCCGGTGGGCGTGCTCGGCAGTTCCGTTGGGCAGGCGGCCTGCAGGATCTTCACCGCCTCAATGGAGGCGTTCTTTAGATCATCAAGCAAGGCCTGCTGCTGCTGGTCAGGATTGACCTGCTGGGCAATTTTCTGGATCGAGAGATCGGTGACGCCGGCAGCCTGGCTGGAGCAGATGCGGTCGCTGCCGGCGGCCGCGGCCGGGCCCGACGTGCCACCGGTCGCCGCGCTCCTTGCGTAGGAGCTCTGCGACGCCGCGGAGCCTGCATAGGCATAGGCATCCTCCGGCCCATAATATTCGGGCGCGTAGCCGCCATAGATTCCGGCGTAGACGTCGTCGAAGGCGTAGGGCCAGAAGGTGTCATAGGCGTAGGGCGCAAAAGTGTAGTCTACGAAATCATCATAGGCATATGGCCAGAATACCGGGCCGACGAAGCCCAGCACGATTCCGAGATGGTGGTGATGATGATGCCGCCAGTCCCGCGCCCAGCCGGCCTGGGCGAACCGACCACGGAAGGTCTGCTCGGCCGGCGTCATGTGTGAGGCGGCCGCGAGACGCTGGTTGGCGAAGGCGGAATTCTGCAGGATCGGCGGCGTGCGCGGTCGCTCGCCGCGCGCCTGGTTCGCCGCGGTCTGATTCCGACCGGCTGTCTCATGCGCGGTCGATCCGACGGTCTGGCCGGCCGTGCCGGTTGCCTGACGCTCGGTCCTGTTTCCGATTGGCCCAAGTCGTTCCCCAGGTCGCTCTGAAGGTCTTGAGTTCGCCAGCGCCGGCGTTGAGCTTTCCCTCGATGGAGGCGGCGCATGTCGTTCCGTCTCGCGCGCAGCACGCGTCACGCCGTTGTGCCGCGACAGGTCCGAAGCAAATCGTCCCGGGTGCGGTACGCCACGTCCGTGCTCGATGTGGGCGAAGTTCGCATGCGGCAGGCCATGCCGCTCTGCCATATGTGGCGCAGCTATATGCGGCGCGGCTATATGCGGCGCGGCATGCGCGGCGAAGGTCCGAGCGGGCGCCGCAAAATGCGGCCTTGCTGCCATATGCGGTGCGGGCGCAGCGAAATGCGGCGCAGGCGCTGCCATATGCGGTGCTGCGAAAGGCGGGGCGGGTGCGGCGAAATGTGGGGCGGGTGCAGCGACGTGCGGAGCAGGTGCCGCGAAGTGCGGAGCGGGTGCGGCGATGTGCGGCGCCGCCATCGCTGGTGCACCGCCGGGGCGGCCGCGTTGCGCGAGGGCTTGGCTGCAAAAGCCCGTTGCAATTGACAGCGTGAATAGAATGACGAGGGGCCGACGGCGGGACATGGCAAAACTCCGCACTGGGACAAACAGGAAACGCGTACACGTCCTTTGTTGTTCCCGTCATCGTGACTGCAAACGTGATTGCTGCTGAAGCGAAGCCTGTCGCGCTGCAACTCACGGGCCGCATTAAAGCCGTCAGCCAACAAGAACCCTTGCTCGCACGCACGGTTGTCCCAAGGTCTTAGATGCCGGCAACAAGGGGCGGGGCTAGCTTAAGAGGTCACGCGCCCGCGGGCGCCGTTTGCTCCGGCGCGGGCGCGGGGCCGCGAGCCGGGTCCGCAATCTTGCCGTCGACAATATGAACGCGGCGGTCAGCGCGGGCGGCAAGCGCGGGATCGTGCGTCACGACAATGACGGTCCGTCCGCTGTCGGCGATATCGCGGAGGATGCCGAACACCTGCTCGGTCGAGGCCGTGTCGAGCGCGCCGGTCGGCTCGTCCGCGACAATGATCTCGGGGCGGTTTGACAGGGCACGCGCGATCGCAACGCGCTGGCGCTGGCCGCCCGAGAGCTGGTTCGGGCGCTTGGTGGCGTGATCCTTCAACCCGAGCGAAGCCAACAGTTCGAGGCCACGCTCGGCCATGTCCTTCTCGCTCATCTTGCCGGCGGCGCGCATCGGTAGCAGCACGTTGTCAAGGGCCGTGAACTCAGGCAGCAGGAAGTGGAACTGAAACACAAAGCCGCAGCGCGTGAGCCGGACATCAGCGCGCTCGGATTCCGAGAGTTTTGAGGTGGGTTGGCCACAGATGATCACCTCTCCTTCGCTAGGCGCATCGAGCAGGCCGAGCAAATAGAGCAGCGACGACTTGCCGGAGCCGGACGGGCCGGTGATCGCGACGAACTCGCCCTTGCCGACCGAAATATCGATGCCGTTGACCAACGTGTGCGACACCGCGCCCTCGATGCGCTTGACCAGTCCCACGGCCTGCAGCGCGATGTCGCTCATGACGCGCCCCTGATGATCTCGACGGGATGGACGCGCGTCGCCTTGCGCGCCGGGAAGAATGCGGCGCCCGTGCAGCAGACGAGCGAGACGCCGCCGGCGACGATGTAATGCATCGGCGAGTAATAGATCTGCAGCGGCACTTTCGCGCCTGTCAGCATGTTGTAGATCGTGATCTTGGACCAGCCGTAGCAGAGCGCGTAGCCGAGCAGCCAGCCGGCGATGATGCCGACGGCGCCGATGATGGCCGCCTCGATGATGAAGATGCGGCGCACCGCATATTCGCGCATGCCGAGCGACTTCATGATCGCGATGTCCTGCCGCTTCTCGTGGGTGATGGTCGAGATGATGTTGTAGGTCGCAAAGGACGAGGTCAGGAGCATCGCGCCCATGACGGTGAGCACGATGAAGTCGCGCACCGAAAAGGTGGAGAGCAGGTCGGCATTAGCCTCCTGCCAGGAGACTGATTTGTAGCCGGTCTGCGCCTCGACCTGCGTCGCGATCCGTTGCGCGCCTAGAGGATCATTGAGTCTGATGCGCAATTCGTTGACGACCCCGCTTTGTCCCATCATCAGCTGCGCAAAGCTCATCAGCGAATAGATCTGCCCCTCGTCGATGCGCTTCAGCCCGGAGCGGAACAGGCCGACGACGCTCGCCGTGACCTCGTTGCCCTGGCCGCCGATCACCGAGACGGTGTTGCCGGCCTTGAGGCCGAGCTTCTCCGCCAGCGCCTCGCCGATGATGATCGCGTTCGGCGCGCGGGCGAGGTCGCCGACCTGCCCCTCGCGCATCTGCGACGCGAGTTTTGAAACCTTCACCTCGAGCCGAGGGTCGATGCCGACAAGCGTCACACCGATGCGGCCGCCGCCATGATCGATGATCGCGGTGGTCCTTGCCGAGGGCGCGACGTCGCCTGGAAGCCAGGAGCGCAGCGAGGCCATCACCGTTTCCGGATTTTTTATGCCGGGGCGGTTGTTGAGGTTGGCGACATCGGACACCTGCACGGCGCCGTAGGCCTGCTCCGCAGGCTGGCTCGGCGCGGCGCGACGCTCGTCCTGCACGGTGACATGCGGCATGGTGTCGACCAGTTGATGCAGGAAATCGATCTGCGAGCCCTGCATCAGGCCCGCCATCATGATGGTGAAGCCGACGCCCATGGCGACCCCGGCCATGCCGACCAGCGTCTGGCGGACCCGGCTGGTGACATGGGTCCAGGCGATATTGAACAGCAGGTTGCTCGTCATGGTCCGAGGCCCGCCGTCAGTGGTTTTGCGCGAGACGGCCGACATTGCGGCGCGCGTCGTTGACCACGGAGTCGATATGCGCGGAGATCGCGCTCGCAATCATCGCAAGATCGGGGTCGTTCGGGGCGGCTGCGACAGGCGCGGGCGCGCTGGCCGGAGGCGGTGTCGGCGCATCCTGCGCGGCAGGCGGCGCGACGTCGCTTGTGATGTCGCGGGTTTCGGCCGCGGGCCTGGCTGCAATCCGGGTCACCGCGACCAGCGTGCCGTCGGCGAGGTCGGGGCGGGCGGGCGAGAGCACGGCCATGCCGCGGGTCACATCGCCCATGATTTCGACATTACGGCTGCCGCGCACACCAAGCCTCACCGGCAGACGCTGGATCCGGCCGTTGTTCACCACCTGCACGGCATCATCGGCGACCGCTTCGGTCGGCACCACGATGGCCTGTGCCTTTTCGCGGACAATGATGTTGGCCTCGACCGACATGCCGATGCGCAGCGGCGTATCCTGCGGCAGGCGCAGATAGACGCGAAACGTCTTGCGAGCCGGATCGCCTTTCGGCGTGATCTGGGAGACCGTGGCGCGCAGCGCCTGGCCGGGAAAAGCCTCGCTGCGCAGATAGGCCTTCTGGCCGACGGCGATGCGGTTAATCTCTTCCTCATTGATCTCGGCAACGACCTGCATGGGCGCCGGCGGGCCAACCCAGAACAGGACATCGGTCGGGCCGGCGATCTCGCCAACCTCGCCGTCGCGCCGCAGCACCATGCCGTCGAGCGGCGCCCGCAGCACGAGCTGGTCGATCCTGACCTTTTGTGCGGCGATGCGCGACTTGGATTCTTCGAGCCGGGTCCAGCGCTGCTCATAGTCCTTTTGCGCGGCATCGCTGTTGCCGCGGTCCTTCTCGGCGCGGGCGAGGTCGCGCGCCAGTTGCTCGTTGTCGACCTCGAGCTCGTGCAGCGCGCTGCGCTCCTCGGCATCATCCTGGCGTCCCAGCACCTGCCCAGCCTTGACCGACTGGCCCTCGCAGCTGCAGAGTTCGAGCAGCCGCCGCCGCTGCAGCGGCACCACCTTGGCCCAGCGCTCCGGCTCCACGGTTCCGGTGCCGTAGATCGCTTCGGATACCGGCGCCTGCATCGCGATGGCAGTGGTGACGGGCTGCGCACGCCAGAAATTGCTGTAGCCGTACCACGCGCCGCCTGCCACGAGCACCAGCACGAGGATGAGGAGAATGCGCCGGATCGTCATCGCTGTTGCTCCTCAGAAGCCGAACCGTTTGCGCAGGCCCTGCGGGACCTGGTCGAGCAGATTGTCGACGTCGTCCTTCTTGACGGTTTTTGGCGCCGCGGACGGCAGCAAAGTGATCGCTGGCTGCGCCTGCGACGCTTGCGGTGCCGGCGCGGGACTGCTGCTGCTTGCAGCCGGCGACAGCACCGTCGCTGCCTGCGGCGCCGGATTGGACGGAACGGCGCTGGAATTCGGTTTCGCCTGGCCAGCGGCCGGGGCGGCGTGCCAACTCGTCGCGTCGGCCTTGGCGAGGCTGATCTCGTCCGGCGTCATCCTGGCTTCGAGCACGCCCATCAACTGCCGGGCGCCGTTGCGGAATTCGTCGACCTTGCTGCCGGAGCCGACGATATAGGCCCACTTATAGGCCTTGACATTGTCCGTCGCCGTGCCGCGGCCGGTGGCATAAAGCCCGGCAAGGATCAGCATGGCGTGGGAATGGCCCTGGCTGGCGGCCCGAGAAAACCAACGAAAGGCCTCGGTATCGGAGGCCGCCAGCCCCACGCCGGCCGAATAAAGCGCGCCGAGGTAAAATTCGGCGTCGTCGTCGCCGGATTGTGCCGCCTGCATGTAGCGGCTGGCCATGTCGCGATCGGAGGCGGGGTCTGCGACCGCCGCACTGACGTCGGCCGCGAACACGGCTGCGCAGAAAAGGGCAAGCGCGACTTGCTTCATCATCGTCCCCGCGAGACCAAAATGAAATGACAGCCCGGCTTCTGCGGCGCTTCGCCGACGCGATGCCGCTAGGCGTATGTCTAACCTACGCCCAGCCGGGTTCAGGGGATGTGATCGATCTCACGCGGAAAAGCGGGGGCGCGAATCGTCTGGCGAGGGTCTCGCGCCGGAAGATTTGCAGGAGAAAAGTGCCATGAGCCGCCAATCGTCGGCGGCTCACAGCATGACAAGAGTTCTCGGCAGGTGCAGGACCTGCAGGTCGAAAAATCTTCAGGTCAGCGGCATTTCCGGCACGACCGGACGCTCGACATTCGTCCGCTTGACGACGCGATCGGCGGGCAGCTGCACGACACGCGCGCGCTGGCCTGGCACGAGGTCAGTCAGCTTGACGATCTTGCCGTTCGAAAATTCCAGCGCATCGTGGTGCTGCGCCGGCTTGTCGAGCTCGACCTGACGGAAGCGGGCGAGCCTGGCGCCGATCTTCCAGCGGAAGATCGCTCCTTGCACCACCGCGTTCTGCTCGAAGGCGAGCTCCGTCCCCGGACGCAGGCAGACGGCAACATTTGGCTCGGCGGGCGAAGCAAATCCCCTGGTGTGGGTTCCCGGAAACTTGCTGGACACAAGGACTTCGGAAGCTTCTGCCGGCCGAAACGCAACGGCATGAAGGCTATAGTCGCACATGACGCACTCCTCATTGTGATCGGCACCATGGCCGCAACGGCCGACGATGATTGTTGTTCCAAGTGCGCGCGCCTTTCGCAGCATGCATATCGCGTCGGGCACCGTCATCGACATAAAGAAAGCCCCGCGGTGGCGGGGCTTTGGCTTCTCGGCAGGTGAACGTGCCCTACCGTCCGCTGGTCGTCTTGTTGTTGGTGGTGCCGGGGCCGACATTGCCGTCGCTCGAGGTGTCACCGCGCATGCTCGGGCTCGTCGAGGACTTCATGTTGGCGCCGGTCGTCGTGCTCGAGCCGGCCGTGGCCGACTTGTTCATCGACGACATGTGGTGCTTGGTATGTTTGTAGGACTTTGCGCCGGCCGCGAAGGGGGTCGCCGCAAGACCCGCGATCACGATCGTTGCGATCGTCAGTGTGGTCTTTCTCATGTGACAGAGCTCCATTGTTGATCACACGCGAAAGCAATTCCCGGTGTGAGCAACGGTTCCGAGAGAACCGCTTTGCGCCCTCGTTCAATCGTGATCGACGTCTGCCTTGCAATCGGAACGAAGCGCCTCGTCGTTGATTTGACGCCCAATACCGCTCTTTGGGAGTGTCTCAAATGGAATTGAACGGCAAGAAAATCGCGATCCTCGCAACGCATGGATTCGAACAGTCGGAGCTCGAGGTTCCGCGTGAGCGACTGAAACAGGCTGGCGCGACAGTCGACGTGATTTCCCTCAAGCCCGGCGAGATCAAAGGCTGGGACATGAAGGATTGGGGACGGCCGGTGAAGGTCGACAAGACGCTCGACCAGGTATCCGCCTCCGACTATGACGCGATCGTGCTGCCGGGTGGGCAGATCAATCCCGATCTGTTGCGGGTCGAGGCGTCCGCGTTGAAATTCATCAAGGACATCTTCGATGCCAAGAAGATCGTCGCTGCGGTGTGCCATGCGCCGTGGCTGCTGATCGAGACTGGAATTGCCAGCGGGCGCAGGATGACGTCATACAAATCGATCAAGACTGACGTCATGAATGCCGGCGCCAAATGGGAGGACAGCGAGGTCGTGGTTGATCAGGGCGTGATCACCTCGCGCAATCCCGGCGACCTCGAGGCCTTCAGCAAGAAGATCATCGAGGAGGTGAAGGAGGGGCGGCACAGCCAGCGCAGCGCTGCGTGAGGTCGGATCGAGGCGGACAATAAGAAAGGGCAGGTCACCTGACCTGCCCTTTCTTCTGTTGGTGCTGACTTACCACGTTCGAGCGCGCCGCCGTGTGGAGCGGCCCCGGCATCCAAGGGGGCAAACGGATCCAGGACCGCCCATTCCACACGGAGTGCTCCCGACGTGACAGGGGGAATCGGCGCCGGAAGCACAGGGCTTACGCCTGTCGACGCGGATGGTTCCAACAAATGTCAGACGCGTCCGGCCGCCTTAAGATCATTTAATGAACGGTTGAGCTCTGTGCGCTTCGTCACTACGTCCTCGGCATGAAACAGTCAGACTTGATGCGCCAGCACGCTGAAAATTGCCTGCAGCTCGCGGAACGAGCCGAGGTTCAGCCGATGTTCAGGCGCTATATGCGAATGGCGGATGCTTGGACGGCGCTGGCCGTCGAGCAGGATTGGCTGGATGGGGAGATTTCCCCGTTGCCCGAACGCCCAAGGGAACAGAGACCATGAGAGCCCAAAGTGTTCTGATCGCTCTCGTCGTCGCCTTTGCAGTGACCGCAACCATCGCGGCGGTGACGACGATCAGACAGGTGCATATCGCTGCCTCGTCGCAGGCGCGGCCCGTGACCCGAATCTAATCGAGAGGGCCGCGTCCGGGATTGCGCGACGTTCGTTGTTCAGGCCGAACAGGCCGAAAGCTCTTCGCCGAGCCGCTGCTCGACGAAGCGCCGCTCGTGCTCGCTCAGGCGCGTGCGCAACAGCTTGCGGTAGCGCCTGATATTGGCATCGCGATTCCAGCGCGCGCTGTTGAAGGTGATCGCCGGCCGGGCCGCGTCGACATCCGTGCCGCGGGCAATCCGCATGGGCACCCCGCCAGGACGCGGCGGCCCGTCGTCCTCATCGAGCTGTCGCAACGCGGCCAGGATATCGGCAAGCCGCATCGGCTGCGGCAGCCCCGGAATCTTCCGCAAACCCGGCGCGGATTCCACGGCATAGATGTCCGACGCCCATGACGACAGGATGGCGCGCTTTTCGGCCGTCGAAAGCACATCGTCGCACAGCACGGCGCGAGGCGAATCGTAATGGGATACAGGGTGATAGGTGTTATCAAGACTGTGGTGCGTGCGGTCAACCTGGCTCATGCCGTCTCTCCTTCAATCGCTCCTTTCTCGTGTGGACGTGAGCGGGAGGCGGTGCGCCGCCTCCCGCGGCCCAGTGATTGGCGCAAACAAGCTGCGCTTGGGGCCCGCCCGAACCCTTGGTCGGCGCGGGCCACCGAACGGCCGCGTCAGGCGGCCTTCTTCTGCTCGATCGTTGCAGGCTGGGTGACGCCGCCGATCGCGATGCGCCGCGGCTTCATCGCTTCCGGGATCTCGCGGAACAGCTCGATACGGAGCAGGCCGTTGTCGAAGGATGCGGCCTTCACCTGCACATAGTCGGCCAGGTTGAACTGGCGTTTGAAGGGACGGGCCGAAATGCCCTGGTAGATATATTCGCGCTGCTCCTTGTCGGCCTTGCGGCCCTCGACCGTCAGCACGTTCTGTTCGGCGGTAATGGCGATCTCATCCGGGCCGAAGCCGGCCAGCGCGAGCGAGATCTGGTAGCGATCCTCGCCAAGCCGCTCGATGTTGTAAGGGGGATAATTGTCCTCGGCGGCCCGCTGGGTCTCGTCGAGCAGATCAAACAGGCGGTCGAAGCCGATGGTCGAACGCCACAGGGGAGCGAAATCGTAGGTCCTCATAGCCATGTCCTCCTTGGAGCAAAATGGTTACGAAGGCACCGGACACCTGCCGGCGCCCGCTCACTTCCGCCGGGCCCAGAGCTGGCGCCCGACACCGCTGCTTGCGGCGAAAAACGACTTAGAACAAGCCCGGGCGGTTTCAAGAGGCCCCCAAAAATTTTTTGCCGCCCCTGGAGCCCACCAGGGACGGCAAAAATCCCGTTAACGCTGAACCCCTTGGATGGAGGGCCGCAGATGCCGGGTGCAGTCGGTCGCGGCGGTTCAATGGCCGCCGGCGGCCCCGGCAGCTCCCTTGGGCTTGCCGGTCAGCAGAATGGCGACACCGGAGATGATCAGCACGATGCCGATGACGGCGAAGGCGTCGCTGAAGCCCATCACCAGCGCCTGGCGCTTGACGATACTGCCGAGCGCGACGATCGCCTGGTGCTGCGCGGCGGCGGGATCAGTGATGCCATGGGCCGTGAAGTAATTGGTCAGATCGGCGATGCGGCTGCGCACCTCCTCGCGGCCGAGGTCGACGGATTGGCCGATAATGTTGGAGTGGAACTGCTCGCGCTTGGTGACGATGGTCGAGAGCAGGGCGGTGCCGATGGCGCCGCCGAGATTGCGCATCATGTTGGAGATGCCGGAGGCCGCGGCTGCATCCTGCGGCGCCACGCTGCCGAGCGAGATGGCGCTCAGCGGCGCGAGCGTCAGCGCCTGGCCGACCGCGCGCACAATGTTCGGCCAGAACAGCTGGTCGCCGGAATAGTCGAGCGACATCGTGATGTTCATGAAGGACGAGACCGCGAACAGGCTGAGGCCGGCAAAGGCGATGTAGCGGATGTCGAACCGCTGCATCAGCTTCGGCACCAGCGGGATCAAGAGCAGCTGGGGCAGGCCGGTCCAGGCCAGCACACCGCCGATCTGCTCGGCATTGTAGCGTTGCACCTGGCCGAGATAGGCCGGCAGCAGATAGACCGAGCCGAACAGCGCGAAGCCGAGGAAGACGGCGGAGATGGTGCCGAGCCCGAAGCTGCGGCGCGTGAGCAGGCGCAGGCGGACCACGGGCTTCTCGACCAGGAGCTCGTTGACGATGAACAGCGCGAGACTGACGGCCGCGATGATGGCGAGCTTGACGATGAAGGGCGAGCCGAACCAGTCGTCCTTGTTGCCTTCCTCCAGCACCGCCTGCAGCGCGGCAAGGCCGACCGCCATGGTCGCAATGCCGAACCAGTCGCCCTCGGCGAGCAGGTGAAGCTGCAACGGTTGACGTTCCAGCGTGAGGTAAAGCGTCGTGACCATCACGATGGTTGGAATGACGTTGACGAAGAAGATGGTCTGCCAGCCGTAATTCTCGGTGAGATAGCCGCCGATGGTCGGGCCGATCGCCGGCGCGAACGTCACCGCGAGCGAGAACATCGCAAGCCCGATCGGCTGCTGCGCCTTCGGCAGCTTGGTGAAAACAAGCGTGAAGGCCATCGGGATCAGCACGCCGCCGAAGAAGCCCTGGAAGCCGCGCATCGCGATCATCGAGGGCAGGTCGTGGGTGAAGGCACAGGCGACAGAAAACGCCGCGAACAGGCTCGCGAATGACAGGATCACATTGCGGAAGGAAAACATCCGGCTGAGATAGTCGGTCAGCGGGATCACCACGATCTCGCCGATCAGATAGGAGGTCGAGATCCAGGAGCCGTTGTCGACACCGGTGCCGATGCCGCCCTCGATATTGAGCAGCGAGGCGTTGGTGATCTGGATGTTCAGGATGGCCATGAACGCGCCGATCATGGCGGCCATCACGGAGATCCAGACCACGGCACTGGCGCGGTCTGATGCTACCGGGGGTACAGCGGCGACCACGGGGCGACGAGTGGCGGTCGCGGGAGAGGTAGAGAGCGCAAGGTCTGACATGACATCACCTTTTGTCTCATCTTCTTGAGATCAGTTCTTCGATGCGAGCAGCGCCACGCTGGTCTGTGCGCCACGATGCGGCACGCTCGCCGCGATCGGCTGCTGCTTCTGTGTCTGGATGGTCGGGATCACCGACATGCCCGGGCGAAGCTCGACGCCGGCGCTGTCCAGCGCGATCTTCACGGGGATGCGCTGCACCACCTTGGTGAAATTGCCGGTGGCGTTATCCGGCGGCAGCAGCGCGAACTCCTGGCCGCTGGCGGGTGCGAGCGAGTCCACGTGGCCGTGCACGACCTGGCCCGGGAACATGTCGACCTCGATGTCGACGGCCTGGCCGGCCTTGACGTCGGTGAGCTGCGTCTCCTTGTAGTTCGCGATCACATAGGCGCCGCTCGCCGGTACCAGCGACATCAATTGCGTGCCGGCCTGCACATATTGTCCGGCGCGCAGCGTGCGGTTGCCAACCACGCCGTCGATCGGCGCGACGATGGTGGTGTAGGAGAGGTTGAGCTCGGCCTGGCGCAGCACGGCCTTGGCGCGCGCGACGGCTGCGACCGCCTGGCTGAGCTCGGCCTTGAGCAGCTCCACCTGATTGATGGCGGACGCGATGTTCGCCTTGTCGCGCTCGATGGCGGCGAGCGCGCCGGCGTCGCGCGACTGCGCGGCCTGCGCATTCTGCACACTGCCATAGCCGGTGGCGGCAAGGTCGGTGTAGCGCTTGTTCTCCTGCCTGGTGAAGGTCGCCGAGGCGGTGTCGACGTCCAGAGTGGCCTTCGCCGCCTCGATCACGGACTGTTGCACGTCGAGCTGAGCCTGCTTGCTGGAAACGGCGGCCTCGGCCGCCGCGACATCGGCGCGCGATTGCTCGAGGGCGACGGCGTAGTCGCGGTCGTCGATGCGCGCCAGCACCTGACCGGCCTTCACGCGCTCGTTATCGCCGACCAGCACTTCGTGGAGATAGCCGGAGACCTTCGGCGCAATCGTCGTATTGTCGGCCTTTACGTAGGCGTCATCCGTGGAAACCTCGAAACGTCCGACGGTCCAGTAATCGTAAGCGTACCAGGATGCGCCGGCGAGCACGGCAAGCGCGGCTCCCGCCATCAAGAGCCGGCGCAAGCCGCCCTTTTTGGCAGCCTTTGCCGCCGGAACAGGGGCTTCGGGGGCGGAAACCAGCTTCTGGACAGTGTCGGCCGGAACCTTCTGCTCGGCCTCGAAAGACGTGGAATGGCGGCTCATGGCGGTCCTCGTTTTGGCTCAACCCATTGCCGGGAAAGCGGAATCAGGTGCCGCTGGCGGCCAATGAATTAGGAAACTTGATGTTTTCCAAAATAGACCGCATATTGGGACTGTCAATAGAATGACAGTCATCATCCAAAAGCATAGCTTGCCATGACCTCCACCAAGACCGACGCACAGACCGGGGGCGCCGCTTGCGAGCGACGCGGCCGCGGACGGCCGCAGGCGCGCTCCGACGAGGAGACGCGCACGATCATCTATGAGGCCGCGCGGCGCGAATTTGCCGCGCACGGCTATGCAGCGACGAACATGGAGAGCGTCGCGCGCGCCGCCGGGATATCCACCAAGACGCTCTATCGTCTCGTGCCAAACAAGGCCGCGCTGTTCGAGGCGATGATTACCGAGCGCATCGCGCGTTTCGCCTCGGTGGTGCGGCTGCGCGCATGCGAGGGCAGGGACATCGAGACGGGTTTGCGCGATGCGCTGTTGGTCTGCGGCGAGCTGATCCTCGATCCCGACGTGATTGCGCTTCAGCGTGTGATCCTGTCGGAGAGCGACAAATTTTCCGACATCGCCGCGACCTTCTTTCACAAGGCGATCACGCCAACCCAGAACACACTGGCCTCATGGCTGCGCACGCAGGTCAAGCGAGGACTCCTGACGCTCGACGATGCCGATGCTGCCGCCGGCATGCTGCTCGGCATGCTCGCACTGCAGCCGCTGCGCGCCGTAATGTTCGGCCATGCCCCCGCGCCGACGCGCGAAGAGCTGGAGCAGCGAGTCGCGGCGTGCGCGAGGTTGTTCTTGCGGGGATGTCGAGGTTAGCCGTGGGCTGCGCGTTGCTGCGCCCTCGCCCCTTGTGGGAGAGGGCAGCTCCGCTGGCAGACACAAGCGCGCTTGGGTGAGGTGTCTGTCTCCACGCGTGCAGGTGACTGAAAGATGCGCTCCCGCGGAGACAGACCCCTCACCCGGAACACATCTGGCGATGTGTTCCGGCCTCTCACAAGGGGAGAGGCGGTCCTTCGATGCGGCAGGGATTTGTCGCGGGAGGTCGAAAGGGTTCAGCTACGCCTGAAGCAACTTCTTCAGCTTCTCCACCGCACTGTCCGGCGTCGTCAGCACCGGTTTTCCCGTGGCGTCCGCAACCAGCGCCGCCGCCGGCGCCATGCTGTACTGCGCGAGCGCAATGATGTCGCAGTCCCGCAAGTCCTGTGATGCCTCCGCGACCAGCCGGTCATGGGTCGTGCGGTCGCCGCGATCGAGTGCGGAGAGTGCGCCCTCGGCGAGCTTGGGCACGATCTCGATCGACGAGGGAAACTCGCGCGGCATCGAGGCCAGTGTCGGTGCAAAGGTCGAGAGCAGGCCGATGCGGCGGCCGCGGGCGACCGCCCGCTCGATCATCGCCTCGTTGGGCTTGAGCACCGGCACCGGCGCATGCGCACGCGCCACGGCCTCGATGCAGGGGCCGAAGGCCGAGCATGTGAACAGGATGCCGTTCGCGCCGGTCCCTGCCGCATAGCGGCCGAAGGCGAGGAAGCGCTCGGTCATGGCTTCCGTCAGCCGGCCGTCGCGCGCGAGGTCGGCGGAGAGGCTGTCGTCGAGCAGGTTCATCAGCTCGGCCTCCGGCCAGAGCCTTGCGAAGGAGGCGGCGATCGGCGCCAATGAATGTTTGAGCGCGTGGATCAGGGCGATGCGCATGGTATCAGTTCTCAAACGGCGCGGCGGCCAGGATCGGCCGCCGCGCGCCTCTGTTACTTGAAGGGCACCGCGTACATCAAGCCGCCCTTGGTCCAGAGCGCGTTGAGGCCGCGCTCGAGCTTCAAGGGGCTGGCTTGGCCGACATTGCGCTCGAAGATCTCGCCGTAATTGCCGCCGGCCTTGATCGCCTGCAGCAGCCATTTGTTGTCGAGACCGAGCCGCGAGCCCAGATCGCCCGACGTGCCGAGCAGGCGCTGCACCGCGGGTGTTGCCGATTTCGCCATCTCATCCGCATTGGCTTGCGTAACGCCGAGCTCTTCGGCCTCGATCAGGCCATAGTGCAGCCAGGTGATGATGTCGCTCCAGACCTCGTCGCCGTTGCGGGTGAAGGGACCGAGCGGCTCCTTGCTGATGGTGGTCGGCAGCACAAGATAGTCGGCCGCGTTGGGCGCTGCGGTGGCGACCGCGCCGGCAAGCGCCGAGGCATCCTGGGTCATGGCATCGCAGCGGCCGCCGAAGAAAGTCTGGTACATGGTATCGACGCGGTCGAACACCAGCGGCTTCCAGTCGATGTTGTTGGCGCGGCCGTAGTCGCCAAGCGTCACCTCATGCGTCGTGCCCTGGGCGACGCAGATGGTCGCACCGTTCAGGCTCTTGAGATCCTTCACGCCGGCATCCTTGCGCACCACAAACCCCTGGCCGTCGTAGAAATTGATCGGGCCCTGGCGCAGCCCGAGCGTGGTGCCGCGCAGAAATGTCTCGGTCGAGTTGCGGTAGAGCACGTCGATCTCGCCGGATTGCAGCGCCGTGAAGCGGTTCTGTGCGGTGAGCGCGACATAGCGCACCTTGTTGGGGTCGCCGAGCACGCCCGCTGCGAGTGCACGGCAATAGTCCACGTCGAGCCCCTTGAAATTGCCTTGCGAGTCCGGCGCCGAGAAGCCGGCAAATCCGGTCGAGACGCCGCAGACCAGCGTGCCGCGCTGCTTCACGGAATCCAGCGTCGCGGCGGATGCCGTGCAAGTCCAGACCGCAAGAAGGCTCGCGGCGACCACCAGCATTTTCTTCATGTCCAGCCTCTCCCCTTAAGTGTTGATTGATTTCAATGCGCTGTCGACGGCGCTGCCCAGACGGTCGACGATCATGTCGATGTCGTCAGGCGTCGCGATATAGGGCGGCGCCAGCAACACATGGTCGCCGCTGCGGCCATCGACCGTGCCGCCGGCGGGATAGCAGGCGAGGCCGTTTGCGAACGCCGCCGTCTTGATCCTCTGGTTCAGCTTGAGCGAGGGATCGAACGGGCGTTTGCTGCCGCGATCGGCCACCAGTTCGATCGCCTGGAACAGTCCGCGGCCCCTGATGTCGCCGACATGGCGGTGGTTGCCGAAGCGTTCGGTGAGCCGCTGCTCGAGAAGCCGGCCGCGCTCCTTGACCTGGTCGAGCAGGTTGTCGTCGCGGATGATGTTCTGCACTTCGAGCGCGGCGGCGCAGGCGAGCGGATGGGCGAGATAGGTGTGGCCATGCTGGAACGCGCCGGAGCCGGCGCGGATGGTATCGATGATCTTGGCCCCCGCGAGCATCGCGCCGATCGGCTGGTAGCCGCCGCCAAGTCCCTTCGCGATCGCCTGGATGTCGGGCGCGATGCCTTCCTGCTCCCAGGCGTGCAGTGTGCCGGTGCGGCCCATGCCGCACATGACTTCGTCGAGGATCAAAAGCGCGCCATGGCGATCACAGATCTCGCGCACCTTGCGGAAATAGCCTTCCGGCGCCGGCACGCAGCCGGCGGTGGCGCCGACCACAGGTTCAGCGATGAAGGCCGCAACCGAGTGCGGACCAAGCCGGAGGAATTCGGTCTCGAGCTCGTTCGCCAGGCGCGTGACGAAATCAGCCTCGGTCTCGCTGTCGCGCTTCTCGTGATAGGCGAAGGCCGGCGCCACATGGCTGAAAGCGGAGGACAACAGCGGCGCGTGGGGCTCGCGGCGCCAGGCATTGCCGCCGGCCGCGAGCGCACCCAGCGTGTTGCCGTGATAGCTCTGCCGGCGTGCGATGAAATGGGTACGTTGCTTCTCGCCGCGCTCGACAAAATATTGCCGCGCCAGCTTGATGCTGGCCTCGATCGCCTCCGATCCGCCGCTGACGAAATAGGCATAGGCGAGCCCGCCCGGCTCATGGCCGACGAGGCGATCGGCCAGCGCTTCCGCAGGCTCCGAAGAGAAGAAGGCGGTGTGGGCATAGGCAAGCTGCGAGGCCTGCTTTCGCATCGCCTCCAGCACGCGCGGATGCTGATGGCCAAGACACGACACCGCCGCGCCGCCCGATGCATCGAGCACGCGACGTCCGTCCTGTCCGATCAGCCAGACCCCTTCGCCACCGATGGCGAGCGGCGGCGTCTCGCGCAGGCTTCGGTGCAACACGCGGCTCTTGCGAGCGGTCATGGTTCAACCTTTCTCCGCAACATATTGCGAGGTCGCGGCGAGCCGAGCCTCGGTGTCCTGAAGCCGCTTTGCGGCGGCAGCGCCCCCGAGCGAGAACGTGACTGCGGCGAGCGACTGGGCAATGGCGATGGCGCCGGTCAGGCTCGGAAAGAAGCCGGGCGAGGCCGCCGCTTCATAGAGCAGCACATGGTCGGCGCCCTCGGCCATCGGCGCCGAGATGGAATCCGCGATCGCAATCAACTTCGCGCGCGCCCGATGGGCGGCGCGGGCGGACAGCACGCTGGCGCGCGAATAGGGGGCAAAGCCGATCACCACGACCGCTTCATCGGCGCCAAACGCGCCGAGATCGAGATCCTCCGGGCCGGAGCCGCCGACGAGTTGCACCGTGTCGGGCCGGAACAGCCGCAGCTCGTAATTGAGCAACTCGGCGACGCTGCGGCAGCTGCGAAAGCCTGCGATCCAGATCCGCCGCGCGCCATGCAGCGCTTTCGCCGCGCCTGCGATCGACGCCGCCGAGATGCGCGACAGCCCTGCGGCCTCGGCTTCGAGCTTTTCGGCAACCAGCGTCACGTCGGAATTCGGGCCGTGGCGTCGCCCTCGTGTGCGGGCGGAGAAGGGGGCAGCCAGTGACGGCCGCCGTGCCTCGGTCAGCGCGGCGCGCAATTGCTCCCAGCCCGAATAGCCCAAAGCTTTCGCGAGCCGGGTGAAGGCTGCGGGGTCGGCGCCGGCCTCGGCGGCGAGGTCACGCATCGAGCGGGTGGTGGCGTCGTAGTCGTTGGCGGCGACGAAACGGCCGACCTCTCGCAGCCGCGCCGGCAGCAACGGCAGGGCACTGCAGAGTTCGCTCAAGGGCGAAGCTCTCGACGTCTGCGGGCTTGCGGGGTCGGCGGCGGCCATGAAACATTTGTTGCATATCTTGATGATTGGTGCAACATATGAAGCGCGCCGCAGGCGCGGGCGCCGGAAAATGCCGCTTCCATTGTCGAGGGGCCCCTGTGCTGTGACCATCGCAACCCCCACATCACAACCGCGCAAGCCGCGGCTAGCGCTGCTGCAAGGCCCGGCGCTCACCGGTCTGCTCTGGCAGATCCTGGTCGTCGGGATCGCGGTCGCCGTCGTGGCCTGGCTCTGGTCCAACGCCATTCACAATCTGTCGGTGCGTCGCATTTCGACCGGCTTTGCCTTTCTCGGCCGCGAGGCGGGCATGCCGATCGCCGACAGCTGGCTGCCCTACAGCCCCAAGGACACCTACTTCCGCGCCTTTCTGGTCGGCATCGCCAACACGCTGCGTGTCGCGGTGATCGGCATCGTGCTTGCGACGGTCGTCGGCACGCTGGTCGGCATTGCCAGGCTCTCGGCCAACTGGCTGTTGTCGCGGCTTGCCGCCGTCTATGTCGAGGCGCTGCGCGACGTGCCGCTGCTGCTGCAGCTCCTGTTCTGGTACGTGCTGATGCAGGGCCTCCCCGCTGCCCGCATGGCCTACAAACCGATCGAGGGCGTCTATCTCTCCAATCGCGGCCTGATGCTGCCCTCGGTGCCGCTCGACGCGGGGCAGCTCTGGGTGCTGACCGTGGCCGCGCTTGGGGCCGTCGTGTTTTATCTCCTGCGCCGGCACTTCATCGCACAGCAGATGCGCGACGGCAGGCCGCGGCGCGCCTGGCCCTATGGCCTGCTGCTCGTTGTCGCGCTGCCTGCAGCCGTGTCGTGGATGCTCGGCCTGTCCTGGACCATCGCCATGCCCGAGCTGCGCGGCTTCAACTTTGTCGGCGGGCTGACGCTGGCACCGGAATATTTTGCGCTGCTGATCGCGCTCGTGACCTATACCTCGGCGTTCATTGCCGAGATCGTCCGCAGCGGCATCCAGGCGGTGCCGAAGGGACAGTGGGACGCCGCGCTGGCGCTGGGGCTGCGCCGCAGCTTCGTGCTCAAGAAGATCATCCTGCCGCAGGCGCTGCGCGTCATCATCCCGCCGATGACCAGCCAATATCTGAACCTCACCAAGAACTCCTCGCTTGCGGTCGCAATCGGCTATCAGGACATCGTCTCGGTCGCCAACACCACGCTGAACCAGACCGGGCAGGCGATCGAGTCGATCGCGCTGATCATGGCCGTGTTCCTCACCATCAGTCTCGGCATCAGCATGTTCATGAACTGGTACAATGCGCGCATTGCGCTGGTGGAGCGCTAGCACCATGAGCTCGGCTGCCGACGTTCCGCAACATTCGCGTTCGCTTCACGGGACGCCATCAGGCGCGAGCGCGGCGCGCTACGCTTGGCGTTGGCTGCGTGCAAACCTGTTTTCCTCGATCTCCTCCAGCCTGATCACCCTGCTCCTGATTGCGGTGCTGGCAAAATTGCTGGCAAGCCTCGCGCGATGGGGGCTCTGGGATGCGATCTTCAGCGTCCCCGGCAACGACACCAGCGCCTGCCGTGCCGCGCGCGGGTTCGGCGCCTGCTGGGCGGTGATCCCGGAAAAATACCGCTTCATCCTGTTCGGCACCTATCCTTTCGACCAGCAATGGCGGCCGGCGGTCGCGACGGTGGTTTTCATCGCGCTGTTCTTCCTCTCGACCCGGCGCACCCTGTGGGGCCGCAAGCTGATCTATCTTTGGGCGGCAGCACTGGTCCTGATTGGCGTCCTGATGTGGGGCGGCGTGCTGGGCATGCCCTTCGTGGTGCAGGACCGCTGGGGCGGGCTGCCGGTGACCTTGATCCTCGCGACCTTTGGGCTTGCTTTCGGCTTTCCGCTCGGCATCCTCGTCGCGCTCGGCCGGCGCTCGAAACTGCCCGCGATCCGCGCGCTCTGCGTGCTTTATGTCGAATTGATCCGCGGCGTACCGCTGATCAGCCTGCTCTTCATGGCGAGCGTGATGTTTCCGCTGTTCATGCCCGACGGCGTCAATATCGACAAGCTGCTGCGGGCGCAGATCGCGATCGTGCTCTATGCCGGGGCCTATCTGGCCGAAGTCATTCGCGGCGGCCTGCAGGCCGTGCCACGCGGCCAGCATGAGGCGGCGGATGCGCTCGGGCTCTCCTACTGGCGCAAGCAGCGCCTGATCATCCTGCCACAGGCAATCCGGCATGTGATCCCGCCTTTGGTCAACACCTTCATCGCCTTCTTCAAGGACACGAGCCTGGTCCTGATCATCGGCATCTTCGACCTCCTGACCACCGCCAAGACCGCGATCATCGACCCGGCCTGGCAGTCGTTCAGCGTCGAGGTCTATGCATTTGTGGCGGTCATCTATTTTGGCTTCTGCTTTGCCATGTCGCGCTATAGCTCCAGCCTGGAGGCGCAAGGAACGCCGAAGGCCTGACACGGCAATCCGAAGGATCGACAGTCTGAACAGGCGTTAATTTTGGCGCGCGAATTCGAGGTCCATTCCGGCCGTCCTGTAACGTTTCAGGATTTGAAATCCGTAAAACCGGATGCAGCTTGACCCGCCCCGCGTTGCACCATTATCTGCTGCAATGAGCCTCAAAATCTCCGCCTCGAAAGGCGCTCGCAGCGCGGCCAAATTGCACCGTGCCGCTGGTCCCTCGCCGGACAGGGCACTTTGGCTGGCGGTCGAAGTTGAGGCGGTGCCGCGCCGGTATCGTGCGCGCCTGCAGATCGGAAACCCGCCGCTTTTGGCAAGCGACGCGATCGAACGTGCCCGCCCGAAGACGGCCGGCCACGGGCACGCGCATTCCGGTTCGAAAACATAGGGCTCGACCTTTGCTCTCACAGATCAGCCAGATCATGGATCGCAAGAGCTCGAACCGGGCGCTGACCCGGCTGCGTGCGCTTCTGCGCAGCAACGAGTTCTATCTGATTCCGCTGGCGCTGGTGGTCGGCGTGGTCACCGGGGCGATCGTGACCTTGATGAGCGAGATCGCCCAGATCGCGCATGTGCTGATCTTCGGCATCCCGGTCGACGTGCGCCTCAGCGCCAACGACCGCGTCAACCCCATCATCGCACTGATTGCCCCGGCCGCAGGCGGGCTTCTCCTGGGCGTCATGGAATGGCTGCGCCGGCGCTGGAAGATTGCAAGCGCGGTCGACCCGATCGAGGCCAATGCGTTGCGCGGCGGCCGGCTGTCGCTGCGCGACAGCATCATCGTCAGCGGGCAGACCCTGGTTTCCAATGGCTGCGGCGCGTCGGTTGGCCTGGAGGCCGGCTATACGCAGATCGGGTCCGGCGCCGCCTCGCTGCTCGGCCAGGTCCTTAATCTCAGGCGCAATGACCTTCGCCTGGTGGTCGGCTGCGGCGCGGCGGCCGCGATCGCGGCGGCGTTCGGCGCCCCGATCACCGGCGCGTTCTATGCCTGCGAGCTGATTGTGGGGGTCTATTCGGTCGGCAGCGCGGCGCCGATCCTGGCCGCCTCGCTGTCGGGAGCTTTGACCGCACAATATCTCGGCGGCGCGCCCTATTCGCTGGAGGTGCCCCACGTCAACAGCGTCGGGCTCGAGCAATATCTGGCGCTGATCGTGCTGGCTCTCATTGCCGCGATGATCGGCATTGCGGTGATGCGGAGCTCCGTGGTGTTCGAGCGGGTGTTTGCCAACCGGCGAATTCCGGTCTGGCTGCGACCGGTGATTGGAGGCGTTTGCGTCGGCGCCCTTGCCATCGTCACGCCGCAGGTGCTGGCGGCCGGCCACGGCGCCATGGTGCTGAACCTGCACCGCGAGATGGCCATCGGCTTCATCGCGCTCATCATTGCGCTGAAAGTGATCGCCTGCCTGATCTCGCTGGCCTCAGGCTTCCGCGGCGGTCTGTTCTTCGCCTCGCTGTTCGTCGGCAGCATGCTCGGCAAGTTCTATGCGGCGCTGCTCCTATTGACGGGGTTCGATCTCGCGGTCGATCCGCTGGCCAGCATGCTCACGGGCATGGCGACGCTCGGCGTTGCGATTGTCGGTGGCCCCCTGACCATGTCGTTCCTGGTGCTGGAGATGACCCGGAGCGTCGACGTCACCGCGGTGGTGCTGGCCGGCTGCATCGTCACCAGCATCTTCGTCCGCTTCATGTTCGGGCATTCCTTCTCCACCTGGCGCCTGCATCTGCGGGGCGAGACCATCCGCAGCGCCAATGATGTCGGCTGGCTGCGCAACCTGACCGTCGAGCGCATGATGCGTTCCGACGTCGCCAGGGTTCCGAGCACGACGACCATTGCCGCCGTCCGGCGCGAATTTGTGCTGGGCTCGCGGCCGGCGGTCGTGGTGGTCAACAATTCCGACGATTATCTCGGGCTCGTGCTGCTGCCGGAGCTGTTCTCGGGCGAGCTCGATTCCATTGCCGATGACATCCAGGTGATCGAGCTCGCGCGCTACACCGATGTCAGCCTGCTGCCGGAAATGAACGTCAAGACCGCGATGAAGATCTTCGACGACGCGGAGGCCGAGGTGCTGGCGGTTCTGGAGTCGGAGGACAGCCGCAAGGTGATCGGCTTTCTGACCGAATCCCACGCCCGTCGCCGCTATGTCGAGGAAATCGACCAGGCCACGCGCGGAGTGCTCGGCGCGCTGTCTTAAGTTCCTGCGGGAGCGGCATGGAACCTATCGGCCCTTGCGGCTTTGAGCCACGCTTGCAAGGAGTTCGACCATGCTGATGCATCTTCCGATCGTGATTGCGGCGGCGCTGCCGGTATCGCCCGTCGCTGACACCGTGCCGCAGCTCGACGTTGCGCGCGAATGCAGGGCTGAGGTCTTTGACCAAACGGCCCGGAAGCGTTGCATCGAGGACGACGACCAGGCGCGGGACCAGCTGAAGAAGGAGTGGTCGACGTTCAATGCATCTGAACGGCAGTTCTGCGAAAAGGAAACCAGGATGGGAGGGGCCAGCACCTATGCCGAGTTCCTGACCTGCCTGGAAATGTCGCGGGATACGCGAGCCGGGCAGCCCACGCAGCGAACCGCCAGCGACGACACGCTGAACCACGCCACCACGGGGCAAGCGACGCAACCCCAACCCAACGCCGGGGGTGCCAAGTAGCGCCGATCTATCGCACTTCGGATTCGACCCATGCCGCGATTACCGCGCGTTCTTCCGCCGTCATCTCGGTGACATTGCCGGGCGGCATCGCGCTGGCCCAGGCGGCGTTGCGGCCGATGAGGCGGGCATTGCGGTGGATGTGCTCGGGGTCGTCAAGCCGGATGCCTTTCGGCGCCGTGGTGATGCCGTCCCAGACCGGCTCGGCCGCATGGCACATGCTGCAACGCGACAGGATGATCTCCTCCGCCGCGGCATAGGTCGGCGCCGTCGGAAGTGCCGCGGCATTGGCGCCGCGGGGGCCGGCGGCGGAGAGCAGGCCGATCGCGATCATGCCCAGGGCAGCAACGCCCCAGACCCACCAGGGCGAGGGTCGCCCCGCATGCCGCTCGTTGAAGAAGTGACGGATGATCGGGCCGAGCGCGAGCACGATGGCCACGATCAGCCAGTTGAAGCGCGTGGCGAACAGCAGCGGATAGTGGTTGCTGATCATCAGCACCAGCACCGGCAAGGTCAGGTAATTGTTGTGGACGCTGCGCTCCTTGCCGGCCTTGCCGAGCTTCGGATCGGGCTTCTCGCCCTTGAGCAGCGCCGCCACGATCTTCTTCTGGTTCGGGATGATGGTCAAAAACACGTTGGCGACCATGATGGTGCCGATCAAAGCTCCGATCTGGTTGAAGGCGCCGCGGCCGCTGAGAACATGGGTGAAGGCGTAGGTCAGGGCGACCAGGAAAACATAGCCGCCGATCGCAAACGGCAGCTCGTGCTTCGCCAGCCCCGAGCGGCAGGCCGCTTCATAGAGCAGCCACGCCACCAACAGGCTCACAAGGCTGAACAGCCCCGCCTGCAGCGGGGTCAGGTCGAGCACGGACTTGTCGACCAGGAACAGCTCGGCATCGACATAATAGACCACGACCATCAGCGCGAAGCCGGACAGCCAGGTGGTGTAGGCCTCCCATTTGAACCAGGTCAGCTCGTCCGGCAGTTTCGCCGGCGCGACCAGGTATTTGACAATGCGATAGAAGCCGCCGCCATGCACCTGCCAGGCTTCGCCTTGCACGCCCTCGGGCAGCTCACCTGATGGCTTCAGGCTGAGATCGAGATGAATGAAATAAAACGAGCTTCCGATCCAGCCGATCGCCGCCACCACATGCAGCCAGCGGAAGATCAGTCCGAGCCATTCCGAGAGTATCGATCCCCACATTATCGCGTCCGTCAGTGATGGTAGCTTGCGCCCCAGCAAATGCCGCCCGGCGTGCGGCTCGACCTTCAATTCAACCGCATGTCTTGCACCGATCGTTTTGATTTTCCAGCGCTTCTGAGGGCAGGGAATGCCCAGCTTTGAGGCAGTCGGATGATATTGTTCTCCGTCATTCCGGGGCGATGCGCAGCATCGAGCCCGGAATCTCGAGATTCTCAGGTGTGCGCAATTGCGCACCGTAGTTCGCCTCTTCGAGGCGCCCCGAAACGACAGCCGCGCCTTCGTCAGATCACGTGCCACAAGAGGCAAATTGATCGTGCTTGCCGAACATTTGCGACCAGCTCCGATTATGCTGAAGCCTGCGAAGCACATGAGGAAGGGTCGTCAGCGATGCCTAAGCCGTCACCTGCGATGCCGATGCTCGTCGCACTTGCGCTGACGCTTGCCGCCGCCAACGCCGACCCCGCCGTGCTCGTGGGCAAGAATGCCTTCGGCAGCTGGCAGCTCGACAAGCCCGGCACGACAAGGCTGATCCGGCCGCAGGATCTGCCCGCACCCGGCGCCACGCGGTCCAGCGCAAATCCCTCGCGCATCGTGTCCAGGCCGACTGATGCCGTGCCCCAGGTCCCGCCGGGCTTCAAGATCACCCTGTTTGCATCGGGCTTGAGCGGTCCCCGCATCATCCGTGTCGCGCCGAACGGCGACATCTTTGTCGCGGAGACCCATGCCGGCCGCATCCGCGTCCTGCGGGCCGCCGATGGCGGCGCGCAGCCGGTGGAAAACGTGGTTTTCGCTAGCGGGCTCAACCGCCCCTTCGGCATCGCGTTCTATCCGAACGGGCACGCTCCGCGCTGGGTCTATGTCGCCAACACTGACAGCGTCGTGCGCTTTCCCTATCATCCAGGCGACCTCAAGGCGGCGGGCGCGCCGGAAATCGTGGTGCCGAGCCTGCCGCGCGGCTATGGGCACTTCACCCGCGACATCGTCTTCACGCCCGACAATGCGCGCATGCTGATCTCGGTCGGGTCCGTCAGCAATGACGCCGAGGGCATGGGCGAGCCGCCGGGCGGATTGGAGCAGTGGATCGCGAGGCAGCCGCTGGGCGCGGCCTGGGGCGAGGAGACCGACCGCGCGGCCGTGCTGGCGTTCGATCCCGACGGCAAGGACAGACGCCTGTTCGCGACCGGAATCCGCAACTGCGTGGGCCTTGCCATCCAGCCGGCGACCGGCGTGCCCTGGTGCTCAACCAATGAGCGCGACGGGCTCGGCGACGACCTGGTGCCCGACTATGTCAGCCGGGTGCGCGAAGGCGGCTTTTACGGCTGGCCCTGGTACTACATCGGCAGCCATGAGGATCCGCATCATGCCGGGCAGCGGCCAGACCTGAAGGACAAGGTCAGCACCCCTGATGTGCTGATCGAGGCGCATTCGGCTTCGCTGGGGCTCACCTTCTATGACGGCAGCAATTTCCCACAGGAATACCGCGGCGATGGCTTCGCGGCGGAGCATGGCTCCTGGAATAGATCAAAGCGCACCGGCTACAAGATCATCCGCATTCGCCTGAAGGACAGCGTACCCACGGGCGAATATGAGGATTTTGTCACCGGCTTCGTCGTCAATGACAGCGAGGTCTGGGGACGGCCGGTCGGCGTTGCGGTGGCGCATGACGGCGCCTTGCTGATTTCCGAGGACGGCAACGGAACGATTTGGCGGATAAGCCACTAATCTCCTTGCGCCGCCATGGCTGACCCGGCAGCCTTGCACGGGCGCGGTGAGGAGGTGGGTTGGTTGACAAACATCTGGGTGCGGAAATCCTCCGACGTCTTGGCCGCGGAGGCCGCCCATAGCGATCCCGATTCCGAGGTCCGGCCGTTGCGGCGGACCTTGTCGGCCCTCCATCTGGTTGCGCTCGGGATCGGCGGCATCATCGGCGCCGGCATTTTCGTCCTCACTGGACATGCTGCGGCCGCGAATGCCGGCCCCGCGATCACACTGTCCTACGCGCTCGGCGCAGTCGCCTGCGCCTTTGCCGGCCTCTGCTATGCCGAGATGGCCTCCACCGTGCCGATCAGCGGCAGCGCCTACACCTATGCTTACGCAACCCTCGGGGAGCTCGTTGCCTGGATCATCGGCTGGGACCTGATCCTGGAATATGCGGTCGGTGCCATCGCGGTCGCGATCGGGTGGTCGGGCTACGTCGTCAGTTTCGCCCGCGATTTCGGCATCAACATCCCCAAGGAATTCGCCTCGTCGCCGCTCGTCTATGATTCCGCCACGCACAGCTGGTCCGCCACCGGGGCCGTTTTCAACCTGCCGGCGGTCGCCATCATCGTCATCATCAGCTGGCTGCTCGTCATCGGCATCCGCGAATCCGCACGCTTCAACAACATCATTGTCGGGGTGAAGCTGGTGGTGATCTTCCTCTTCATCCTGTTTGCCGCGCCGCATTTCTCGACGGCCAACTGGGTCACCGCAGCCAATCCACACGGCGATTTCATTCCGCCCAATGCGGGCGAGGGCGTCTATGGCTGGTCGGGCGTGGTCCGTGGCGCGGCGATCGTGTTCTTCGCCTTTATCGGCTTTGACGCGGTCTCGACCGCGGCCCAGGAAGCAAAGGTCCCGAGCCGCGACATGCCGATCGGCATTCTGGGCTCGCTCGTGATCTGCACCTTCCTCTATGTCGCGGTCGGCTTGGTGCTGACGGGGATCGTGCCCTTCGACAAACTGAACGTGCCGGACCCGATCGCGGTCGGCATCGATGCCGCCGGCGTCGGCTGGCTCGCGCCCCTGATCAAGCTCGGCATCGTGCTCGGGCTGACCTCGGTCATCCTGGTGATGCTGCTGGGGCAGCCCCGCATCTTCCGCGCCATGGCGTATGACGGCTTGTTGCCGCCGGCCGCCGCGAAGATCCATCCACGCTTCCATACCCCGTATGTCGCAACCATTGTCTCCGGCACCGTGGTGGCTGTGCTGGCGGGGCTGCTCCCGATCGGCCTGGTCGGCGAGCTCGTCTCGATCGGGACGCTGTTTGCCTTCGCAGTGGTTTCGATCGGCACGCTGGTGCTGCGGATCGTCGACCCCACCCTGCACCGTCCGTTCAAGGCACCGGCAATCTGGATCGTGGCGCCGCTGGGCGCACTGACCTCGGTCTTCCTGATGCTCGGGCTCCCGGTCGATACCTGGGTACGGCTCGCGGTCTGGCTCGTGATCGGGCTTGTGATCTATTTTGGCTACGGCGCAAGGCGCAGCCGGCTTGCACCCGCAACATAGTGCTTATTCAGATCGCGCGGGCCTGCTTGCGCACCTCGTTCGCAAGCGGTCGCAACGCGTCCGCCGGTGCCTGGCCGACCAGGCTGTAGCCCATGCCGCCATCAGCCCAGGCAAAGCCCGCGACATCGCCCTTGGTGTGAGGCGTCATCGGGGCGTTCTCGTCGCGGCCGTTCATCGGGCGGGTCAGCACGACGATGCGGCTGCCGTGGTCGTTGTCATACATGAACATGGCGGCCGGGCCGTGCGCGGTCGCGACCAGCCGCCCGCCCATCAGCCGGTAGCCGGAAGGCGACAGGTTCGGCACCTTGACCTCCTGGTGCAGCCGGCTCGACACCCATTGCACCAGTTGCGCCGTGTCGGATGCGCGCATCTCGACCGGCCGCTCATGATCGGGGGCGTAGACCGTGTACGAGGCGGTCGCCTCCTGCGCCAGTGCGGCCAGTCCATTGGGCGAGGCCTGCAGCGAGCCGCGCATGATCCAGCCGCCCGCCGCACCGACGAAGAGCAGCAGCATCGCCGCCATCGCCCAGTTGAGGCGAGCCGGCCGCCGCCTGCGGTTCTCGATGATGCGGGCGAGATTGAGCGCGGCCGGCAGCGGCTCATCCGCGATCGGTGCCAGCGCCGCGCGCAACAGATCGCGCTGGCCGGAAAACGCGCCGACGCGCCTGGCCACCTCCGGATGATCATCGAGATAGGCCGCGACCTCGCGCCGCCGCTCCGGCGCGAGCGCCTGATCCACATAGGCGTGGAGATCATCTTCCGTGATCGGGCGATGGTTCATGTCACCCTCCGTAGTGACACCACGTTGGTTGGCGCAGCAGTGCCTTCGATCTCCTGCTGCAATCTGGCCCGCGCCCGCGACAGCCGCGACATCACCGTTCCCACGGGAATGCCGAGCACGTTCGCGGCCTCCGCATAGGAGAGGTCCTCGACTGCGACAAGCAGCAGCACCTCTCGCTGGTCCTCAGGCAACCGCGCGAGCTTTGCCAGGACATCCTGATACATGAGCTTCTGCTCCTGGCTTGCTGCTTCGCCAAAACTGTCCTCGTTGGTCTCGTCGATCGGGACATGCCGGCCACGCGAGGCGCTTTTTCGGAATTGGTTGACGGCGAGGTTGTGCAGGATGGTGAAGAGCCAGGCGCGGACATCGCCATCGCGCCGCTGATGCCAGCGGCTGACGGCGCGCTCCAGACAGTCCTGCACCAGGTCGTCGGCGCTGGCGCGATCGCGCATCAGGGCGCGCGCATAGCGGCGGAGCGCGGGGATCAGCGGCTCGACCTGGTGCAACATGTCGTCCATCATGCGCTCCGTCGCGCTTCCTGCCTCATTGCGTCTCGATCTGAACGGGGACGCCTTGCGTCGTCATGTCGCCGGGGGCGATGACCAGGTAGCGCTGCTGCGTTTTTGCCGAGGAATCGACCAGTTGCCGGATCTGTCCAACGGCATTGACGATTGCCGAACCTGCCGGATTGGCCATGAACGCGGCCAGCGGCTGCAACGGGCCGCTTCCATCCGCATGCTCGGACAGCGCCAGCACGTATTTTTCCTTGGGCGTGAGCCCCGTAACGGAAGCTTCCAGCACCTGGATCAGGCCCTGATCGAATAGCGAGACGCTGGTCGGCTCATTGCCGTTCCTTGCGCCGTCCTTCGGGGCGAGCGCGAGGTGAGCAACCTGACCGGCGATGCCGAGCGGCTGAAGATTCTGGCGGTCGTCCGCATTGGGCGCGGCATTGGGGACATAGGCGATGGCCTGCGGCGCCTGGCCGATCGGGATGTTGCCGATCACGGTGTTGCTCGCCGTGTCGATCGCCGCCAGCGCATCGGCATTCTCCAGCCCGACATAGATGCGCGTGCCGTCGCCGGACGGCCACACGCCGTGCGGCAGGTTGCCGACCGCAATGGTCGCGACCTGCGAAAAATCGTCGGTGCGGAACACCTTGACCTGGTTGGTGCCGCCGATCGTGACATAGGCGAAGGTGCCCTTGGCCGTATGCGCGAAATTGACGTGGTTGGTGATCGGCCCAGTGTCGAGCGTCTTGATCGGGTTGAACGGCGGCTTGGCATTGAACACCTGCGTCTTGCCGGTATCCTTCAGCGTGAACCAGACCTGGTCGCCCTCCGGCGTCGCCGCGATGTTCGGGCAGAACGGGCTCTCCTGCTTCACCCTGGCGACGATCTTGTGATCGGCGACGGTGACCACGTCGGTCTCGGGATTGAAGGAGGAACAGATGTAGCCATACGTGCCGTCGGGCGAGAAGATCTGCATGCCCGGGCCGGCGGGCGTGATGATGCGGGTCTTCTCCTCGAACGTCATGGCGTCGAGCACGGCGATGTAATTCTCGCCGCGCACGGTGACCCAGACCTCCTTGCCGTCGGGCGTATAGAACGCCTCATGCGGCGAGCGGCCGACATAGGTCACGTGTTTCACCGCATTGGTTGCGGTGTCGATGAAGGTGACCGAGTTCGAGCCGATCGAGACCACGGCGAGCGTGTGGTGATCGGGCGAATAGCCCATGCCATGGACCAGCACCTGGCCCTTGTAGAGCGGGCTGAAATTGGCGGGCTGCGGATCGCCGAGCCTGATGACGCCGAGCAGCTTGTTGTCGATGGGATCGGTGACGGAGACCGTGTTGGAGAACTGCTCGGCGGCATAGACGCGATCATGGTGGCTGATGGGGATGTCGGCGGCCGCCAGCGCGCCGGGCGCCTGTCCGGCGAAAGCGGCCGAACAGGCCGCCAGCATCGTGCCCGCAAGGAGGGCGCTCTTCCAGATCGTCATGTCGGGCTCCTATTTCTTCATTGCCTTGGACATGTCCATCTGCATGCCCTGATGATGGTGCTCGCTTGTGGCGGGCGCCGGCGCCGCGGTCGGCTGGGTCGGGGCCGGCGTGGTGTCAGTGGCCTTCTCGCCGATCGCGAGCTTCATCGCCGCGATCTCCTGCATCTGGTCGACGATGATCTCCTGCGCGATGCGGCGCAGCTGCTCGTTCTTGCCGTAGCGCAATTCGATGACCGCCATGTCGATCGCACCCTGGTGATGCGGGGCCATCATGGCGATGAAATCGCGGTCGACGTCGCCGGTGGGCCTCGCCGCCATGTCGTTCATCATCTTGGTCATCGCCGCGTCGTTCTCCTTGAGGAATGCGCTTTCCTCGGCGGACATCCCGGACGGTTGCTGGGCAGGCGGGTGTGCCTCTTGCGCAAAGGCAAGCGGCGGCACGGCAAAAGCGATGAGAATGCGAAGGCCGAAGATGGCGGTGGCAGCTGGTCTCGGGTGCCAAAATCCGGGACGCGAAGCTCGTGCGATGCTGCGAAGGGATGACCGGCTCATGCTGAACTCCCATGCGGGTGATTGCAGGGTGTGACGTGTCGCGCGGCGTTCTATTCCGTCCCTCTCTCCCAGGTTTTCGCTCGGCCCGCGCCGGGCACGAAAAAGTGCAAGCGCAACAAGGGCCGCGACCCCTCGCACAGCCCGATCACATAAATGTCAGCAGGGAGGGGCTATCCCCGCCGCACGCTTGCCCCGCCATCCACCGGCAGCGTAACGCCGGTGATGAAATTGGCCTCGTCCGATGCCAGGAACAGCGCGGCGTTGGCGACGTCCCAGGCGGTGCCCATCTTCTTGCGCAGGGGCACCTTGCGGTCGCGCTCGGCGGCGACCTCGGCGCGGGTCTTGCCGAACTCGCGGGCACGGGTGTCGACCGCCATCGGCGTATCCATCAGGCCGGGCAGGATCACATTGGCGCGGATGCCGTACTCGGCATTCTGATAGGCGAGCTGTTCGGTGAAGGCGATCATCGCCGTCTTGGTCGCCTTGTAGGCGACGTAAGGGTAGGTCGTGATCGCGGCCATCGAGGAGATGTTGATGATGGCGCCGCTCCTCTGTTCCCGCATGATCGGGATCACATGCTTGGCCGCGAAGATGCAGCTCCGCAGATTGATGGCGACGCAGCGATCGAACGCCTCCTCGCTGATCTCGGAGAGCTCTGCATCACCGCCGGAAAGACTCACGCCGACATTGTTGTGCAGGATGTCGATGCGGCCCCAGAGCGCCATCGCATCCGCGACCATCGCTCTCAGCTCGGCATTCCTGGTGACGTCGGCCTTGAAGGCTGCCGCAGTGCCGCCCTTGTCCGCGATCATGGCGACGGTTTCCTCGGCCGAGGCGAGGTTATGATCCACGCACAGCACTTTCGCGCCCTCGCGCGCAAAGGTGAGCGCGGTGGCGCGGCCATTGCCCATGCCTTCGCCGGGGCTTTGGCCGGCGCCGACGACGATTGCCGTTCGATCCTTCAGGCGCATGTCATTTCACTCCCGGCATCGGGTACTGCGCGAGTACCTCTTTGTAGGTGGGCTCGTTGTCGATCCTCATGGTGGCGAGCACGCGCACCACGGCGCAATAGAAGGCGATGGTGAGCACGAGATCGACCATCTCCTCGTCCGAGAGATGGCGCTTGATCTCGGCAAAGGTCACCTCCGACATCGCAAGCTCCCGCGCCATTTCGCGCGCGCCGTTGAGGATCGTCCTCGCCAGCGGCTCGAGGCTGGACGCTTTGCCCTCGGTCTCCGCCATCATCCCCGCAATGTCGTCGTCGGTGACGCCGAAACCCTTTCCGATCTTCACATGGTGGGTGAATTCATATTCCGACTGCTCCAGCCAGCCGACCTGCAGGATCGCGAGCTCGCGCAGGCGTGGATCGAGCCTGCTCTTGAAGCGGATGTAGTTGCCGACGCCGTTGAAGGCGCGCGCCATGTCGGGCGAGTTGACCAGGAGCTTGTGCAGATTGGTGTTGCGCTTGAGCATGTCGCGATAGTCGGGCGCGACCTGGTCGGCCTCGAGATAGGGCAGGCGGGCCATCTGGCGGTTTCCTCTCGCTATTCAGTGTTCTTGGTTCAGTGTTCTTGCGATTCCCGTTCCGGCGCTTGCAACGTGACGCCGCCATCGACGACCAGCACCTGGCCGGTGATGTAACGCGCATGGTTGCTGAGCAGGAAGCGTACGGCATGACCGACGTCCCAGCCGGTGCCTTCGATGTTCAGGACCGAAGCCTTGGCGCGCTGGGCGCGTGCGGCCTCGCTCATGCCGCGGCCATAGACCATCGGCGTGTACATCGGTCCCGGGCAGATGCAGTTGACGCGGATGTTGTCGCGCCCGTGATCGACCGCCATGGCGCGGGTGAGCCCGATCACCGCGGCCTTCGAGGTGGTGTATGTCGTGAGCCCCCGCGGCCGCAGCGCCGAGATCGAGGAGATGTTCACGATCGCGCCGCCGCCGGCCGTCCTGATCATGGCGGGAATGGCATATTTGGAGAGCAGGAACATGCTCTCGACATTGACCTGCATGACGCGGCGGTACTGCTCCGGCTGCTCCGCGACCACGCTGCCGCGGCTGCCGATGCCGACATTGTTGTCGAGAAAATCGAGCCTTCCGTAGCGGTCGACGCAAGTCTCGACCAGCGCCTTGCAATCGGTCTCCTCGGTGACGTCTCCACTCGCCGCGACCGCCGCGCCGCCTTCGGCCGCAATCATCTCGACCGTGCGCTGTGCCGACGCCAATTCGCGATCGGCGACGACGACCCTGGTGCCTGCCCGCGCGAGCAGGATGGCGGCCGCCCTGCCGTTGCCGATCCCATCGCCAGCCGCGCCGCCGCCGCTGACAAGTGCGACCTTGCCGGCCAGGCCGGTGTCCTCCTCGGCTCCCTGCATCGCTTTTGTCCTTGTTTGAAGCGGCAGGATAGCAATGCCGGTCGCGCACGAGAAGCGCGGTCGTGCTTTGGCGGGTATGTCGGGTGATGACCTCTCCCCGCTGAGAGGTGATCGGACCTGCGGCCTGCTCACCTTGGGCGCGGCGGCGGTGCGCAGGAATGCCGGAGCATGAACCGCGTCGGCAGCAGCACCGGGCGGGTGTCCTCAGCCTTGTCCGGCGTGCGGATCCGCTCCAGGAGGATCCGCGCGCCGAGGCGGCCGAGTTCGTCCAGATCCCAGGTCGGCGTGCTGATGGCGGGGAGGCGTGCCGGTTGAGATCGGTGTCGCCGACCCAGACGAGCGAGATGTCCTGGGGATAGCGCAAACATTTCCAGAGACGCTATAAAGAAGTTCAACCCGGCGCATCCAACAACCACAACGCCGACATATCGGGAGGAAAGCCTTGAGTGCTGAAGAGCCGGCGAAACGTCGCGTCGAAGGAAAAGTCGCGCTCGTCACCGGCGCGGCCAGCGGCATCGGTCGGAGTGCCACGCTGATGCTGGCGCGCGAGGGCGCACGGCTCGTCGCAACCGATGTCCAGGACGAGAAGGGCGCGCGGCTGCTTGCCGACTTGCGGGCGTTCGGGAGTGAGGCCGACTATCATCATCACGACGTCACCAGCGAAGATGATTGGCGCGCGGTCATCGCGCGCACCAAAGCGCGGTTCGGCCGGCTAGACGTGCTGGTCAACAATGCAGGCATCGGGTTGTCGTGCCCGGTGGTCGATATGTCGCTCGCGGACTGGCGGCGACAAACGGCGGTCAATCTCGACGGCGTCTTCCTGGGCGTGAAGCACGCGCTGCCCGTGATGCGCGAGGGCGGCGGCGGCAGCATCATCAACGTGTCCTCGATTGCCGGCATCAAGGCGTCTCCCAATGTCTCCGGCTATTGCGCCACCAAGGGCGGCGTCAGGCTGTTCACCAAGGCCGTTGCGCTGGAATGCGCTGCCGCCAGGGATGGCGTGCGCGTCAACTCGCTGCATCCCGGCATCACCGAGACCGCCATCTGGGACACGCTGATCGGCACCGCCGAAGAAGGCTCCAATGCCGGTCCGGCGCGCGGGCCGACGCTGGACAAGCTGACTGCGCGCGCCGTGCCGCTCGGCTTCAAGGCGATGCCGGAGGATATCGCGAACGGCATCCTGTGGCTTGCCAGCGACGAAAGCCGTTACGTCACCGGCGCCGAGCTCGTCATCGATGGCGGCCGGTCGATCGGCTGAGCAGGGGAAAGGGACATGCCATGAGCCGAATTTTCGGATCCGTCTGCCAGAACGGTTATGTCGTGCGCGACATCCATGCGGCGATGGATCACTGGATCAGGGTGATGGGCGTCGGTCCCTGGTACTACATGGATCGCGTCAAGACCGACTATTTCCGCCATCGCGGCCACGACTCCGCCGTGGAGATGAGCATCGCGATCGCCAATTCCGGCGACCTGCAGATCGAATTGATCCAGCAGCGCAACGATGCGCCCTCGATGTACCGGGAATTTCTCGATGCCGGGCGCGAGGGCCTGCAGCACATGTCCTATTGGACGCGGGATTACCAGGGCCTCTACGACCGCGCGCTCGCGCTCGGCTACCGGGTCGGGCACGAGGGCCAGATTGGCGGCGAGCAGGGGCGCTTTGCCTATTTCGACACCGAAGCGCATCCCGGCACCGTGATCGAGATATCCGACATCTCCGGCGGCAAGGGACCGTTCTTTGAACGCGTCAGGCAGGCCGCGCGCGACTGGGACGGCTCAAGACCGATCCGCGAAGTGAAGACCCGCTAGGCAATTCCCGCTCAAGGAGACAATGGATGGCAAGGCTGCCCCTGATCGACCCGGAAACCACAAGCGGCGACATGCGCGCCTCGTTCGATCGCATGGCGATCAAGCTGAACATCTTCCGCATGCTGGCGCATGCCGAAGCGAACTTCATCCCGGCCATGCGGCTCGGCAACTCGATCCTGCATCGCCAGAAGCTGAGCCACGTCAACCGCGAGCTTCTGATCCTGCAGGTCGCGCAGCGGGAAGGCGGAGCCTATGAATGGCGCCAGCATGTGCCGATCGCGCTTGGCGTCGGGGTCACGCAGCCGCAGATCGATTGCATCGAGGCCGCCAAATATGACGGCGCGGCCTTCACGACAGCCGAAACCGCGCTGCTTACCTTCGCCGCCGAGACCATCGACAATGTCAAGGTTTCCGATGCAACCTTTGCCGCCGTGAAAGCTCATTTCGCTGCCCAGGAGATCGTCGAGGCGATCATGGCCATCGGCTTCTACATGATGATGGCGCGGCTGACCGAGGCGACCGAGACGGATCTCGATCCCGCGGCCGGCATGGCGGTCTACGAAGGCGGCAAGAAGCGCAGCGGGTGAGGCGCTACAAGGGACAAAACGCATCGCGCGACGACGCGGAAGAAATCCTTGGGCCTCGCTTTTGCGGCGTCCCCCGTCAGGGCGCGTCACCTGGCCTGAGTGCAGCTTGTAAGTCACTCAACCTGCTGCAAAATCCTGCGGTCGATGGGCCGGGTCGAAGCTTCCATCGGATTTGCACGGCCGCGACCGCCGGTGGCTGCGCACCTTCCTTTTTTTGGAACCAGCTTCGCTGCACTGCGTTCTGGTTCCGGTGAATGGGGAAGTGCGGGATGAACCTGCTCGATCCGCAAGGTCCGGTCGCGGCCGCCAATTCGACGATATTGGTCGATTCCGTCGCGATCATGCTGGCGATCGTGGTGCCGACGATCGTTGCGATCTTCGCCTTTGCCTACTACTTCCGCGCCTCCAACACCCGCGCTTTCTATCTGCCGAATTTCGCCCATTCCGGGCGGCTCGAGCTCGTGGTGTGGTCGATCCCGGCACTCACGATCATCCTGCTCGGCGGCGTCGCCTGGATCGGCTCGCATGAGCTCGATCCGCGGGTGCCCGTGCCGGGCACGGGAAGCCCCGTCCGCATCCAGGTCGTATCGCTCGACTGGAAATGGCTGTTCATCTATCCGGACCAGCGTGTTGCGACCGTCAATGCGCTGACGGTGCCGGTCGGCGCGCAGCTGCAATTCGAGCTGACGTCGTCGAGCGTGATGAATGCGTTCTTCATCCCGCAGCTCGGCAGCATGATCTACACCATGAACGGCATGGTCACCCATCTCAATCTGCGCGCGGACCAGGAAGGCACCCTGCAAGGCCTGTCGGCACATTTCTCGGGCGACGGCTTTCCCGAGATGATGTTCGACGTTCACGTGATCTCTCCGCTCGACTTCCCGAACTGGGTCGAGGCGACCGCGAAAAGCGGCAACGTGCTGAACGCGGATGCTTACAAGAAATTGATGCAGCAGTCGGTCGAAACCGGGCGGCCGACCTATCGCCTGGATGACCCGCGGCTGTTCAACGACATTGCGACTTTGAAGATCCCGCCGGGTCCCGGCCCGCAGCTGGCCGAAAATCCGGCGAAGCCAAAGCCCGAGAGCGGAGCGGCCAATGTTCGGTAGGCTGACATGTTAGGTAAGCTGACTTGGGCTGCGATCCCATTCGATCAGCCGATCCCGTTGGTTGTGGGCGGGGTCGTTCTGGTCGCGATTCTTGCGGTGCTGGCCTGGGTCGTCATCGCAGGCCATATGCCCTATCTCTGGCGCGAATGGATCACGAGCGTCGACCATAAGCGGATCGGCGTGATGTACTGCCTGCTCGCGATGGTGATGCTGCTGCGCGGCGGCAGCGATGCCATCATGATGCGGTCGCAGCAGGCGATCGCCTTCCAGTCGCAAGGTTATCTCCCGCCGGAGCACTACAACCAGATATTTTCCGCGCACGGCACCATCATGATCTTCTTTGTCGGGATGCCGTTCGTGATCGGATTGATGAATTTCGCGGTGCCACTGCAGCTCGGCGTGCGCGACGTGGCGTTCCCGACGCTCAATTCCGTCGGCTTCTGGCTCACCGCGACCGGCGCGCTATTGGTCAACATCTCGCTTGTCGTCGGCGAGTTCGCGCGCACCGGTTGGCTGCCTTATCCGCCATTGTCCGAATTGACTTATTCGCCCGGTGTCGGCGTCGACTACTATCTGTGGTCGCTGGAGATTTCGGGCGTCGGCACGCTGGTGGCGGGGATCAATCTCGTCACCACGGTGCTGAAGCTGCGCACCAAGGGCATGAGCTATCTGCGCATGCCGATGTTCTGCTGGACCACGCTTGCCTCGAATCTCCTGATCGTCGCTGCGTTCCCGATCCTGACCGCGACGCTGACGATGCTGATCCTCGACCGCTATGTCGGCTTCCATTTCTTCACCAACGAAGCCGGCGGCAATGTCATGATGTTCATGAACCTGATCTGGGCCTGGGGGCATCCCGAGGTCTACATCCTGGTGCTGCCCGCGTTCGGCATCTATTCGGAAATCGTTCCGACATTCTCCGGCAAGCCGCTGTTCGGCTACCGCTCCATGGTGATGGCGACCATGGCGATCTGCATCATTTCCTTCTGCGTCTGGTTGCATCATTTCTTCACCATGGGCGCCGGGCCCAACGTCAACGCCATCTTCGGCATCGCCAGCATGATCATCGCGGTGCCGACAGGCGTGAAGATCTACAACTGGCTGTTCACGATGTATGGCGGCCGCATCCGCTATGAGACACCGATGATGTGGTCGCTCGGTTTCATGGTGACCTTCATCATCGGCGGCCTGACCGGCGTCCTCGTCGCCGTGCCTCCGGCGGACTTCCTCCTGCACAACAGCATGTTTCTGATCGCGCATTTTCACAACGTCATCATCGGCGGTGTGCTGTTCGGCGCCTTCGCCGGCTACACCTATTGGTTCCCGAAAGCGTTCGGCTTCCGCCTGCATGAAGGGTGGGGCAAGGCCGGGTTCTGGTTCTCCCTCACCGGATTCTACGTCACCTTCTTTCCGCTCTATGCGGCAGGCATGCTCGGCATGACCCGGCGTATGCAGCACTACGACATCCCGGAATGGCGGCCCTGGATGATTGCAGCGGGAATCGGCATGATCCTGCTGTCGATTGGCGTGATCTGCCAGGTCGTGCAGCTCGTCGTCAGCATCCGCGATCGCGAGTCCCTGCGCGACGTCACCGGCGATCCCTGGGATGGGCGCTCGCTGGAATGGTCGACGGCGTCGCCACCACCGGCATTCAATTTCGCCGTCATGCCTGACGTCGAGGGTGAGGATGCCTATTGGGCGATCAAGTCACGCGCCAGGGAGCAGGGTCTTCTGCGAGCCGAGCCCGACTACAAGGATATTGAAATGCCGCGCAACTCACCGACCGGCTTTGTCTGCGCCTTCTTCGCGACCATCATGGGCTTTGCGCTGATCTGGCACATCTGGTGGATGGTCATCCTCGGCGGCATCGGCGCCTTTGCCACCTTCGTGGTGTTCGCCTGGCGCGACCATGACGAATATATCATTCCGGCGGCCGAGGTCGCGCGCATCGATCGCGCCAACCGCGAGGTGCGCCTCGCCGCGCTTCGCGCGAGGAGCGCAGCATGACCGACGCGACGCTCGCTTATGGCCCTAGCGATCCCTATCACCTGCATGGCGGGCGGCCGCATGAGGGGCCGGCCTCGAAGCGGATCGTGACCGGCTACGGCTTCTGGATTTTCCTGCTCAGCGACATCGTGATGTTCTCCTGTTTCTTCGCCGCTTTTGCGGTGCTGCGGGGCCAGACCGCGGGCGGGCCGAGCGGCGCTGAGCTGTTCGATCTCAGAAGCGTTGCACTGGAAACTGCGTTCCTGCTGATCTCGAGCTTCATCTGCGGGCTCGCCATGATCGCCGCGGATTTGCGCAATGCGTTCTGGTTCCAGATCGGCATGGCGGTGACCTGCCTGTTCGGGCTCGGCTTTCTTGCGCTCGAATTCCGCGAATTCGCCGACCTGGTCGGACGCGGTGCAGGTCCGACGCGCAGCGCCTTTCTGTCGTCGTTCTTTACCCTGGTCGGATGCCATGGCGCGCATGTGTCGGCGGGCACGCTGTGGCTGCTCACCATGATGGCGCAGGTGTTCGCCAAAGGCTTTCGCGCCGATATCATGCGGCGCCTGTTGTGCTTTGCGCTGTTCTGGCATGCGCTCGACATCATCTGGGTCGCGATCTTCTCCATCGTCTATCTGCTCGGGAGCGCTGCATGAGCGATCAGCATCTGCATCATCCGACCGACCTCGCGCCGGGCGACGAAGAGGAAATCCGCGTCGGCCCGCGCCTGCTCGGCTATGTCGTCGGTCTTGGGCTTGCGATCCTTCTGACGGCGACCTCGTTCTTCATCGCCGGCACCAACCTGGTCTGGCAGCCCTCGATCCCGGTGGCGCTGGTCGTGCTGGCGATTGCGCAGATGGGCGT